>JBJECE010000028.1:0-302256 GCA_051870755.1 Paludibacteraceae bacterium | reverse complement strand
CCGCTCTCCCCGAAATTTTTTATACCCAAACAGCCGCTCTCCCCGAAATTTTTTATAATAAAATAACTGCTCTCCCCAAAATGTTTATGTACAACAAACCGGCGATTTGGAACTTATAGTTAAAAAAGTGCATTTTCCATATTTTTTACAGCCAAAGAAAGTGCGTTTTCCTATAAATTCTACACTCAAAAAGGTGCGTTTTCTTATAAAATTTGCAGCGAAAAAGGTGCGTTTTTTTATAAAAAAAGTATGAAAAATGGTACATTTTCCATACTTTTCACATGCCCGTAAGGTGCGTTTTCCTATTTTTGGCTATTCCAAAAACGCATCGGCAGGGACAACATTGTTTTCGAAAAACATCACATAATAGATGGGCAGGTATGTAATGCCGTTTTTGGTGTACACTTGTGGCTCGTTCGACAGCACATACGCCCGCCGGATATTATATTCGTCGAGTTGCAAAAACTTGTTTAACGCGCTGTGCACCGTATAATCCTTGCCCGACTTTACTTCTATCGGGATGTTCGACAGATTGTCCACGTCGTCAATCAAGAAATCCACTTCGCCATTTTTCTTGTTGTCGTAGTAGTAGAGGGCATATCCGTGTGCCTTCAACTCTTGCGCCACAACCGTTTCGTACACCGAGCCCAGATTGATGCTTTTGAGGTCGGACAATATCGCTTGGCTGTTGTTTTGATACAATATGCCCGACAATATGCCGACATCGTTCAGATAGAGTTTCAGCAGATTTTTACCACAATTCTCGACTAACGGATACGACGGCTTGCTGATGGCCTTTACCTCAAGAGCGATGCCGGCGGCCAACAAATAATCGAATTCGTCCACATAATCGTCGTAGCGCTTCCAATACTTATCCTCTATATCCTTGACTATCAGTCGCTTTTTGCGGTTTTCGAGGCGAGATGGAATCATATCGAATATGCGCCGAATCTTCAGTTTACGACCATGTTCCGATTCGTATTTCGAGGCATCGAAACCATAGAGCGTATGCACCTCGTGCTGCACGGCTCTGAAAGCAACGATATTTTTGTTGCGCAAATAATTGTCCACCGCCTTGGGCAGGCCGCCTACCAACATGTACTTTTTGAATAGGTTCAACATCTTGGTGTGCATGGCCGGCGACAACGACTGTTGCTTGCTGAAGTTACGTCGCATGGCGTCCACCACCTCGCGCCCGATACCGCCGGCATACAAAAATTCCTCGAAATCCATCGGATACATATATTCGATGCGCAAACTGCCAAGCGGTATCGATTGCGTGTTTTGCAGCGTTACGCCGAGCAGCGAACCGCTGGCTATGTATGTAAACCGCTGTTCCTGCATCAAAAACTTGACAAGCGTCAGCAGGTGGTCGTAGGTCTGGATTTCGTCGATGAATACCAAAGTCGAGGCCTTGTCTTTCATTTTGTCGCCGGCTACGATGCTGAGTGCCATATAAAAATCTTCGGTTGTGCGCGCATTTTCAAAGATGCGATCGCCCAAACGGTCTTCTTCCATGTTCACTTCAATATAGTTTGGGAACATTTTTTGGCCGATTTGGCGCACGATGTACGATTTGCCGATTTGGCGCGCGCCGGTAATGAGCAGCATGCGGTTCGAATTGGCAGCAAGGTGTTCTTCGATGCGCTTGGTAATCTTGCGGTACAACATATTATTTTACAGTTATTTAATTTGGCGCAAAGGTACGGCTTTTTTGGGAAACTATGACACGTTTGGGCTGTTTTTTTTACAAAAAAGTGCATTTTCTATATTTTTTACAGCCAAAAAAGGTGCGTTTTCCTATTTTTTTAATATCTAAAATGGTACGTTTTCCTATAAAAATAGTAACGAAAATGGTGCGTTTTCCTATAAAAGCAGTAGAGAAAAAGGTGCGTTTTGGTTAGAGGATGCGCATTGTACAACAAAACAGGCTGTACTTTTTATTTTCAGCCACATATTTTCTGCATCATTCCTACAAAATCTGCATCATTTTATGTAAAAATGATGCAGATTTCAGCCGCTTGACGCGTTTTTTGACCAACTACAGCCAAAAAAGGTGCATTTTCCTATAAATTATACACTCAAAAAGGTGCGTTTTCCTATATATCAAGTCGGGAGAGGCGCCAACAGATTTATTTTTTTGCATAACCCGTTGCACGACCGGCACCCACCTTTTCGATAAAACCGGTAGCCAACAAAGCCTTCAAGGTGCGTTCAATAGTCGTTTCGCTAATGTCCGGACATAGGGCGACGATATCCGATTTTTTGATTACCCCGAGTCGTTGGTCAAACACCGCTTTCACCCTTTCGGATTTCGACAATTTGCTATGCAGTAAATGTTCTATGCGATCGTTAAATTCGCTGTAGCCTTTCTGTATCACACCCAAATAGTAACTCACAAAGGCGTGATAGTTGTTGTGGTTGTTGTGCCAATCGGTCGAAGCGGCTTTCAAAACCTCATAATAGGTATCTTTGCTCTTTTCGATCAGCATTTCCAGGCTGATGTATTTACCGACCGCATAACCGCTCCGATAGAGCAACAGCAGTGTCAGCAAACGGCTCATACGCCCATTGCCGTCATTAAACGGGTGTATGCACAGAAAATCCAGAATAAACATCGGTATCAACAGCAAAGGGTCGTAGTCGGCCTGCTGCATGGCCGCGTTAAATGCGTTACACAAGTTGTCGATGGCCTCCGGCGTTTGGAACGCCGGCACCGGCACAAATCGCACATGGCGTTGGCCATCGGCACCCGATTCCGTAATTACATTATCCACATTTTTGAAACGGCCACCTGCGTTACGACTGCCGAAAGCATATAGGTCGCGATGCAACTGCAATATCGTGTTTGGCCGTATGGGAATATATTCATAATGTGCGTGAATGGTGGACAACACTTCTCTGTATCCGGCAATTTCTTCTTCCGAGCGGTTCCGCGGTTCCGCTTTGTCCATCACCAAAGCTTTCAAACGTTCGTCAGAGGTGTGTATACCTTCAATGTTATTGGAGGCTTGGGTACTTTGTATCTTGGCGATATTTACCAAGGCCGGCAATATATCTGGTTGGGCAGCAAGACACGCCTCCTGTTTGCCCCGAAACTCATGCAATGCCGATAGCGCATTGACAATATCGGGCGTCAACAACTCCTTGGGCTTATCTGTATAATCGAATGTATGCATACCTTTGGTCTGATTTTGTGCGTGCAAAGGTAATATATTTTTTGCGATTTTCTGCATCATTTCCACAAAATCTGCATCATTTTATGTAAAAATGATGCAGATTTCAGCTGCTTGACGCGTTTTTTGACCAACTACAGCCAAAAAAGGTGCATTTTCCTATAAATTCTACACTCAAAAAGGTGCGTTTTCTTATAAAATTTGCAGCGAAAAAGGTGCGTTTTCCATATTTTTGAACCTGTAAAGTTTTTTACGTTCGCACTGCTGGCCGGTGCGTTGATGGTAGGGTGTAAAGAAAAGAACCCTCAAGGTCCCGAAAATCCCGGTGAACCCGAAGAACCGGTTATTGAAAAAGAAGAGGCTCCGGCAATAGAAGCTCCAGGTGCCGGCAAAGTAACAATCGCAGTTCGTGTACCGGAAGGCACCTGCAATGGTATTGTAGCTGTTGGTACCAATGGAACTGCAGAATTGTCTTGGACTCCGGCAGGTACCGATTTTGAACGTGTTGCCGACACAGAATCGTGGTATAAAGTAACATTGACTTTTGCTCCTGATATGATTGTAAAAGTTGTAGCCAAAGCAGAAGATGGAGCAGTTGCATGGGGTACACAATGGGGTATGAATACCGACGAAAAAGAAAATGTAACTTGGGTTGTAGATGAAGGTTTGGCCACACTCGACAATTCAGAAAATGGCGGTGAAGTAAAAATAATTGGATTTGCTGCCGACAAAGAAACCGGAAAAGAATCTGCTGAAGGTAAAGTTCTCTTCCTTGACGTTGATGCTTGGAAATCGGCTCCTTGTGTAGAACGCAACAAAGCCGGTCAAGCCACATTCACTTTGACGGCTCCGGCACTTCCAGAAGGATATGAAGTCTATATTGTAGGTAATTTTGCTGAAGAAGACTGGAACTGGGGTTCTGCTACCGCTACACCAACTCACAAAATGGAATTGGTTGACGGCAAATATACGCACGAAGCAGAAGTTCCTGCAAAATTTGAGTATAAATATTTCTACAAAACCGCTGAAGGTGTAATGGATTGGAATAATTCTGAAGAGATCGGCGGCAACCGTCAAATGGCTCTCGACTTGAAAGCTGTTGACGAAGTAACTGCATGGAAAGGTCTTCCCGCTGCCGAATAAGTGCAATAACCGAGAATAAACAAAAACTCCCTGCAATTTGCGGGGAGTTTTGTTTCTTTATGTTATGCTATGCCATTATTCGCAATCCACAGCAGTGGCAGCAGCATCCATCTTGTCCGGTGCTTTCAGCGTCAATTCGTAGCAGGCTTGTTCAACTTCGCCTACGACAATATTATCTGATTGGCCGGTACCCCAATCGGTACCATTACGGAAAATCACGCCAAGACCTGTAACGGCTTCACCCGGACTTACCACATACCAATCACCTTCTTTGGTGGGCGTTACTGAATAACCATCTTTACCATCCCACCATATCCACACAGTGATTTCGTTAGTCCATTCGGCTGGCAATTTGGCTTTTACGGTGCTATTTGTCGGAACAGCCGGATTTTCATTTTTGGCCAGCAATTTCATCGAAACCTTACCTATATTGCCTTTGGTCGAAACAAAGGTAAAGAGTACCGAGTCGCCTTTGGCTATCTCGTCGTCAGTAGGAATTTGTTCGAACCAATTTTCAGCACCACCTTCAGTTTCTGAAATATTACAACCGTGTTGACCATAGCGAGCTGCCAAGGTAAAGGTAGCATCAGCAGTTTTAGTCATTTCTTTCCATGTCCAGTTTGTGCCATCGAATGGGTGCTTCATCCATGCTGTTTCTGCCGGCACATCCGGAATTACCGGCGTGGCTTTCCACTCTTTCACTTGCAGATAGGCTACGCCACCATCGGCTACCTTTGTCAATAGTACTTCGCCGCCATTCTCAAAAGCAAGTACGCCAGCACCATCGAGCAGAATAACATGGTCTTCGGTTACTTTGCAATCCGGATCTTCGGGATCGATATTCATACCCCATTGATACGCCCAAGCCAGCGCCACGGTCGAGTCGGACGGATAAGCAATGGCTTTTACTCTAAGGTCTGCTGCATAATCGATGGTAACGGCGTACCAACGTTCTTCGCCATCCACCAATTCAAATTTGGCAGCATCATCGCTAATGTTGTTATTTTGGAAGTTGCCTACCAAATAAGCACCTCTTGGGGTATCTTCCGGCACATAAATGGCAATGGTCGTTTTGCCTGCGGCCGGCGCCGGAATAGAGATCGGATCAATTTGATCTTGTGGGTTGTCATCGCCACCATCTACTACCGGCGGGTTCTTTTCTTTACACCCTACCATCAACGCACCGGCAAGCAGTGCGAACGTAAAAAACTTTACAGTTTTCATAATAATAAAAATTTAAAAGTTAAAAAAATAAAGTAATTAAAAATGTTTTTGTGTTTATAATAAAGATGCACGGGCGGCACAAAACGTTGCACCCGCGCCTCTTTTTTTGTTATTTATCGGTCGTATAACCCTGATTTTGTGTCCACAAACCACCCGATGTTTCAATCATCTTACGCGGAATCGGGAACCAATCCCAGTGGTTATCAGCGGCTACGTCTTTAAACAACCAACTGCCTTTCGAGAAACGGTTATAACGAATCAGGTCGCGACGACGTACCAACTCCCAAGCAAACTCACGGCCACGCTCGTCAAGCAACTCCTCAAGATCGAGAGCGCCATACGCCGGCAGACCTACACGCGTACGCATTTTTTGGAAATCGGCATCAGCCAACAATTTAGCACAAGTGGCGTTATCGCCGGAACGATACGCGGCTTCGTACTGCATATAGAGTACATCGGCATAGCGCAAAAGGACAAAGTCATTGTCGCAATATTTGTAAGCACCATTTTTAGCAACTTCATACTTCAGCAAGCGTGCACCATCCACGGCTGTAGCATCGTCCACCGAAGACACTTCTGTACGAATCACGGCAGGAATATTACCTTTGTCGGTCAAACGCAACGTATCTTGACTGCTATCGGAGGCGTAAATAGGTCCAAGGAACCAGCCCCAGCCGTCGCAACCGTGTGTGCCTTTGGTAGAGTCGCACGGGCCGCGCATATCGACACCATATTGATATTTTGCCAAGAAATCGGGAGGCGCGCAGAAGCCGTTCCACGGTTTTTCTTTCAACCCCCACGCTTGCTGATGCGCATAGTTCAGCGTTAAGCAGGTGATACGCAATTTGTTTGCCATTTTACCGGCCACATCGCGATAGTCGAAGTTTTCGTTACCGTTTTCGACAATCACAAAGATGTTTTCGAGACTATTTTCGTTGTTAATGGCAAAGTTGGTAAAGAAATTATCCTCGATACGATACGATTTCGAGTCAATCACCTTTTGGCAAACCTCTACACAACGTTTGTAGAAATCGTTTTCGGTTTTAATGGAGTCGATACCGCAATTATCCGGCGTTACCCCGAACGATGTTGCATTCAGATACAAGCGTGCCAACAACGCATAAGCCATACCTTGCGAGCAGCGACCATAGTTTTCGGCACGATTGGCATCGTCAATTACGGGCAGATAGGGTGCCTCTTCTTCCAAAACGGTTACAAGTTTATTCCAAATCTCATAAGTTTCGCTTTGCGGCACCTCTTCCGATGCATAGTTATCGAGGTACGGAATACGTCCGAACACATCGAACAGCGTGTAGTAATAGTAGCAACGCAACACTTTCAGTTCGCCGGTAAAGCGGGCGTACACTTCGGGTTCCATTGCGTCCTTGTAACTATCCAATTGGCTCAAAATTTTATTGCACAGCACTGCACCGGCATTGGAATATTGCCAAACATGTTCGAGACTCAAGTCGTTCGGTGTCCATTCGTGTACATTGTAACCATGCCAATAGCCGTCGTCGCTCCAGTCGGAACCGGGGTTACGAACCGGATTAACGCATTCATCGGCCGACAAGGTATAAATGCCCCACAAGCCCCAATGGTCGTGCAACCACGCCACTTCGGCGTAAGCTTGTCCGACTACCTTGGACACATTTTCTTCGTTACTCAACATTTCGTCGATGGTCGGTTTACCATAGACTTGTTCGTCGAGCATATCTTCACAGCCGGCAGCCAACACAGCCGCTACAGCCAACATGAAAATCCATCTCTTTTTCATAGTGTTTTCCGTTTTTAGAGTGTATTATTATAAGGTGATATTCAATCCAACCATTACGTTGCATACCGAAGGATAGAAGCCCGAAGCATCAATACCTGGACTCCACACATCCGACGTATTCACCTCGGGGTCGATGCCCGAGTATTTTGTCAGCGTGAAGACGTTTTCGGCTGTACCGAATACGCGAACAGACTGAATGTACGGATTATCTTTGAATTGGAACGTATAACCCACCGTGATATTGTCGAGTTTGAAATACGAACCATCTTCCAAGTAGTAATCGGAGAATTTGGCTTGGCGGTAGCAACCTGTGCCATTGGCCAAAGCCTCGACATCTTTCATAAACACAGCAGTGCTAACCGATTTTTGCGGACCATAAGCCCAGCGTTTTACGTTCAGAATGTCGTTGCCGACAACGCCACGGAAGAACAACGTAATATCCAAGTTTTTCCAACGAATCGTGTTGTTCCAACCGTATGTCATAATCGGTTGTGCACGACCAATAACTTGCAGTTTGTTTTGGCCAACTTCCGAAGCATCGCACAATCCGGCATCAGCATCTGCTTGTGTCCATTTTTCGTAAGTAAGTTGTCCTTTGGAGGTTACACCGGTGTATTTGTAGCCGTAGAACGTACCCACCGATTCGCCTTCAACAATCTTTTGGGTATTTACGTTAGTCATACCATTCTCCCAAACACCGCCGGTGAGCATTTCGGAATACGACAACGTGAACGTTTGACCATTGAGTACTACATCGCCCGACAACTTTTTGATTTTGTTATCGTTGAACGCCATGGTAACGGTTGTTGCCCACTCCCAATTATTCATACGCACAGGAACGCCGGTCAAAGCCAATTCCAAACCTTTCGATGTAATTTCGCCACAGTTAGCCAAAATTTTGTTGTACGGGAACGGAGGCGTCGGTACGTCGTATTCCCACAACAAGTCTTTTGTATCGCGATAGTAGAGATCGATGTTACCGCTCAAACGATTGTCGAGGAACGAGAAGTCGATACCCAAGTTGTATTCGTATTTTTTCTCCCAGCGCAAATCGGGATTGGCATTTTGTTGAATGCCGTATGTGGTAACATATTCGCCATTGTACCAGAACGTACCGCCATTGGTTAACAACATTTTCGATTGCAGGTCGCTGCCGAGATTGTTACCCGTGATACCGAAACCGGCACGCAATTTCAAGTCGTTACACCAACTTTGACCCGACATGAATTGTTCGCCACGGATACGCCAACCGGCGCTCACTGCCGGGAACCAGCCCCATTTGTGGTTTTCGCCGAAGCGGCTCGAACCCTCGGCACGCAACGATGCCGAAATCAAGTAGCGTTCGTCGTAGTTGTAGTTTACACGAGCGAATCCGGAAGCCAGCACGTTGGAGTTGCGATACGAACTTACATTCAATTTTTCTTTATCGGTCTGACCGTCGTACATGCTGTAATACTTGTAGTAGTCGGTCGGGAAACCGCCGTTTGTTATGTACGATCCGTCGTAGAAGAATTTTTGATAAGACCAACCGATAACCGTAGCCAACGAGTGTCCATTCCAACTACCGGCATAATCGGCTGTTACTTCGTACAATTGGTTGAAACTCATATCGGCATTGCGTGTAGCCTGACCGGCTGCAGCCAAATCGGTATCATACTTTTGCGAAACATACGAATAGGAGTAGTTGTCGCCCTCTTCCAAAGCCACGAAACCGTTCAATTTCAAGCCGGGCACGGCTTTGATGTCGATAGTGGCTTTAACGCTACCACGGAAGAAATTGCCCTGTTTGTACGATTCTTTTTGATTCGTGGCAGCGATCGGGTTGTATGTACCCGAAGCGGTCGGCAGAAAATAGCCCGACATGGTGCTCGAATCATAAATCGGATAAGTGGGATTTAACGTTGCAGCTTGTTTGAAATCGCCACAATCGTAGTTGTTTTTATAGTGCATGTACGAGAAATCGTACGAAAATTTCAACCATCCCTTCAGAGCCGATTGGTCAGCCGCAAATTTGGCAATGATTTCGTTACGGTCGGTATTCAAGGCCAAGCCTTCGGCGTATTTGTAGGTAACAGCGCCACGGTAACTGAAGTTTTTGGTTGCGCCGGACAAAGCTATATTGTGATTGTGCGTAACTGCGGCTTTTTTGGTTGCAGCAGCCATCCAATCGGTATTGTATTCTTGTCCGTCAGCAGCAGTATAGATATTCGGAATAACTTTACCACCCGACAATGCTTCCAAGTTGCGGAACTCTTCGGCCGTTGACAAACCGGTGCTGGAGCGCGGAGCCGATACCGACACATAGCCGCTGTATTCGACATTCATTTTGCCGCATTCCATCGATTCGCCTTGGCTGGCACGTTTGGTTGTAATAAGGATTACGCCATTGGTACCACGCGTACCATAGATAGCCGCTGCGGAACCGTCTTTCAGCACGTCCATCGACGCAATTTCTTCGGGTGAGATGTTATCAATGTTATCAGTCGGGATACCATCGACGATGTACAACGGCGACGAGCCTGTACCTTTACCCAAAGTCGAGAAACCACGAATTTGGATATTATAGCCTGTGGATGTCGGGTCGCTGGTGGTGCGGCTGATGTTCAGACCGGCCACTTTACCTTGCAACAGGCCAACAGGGTTGGCTTTAACACCGGCGTTGAAGTCTTCGGCTTTCAGTGAGGCCACCGAACCGGTGATCTCTTTTTTCTTCTGCGAGCCATAACCGATAGCCACCACTTCGCCAAGTGCGAACGCGTCTTCTTGCAGCACAATAACCATCGGTGCGCCGGCTTTGGCCGCTACTTCCTGTGTTTGAAAACCGATGTAACTGATTTGCAGTTGTGCGCCCTCGGCCACTTGCAGTTCAAAATTACCATCAAAGTCGGTTACCGTACCATTGGTAGTGCCCATTTCGACGATACTACCACCAATAACGGGTTCTCCCGTAGCATCTTTTACAATGCCGCTTACCGTGATTTGTGCGAATGCGCCCGCCGTGCATATCAGCATGGCCAGCGTGGGTACAAATCGCCGCATAAATGCTTTAATTTTCATTCGTTTTAGTATTTAAGGTTAGTAATTTAAGTTAATTCTACGCGCAATTTAACAATTCAGGGTAAAATTTAATGTTAAAATCGCCATTTTGCATTAAAAACCCTTGTTTTCGCGGTGTAAAGTTAGCATAAAATCTTGTAATCTGTATTCAGTAACCCACAAAAAAATCTATAAAAATAAACAATAAAAATTAACATTTCAAGGACACACTATTTATATACAAGTGTGCCGATATTGTCGCCGGCAATGACTTTAGCCAAATTGCCCTGTGTGTCCATATCGAAGACGATGATGGGCAGGTTGTTTTCTTTGCACATAGTGGTGGCTGTGAGGTCCATCACTTTGAGGCCGCGTGCATAGATTTCGTCGAACGAGATCTTGTCGAACTTGGTGGCCGTAGGGTCTTTTTCGGGGTCGGCGGTGTAGATGCCATCGACGCGCGTGCCTTTGAGCATCACATCGGCTTCGATTTCGATGCCGCGCAACGATGCGCCGGTGTCGGTGGTGAAATAGGGATTGCCCGTACCGCCTGCAAAAATAGCCACTTCGCCCCGTTCGAGCATTTCGACGGCTTTGGCCTTGTTGTAAAATTCGCCGATGGGCTCCATGCGCACGGCTGTAAGCACGCGTGCTTTGATGTTGCGCTGTTCGAGTGCGGAACTGAGTGCCAGGCTGTTAATAACCGTAGCGAGCATGCCCATTTGGTCGCCTTTGACGCGGTCGAATCCTTTGGCAGCGCCACTCAATCCGCGAAATATATTGCCTCCGCCGATGACGATGCCCACTTCGACGCCTTGCCGCACGATGTCGGCTATCTGCGCCGCATATTCGTCCAAGCGTTGTTCGTCGATGCCATACTGTTTTTGTCCCATGAGCGATTCGCCGCTCAATTTGAGCAAGATGCGTTTGTACTTTGCCATAATTGTGTATAAATTTTCAGTGTATCTGTTTATGTAGTTGCAGGATTTTTGCCAAGTCGTCGGGTGTATCGACCGAATAATTTTCGGCGGTAGTTACGGCGACTTTGATGCGCAAGCCGTTTTCGAGCCAGCGGAGTTGTTCCAACGATTCGCATTGTTCCAAAACTCCCTGCGGCATGTGTGTGATGCGTGCGAGCACATCGGCACGATAGGCGTAAATGCCGATATGTTTATAGAATGTGTGCGCTGCCGCCCATTGGTCGGGTTGCACGCCACGCATATACGGCACCACCGAACGGCTGAAACAGATGGCTTCGGAGTGCGCATCGACAAGGACTTTCGGCGTGTTGGGATTTTGAAGTTCGTTCCATGTGGTATCGGGTGCGAATGGCTTTACCAACGTGGCTATTTGTACGTTATTCGCCGTAAAACAATTTTTCAACAACTCCATTTGTTCGATGGCGATAAATGGTTCGTCGCCTTGAATATTGACAACGACATCGAATGGTTCGGCGAGTTTTGTATAGGCTTCGTAGCAGCGGTCGGTGCCGGTGCGATGCGTAGTAGCCGTCATCACTACCCGACCGCCGAAGTGCGTTACAGCCTGTGAAATGCGGTCGTCGTCGGTGGCCACCACCACCGTGTCAAAAACCTGTGAGGCGCGTTCGTACACATGCTGAATCATCGGTTTGCCAAAAATATCGGCCAAGGGTTTACCGGGAAATCGGGTCGAGGCGTATCGTGCCGGAATGATGCCTACAAATTTCATGGTTCTCTATATAATTAGGGTGTAAAATTGATGCGTATGTCATCGCCGGCCGACATTAAACAAGATGCCCAAGCACAACGATATGTTTTGATTTGACGATCGGCGGTAGGTGTCGGCTGTTGAGTTTGGGAACATATCGCCCAAGCCGAACGAATAGCGTGCTTCGAGTTGGTAGATGCCGGCTCTTCGCGTCTGAAATTCGAAGCCTGTTCCCACGGCAATGCCATAATCGAAAATGGTTTTGAAGTCGTCGGTGTGGCGCGGTGCAAGTTGCTCGTCGGCGATGTCGGTTGCGGTGCTATCCGACACGCGGAAACTGATAGATGGCCCGAGATTGAAGAACCAGCGAAAGAAATCTTTTTGAAAATAGATGTGCGACAAAAAGGGTATTTCGATATAATTCAGCGTGCGTGCGTAGTGATAGTCGTCTGTTTTTTCGCGCCAACCACGTTGCGTGAAGTTGGTCTCGACCTGTATGCCAAAAAAGCGGTCGGAGATGTAGCGAAAGGCGACACCGGCTTGTGCGCCATAGAGCATCGTGTGCGACACATTCGGGCTGAAGGAGACAAACGAGGCTGTGGCTCCGGCGCGCGCACCCACGGTGTATTCGGGTTCGTAGTAGTAGCGTTGTGCCAAAACCACGTTCGAAAGAGTTATAAGCAACAGAAGTGCAAAATATTTTCTCATAAACGCAGCATTATTTGACATTGTGCAGTTGGCGATTGTAAAATCCGAACAAATACCAATTGGTATTTATCCATTGTTTGGCGCCGTATTGTTCGAAATTGAAATCGGATTGCAAGCCTTGATTGGGCGTGTGTTTGAACGCCGCAGTCGGATTTTTCTTATTGACACTCAATATTTTAGTCATATAATTGATAACGTCGTAACCAATTAAATCGTAGTGCGGATTGGTTTCGCATGTGTGGTTGCCGAACCATGTGCGATAGCGCGCCTCGTAGGCTTCGGTATCGGTCTGTTTGAACAACGAATAGTAATAGGTTCCATCGTAATATTGCGTCCATTGTTTCCAATCGTCGAAGCCCCAAATCTGCAAGAATGGTAGTTCGAGTGCTTTGATTTGCGGCAACACATTTTCGACGAAATCGATGCGTTGCGTAGCGAGCAACAGTAGCGCGCGGTTGCGGCCGACCAATTTTTGCAATGTATCGACATTGTGCTGTGTCAGCACTATTTCGTCATACGGTTTGCGTGCCTCGTGCAGTTTTTTGGTTACTTCGTCGGCCAAAAGATTGGCTTTGTCGCGTTTGTCGCTCACACGCGCGATGACGAAACGCTGATTCGGGAAGCGTTTGACGATGGTTTGCGCCACGATGGGCAACATCCGCTCCTGCGATGGATTGAACTGCAGCAGAAAGTCGTTGGCTTCGGCGTCGATTTTGGATGTAAACGGCACAAGGGTGTAAATCTGATGGCGTTTGGCAAAGTCGGCCACCGCTTCCACTTGATTGGCATAGGCCGGTCCGATAAGCAAATCCATAGCCGGCAGTTCCGGCAAACGCAGCACGGAGTCGAGCGACGACAACGATTTTTCGATGTCGTAGGTGTGTAATTCGACCGAAATGCCGGCGCGTTTCACCTCTTCGAGCCCGACTAAAAGTCCCCGATAAAATTCCCAAAAATAATTGACCGATGCGTCGATATAGGGCGTTTTCAGCATAAATGGCAGCAGGACGGCTATTTTCAGGGCATTGGGATTGGCGACGGCGACAATTTTGGTTGTATCGCTCTTCGGCAACACGCTGTCGGCTACGGCAGGCACCGCCGTATCGGGTACGGCCGTAACCGCCGGCGATGGCGGCGTGGGTTCGGACTCTTTATCGGGAATCAGCAGTTCGTCGCCCACTTTGATGGTTGTCGTAACATTATTTAGTTCCACGAGTTCCTCTACCGTGATGCCGTATTGGCGACTGATGCTGTAGAGCGTTTCGCCTTTTTGCACAACATGTTTGCGCACCGTCAGTGTGGCCGCAGCGGGGCTTTTCAGCGGTTGTACCGTTTCGGCTTGGCGCTCTTCGGTAAACGACATTTTCGGGATTTTCAAGCGTTGGCCTACCTTCAAACCGTCGGTCAATTCGGGGTTGTATTTCACCAACTCTGAAATTGTTACATTGTACTTACGCGACAAGGCATAGAGGGTCTGTTTGGGCTGCACCTGATGAATAATAAAATCGGTAGAGATCGTATCGGGCTGCTGCGCGTCGGTAATTGGCACAAGTATCACCTGACCGATTTGGAGGCCGTCGGACAAATTGGGGTTGCAGTTGTGCAAATCGGCTTGCGACACGCCAAATTTACGCGCTATGGCATATAGTCCGTCTTTGGGGGCAACGGTGTACGAATAGTAGTTTTTGCCATCGATTTGTACTATCGGATAGTCGGCTGTTTGTGCGCACACGCCTAACACGCAGATGGAAAAAACGGCTGTCAAGAAAAAATGTTTCATATTCATCATTACATTGTTTTTCAAATAGTTACGATTTCACACTCGTCAATCGCACAGTGCATACAAGTCGCCTCGCGGATTGATGAGCAAGAGCGGCACGGTACATTGTTTTGCGATGCGGTATTCTTTGCTGCCAAACAAAATATCGTCCAACCCATATTCGCGCGATGCCGACACAATGACCAAATCGGCTTGCGTTTGTGCCCATTGAGCGGCTTCGCGTTCGACACCATCGCTCCCTTTGCGCGCCTGCACAATGTTGTATTTCAGTGCGAAAGAATCGAACAAAGTGGTCATGGCATCGATATTTTTGATGGCTCGCGTGCCATAATCTTTCGGTTTGAAGATAGTCAGTTGAGCCGCAAAAAAACGTCCGAAAGCCGCCGCAAACGGGGCTTTTTCTTTATCTTCGGGCAAAAACGTTACCGGCACAGCCACATGAGCGAACGCCGGTTGCTGATTCGGTCGCACCAACAGATACGGAATGCGCAATGTGCGACATGCTTGCAGACAGGTGTTTATCCGGCGTGAGCCATCGACCTCCACTACCAACATCGAGGCATCGATACGCTCCAGCTCGTCCGACAAATCGGCCAACGACAACGCATTGCAAGTGGTATGTTGCCCCACGGCCAACGTACGCGCCTCGTGTCGGAGCGCCGCTGCGATAGTTTCGGCAAACAACAAGGCTGTTGGTGCCGGCTGGTCGATTTCCAATGCTACTACTACCCTGCTCATCGCGATGTGTTGGTTTTGAGTGTCGTTTTTCCACCCACACCGATCGGCGACACAGATTGTCCGCTGCTGCTGCCACCATCGAATCGTGCCGGCATTTGCTGTGTATCGGTCGGCGTGGTTTGTTGTTCCTGTTTATTGGCAGTTGCGGTATCATCGGGTTCGACATGTCCCGGACGACGACGCGGCTGTTGAGCGGTCGTTTTCTGGCGCTCCGGACGGTCGAACACGGCTTGCCATGTATCTGGGCGCACATCGGCCTGCCACGAGAATCCCGGCATGCGCAACATATCATCGGTTACCATTTCCATCGGCGTAAGTACGCCCGTTGGCGATGGGTACAAAACGATGCGCTCAATTTTTTGCTGTTGCAGATAGACCGTCAGATAACTGCTTTCGGTCTGATTCAGGCCTATCATCACGCTATCGTCGTCGAGCGGGAAATAGAGCGAAACGGCATTGCCACGGATATGCACCTGTCGCAGTTCTCTATCGGACAGATAGGCCACGAGTTCCTTGCCGGCTAATTGGTTGTAGTGCAGCGAATCGTGCTGTTCGCACACGAAAGCGGCGCCCACCACTTGCAAGCGTTCCACATCGCCGTTCACCGAATAGATGTGCATGGTATCGCCTGTGATTTGTCGGTTGCCCGACCACGCCACCGGCTGCTGCATGAGGTGCAACACAGAGTCGCGGGTATTGTAACTTGCCGAATCGCACACCGCCTGCACGTCGTGGCGAAACATGCGGACATTGTGATAGGCACGCACCACTTTTTCGGTAGAATCGACCGCATAGGCATAGAGCGTATCGGCATTCAGATAGATAGTGTCGGGCGTAGAATGCTCCACCATCAGTGCCGAATCGTAGGCCAAAGCGACATCGCCATCTTCCTTATAATAAACGAATTGCCCGAAAAACGACATCTGTTTTGCCGAATCGTTCAACACCACATGTTCGTAAGCGCGACCTTCGCCACGGCGTTTGTCGTACACGATAGAATCACCGGTAAGTATTTGTCCATCAACGTGTTTTACCCATGAGTTTAGACGTAATTGTGATTGTTCTGTGCGTGTATTGTAAAAGCCCAACTCCGAATAGATGGTCGTTTCTTCGGCATAAACGATGGTGGTTGGCCCGACGATTTCGGCAACCGCCGATTCCGTATTATACTTCAGCGTATCGGCATCCATGACGAAATTCGGGTTTGTCAGCGACACATCGTGGCGAAACACAGCCAAGCGTTCGCCCGGGTAATAATGTCCGTAAACAGAGGTCAGCACATTTGATTCGTCGTACAATTTGCCGCCGGTGTAGTAATAGCCGACATTTGCAGTACGGTCGTAATTCAGGCTGTCGGTAACGAGCGTTACATCGCGATTGTTCATGCGCACGTTGCGTCGCAGGCGCGCCAATTTAGTATCTCCGTCGTAATAGAGTACGTCGCCGTAGATGAACAGCGTGTCGCCCTGCACAATACGCACATGTCCGTAGGCCGTAAACGAGTTTTGCTGTTCGTAAAAATAGGCGCTATCGCAATAGAGATAGGCGTCGTCGTGGCGGAAACGCACGTTGCCTTTCAGCAGTTGTGCATCGGCATTGCGGGCTTGGTCGTAACTGAATGTTTCGGCATTCTCGAGATAGACCGGCGTTTTGTTGTCGGACGAAGCAGTCGGTTGCGATTTGTTTTTTGTTGCGGGCTGCGTTTTTTGTTGTGGTGTATTGGCAGGCGGCGGTGTCATCGTTTTTTGCATCGACGACATCGTTTGCGGCGCCATTTGCAGCCTGTTTTGCTGTGCCATCAACGGTAGCGATGCGGCACACAGCAAGCATATCGACAACCACACAATATTATTATATCGCAATAAATCCGCCACCTGAAATTCACACTATTTTTTTATCCAACCATCGTGTTCAAACTCACAGTTTCGCCAATCGGGTGCAATATAGACATACGTTTCTTTGATTTTGCGGGCTATCCACTCCGCCAATATTTCCGAGCGTTTCACATTCTCGCAATATTGTTTCAACTGCTGATAGTCGTCGGTCAAATTGGCTTTGTGGTTCGGCGTTTTGGCTTTCAGCCGAATGACGGCATAGACTTCGCGTCCGAGCGAGGCATCCATCATGGCGAACGGTTGCGATATTTCGCCGATTTTCAGGTTGTACGCTATTTTGGCCACCTCTTGCGGCAAGTCCTGATACTCAAACTTCGATGCGCCGGTATTTTCGTTGGTCATCATGCCGCCGTTCATGCGCGTATTTTTGTCGGACGAGTTCATGGTCGCCGCCTCTTCGAACGTCAGTTTGCCGGTTCTGATGAGTGCCGCCAGACTATCGAGTTGTTGGAATGTTTTTTCTTTGATGGCCGTCGATACGCGCGGGCGCAACAATATGTGGCGACAGTTGATGCGGTCGCCCCGTTTTTCGAGCAGTTGCACGATGTGGAAACCAAATTCGGTTTGAAACACACGCGACACTTGCCCCGGTTCGGTGAGTGCAAAGGCGGCATTGGTAAATTCGGGAACCATCGTACCGCGCCCGAAGAATCCCAATTCGCCACCTTTCGCGGCGGTGCCGGGGTCATCGGAATAGAGGCGCGCCAACATCGAAAAGTCGGCCGAACCATTGTTCACACGCTCGGCATATTCGCGCAAGCGATTTTTGGTAGCCTCCAAATCTTCGACCGGAATGGGCGGTTCCAGCGTGATAATCTGCACTTCGACCATCGCCGGAATCATCGGTATGCTGTCGTCGGGCAACGACTGATAAAATGTGCGAACTTCGGCCGGCGTCAGTTTGATGTCGCCCGTCAATTTTTGCTGTACCATCTGAATAGTCAGTTGGTCGTGAATCATCTGGCGCATTTCCTCCTTGATTTCCGACACCGTTTTTTTGAAGTACTCTTCGACTTTCTCTTTCGAGCCGATTTCGCGCATGAAATGATCCATGCGCATATTCACTTGCGCTTCGACTTGCGATGCGCCGGCTTCGAGACTGTCGATTTTGGCCTGATGCAGATACAATTTTTGCAACGCCATGCGTTCCGGTATCACGCAGTAGGGGTCGCCCTGCAAGCGTTGTCCTTCGTACTGAAGCCGCAAACGCTGTTCCTCGACTTCGCTCCGCATGATGGCATTATCGCCCACTATCCACACGACGCCATCAATCATATTCGTTTGTGCCGACAGCGTCAGCGACGCCGTCAGCACAAATCCCATAACAATATGCTTCACTTTCTGCATCATTTCATTCAAAATAGGATTTCAAACTTTTTTTCTCTTGCAACGAATTGTAGAATGTAATTTGTCCGTTGGTTACGGCATCGTCGTAGAGCGACACTTCAAATTGTTGCAAATATTCGAGTTTACGCCGGTTGCTGAGTATGGTTCTGATTTTTTCCTGCACAAAATCCAACGGTGCAGCCATACCAACCAAGCGATAATCGGTTACTTTCAGAAAATAGGTGTAGGTCGAATCCGACGCTTCGTAAAACGATGCGTTTTCCAGAAAGTGTGTCTGGTCGGCATTCAGCGGCGGCATCCGACAAGCCAAATCGCTGAAATACACCCACTTATCCGGAAAATAGTCGTACACGGCGGCATGTCGTACACTGTATTCTTCGAGAGCTTGCAGGTCGGCATCGTCATCAAGGTCTTTGATGGTTTTGCGCACGCGGTCGATTTTAGGAGCGCCATTCGGCACTTTCAGGAACACCCCGCGCAACACATTTTCGCTCAACGGGAACAAGCTTTCGTGCTGTTCGTAAAACGTTTCGACTTCGGCATCGGTAGGGTCGGCCAAACGCTGCGCCACCAGCCGTTGCTGATAGTAATGAATGGTCAGCGTTTTACGGTATTCCTCGACCATGGCGTCAATTTCGTCCTCGTTGGCGATGTTGCGTTTGGCGGTTTCGTACAGCAAAATATTGGTTGCCCACTTACGAATGAACGCGTCGGCCAATACTGCACTGTCTTCGGGCGTCGTTCCCTCCGGAATGATTTGTGCCAATTCGTCCATATAGAGAAATTGGTCTTCGACTTCCACCAATGGGTCGCGCGCCACATCGGCTTGCGGCTTGAGAGAACAAGCCACCGGCAGACACAACACCAAAAACAGCAGCAGATTATGCTTTTTCATACCATACAGCGACTATTCGATAGAGTTCAACACGGCGCTATCGACCACAATCTCATATTTTTCGCGCAAGGCGGCCACCCAACGCCGTTCGAGTTCGTTTTGGTAATCGGCAGTTACGGCGCCACGCACGTCGGTGTAGGTTTCCGGACCTTTTTTCAGCATTTTGCCTACCACGAACACCACGGGGAAATTGTCATCGACGGCCACTTCGGCGGTTTTCAAGCCAAATGCCAATTTATCAACTTGCGCATTGTCGCCCTTTTTCCACAAGCCGACCTCGGTTTTCACCGCCACTACGCTATCGTTGTTGATGCGGGCATTCAAATAGGAATTGACCGAATCGGACGGCAATTTGGCAATCATTTTTTTGACGAGTTTGGCCGTTGCAGCATCTTTGCAATAGACGATTCGGCCTTTGTAATGCGGCGTGTCCCACGCATAATTCTTTTTGTTGGCAGCGAAATAGGTTTCGAGCCCTTTGGTGTCTTTGGCGGCTTTTTCCCACACTTCGGCATTGCTGATTTCGAACAACAAAATGCCGTCGTGATATTCCTGCATCAGATAGCGGAATTCGGGATATTTCGCTTCGAGTTGCGTATCTTCGTAGTCCAACAAGCGGTTTTCGACAAAGGCTTGTTTCTGTTCGTCGAACGACACGGCCGACAAGGCGCCGCCGCGTGCCGCGAAACCGATAACCATTGCCAAATCGCGCTGCAACAACGTTTGGTCGGCAAACTGCGCCAAAGTGTCGGTCAGTTGCTCGGCTGCGACAAAATAGGCCGAATCGGCTTGCGCGTGCTGTTGCACAAAAGCTGCCACGGCATCGAAAGCGGCAGTGTTTTCGACATAATTATATTCGCGTTTCAGTCTGTCAACCAGCACGGTACGTCCCATCGAGGCACGTTCGTCGCGCTGCATTTGGCGCAAAATATCCGGGCGTTTTGCTTCGTATGGCTCCAAGCCGCGGCGCTCGTGCAGTTTGATGATGTGCCACCCGAACGGCGATTGCACCGGCGCCGAAATTTCGCCGGGTTCAGTCAGGGCAAAGGCCGCATTTTCGAATTCGCGCACCATGCGTCCGACGCCAAACCACGAGAGTTCGCCACCGCGCATGGCCGAACCGCGGTCGTCGGAGGTTTCGCGCGCCACGTCGGCAAAATCTTCGCCATTATTCAGGCGTTCGGCTATTTTCAGAATTTCGTCGTGCGCTTTCTGCTGCTCGGCTTCAGGCGCATCGGCTTTCACCATTTTCATGATGTGCGACACACGAATTTGTCCGTATGCAGGCCGACGATTGTGCACCTTAATTATATGGTAGCCGTAGAACGTGCGCACCGGCGCCGAAATTTCGCCAACGGGCAACGTGTACATCGCCTTTTCGAACGGATAGACCAACATGCCTCCGGTGAAATAGCCCAAATAGCCTTTGTTGCGCTGCACCGAAGGGTCGTCCGACATGTCGAGCGCGACAGTCGCAAAATCCTCATTTGCAAGCCGTTGGCACGCTTTCAGTGCTTTGTTGTAGGCAGCCAGCGTGTCGGCCGGAGTCGCATTTTCGGGCAATTTGATCAGCACATGGCTCACTTCGACGTCCTGTTGCAGATGTTCGTAAGCCTCGCGACACAATTTTTCCTCCATCGACATATCGGTCAGATATGGTTTGGCCAATTGTGCCCGATAGCCGCGCAATTCGCTAATGAAAGTCGGCAGTGTGTCCAAGCCGCGGTGTTGCGCATCGACCACTTTCAGTTTGAAGTTTTTGAACAACTCGACATATTCGTCCAACGATTTTTTGTCAATGGCGTTGTTCGCATTATTTTTACGATAGATATACTCAAATTCATCTTTTGTGATGGCGTTGCCGTCGATTGTCATCAAAACGGTTTCCGTTTGCGCCACCACGGCCGTGCAGGCCAGCAAGGCCGCTCCAAGTACGAAACTTTTCAGAATTTTCATAGCGTCATTATTTTTTTCGGAATTACAAACATCATTTAATCAAACACTTACCTGTCATATCAGCCGGTTGGGCGATGCCCATAATGTGGCAGATGGACGGAGCGACATCGGCCAAGATGCCGTCTTCGACCTGCACGCCCTGCTTGTCGGTAACGTAGATGAACGGCACCGGATTGAGCGAATGCGCCGTGTTTGGCGTTCCGTCGGCGTTCAGGGCATGGTCGCAGTTACCGTGGTCGGCTATGATTATCAGTTCGTAGCCGTTGCGACGCGCTGTTTCGACCACGCTTTCGACACATTTGTCGATAGTGGTAACCGCTTTCTGTATGGCTTCGTACACGCCGGTGTGGCCTACCATGTCGCCGTTGGCAAAGTTGATGACCACGAAATCGAACTTCTGTTTATCCAATTCGGCATTCAACGCATCGGCCACTTCGTAAGCGCTCATCTCGGGTTTCAAGTCGTAGGTAGCCACTTTGGGCGACGGAATGAGGATGCGCTCTTCGCCATCGAACGGCTGCTCGCGACCGCCGTTGAAGAAAAACGTTACATGCGCATATTTCTCCGTTTCGGCAATGTGCAGCTGCCGTTTACCGGCTTTCGAGAGCGTTTCGCCAAGCGTATCGACCACATTTTCTTTGTCGAACAAGATGTGCAACCCTTTGAACGACGCATCGTATGGCGTCATGCAGAAATATTCGAGCGGCAACGTGTGCATGCCGTTGTCGAGCATATCCTGCTGCGTCAGCGCGATGGTCAGTTCTTTGGCGCGGTCGTTGCGGTAGTTGAAGAAAATCACCACATCGCCCGCCTCGATGGTGGCCACAGGCGCGCCCGCCTCATCGACGTGCACTATCGGTTTGATAAACTCGTCAGTAACGTCGGCTGCATACGACTTTTCGACCGCCTCGACCATATTCGATGCGGCTTCGCCTTTGCCTTCGACCAGCAAATCGTATGCCACTTTCACGCGTTCCCAGCGTTTGTCGCGATCCATAGCGTAGTAGCGCCCCACAATCGAGGCAATTTGTCCGCCGGTAGTTGCCAAATGTTGTTCCAACTGTGCGATGAAACCTTTGCCGCTGTGCGGATCGGTATCGCGACCGTCCATAAAGCAGTGTACCACATGGCGGTTGCCGTATTCCTTGGCGATGTCGCACAACGTCAGCAGATGCTCCAGCGAACTGTGCACGCCGCCGTCGGACACCAAGCCCATGAAGTGCATTTTCACGCCGTGTTGTTTGGCGTATTCGTACGCGCGCACGATTTCGGGATTTTTCAGAATCGATTTATCGCGGCAAGCGCGATTGATTTTCACCAAATCCTGATACACGATGCGACCGGCACCGATGTTCAGATGGCCGACTTCGGAGTTTCCCATTTGTCCGTCGGGAAGTCCGACATTTTCGCCCGAAGCCTGCAACTGCGAATGCGGATAGAGCGCATTCAATTTATCCCAATAGGGTGTTGGCATTTGACTGATAACATCGTCGCGTTGGCCATCGCCGATGCCCCAACCGTCGAGTATCATTAAAATTGCTTTTTGTGACATAGTTTTTTATGTTTTTTTGATGAATATTATTGTTAACACTAATCCAACTTGCAAAGTTATGAATTTATTTCCAAACCACAAAAATTGCGTTGCAAAAAAAACATCCATACGGTCTATGTTCTTGGTTTCTATGCTCTATGCGGACAGCCTGCAAACGTTTCTTTAATGAATGAACTCACATCTTTTACAAAAGTTTTTTATCTAACTTTTAGGGTGCACTTCAGGCTTGCAAAGGGGAGATCACACGCTGCACAACATTCGCGCTGAGATTTGCCCTTTTCAAGGGAAATGTCGCGAAGCGCCAAAGGGTTAAAAGTTAAAAATAGTGCAAAATGGAAGAGTGCAAAATAGTTTCAGAGTTTAATAGTTTAATGTAGGGACGCGGCGCGCCGCGTCCGCATAGTTTAAGGCGGAAGATTAAAAAATCGTGCAAAGCGCAACAAACTACTCTCAACAAGCAAGTGCAACATCGGCACACCCTATTATATTATATATTGCCGAGATTCAAAAAAAAGGCATTTGACGCAAATTTTTCGATTTTTTGTTGGTCATTTCAAAAAATAGACGTAATTTTGCGGCACAAAATCATTTTTATTGCGATTAAAACCAAAAACAAGTGGAAAATTCCGATTAAAACTAAAAACAAACGCTTATGAGTACCTTACGTTTTGCGGCATTGCAGGCCGCCAACGGACATCGTCCGGAAAATATCAACATCGCCGTGCCCGACGAACGTCCGGCAACGTTTTTTGCACAAAACGTCTTCACACGCGAACGTATGCGCGAATACATCGCCGACAACATTCTGAATCAGGTGTTCGACGCCATCGACAACGGCAAACCGCTCAGTCGCGACATTGCCAATTCGGTAGCCATCGGCATGAAGAAATGGGCAACCGAACACGGCGCCACGCATTTCACGCATTGGTTTCAGCCACTAACGGGAGGCACAGCCGAAAAACACGACTCGTTCCTCGACAAGACCCCCGACGGGCGCGTCATGGAAGAGTTTTCGGGCAATGTGCTGTATCAGCAAGAGCCCGACGCGTCGAGTTTTCCGAACGGCGGCATACGCAACACATTCGAAGCGCGCGGCTACTCGGCTTGGGATCCGTCGTCGCCGGCATTCATCGTGGGCGACACGCTGTGCATACCGACCATTTTTGTGGCCTACACGGGCGAAGCTCTCGACTACAAAACACCGCTCATTCGCTCGGTGTCGGCACTGAACAAAGCCGCCGTGGAAGTGTGCCGACTGTTCGACCGCAACGTTTCGAAAGTGCATGTATTCCTAGGTTGGGAACAAGAATATTTTTTGGTTGACGAGGCGCTGTACGAGGCGCGCCCCGACTTGGTGCTGACCGGCCGCACGCTGATGGGACACGACAGCGCGAAAAATCAGCAGTTGGAAGACCACTATTTCGGCGCGATACCCGAACGCGTGCTCAAATTCATGACCGACCTCGAAATCGAGTCGCTGAAACTTGGCGTTCCCGTCAAAACGCGCCACAACGAAGTGGCACCCAACCAATTTGAACTCGCGCCGGTGTACGAAGAGGTAAACCTATCGAGTGACCACAACCTGCTCGTGATGTCGATAATGGAACGCGTGGCACGCCGCCACCATTTCCGCGTGCTGCTGCACGAGAAACCCTTTGCCGGCGTCAATGGTTCGGGCAAGCACTGCAACTGGTCGATGGGCACCAACACCGGCGTAAATCTGCTGGCTCCGGGCAAAAATCCGTACGCCAACCTGCAATTCATCACCTTTTTGGTGAACATTCTGATGGCTGTGCATAAACATAACAGCCTGCTGAAAGCGTCGATTTCGTCGGCCACCAACGCACACCGTCTTGGCGCAAACGAAGCGCCTCCGGCCATCATTTCGGTATTCCTCGGCAAACAGATAACCGACGTTTTGGACAAACTCGAAAAAGCATCGGCCGACGAAGGCATCGTCATCAACGCCAAAAAAGAGATGAAACTCGGCGTGGCCAACATTCCGGAAATTCTGCTCGACAACACCGACCGCAACCGCACATCGCCGTTTGCGTTCACGGGCAACCGGTTCGAATTCCGCGCCGTAGGATCGTCGGCCAACTGCGGCGGCGCCATGTTGGCACTGAACGCTGCCGTAGCCGACCAACTCATCACGTTCAAACGCGACGTGGACAAACTGATGGAAGCCGGCGAGCCAAAAGAACGCGCCTTGTTCGCCGTCATCAAAAAGAACATTTCGGCCTGCAAAGCCATTCGTTTCGACGGCAACGGCTACAGCGACGAATGGAAAGAGGAAGCACGCAAACGCGGCCTCGACTGCGAAACCAGCGTGCCACTGATATTCGACCGCTATCTATCGCCCGACAGCGTGGCCATTTTCAAAAACACAGGCGTGCTGACCGAAGCCGAACTGCAATCGCGCTGCGAAGTAAAATGGGAAACCTACGCAAAAAAAATTCAGATAGAATCGCGCGTACTCGGCGATTTGGTAATGAACCACATTGTGCCGGTTGCCAACCGCTACCAATCGATTTTGCTCGACAATATCGTCAAAGAAAAAGTGGCATTCGGCGACGAGCAATACCAACGTTTGGCCTCGCACGAAATTCTGATTGTGAAACGCATCATCAATCATGTGGACGAAATTGTGCAAAAAGTGGACGACATGACTGCGGCACGCCACACCGCCAACCGCATCGAAAGTATGCGCGAACGCGCCATTGCCTACCACGACAACATCGTGCCGCTGATGGACGAAATACGCGCCCACGCCGACGAACTCGAAATGATTGTCGATGACGAAATGTGGACACTGCCTAAATATCGTGAATTGTTATTCACACATTGATTTTTTTCTGCAGTATTAGGTTTGTTTAGGCAGAAAAGGCGGCAGGGCACACTTGTCGCCTTTCGTTTTTTTGGTTATATGACACAAAATGCGTAATTTTGCAACTCGATTTTTCACCATTTGCTCACCACGCCCATGAACGACAATCTACTGACCCGACTCGACGGACTGTTGGCGCGTTTCGACGAGGTATCGACACTGATAACCGACCCGAGTGTCATCGCCGACATGAAACGATTCGTCAAACTGAACAAAGAATACAGCGATTTGGAAAAAATAGTCGCCAAGCGCAATGCCTACAAACATCTGCTCGACAATCTGGCCGAAGCCAAAAACATACTCGACCACGAGAGCGACGCCGAACTACGCGACATGGCCAAAGCCGAAATCGACGACATCGATCCGCAAATTCCGCAGATAGAAGAAGAGATAAAACTGCTGCTCATTCCGGCCGACCCCGAAGACGGCAAAAACTGCATCGTCGAGATACGCGGCGGCACCGGCGGCGACGAAGCCGCCATCTTTGCCGGCGACCTCTTTCGTATGTACAGCAAATACTGCGAAACAAAAGGGTGGAAAATCAACGTATCGAGTTACAGCGAAGGCACCTCGGGCGGTTTCAAAGAGATTATTTTTGCCGTTACAGGCGACAACGTATATGGCACCCTGAAATACGAAAGCGGCGTACACCGCGTACAGCGCGTGCCGGTAACCGAAACGCAAGGGCGCGTACACACATCGGCGGCATCGGTGGCCGTGTTGCCCGAAGCCCAAGAATTTGACGTAGTGATCAACGAAGGCGAAATAAAATGGGACACATTCCGCTCGAGCGGAGCCGGCGGGCAGAACGTTAATAAGGTGGAAAGTGGCGTGCGGTTGCGCTACAATTGGAAAAATCCAAACACCGGCAACGTAGAGGAGATTTTGATAGAATGCACCGAAACGCGCGACCAGCCGAAAAACAAAGAACGCGCTCTGGCACGCCTGCGCACCAAAATCTACGACATGGAACACCAAAAATACATCGACGACATAGCCGCCCGCCGCAAAACGATGGTTTCGACCGGCGACCGATCGGCCAAAATACGCACCTACAACTACCCGCAAGGGCGCATCACCGACCACCGCATCAACTACACCATATATAATTTAGCGGCATTTATGGACGGCAACATTCAAGACTGCATCGACCACTTGATAGTAGCCGAAAACGCTGAGCGACTGAAAGAGAGCAACTTATAACAATTGCACACACCATTCAGTCCAATTCGTCTTCATCGTCGAAATAGTAGGCCGCATCGTCGAAAAAGTCGTCCAAATCGCGCCGCTCTTTTTTGGTCGGGCGTCCCAAGCCTTTGGCGCGCTGATTGCTTTGGTCGAGTTTCAACACCTCGAGCAGTTCGAGTTGGTCGGGCGCCGTTTGATTCGCCATAAACTGCGACACAAGTTTCGCGCCGACCCGATTTTGAGTCAGCGCCACCACTTTGAACGTGTACACTATCGGATTGCGCCGCACCTGCACCACATCGCCCACCTTCAACTCGCGCGACGGTTTGACCGCCACGCCCTGCATCAGAACGCGCCCTTTTTTGCACGCATCGGCCGCCAAACTGCGTGTTTTGAACACACGCACCGCCCACAACCATTTATCGACACGACATTCCATCGCTATTACAGCAGTTGGCTGGCTATCTCCGACAATTCGCTGCGTTCGCCCTTTATCAGATTGACATGTGCAAACATATCTTGCCCTTTCATGCGGTCAATCATATACACAAGGCCGTTCGACTGCATATCCAAGTACGGCGAATCGATTTGGTGAACATCGCCTGTGAAGACGATTTTTGTATTTTCGCCGGCGCGCGTGATGATAGTTTTAATTTCGTGCGGCGTCAGATTTTGAGCTTCGTCCACAATGAAATAGGTGTCGCTGAGGCTGCGTCCGCGAATAAACGCCAGCGCTTCGATGACGAGTTGGTTGTTTTTCTGCATCTCCTCAAGTTGTCGCACCTCTTTGCCCTGATACGAAAAGACGCTTTTTATTACGTTCAGATTGTCGAACAGCGGTTGCATGTATGGCGCCACTTTTTCTTGCGCATCGCCGGGCAGTGCGCCCAAATCTTTGTTCGACATAGCCACGATGGGACGCGCCAACAGCACTTGTTTGTAGTTTTCGTTCTGTTGCAACGCAGCCGCCAGCGCCAGCAGCGTTTTGCCGGTGCCGGCACGTCCGGTAACGGCCACAAGTTTGATGCGGTCGTCGAGCAGAATGTCTAACGCAAAAGTTTGTTCTGCGTTGCGCGGTTCGATGCCGAAAGCGCGTGTTTTTTCGACCCGATTGACCACGCCGTCGAATGGATTGTAGCGCACCAACGCCGATGCGCGATTGCTTTTCAGCACAAAACATTCGTTCGGCTCCACATCCGATTTGAATGCAAATTCGTCAATATCAACGCCGGCATTCGACGCATAGATTTTGTCTATCAATTCGGGTGCCACATCGTCGAACACCGGTTGTTCGCTATCGAACACATCGACATTTGTAACCTTGTCGGTGATGTAATCTTCGGCCAACACGCCCAACGCCCGTGCTTTGATGCGCACATTTATGTCTTTGCTCACCAATATGGTTTTGACATCGGGATGCGCTTTGGCAAGTTCGACGGTAGCACCGATAATATAGTGATCGGGCGTGCGTTCGGTGAACGCTTCGACGAGTTCCTGCGGGAAACAATTGCGCGTAAGCACAAACAAGCGTCCGCGCCCTTCGCCCAAACTTGCTCCTTCGGTCGAGAGCATATCGTCGGCCACCTCGTCGAGTTCGCGCGCAAATTGGCGTGCGTTGTAGTTTATTTGGTCATTCCCTTTTTTGAAATGGTCGAGTTCCTCAAGCACCACCATCGGGATATACACATCATTTTCCTGAAAATGATCGAGGCATTTGAAATCGTGCAACAGGACATTGGTGTCCAAAACAAAATTCTTTTTCATGGCTTTTCGGATTAAGGTTTGTGTTTTTACAAGCCAAAGTTCGTATTTTTTTTTAGCATTCGCAAATTTTCAACCCAAAAAAACGTCGGTTTATACATTTTTAAGTTTCCGGCTTACAAACGCAAAAAATAATACACGCAGTCTGTTTTTTTTATATCTTTGCAGGTCCGAAGTATTTGGTAATTTTGCACATGACCTATATCGAAGCCATTGACTATTTGTACAACCACGCGCCCATGTTTCAGGCGCATGGTCGGCAGGCCTACAAAAGCGGTTTGGACACCACGCTTGCCCTTGATGCGCACTTTGGGCATCCGCATCAAGCCTATCGCACCATACACATTGCCGGCACCAACGGCAAGGGTTCCACTTCGCATCTACTGGCATCGGTGCTGCAATGCGCCGGCTACAAAGTGGGATTGTACACTTCGCCGCACTTGCGCGACTTCTGCGAGCGCATTCGTGTCGATGGCGAGCCCATTCCGCACGAACGTGTTGCCGCCTTCGTGGCCGACCATCGCGCCCTCATCGACACATTGCAACCATCGTTTTTCGAAATCACCACTGCTCTCGCCTTTCTCTATTTTGCCGAACAACAAGTCGATGTGGCAGTCATCGAAGTCGGACTTGGCGGGCGGTTGGATTGCACCAACATCATCACGCCGGTGCTGTCGGTCATCACCAACATCAGTCTCGACCACACCGACATTTTGGGCGACACCATCGCAAAAATAGCCGTCGAAAAAGCCGGCATCATCAAGCCCGACGTGCCGGTAGTCGTAGGCGAAACGCAACCCGAAACTGCGCCGATATTCGTTGCACAAGCAGCGAACGCGCGCGCACCAATTATTTTTGCCGATCAACTGCCACGCACAGCCCTGCCACCATGCGCATTGCACGGCAACTACCAAGCCAAAAATCTGAAAACGGTGCTGGCCGCCATCGAACAGCTGCAGCAGTGCGGATTCGACATTGCGCCACAAGCCATCGCCGACGGACTACTGCAAGTGATGGAACGCACACATCTGCAAGGACGTTGGCAAACGCTGTCCGAACATCCGCGAATAATATGCGACACCGGACACAACGAAGGCGGCATACGCTACGTTGTCGAACAATTACAACAACAAAAATACAACCGGCTGCACATCGTATTCGGCATGGTGAAAGACAAAAACATCGATGCCGTGTTGCAACTGCTCCCACGCGAGGCTACCTATTATTTCACGCAGGCGCACATACCGCGCGCACTCGATGCTACGCTGCTGCAACACCAAGCCTTGTCCTTCGGATTGCGTGGCAACGCTTACTCCGACACGCACGAAGCACTCGATGCCGCACGCCGCGCCGCCGCACCCGACGATTTGATATTTGTCGGCGGAAGCAATTATGTCATAGCCGAAATTATTTAGACAGATGAAGATATTTTGTATCGGTTGGAATTACGCCACACACAACGCCGAAATGCAATGCATCACGCCCTGCGCACCAACGGTTTTTATGAAACCGGACACTGCCCTACTCCGCGAGAACAGGCCATTCTACATTCCGCACTTCTCGAACGAGATTGAATACGAAGCCGAAATCGTCGTGCGCATCAACCGCCTTGGCAAAAATATCGACGAAAAATTTGCCGCACGCTACTACGACGAAATCGCTTTCGGCATCGATTTTACGGCACGCGACCTGCAACGTCGCCTGCGCGCGCAAGGCGAACCATGGGAAATAGCCAAAGCCTTCGACGGTTCGGCAGCCATCAGCAGTTTTGTGCCGCTGACACAACTCGACAACCCAACCGTCATCGATTTTTCGTTAGCCCAAAACGGCCAAATCGTGCAACACGGCAACACTGCAAACATGATTTTCGGCATCAACAAAATCATTGCGTACATCAGTCGGTACTTTTTTCTGAAAATGGGCGACCTCATCTACACAGGCACACCGGCCGGAGTCGGGCGTGTAGAGATAGGCGACCATCTCGAAGGGTTCATCGAAGGCACTAAACTGCTTGATTGTCAGATAAAATAATCGAGCCGACACACCATTTCATCTATTTTTTTAGCCGTTGGCGCGTCCAAATTCAAAAAAAATCACTACCTTTGCAATTTTGATATGCAATCACATATTTGACATGAAACGCTTCATCTGCATCGCAAGTTTGTGTTTGAGCCTGATGCCGCTGGCAGCCCGCCAAATACAACTACATTGGTTACCGGTGGAAACCCTTGTAGCCGATAGCGTTTCTATGCCGGCCATCAGCATGGAGCAAGGCATCTACATGCGCCATAGGCAATTACCATCGTACATCGCGACATTGCCGCACGCCGGCGAGCCACGTCTCGAAAACATTACTTACACAGCCCTCACAGCCGACGAACGTGCCATTGTTGCTGCACACGCCGCACAAATTCCCGATACCGTATCGTTCCTGTTTTTCCGACAAACCGAACGCAAACAGACAACGTACAAAATTGAGGTATTTCCGTTTGTGCGTATCGATGGCAAAATTCAAAAAATACAATCATTTGACATTCAACAAAATACACCACCACAACAAGCCGAGAGCAGATTGTCTGCTGGCATGTCGTACGCCGCCAATTCGGTACTGAAACGCGGCAAATTCGTCAAAATTGCCGTGAACCAAAGCGGCATATACAAACTCACTTACGAAGAGTTGGCTAAAATGGGCATCGACCCGCGAAACGTACGCATCTTCGGCTACGGCGGCGCCATGTTGGCCGAAGATTTTACACAGCCCTACATCGACGATTTGCCGGAAATTGCCATCTACGAACACCGTGGTTCCGACAATGTTTTTGGCGCAGGCGACTACATTCTGTTCTATGCGCAAGGTCCAACTTCGTGGTCGTATTATCCTGAATATCAGCACTTCAGACACACACAGAATGTCTATTCCGACTATGGTTATTATTTTGTAACCTCAGATGCCGGCACCGGCAAACGCATCACACAAGCCCAAGCACTTGATGCCGAACCGTCGGGAACGCTGACCACATTCATCGACCACTTTGTGCACGAACAAGATTTGGTCAACCTCATCGGTTCCGGTCGCGAATTTTACGGCGAGCAGTTCTCCGAAAGCAAATTGCTCCATTCGTTCTCATTTTCGCTGCCAAACATTGTAGCCGAAGAGGCTTCGATACGCTTGAATGTGGCTGTCAAGTCGCAAACAAGTTCACAGATAAGCATCGCGGCAAACAACACCAATATCGGTGCGTTGTCCACGCCTTCGCTTGTCGATGCGCCGGTTTACGAATATGCGAAAACGGCCACCACCATACCCGACATCAAATTTACGCCGTCACCGAGTAACGCCCTGCAAATAGCCCTCAAATATGGCAGCACGAGCGGCACGGTGTGGCTCAACTATTTCGAAATAAACATCCGGCGCCGTCTGCAACTGACCAATCAAGAGCCGCTGTTTTTCCGCAACATCGACTCGCTATACACCGCTACGGCACAGCGTTTTTCGATAGGCGGCACAACGGCCGCCACCCAAATATGGGACATAACCGACCCGCAAAACATCACGCAAATGGCCGTATCGCGACAAGGCAGCGCCTGCACGTTTATCGATAGTGTCAGCACGCTCAAAGAGTACGTCGCCATCGACCCGACAAGCGGCACCTTTTTGTCGCCCACAATCATCGGCGTCGTCGAAAATCAAAATCTGCACGCTCTGCCGCAAAGCGATATGATTATCATCACGCCACCCGAATTTATAGCCGAAGCCGAGCGTTTGGCCGAAGCGCATCGTAACGTTCAAAACCTCAGCGTACAGGTGGTTGATGTCAATCAGGTCTATAATGAATTTTCGTCGGGGACGCCCGATGCCACAGCCTATCGCCGCTTGATGAAACTATTCTACGACCGCGCCAACGGCGAAGACGACATGCCGCGCTATCTGCTGTTGTTCGGCGATGGCAGTTACGACAATCGCCACATCGAGGTCAAAGACGATTATGCCAAACTGCTGACCTTCCAATCGGTAAACTCGGTTCACGGCACCTCATCGTATGTATGCGACGACTATTTTGCGCTATTGGACGATACCGACGGCAAATACATCACCACCGACGCCATGGACATCGGCATCGGACGCCTGCCCGTACATACCGACGAGCAAGCACGCATTGCTGTGGACAAAGCCATAGCGTATCTCGAAAATCGCATCACAGGCAGTTGGAAAAACCAACTCGTATTTGTGGCCGACGATGGCGATAACAACCTGCATATACGCAGTTGCGACAGCGTGGCCGACATGACACGACACAACTACACCGACCTACTGGTGCGCAAACTCTATCTCGACGCCTACACACAAGAAGTATCGGCATCGGGCGAAACCTATCCGTTGGCCATCGAACTCTTTGACAACTACATCAAAAACGGCACATTGATGATAAACTACATGGGGCACGGCGGCCACACCGATTGGGCTAACGAAGGCATACTGACACACGACCGCATTGTCAATATGTACAACGAAAAATATCCGTTGTTCGTAACTGCCACCTGCGATTTCAGCCGTTTCGACGGTACCTCGCAAAGCGGCGGTGAACTGCTGCTGCTCAACCAGCACGGAGGCGCCATTGCGCTATTCACCACTACACGCACCGTGTATGCCGAGCCAAACTTTCGGCTCAACTTGCAATTTGCCAATTACATCTTCGCACGCGACAGCCAAGCCCAACCGCTCTGTTTTGGCGATGTGATGCGCAAAGCAAAAAATGCCCTCGCCGGCGACTCGAACCGCATGAATTTCACCCTGTTGGGCGACCCCGCCTTACATTTGGCCTACGCCGCCACGCACGATGTCGTTACCGACAGCATCACTTGTGTTGCAGCCGACGGCAACTCGCCTACCGACACCATCAGAGCCTTGAGCCAAGTACGCATACACGGACACATTGCCCGCGAAACGCAAAGCGCTGTCGATGCCGACTTCAACGGATATGTTACACTGCAAGTGTTCGACAAAGAAGAAAGCATTGTTACGCTGTGCAACGACGCTACTTCCGACAAAGACAAGATTCCATACACATTTACCGACCGCACCGGCACGCTGTTTGTAGGCTCGGTTGTTGTAACCGACGGACTGTTTACAGCCGATTTTATCGTGCCGAAAGACATTCGCTATAACTACGGCGCAGGTCGCATCGTGTACTATGCCGTCGATACCGTAAACAACTATGAGGCAAATGGTTACTACGAACAATTTGCCATTGGCGGCGAAGACCCCAACGCCCCGACCGATGAGGAAGGGCCGCAAATCACCATGTATTTGAACACACCGATGTTCAAATCGGGCGACAAAACCAACGAATCGCCGCTCTTTGTGGCACACGTTGCCGACGACTACGGCATCAACGCCATCGGCAGTGGCATCGGACACGACATTTTGCTCAAACTCGACAACGACCCATTGCAAGAAACCGTGCTCAATTCGTACTACACAACCAACATGGGCGAATACACCAACGGCACCATCAAATACCAATTCAACAACCTGCCCGAAGGCAAACATCACCTCTTTTTCCGCGTGTGGGACTTGCAAAACAACTCCTCGACCGCCGAACTCGACTTCGAAGTCGTTCACGGCTTGCGCCCGAACCTCTACGATATGTTTGTCTATCCGAATCCGGCAAACAACGTCGCCACCTTTGTATATATGCACGACCGCCCCGAACAACCCGTCAGCATTTCGGCCACAGTAGCCGATTTGGCAGGGCGCGTCATCTACACAGGCGAGCAAACGGTTTATACTTACGACAATCGCACCGAACTTGTCTGGACATTTGCCGGCGGCATCAGTCCCGGCCTGTACCTTGTGCGCATGACCGTACAAGTGTCCGATGGCGAAAGCATATCAAAAACGTTAAAACTGATGATCAAAAAACAATAATTTCGCACAATATTCGTTATAACTATAACCGCATAGCCTTAACGCTATGCTCAAAATCAACAACAAAAAGAACACTATGAAAAAATTTCTGTTAGCAATGGCACTCGTATGTGCCGCGTATGTATCCGCTCAAACCTCCTCCGGATTGAGCGACCAACTCAACCCTCTGATTACCGGTGTGCCGTCGCTCTCCATCGGCCCCGATGCTGTGGCCGGCGGCATGGGCGACATCGGTACAGCCACCGTGCCCGACAACAACTCGCAGCATTGGAACTCGTCGAAATACGCCCAAATGCCGAGCAGTGCCGGATTTACCATGTCGTACACGCCATGGCTGCGTAGTTTGGGCGTCAGCGACATCGACTTGGCCTACCTTTCGGGCTACTACCAAATCAGCCAATTGGCCGGTACGGTGTCGGCCTCGCTGCGTTTCTTCTCGCTCGGTAAAATCGACTTGCGCGACAATATCGACGCAACGCCTATCAGCGTAAAACCCTACGAAATAGCCTTCGACGCCGGCTACGAACGCATGTTGAGCGAACACTTCTCGATGGGTGTCGTATTCCGTTTCATCTGTTCCGACTTGAGCGCGCGCCAAGAGGATTACTATCCCGGCTACGCTTTCGGCGCCGACATCAACGGCTACTACGAATTGCCGATCGACATCCGTATGGGAACGTCGAAATTTGCTTTCGGTTTCAACATTTCGAACCTCGGCACAAAAATCTCGTACGACAAAGGCAACACCAGCAACTTTTTGCCCACCGACCTCCGTTTGGGCGTGTCGTACCTACTGCCGTTCGACCGATACAACCGTCTGAGTTTCAACTTCGAAGCCGACAAACTGTTGGTGCCGTCGCGCAAATCGAAATTTGCGAAAAACTACGACCCCGACGACGAAAGCACTTGGACGATGACCGACAAAGAATATACCGACATCTCGTCGATGAAAGGCGTTTTCTGGTCGTTTGCCGATGCGCCGGGCGGTGCCAAAGAGGAATTTCAGGAAATTAACTTCGGCATCGGTTTGGAATACGCTTACAACGAGCAATTTTTCGGTCGCGTAGGTTACCACAACGAAGCCAAAAACAAAGGCAACCGCAAATATTTCACGTTCGGTGCCGGTTTCCGCTTGTCGGCGTTCCGCCTCGATGTCGGTTATGTGCTGTCGGTAGCGCAAAACAACCCGCTCGACCAAACGCTGCGTTTCTCGCTGTCGTTCGATGTGGACGGCATCAAAGCATTGGCCGACCGTAATAAAAACTAACACACAATCATCGTTTAACCCGACAGAAACGCGGCTTGCCACGTTTCTGTTTTTTTAGACTTTTTGCAATATGTTCAGAATAGGAATGGGATACGACGTACACAAAATCGTCGAAGGGCGCGATTTGTGGCTCGGCGGCATCAAAATCGATGCGCCATTCGGGCTACTCGGGCATAGTGATGCCGATGTACTGATTCACGCTATATGCGATGCGCTGCTCGGAGCAGCCAACCTGCGCGACATCGGTTACCATTTTCCCGACACAGCCGACGAGTACGAAAACATCGACAGCAAAATCCTACTGCGCAAAACGGTACAACTGCTGCACGACAAAGGCTATGCCGTCGGCAACATCGACTGCACCGTATGTGCCGAAGCCCCCAAAATAAATCCGCACATTCCGGCAATGCAACAATGCCTTGCACAAACGATAGAAATCTCGCCGGATGCCGTTTCCATCAAGGCCACCACTACCGAACAACTCGGTTTTGTAGGTCGCCGCGAAGGTATGGCCGCCTACGCTGTCGCGCTGATATTCAAAGAATTATAAATTAGCTTCCACATAGCACAAAAAAACGGAGTTGCCTCAATAGGCAACTCCGTTGCTATCAAACGTCCGATATTAGTCTTTCAGTTTGGCGCAAATAAATTCGCGATTCAACCGTGCGATGTGACTCAACGACACATTTTTCGGGCATTCGGCGGCACACGCACCTGTGTTGGTGCAGTTGCCAAATCCGAGTTCGTCCATCTTGGCCAACATGGCTTTGGCGCGCGCAGCAGCCTCCACTTTGCCTTGCGGCAGCAGTGCCAATTGGCTGACTTTGGCTGCCACAAACAACATGGCCGAGCCATTTTTGCACGCAGCAGCGCACGCACCGCATCCGATGCACGAGGCCGCATCCATGGCTTCGTCGGCTTTGGCTTTCGGAATCGGAATAGCATTGGCATCGGGTACACCGCCGGTGTTTACCGACACATAGCCGCCGGCCTGCATTATTTTATCGTAAGCGCCGCGGTCAACCATCAAATCCTTAATGATGGGGAATGCGTGCGAACGCCATGGTTCAACCGTGATGGTTTCGCCATCTTTGAACTTGCGCATGTGCAGTTGGCAGGTAGTAACGCCGCCATCGGGTCCGTGCGGATGCCCGTTGATATAGAGCGAGCACATACCACAAATACCTTCGCGGCAATCGTGGTCAAATGCCACCGGTTCTTTGCGTTCGCGAACCAATTGTTCATTCAAGACGTCGAGCATTTCGAGAAACGAACTATCGGTCGAGATGTTGTTCAACTTGTACGTTTCGAAACGACCTTTTGCTTTCGGGCCGGCCTGACGCCATACTTTCAGTGTGATATTGATTGTCTTTTCCATGTTTGTTTTAATTTTTGTAGTTTCGGGTCTTACGTTCCGTAAATTCGTAATCCAATTTTTCCTTCAGTAATTTGGGTTCTTGGCCTTCGCCCATATATTTCCAACACGAAACATACGAGAACTTATCGTCTTGGCGCAGCGCCTCACCTTCGGGCGTTTGGTACTCTTCGCGGAAATGACCGCCGCACGACTCTTCGCGATTGAGAGCGTCGCGCGCCATCAGTTCGCCTATTTCCAAGAAATCGGCCAAGCGCAATGCTTTCTCCAATTCGACATTCAAATCGTTGCGCGAACCGGGAATATAAACCTCCGTCCAGAACACTTTCTTCAAGGCTTTGATTTTTTCGAGAGCCGTTTTCAGACCATCGGCGGTGCGTGCCATACCTACGAAATCCCACATAATCAAGCCGAGTTCGCGGTGAATGCTATCTACCGAGCGATCGCCTTGAATAGCCATCAACTTGTCAATTTTTTCATTCACGGCCTTTTCGGCTTCGACAAATTCGGGCAGTTCGGTGCTCATGCGCGGCACCTGAATTTGGTCGGCCAAATAGTTTTGAATGGTGTAAGGCAACACAAAGTAGCCATCGGCCAAGCCCTGCATCAACGCCGATGCGCCCAAACGGTTGGCACCGTGGTCGGAGAAGTTGGCTTCGCCTATGCAGAACAAGCCTTTGATGGAAGTTTGCAATTCGTAATCGACCCAAATGCCGCCCATCGTATAGTGAATGGCGGGGAAAATCATCATCGGCGTTTCGTACGGATTGTCATCGACAATTTTTTCGTACATTTGGAACAAGTTACCATATTTTTGTTCGACTACGTCTTTGCCCAAACGTTCGATGGCGTATTTGAAGTCCAGATAAACCGCCAAACCCGTAGCGTTCACGCCAAAACCGGCATCGCAACGCTCTTTGGCTGCACGCGAAGCCACGTCGCGCGGCACCAAGTTGCCGAAAGCCGGATAACGACGTTCCAAGTAGAAGTCGCGATCCTCGTCGGGAATATCGGTCGGTTTTTTCTTGCCGGCACGAATAGCCTCGGCATCTTCTTTCTTTTTCGGCACCCAAATGCGGCCATCGTTGCGCAGCGATTCCGACATCAGCGTCAGTTTCGACTGAAATTCGCCGTGCACCGGAATACATGTCGGGTGAATTTGTGCAAAACACGGGTTGGCGAAATAGGCGCCTTTACGATACATCTGCATGGCAGCCGAACCGTTCGAAGCCATGGCATTCGTCGAAAGGAAGAAGGTGTTTCCGTAGCCGCCCGAGCCAACTACAACGGCATGAGCGAAGAAGCGTTCGATTTTGCCCGTTACCAAATTGCGGGCGATAATGCCGCGTGCACGACCGTCGATAACCACCACATCCAACATTTCGTGGCGCGTGTACATTTTCACCGTACCTTTCTTTATCTGACGGCTCAAAGCCGAATAGGCACCCAACAACAACTGCTGACCGGTTTGACCTTTGGCATAGAACGTGCGCGACACTTGTGCGCCACCAAACGAACGGTTGTCGAGCAAACCGCCGTATTCGCGGGCAAACGGCACGCCTTGTGCCACACATTGATCGATAATATTGTTCGACACTTCGGCCAAACGATACACATTGGCTTCGCGTGCGCGATAGTCGCCACCCTTAATCGTGTCGTAGAACAAACGATACACCGAGTCGCCGTCATTCTGATAGTTTTTGGCAGCGTTGATACCGCCCTGCGCAGCGATGGAGTGCGCCCGACGCGGCGAATCCTGAATGCAGAAATTCAACACATTGAACCCGAGTTCGCCAAGCGTGGCAGCCGCCGAAGCGCCGGCAAGTCCCGTGCCGACAACAATAATGTCGAGGCGACGTTTGTTGGCCGGATTCACCAATTTTTGGTGTGCCTTGTAATTTGTCCATTTTTCGGCCAAAGGTCCTTCCGGAATTTTGGCGGTAACGTATTCGTCGTCAGCAACGACAGTTTCGACTGCTTTTTTAGTAGCACGAGCCACTTTTTCGGCAGCAGTTTTGGTGGCTTTTACAGCCTCTTTGGTGGCTTCGTCCTGAACCACTTTCTTCACTCGTTTGCGCACAGTCTTTACAACTGTTTCAACAGCCGATACAGCCGTTTCTACCGCAGTTTCTTTTTTTCTTGCCATATAAATATTGTGTATTTTATTTTTTTACAACATGCAACTTGCCCCTAACGACAGGCCGAAATAATAAACCACTACTGCTGCGAACATCAGTACTACCAACGTCGAAACGATGTTGCCGATGCACTTAATGCGCGGCATCCAAATATTATTGTTCCAACCGAGTGTATGCAATGCGCTCCACACACCGTGTGTCAGGTGGAACCACAATGCGCCGAGCCACAACAGATAGATGATCACATAGTACCACTGCGAAAATGTGTACTTGATGAGTTCGACACCGCTTTCGGGCGCGCGGCCAAGAATTTCGACCAACTGCATTTTAGCCCAAAAATTGCAAAGATGCAGCACCAAACCACCCAAGATGATAAAACCGAGCACCAGCATGTTTTTCGATGCCCACTCTACACTTTCCTGACGATCGGTAACAGCATAGCGTTCGCGGCCGCGCGCACGATAGTTCTGCACCGACAAGACGAAGGCATAGAGAATGTGCACCACTGCCAAAAATGCCAAACCGAGTGTGCCAACCAAAGCATACCAATTGGCGCCCAGAAATTCGCAAATCATGTTGTAACCTTCCTCGGAAATAATTGCCACCAAGTTCATCGAACCATGGAACAGCAAAAACAACACGAGGCAAGCGCCCGAAACACTCATCACGACTTTTCTTCCTACAGAAGAATTAAATAACCACATAAAAATAGAGTTTTGAGTTAATAAAAAAAGTAATTAAATATACGATTCCAAGCACATTACACCCACCAAAATAGTCGGCTGCAAATGAATTACAAAAATAGTTGTATTTTGCCAAATATGCAAGTAAATACGCAAAAATATTTTTTTACGAAAACATTTGTAATTACGAAAAAAATGTTGTACTTTTGTACGAATATTTATTCTGCAATGAAAAAGGTTCACCAACAGGCTGCAAACGAGTTCACGGCAAAATTGGAACGGTTGATTTTTCTGTACGAAAACACCCAAAAACGCGTGCAAACCTTAGAAGCACAACTTGCCGAAGCACAAGACAATCTGCTGGTTGCGAACAAAGAAATTGTAGAACTACGCGCGAATTACAACAATTTGAAAATGGCACGTATGGTAGGTTTTTCGGAAGCCGACAAGAAAAAAGCCTATCGCCGCATTTCAAATTTCGTGCAGGAAATAGACAATTGTTTGGAATTGCTGAAAGACTGATGTCGCTATATGGAAAATGGAAAATTGAACATCACATTATCCATTGCCGGACAAAGACTCAAAATGTGGGTAACACCCGAGGAAGAATTTGTCTATCGCGAAGCGGCACGCAAGTTGAACGAACGCATAGATTTTTTCAATAACTCCTTTCCAAAAACCGACTACCGCGTCATTCTGACGGTCGTCGCATTGGAAAAAGCCATTGAATACGAATCGGCACTTTCGCAAAACGATGGCACCATCGACAAGATAAACGAATGGTCGGAAACGATAGACCGCGTTATCGCCGAAAAAAAATAGATGCCTCGAAACTATTCCAATTTATTGCTTTTGCTGTACGCTAAAAAAACGAAGCGCAACACTTGTCGGCATACGGCTGCACATGTGGCGTGTCCGCATCGGCAGCGAATAAATTGGATTTTTTTACACACTATATTATTAAATAACAATCAAAAAAAAATTATGAGTACCACTTTATTATTTATCATCATTTCTGTAACGGCATTGGCCGGCGGAGGTGCGTTAGGATGGTTTATCACACACATGGCCGTCAAAGGGCGTGTAGCAAATACGTTGAAAAAAGCCGAGGAAGACGCCGAAACGCTGAAACGCAACAAAATGTTGGAGGCCAAAGAAAAATTTTTGAACCTCAAAGCCGATTTTGAGAAAGAGGTGGCCGACCGCAACGCCAAAGTGCAAGAGAGCGAAAGTCGCGCCAAACAGACCGAATCGCGCCTGCAACAACGCGAACAATCACTCAACCAACGCCAAAACGAACTCAATCAGCGGCAAAACGAATTGCAACGGCGCCAAAACGAAGTCGATGCCATCAAAGACAATCTGGACAAACAACTGCAACTTGTTGATGAGAAAAAACAGGCTTTGGAGAAATTGCATTTCCAAGCGACCGAAAAATTGGCGACAATTTCGGGATTGTCGGCCGAGCAAGCCAAGGCGCAACTCATCGAAAACATCAAAGACGAGGCCAAAACCGAAGCGATGGCCTATGTGAACGAAATGATGGAAGAGGCTAAAATGACCGCCAACAAAGAGGCCAAACGCATTATTGTACAGACCATACAACGTGTGGCGACCGAAACTGCCATCGAAAATTCGGTAACGGTATTCAACCTCGAATCGGACGAAGTGAAAGGACGCATCATCGGTCGCGAGGGGCGCAACATCCGCGCCTTGGAGGCTGCCACAGGCGTCGAAATCATCGTTGATGACACACCCGATGCCATCGTGCTGTCGGGCTTCGACCCTGTGCGCCGCGAGATTGCACGCCTTGCGCTGCATCAATTGGTGGTCGATGGACGCATTCATCCGGCGCGCATCGAAGAGGTGGTGGCCAAAACACGCAAACAGGTCGAAGAGGAGATTGCCGAAGTGGGCAAACGTACCGCCATCGACTTGGGCATCCATGGCCTGCATCCCGATTTGATTCGTTTGATAGGCAAAATGAAATATCGTTCGTCGTATGGTCAGAACCTGCTGCAACACGCTCGCGAAACGGCCAATCTCTGTGCCGTGATGGCTGCCGAACTTGGGTTGAACCCGCAAAAAGCCAAACGCGCCGGCTTGTTGCACGACATAGGCAAAGTGCCCGACGACCAACCTGAATTGCCACACGCAATTCTCGGTATGAATTTGGCCGAAAAATACAAAGAGAAACCGGACATTTGCAACGCTATCGGGGCGCACCACGACGAAGTGGAAATGCAAACGCTGATTGCTCCAATCGTGCAAATATGTGATGCCATTTCGGGCGCACGACCGGGCGCACGGCGCGAAATTGTCGAAGCGTACATCAAGCGCCTGAACGACCTCGAAAAATTGGCTCTCTCCTACCCCGGAGTCGTCAAAACATATGCCATTCAGGCCGGTCGCGAATTGCGCGTCATCGTTGGCGCCGATCGCGTGGACGACAAGGCAGTGGAAACGCTATCGTACGACATTGCCAAGAAAATTCAGGACGAGATGACTTATCCCGGACAAGTAAAAATTACGGTAATACGCGAAACCCGCGCTGTAAGTTACGCCAAATAACACGGCATTGCCGACAACCAACGATGAAGGCGAAGTACTTAAAAAGACTTCGCCTTCATCGTTTTTATTATGCAACAATCACTTTATCAGCGAATTATCATTCGGCGACGTGTATAATATTTTCGGGTGCTATGGGTTCGCAGCCATTCATTTTCAGGAATACTTGCGCCGTAGCCACCACATCTTTTTCGCAATAGAATGCGATGCGTTGCACATCGTGGTCGTTGTAATAAACATCGGCCACTTGGCTGCCGTCGATGTCGTCTTTCGGAGTGGGAATGCCAAAAATGGCACACAGCAATTTGAGCGACGTAAAACTTTTGTAGTCGCCGAATCGCCATAGTTCCATCGTGTCGATGAGCGGCGTTTTCCACGGTTTTGCGCCCGACAAGTTGAGAAATGTCGGCAATGCGATGCCGTTAATCAGCATTCGCCGGCAGATGAACGGCACATCAAATTCTTTGACATTATGTCCGCAAATCCGATGGTCGCGCGATTGCAGAAATTTGCCGGCCATATCGGCAAAGTCGCGCAGCAGACGTACTTCATCGTCGCCGGCAAACGATTTGACCCGCATGTGCCGTTGTCCGTCTTTGTCGTACACAATGCCGACCGAGATGCAAACGATTTTTGCAAATTCGCTATAAATGCCGCCCCCATTGCGAAAAGCGTATTCGGCCGTAGCGTCTTCGGCATAGCGGTCGGGCATCCGTCGGCGAATGGCATTGAATTTTTCGTTCCACAACGCCTGCAATTCGGGCGTCAATCCGTCGAGCGAAGCCGTTTGCGGCACGGTTTCGATGTCGAGGAATAGAATTTTATCAATCGATTTCAAGTCCGGCATGACTATTTCTTTTTGTGTTCGGCATTCAGTTCGCGTGCGATATATTGCGTCAATAGGTTGATAGCCACCTGATTATTTCCGCCTTGCGGCACGATGAGGTCGGCATAGCGTTTCGATGGTTCGATAAATTGCTCGTGCATCGGTTTGACGGTGCATTCGTAGCGTTCCATCACTCTATCGACCGAGCGTCCGCGTTCGACGATGTCGCGTTTGATGACGCGCATCAGCCGGTCGTCGGCATCGGCATCGACGAACACTTTCATGTCCATCAAGTCGCGCAATTTGGGGTGAGTCAGAACCAAAATGCCTTCGATAATGACCACTTCGCTCGGGTTGACGCGTATGGTTTCCTCGGCGCGCGTGCAAGTAACATACGAATAGATCGGTTGTTCGATGCTTTTGCCTGCTTTCAGGTCTTTGACGTGCTTGATGAGCAACTCGAATTCGACCGAATCGGGGTGGTCGAAGTTGATTTTCAAGCGTTCCTCGAGCGGCAAATCAGACGCATCGCGATAGTAGGAATCTTGTGGCAAAACAGCGACTTCGCCGGCCGGCAGTTGTTCGATGATTTTGCGCACTACGGTCGTTTTTCCGGAGCCGGTACCACCGGCAATACCAATAATCAGCATAAAAATAAATATTTGGGTGGTTAGAACTTTTGCAAAGTTACAACAAAATATTCAGGTTTCCAAAATAAGTTATGCACATCAGTTACAGGTTTGGCACTCTTCGTCCTGTCGCTCAAATTCCACAGTCGTATGTGCAATGTGTTCGTCGGCCAACAAACGTTTGACGACCGTTTTGAGTCGCTGCAAATCGTTCCAATCGGCATTGTCGGGCACCACGATGTGCATGCTCGACACGTTGTATTCGCTATCGAGACTCCACACATGCAAATCGTGCACATCGATCACACCGTCGATTTGCCGCAAGCGTGTACGGATATGTTCGTAATCGACCTCCCGTGGCACGCCTTGCAGCATCACATTGAACGTCAGCAGCAGATTGCGCACCACATTATACAGCACAAACAGCGACACGCCAACCGACAAAATAGGGTCTAACACCGGCACATCGACAAACAGCATCACCACCGATACGACCAACACGGCCAGCCAGCCCAACACATCTTCGAGCATGTGCAACGACACGACGCGTTCGTTGACACCGGCACCTTTGCGCGTGCGCAACACGGCGATGCCGTTAATAATCACGCCAAGCACCGCCAACCACAACATGCCCTGTGCCTGCACCGGCTGCGGCTCGACGATGCGCTGCACACTTTCGACAATAACGACCACCGATCCGCACAGCAACACCGTGGCATTGATGAGTGCACCAAGTAGCGCAAAGCGCTTATAACCATACGAATAGCGCGCATTCGGCGAATGTTTGGCCAAGCGGTCGAAATACCATGCCAAAGCCAACGATACCGAATCGCCAAAATCGTGCAATGCGTCGCTCAATATGGCAACGCTGTTGGTCAGAAAGCCGCCCACGAGTTCGATGACGGTAAACGACAAATTCAACAAGAACGCCACAGCAATGTTGTTACTGCCGCCGTGTGTATGTGTATGTGTATGTGTATGTGCGTGCGTATGCGCCATATTTTTTTTGCGATTAATGTCCTGAAAAATAAACATCTAACAGTTTTTTCGCCGCCACAAACGACGAGATGCTGTTATCGGCGAGTTGCTGTTCGTAGGCCTCCAACATCGTTTCGATGGTCGGGTTGTGGTAAAAACTATTTTGCAATGTCTGATTGATCGTTTCGTACATCCAATATTTGCTTTGACGATGACGTTTTTCGTCGAAATAGCCGTTGTTTTTCGTAAAGGCGATATAGTCGTTTATCATTTTCCAGACCTCCGGAATGCCGATTTTGTGGAAAGCCGAACAGGTCAGCACCTGCGGGTCCCAACCCGATTCCGGTTTTGGAAACAGATGCAGCGCATTGCGAAACTGTCGTGCCGCCAACTGCGATTTTTCGGTATTGTTGCCATCGCATTTATTGATGGCAATGCCGTCGGCCATTTCCATGATGCCGCGTTTGATGCCCTGCAATTCGTCGCCGGTACCGGCCAACTGTATCAGCAAAAAGAAATCGACCATGCTGTGTACGGCTGTTTCGGACTGCCCCACGCCCACGGTTTCGACAAACACCGTATCGAAACCGGCCGCTTCGCACAGCACTATCGTTTCGCGCGTTTTGCGTGCCACGCCGCCCAACGACCCCGATGATGGCGAAGGCCGAATAAACGCCGTCGGGGCAGTGGAGAGTTCCTCCATACGTGTCTTATCGCCCAAAATGCTGCCCCGCGATCGTTCGCTGCTCGGGTCGATGGCCAACACGGCCAATTTACGCCCTTGGTTGACCAATTCCATGCCCAATGCCTCGATAAAGGTGCTTTTGCCCGCGCCCGGAACGCCCGTTATGCCGATGCGCACCGAACGGCCGGCATGCGGCAAGCATTTTTCGACCACCTCCTGCGCTTGTCGGTAATGGTCGGGATTGGTGCTCTCGACCAACGTTACCGCTTGACTCAATACCGACACATCGCCACGCAAAATGCCGGCCACAAACTCGTCGGTAGTGTATTGCGCACGCCTAATCCGTTTCTTCAAATACGGGTTGATCATCGGCGGCTGCGCGATGCCCGAATTGACATTCAATCCCGGGAAAGCCTTATCATTTTCAATGTGTTCCGACATATTTTTCTATGCTTTTGATTCTCGTTTTTCGTTCATCTATCTGACCGTTTGCCACTGCACCGAAAAGGTTTGCGACGGATTTGTCGGGTCGTTCGTTATCAGTTGCAAGGTTTTGACAAACGTGTATGGTTGCAAATTACCGGCATCAACCGTAATTTTCACTTTTGTGGTTTTACCGCTTTTGATACGCGGTTTGGAAACTTCGGCACGAATATAATCGCTTCCGGAAACAATGGCACGCACCTGCAACACATCGATGCCGGCATTCGTCAAGATCAGCGTTATGGTGTGTTTCTTGCCGATACGTAACTCGCCCATATTGAGCACTTTATCAGACAAAACGGCAATCGGTGCCGTGAGCCGTTCGGCGGCCGTCAATGTGCTAAAATCCTCGACCAACACCGCCTGCAGCGATATATCGCCTACTGGTTGTCCGTTCACCCGCAACAGCACTTTGTCGCGGGTATAGCCCCAAGCCGTGTTCTGCTGCGAAAAATATTTCAGCGCGATATGCGTCGTTTCGTTGGGTTTCAACACCGCCGGTGCTTCGACCACGACATACGCCGGTGCTTCGAAATCGAGGCGCAGCGGTTCGGCCATGGCATTGGCCACCTCCAACGTGCGTTCGGACACGGCGCCTTTGACAACGGTGTCGAACGCCACCACCGTGGCACGCAGATAGACATCGCCCAAATGGTAAGGATAAGCATTTTCCAGCGGTTCGGTGTGCGGTTCGACAACGCCTGTGATGTCGAGCATTTCGACCAACGTGGCACCTTCGCCCACAAGTTCTACACGTGCGCTCTTTTGAAAATGTCCGGGACGATCCCACGGGTCAAACGTCAGTGTTATGCAACCCGAATCGTTCGGTTGAATCACCTCGTGTGTCCATTCGGGCGTGGTGCAACCGCACGAGGCCGTTACACGTTGTATGGTCAGCGGCGCCAAACCCACATTGACAAATCGGAATTGGTGCGACACAAGGCCGCCATCCTCGCGCACGAGGCCGAAATCGTATTCGGTTTCGACAAAACGATATTCGGCTTGGCGTTGCGCCCACAAACCAATGCCGCACGACAACAGCATGCCAACGATAAGAAGACGTTTCATTCGATTGTTTTGTTTATGGTTACTGCTCAAAGGCAGCGCTATTTTTCTACGAAAAAGAGGGAAAAAGGTTGTAGAGCGACTTTTCCCCTCGAAAAAAAAATGCTTGACCGACAAGTAGTCGCCGACCAACGATAGTTCCGCAGTTGATTATTGTGCGGGAGCCGGTTCTACCGGTTTAGGTTGCACATTTCCTTTGATGTACAACATTTCGGTAAAGTCTTCGGTGCCATTGGTCAATACCACCGTGATGGACTTGGTGAAACTGCCCGGACGGGTGGCTGCGGCGTACTTCACGCGAATGGTGCCTACAGCGTTTGGTGCTATCGGTTCATGACTCCATTCGGGCGTGGTGCAACCGCACGAGGCTTTTACGCTTTTCAGCGTAATGGGCGAAGCGAATTGGTTTACAAACGTAAACGTCGTGTAAATGTCGCCATCTTCTTGTTTTACCGTACCAAAATCGTGGGTGCGTTCGTTAAACTCGACGACTTGATTTTCTTGTGCCGTGGCAATCATTGCTACGAACAACATTGCAAATACAGCAATCTTTTTCATAATGATAATGTTATAAAGAGTTAAACGTTAATATGCCAAATGATTGTGCAAAGTTACTATTTTTTTATCTTATCAGCAAATTTCGGCAAAAAAGTTATGCACCATCTGCTTTTTTACATATCAAAGGCCATGCAATTTGCGTGCCACGGTTCGCCGCCTGATGTAATAGTGCCACAAAATGCTGCCATGTAACAATCCTTTAAGATGATGATTAACAGTCGATTGCAAATTTTCCAGACGGTCGGCTGCAAAATTTTTGCGCATGACAAAAAAATCTTTTTGCGCGCGCAACACTGCCACGACATTCTGCCACTTGCCCTGACACAGCAAATGCAAGGCGGCTACCCAATCGAGCACAAGGCGCGCCGCCAAAATGGTCGATGCCGACGCCGCATTTTTATATATCATCAGCAAATTGTTGCGGAAGTTGAGGTAGGTTTTCATCGGGTGTTCTTTGGCCAGCGTTTTTGCACCGATGTGATACACAGTGCTTTGCGGCACGCAGACGATGCGATTGCCACGCGCCTGCATACGCCAGCAGAGGTCAATCTCCTCCATGTGCGCAAAGAACCGGCCGTCCAAGCCGCCGGCTTCGCGAAACTTGTCGGCACGCATCAACAAACACGCGCCCGACGCCCAAAAAACATCGGCCACATCGTCGTATTGTCCGTTGTCGGATTCGACCGTCGATAGTATGCGCCCGCGACAAAACGGATAACCCAACGCATCGATGTAGCCGCCACAAGCGCCGGCGTACTCAAATTTGGTGCGGTCGGTGTAACTCATTATTTTGGGCTGACAGGCCGCCACATCGACGTGGCAATTCATGTAGTCGAGCAACGGTTCCAACCAATGCGCCGTAACCTCGACATCGGAATTGAGCAGGACAAAATAATCGGCATCGACTTGGGCGAGTGCACGGTTGTAACCTTCGGCAAAGCCGTAATTTTCGGACAAAGCGATAATCCGCACTTGCGGGAATGTCTGTCGCAACAAGTTCAACGAGCCATCGGTCGAAGCGTTATCGGCCACAATGACTTCGGCTTGCGGCGAATGTGCCACCACCGTTGGCAGCAGCGTGCGCAACAATGTTTCGCCGTTGTAATTCAGTATGACGACTGCCGTTTTCATGTGCATGTATTTGGGCGTTGGTGTTTCCAGCGTTTGTGCGACCAGAGCCACCAAGCAGGATTTTCCACGATATTTTGTTCCATGCGCCGTGCGTATTTTTCGACCAAAGCATTTTGCGGCATGGTTTGCGGATTTTCGCACAGCGGTTCCAATCGGCAGACATAGTGTCCGCGCTTCACTTTTTTCACAGCGAGAAACACCACCGGCTCATTCTGTTTACGGGCAATCTGTTCCCAACCGGTCAAAAACGGCGTATCCTGATTGAGCCATGTGGTCCAATAGTGCGCATTGCCCGGCGACGGCGTTTGGTCGGCAATGAAAGCCATGACAAACGGTTTGCCCAAGCGTTTCAGTTCGACAATGCCACGCAACACTTGTTTTCGGGCATAGCAATGCGTGCCGTAGCGCGACCGCAAGTGCAAAAAAAACTGATCCATCGCACTGTTTTTCAACGTTTTATACAGTGTCGAAACATTCAAACCGTGCAAATGGAATGGCAACGAGCAGACCCATTCCCAATTCCCATAATGGCCAAAGACGGCAAAAATATTACGTCCTTGAGCGGCATATTGTTCGAGCAATTCGGTGTTCTCGAAGACGATGCGTTTGCTGATTTCACGTTCGCTCATGTGCATCATGCGCAACGTTTCGAACGCATAGTCGCATAAATGGCGATAGAAACGCCGTTCGATGGCACGGAGTTCGGCCTCGTTTTTGTCGGGGAAAGCGTTGCGCAAGTTAGTGCGCGTTACTTTGACACGATACCTAACAACGTAGTAAACAATAACATAGCAAAAATCGGACAACAGATACAGCAGCCGCAGCGGGAGGAGCGACACCGGCCACAGCACGGCATACAATATATAATATCCGATGTGTTTCATCAGGCTTCGGTGTAAATGCCGATACGTTTTCCGTATTCAAATTCGCCGTCGAGAATTTCCTGCAATTCGTCTTCGGTGATTTGTACGATGTTTTCTTTTTTGATGACACTCCAAATGTAGTTGTGCATATCATCTTCGGCAATAGCGGCTTCGTCGTCGCCACCGTCGCTGTCCATCAAGTGATTGCGGTCGTAGTATTCGCACAACACATCAAGTACATATTGTACATCGTCGTCGGTAATTTTGCTTTTCGCCTCGTCCGACAATGTGGCAAGTATAAATTTGACGGCTTCGCTGTCGTCAAATTCGAAAGGCTCTTGTTTATTCGACATAATCTACTGATTTTTAATATATTAAATTAACTCTAATCCTAATTGTTGCGACAATTGATCAAACTGTTGATTTTGTTTGCGCATTTGAGCAAATCGTTCTTCGGGCGTAAAAGCCTCGTCGCATTGCTGTTCGGTGATATGTACGACAAAATCGGCATAATCGTTGTTCAGGCGCTGGCGCAACGCTGCGAGTATTTTGCCCCGATATTTCTCCAACTCTTTTTGCTGTAAAGTATTGAACACTGATACGGCATAGCGTTCGTCAGTCTCTTTGATGGGTAAAAAATTGAGCATTGTATTTGTGGCGTGTGCGTCGTCGTGCAATGTAGCGGCAAAATTTTTCCACGCGTCCACAAAGTCGTACTCGGTGAAAGCATTCCGGCGTTCCGGCGATGACGGCACAGCGGCGGTGGACTGCGTTTGCGTGTCGGGTGCAGTTGTCGGCTTGTCGGCGGTGAGTGTCGTTATCGACATACCATATTTTTTTTGCGTCGGAGCCGGTGCAGCCTGTGGTTGTGGCGCCACGCTTGGTTGCGACGCGGCAGCCGACGACGCCATGGCAGGTTGCGACGCAGGTTTGGGTGCCGACTGCTGAACAGACTGTGTTACAGTCGGTTGCGGTGTTACGGTCGGTTGCGGCAAAGGCTTGATGACAGGCGCGGCGGCCTGTTCCTGAGTTGTTTCGGCGCCCGTCAGTTGGCATAGGCGTATCAAGGTCAGTTCCACCAACAAACGTTTGTTCCGGCTGGCGCGATAGTTCAAGTCGCAGTCGTTGGTTATCTCCAAGGCTTTGTACAAAAACGTTATCGGGCAACGCTGCGCTTGCTCCACATAGTTGTCGGCCACAGCCGCGCCTACCTCCAGCAGCGTTTTTGTAACGGCATCGCGCGCCACCAGCAAATTTCGGAAATGTTCGGCCAAGCCGGTAATAAAATATTGTGCTTCGAAACCTTTGCGCAAAATTTCGTCGAACAGCACAAGGCTTTGCGTAACGCGTCCGGCCACGAAATCATCGGTCAGTCGGAAATAGTAATCGTAGTCGAGTACATTCAGATTTTCGATGACGCTCCGATAGGTAACGTTTCCGCCGCAGAAACTCACTACCTGATCGAAAATAGAGAGTGCATCGCGCATGGCGCCATCGGCTTTTTGAGCGATGACATTCAGCGCTTCGGGTTCGGCCGTAACGCCTTCGTTTTGAGCCACATACTGTAAATGTTTGACGGCATCGTCGATGCGGATGCGGTTAAAATCATAGATTTGGCAGCGCGACAAAATGGTCGGAATGATTTTATGTTTTTCGGTCGTGGCCAAAATGAATATGGCATACGCGGGCGGCTCTTCCAACGTTTTCAGGAAAGCATTGAAGGCGGCAGTCGAGAGCATGTGCACCTCGTCGATGATATAGACGCTGTATTTACCGACTTGCGGCGGTATGCGCACCTGTTCGACCAGCGATCGAATATCGTCCACCGAATTGTTCGATGCGGCATCGAGTTCGTGGATATTGAATGAGCGTTGTTCGTTGAATCCGCGGCACGACTCGCATGCGTTGCACGCCTCGCCATCGGGCGTAGGATGCGCGCAGTTGATGGTTTTGGCAAAGATGCGTGCGCAAGTGGTTTTGCCCACGCCACGCGGTCCGCAAAACAAGTAGGCATGTGCCAAATGGTTAGTGGCTATGGCGTTTTTCAGCGTCGTTGTCAGTGCCTCCTGCCCCACTACCGATTTGAACGTTGCAGGACGATATTTGCGTGCCGATACGATATATTGATCCATAAAAAGAAGATTTTAGAATGTGCAAAGATACAAATTTTTGCCGACAAAGCACCGTTTTGACCCATATTTTGTGTTATTCTGCTGCAAAAGGTACTACCTATATATTTTTTTAGTATCTTTGTAGGCTTGATTTAACGCATCGCGCATGAATAGTTTCGGTCGAAAAATCAAACTTTTACTGACCAACAAGTACATTGTTACGCTGTTGGCATTTGGTGTGTACATCACTTTTTTTGACACGAACAGCCTGATAGACCGTATGCACACGCGCCGAAAAATCGTCGATTTGCAGAAAGAGATTGCCTTTTACAAGCAAAACATCGAAACCGACCGAGCCAAACTCGAAGCGCTCGACTCCAGCCTCGAAAACTTGGAAAAATTTGCGCGCGAAACATATTTGATGCACAAACCGAACGAAGAAATTTTTATCATAAACGAATAGGAGAAAAACGTGGCAGTTCCATACAGAAAAAGACAGAAAGAATCGTTGTTGCACGTTACGAACAAGACAACCTTACTCCCGTTTTTAATCGAGCGGTTGCCCGACCAACGGCGCAGCACCATCAAATCGTATTTGGCACATCGGCAGGTGGCCGTCAATGGTTGTGTAACCACGGCTTTCGACACCATGCTGCATGCCGGCGACACGGTGGCCATACGCACCATAGGCGAACATGCGCCGAATCCGAACAACAAAATACGCATCGTGTTCGAAGACGACGATCTGCTGATTATCGACAAAAAATATGGTGTCATCAGCCAAAGTGCTCCGGCCGAAAGCAAAGAAACCGCATACAGCATCGTATGCGACCATGTGGCGCGGCATCGGAAAGAGAGCGCCGTGTTTTTGGTACATCCGCTCGACCGCGATGTTTCCGGTTTATTGCTGTTCGCCAAATCCGACGAAGCTTTCAAACGTCTGCATGACGATTGGCGCAAAGGTGCTGTGCATCAAACATTTGTAGCCGTAATCGAGGGCTCGCCGGCACAAGCCGAAGGCACCATGGTGCATTGGCTGACACACGACCGACCGACAAACAAACCCGTGGCTGCACCGACCGATAACGGCGGTCGCAAAGCGATAACGCATTTCAAAACACTGAAATCCAACGGGCGTTTTGCACAAGTAGCGTTGATGCCCGACACCGACTACAACAGTCAGATGCGGGTGCAGTTGGCCGCAGCAGGCACGCCCATTGCCGGCGACAAGCGTTTCGGCGCTCGCAGCAATCCGATAGGTCGGCTCTGTCTGCACGCCCAAGCCTTATCGTTTTATCATCCGTTTACAGGCAAACCGCTCCATTTCGATACCGGCGTTCCTGCTTATTTTCAATAGTTTAACAACCGCCAACGCAGAAAGTTCGCATTCCGATATGTTATTAGAGCAAATAAATTCACCGGCCGACCTGAAACGTCTCTCGCACGAGCAACTGCCGGCAGTATGTAACGAGTTGCGCCAATTCATCATCAACGAGTTGGCACACAATCCCGGTCATTTGGGAGCGAGTCTTGGCGTGATAGAATTGACAGTCGCCATCCACTATGTATTCGACACGCCCTACGACCGCATCGTATGGGATGTGGGGCATCAGGCATACGCGCACAAAATTCTGACCGGCCGCCGCACCCGTTTTCATACCAACCGTCAATTTCATGGTTTGAGCGGTTTCCCGACGCCCAAAGAGAGCGAATACGACATCTTTGGGGTAGGACACTCGTCCACGTCCATATCGGCGGCATTAGGTTTGTCGATTGCGGCCAAACTGCATCACGAAAATCGGCAGGTAGTGGCTGTCATCGGCGATGGTGCCATGACCGGCGGATTGGCTTTCGAGGGGCTGAACAACGCATCGACCAACCCGAACAATCTGCTCGTCATACTCAACGACAACCACATGGCCATCGACCCGATAAAAGGCGGCATCAGTCAATTTTTGGGACGCATTCACACCTCGCCGACCTACAATCGGTGGCGGTATGCCATCTACAAAACGCTGCGTGCCCTGCACATTGTCGATGACAAAAGCCGCAACAAAATTCTGCGTCTGAACAATTCGTTGAAATCGCTGCGTTCGAACACCGACAACAACATATTCGAAGGGCTGAACATGCGCTACTTCGGGCCGGTGGACGGACATAATGTCGAGTTGTTGGTGAACACGCTGAACGAAATCAAAAATTTCAAAGGGCCGAAAGTGTTGCACATCATTACCAAAAAAGGCAAAGGCTATGCGCCGGCCGAAGAGGCGGTAACCGTATGGCACGCTCCCGGCGAATTTGACCCGCAAACGGGGAAACGTATTCTGCACAACACCGACAATCAGCCGCCGTTGTTCCAAGACGTATTCGGACACACGCTGCTCGAATTGGCCAAGCAAAACGACAAAATAGTCGGCATCACACCGGCCATGCCGAGCGGCTGCTCGATGACGTACATGATGGAAGCCATGCCCGACCGTACTTTCGATGTCGGCATAGCCGAAGGTCATGCAGTTACCTTTTCGGCCGGATTGGCCACCGAAGGCTTTCTGCCATTTTGCAACATCTACTCGTCGTTTATGCAACGCGCCTACGACAACGTCATACACGATGTGGCGCTGCAACAGTTGAATGTCGTTTTCTGCCTTGACCGCGCCGGACTCGTAGGCAGTGATGGCGCTACGCACCAAGGCGAATTCGACTTGGCATACTTTCGGTGCATACCAAACCTGACCATTGCTTCGCCACTGAACGAACACGAGTTGCGCAACCTGATGTTCACCGCGCAACAACCCGACCAAGGCGCTTTTGTCATACGCTATCCGCGCGGGCGTGGCGTGCTGACCGATTGGCGAAACACGATGCAAGTGCTACCCATCGGCCAAGGACAACAATTAAAAACCGGCACCGACGCAGTTGTACTGTCGTTAGGACCTATCGGCAATACGGTGCAAAAAGCCATCGCTACAATCGAACAACGCACCGGCCGCAGCATCGCGCACTACGACATGCGTTTTCTGAAACCCATCGACACACACATACTGCACGAAGTCGGACAACAATTTACGCACATTTTCACCGTCGAAGACGGCGTAATTGCCGGCGGTTTGGGCAGCGCCGTACTCGAGTTTATGGCCGACAACAATTATTGGCCACATGTTACCCGTATCGGCATCGACGACCAATTTGTAGAACACGGCACACAAGCCGAACTCTATCACATGCTCGGTATGGACGCCGAAGGCATAGCCAACACCATAATCACAAAATTAAATTCAGACAATCAACTAACGGACAATAAGTTATGAAAATACTCATCGTTGGTGCCGGCGAAGTGGGACACCACGCCGCCAAAATGCTCGCAAACGAGAACCAAGATATTGTCATTATGGACAGCGACGAAGAGCGTCTGAAAGACCTCTCGACCTCATACGATTTGCTGACCAAAGTCGGGTCGCCCACCTCGATAAACGACCTAAAAGAGGCCGGCGTCAATGGCGTCGATTTGTTCATCGCCGTTACGCCACACGAAAGTGTCAATATGACCGCGTGTATGCTGGCCACCAATTTAGGAGCCAAGAAAACGGTATCGCGCATCGACAACAAGGAATACCTTGAAAAAGAAAATGCCGAATTTTTCAAAAAAATGGGCGTCGATTCGCTCATTTATCCCGAAATGTTGGCCGCCGAAGAGATTGCCAACCTACTGAAACGCGGTTGGTTACGCGAATATCGGTCGTTTTGCAACAACGCGCTGATAGTAGTGTGCCTGAAAGTGCGCGACAACGCCCAACTGTTGAACAAAGCCTTCAGCACCGGCTTTTTCGACCATCACCGCTACCGTGTTGTGGCCATCAAGCGCAACAATCACACCATCATTCCGTGCGGATCCGACAAGATTTTGGCCAACGACATTGTCTATTTCATCTGCACGCCCGACAATCTGGAGTATGTGCGCGAGCAAGCCGGCAAAACGGCCTTCGACATCAACAGCCTCATCATCATGGGTGGCAGCCGCATCGCCATCAACACCATCAACCTGCTGGCCAAAAACATCCGCGTCAAAGTCATCGAACAAGACCGCAACCGCTGTTTCACCTTGGCCGAAAAAATTCGCAACGCACTGCTAATCAACGGCGATTGTCGCAATGTGGAACTGCTGCGCGAAGAAGGTATCGAAGATGCCGACGCATTCCTTGCGCTGACAGGCGATTCGGAATCGAACGTGCTGGCTTGTTTGGCAGCCAAACAATTCGGCATACGCAAAACCATCGCCGAAGTCGAGAACATCGACTACATCGATTTGGCCGAAAATTTGGACATCGGCACCGTCATCAACAAAAAACTGATTGCCGCCAGCCACATCTATCAACTCACACTCGACGACGATGTGCTGAACGTCAACTGCCTCACCTACTCCGATGCCGAAGTCGTAGAATTCGTAGTGAAACCCGGCGACAAGATAACACGAAGTGCCGTCAAAGACCTGCGGCTGCCCGAAAACGTCAATATCGGCGGCATCATTCGCGATGGTCAAGGTATGGTGGTAAGCGGTAGCACCATCATTCGGCCGGGCGACCACGTCGTGATATTCTGCATGGCGACCAGCATTCGAAAAATCGCAAAATTTTTCAACAATTAGGCCATGACCAAAACCTTTAATTATCGTCTCGTATTTCGGATTTTGGGCTTACTGCTCTGCACCGAGACTTTTTTTCTGCTTTTGGCGGCAGGCGTAGCACTCATTTATGGCGAATCCGACCTGCTACCGTTGCTCGAATCGGCCGGCATCACTGCATTAGGCGGCTTGCTTGGCTATTTGGCCGGACTCCGCGCACCACGCCAACTTGGCGTGCGCGAAGGTTATTGCATCGTGGCAGTAGTTTGGGTCTTTTTTTCGTTATTCGGCATGTTGCCATTTCTGCTCAACGGCTCCATTTTGTCGCCCACCGATGCGTTTTTCGAAACCATGTCGGGTTTCACCACCACAGGCGCATCCGTTCTGACCGACATCGAAGCCCTGCCGCACGGGCTGCTCTTTTGGCGCAGTCTGATACAATGGTTGGGCGGCATGGGCATTGTTGTATTGTCGTTGGCCGTACTGCCGTTTTTGGGCGGCAATATGCAACTTTTCATGGCCGAAGTACCCGGCCCGACCTACGACAAACTGCAACCGCGCATCAAAAACACAGCCCGACAACTATGGGGATTGTACGTTATACTCACAGGGCTCGAGGCCATTGTGCTGTATATCGGCGGCATGTCCATATTCGATGCGGTTTGTCATGCGCTAACAACCATGGCTACAGGCGGTTACTCTACCAAACAAGCCAGCATTGCCTATTGGGATTCGCCATTCATTCAGTACACCATCATTCTGTTTATGGTGCTGGCAGGTACCAACTTCGCACTGCTCTATTGGGCATTCATCAAACGGCGATTCGACAAATTGTGGCACGACGAAGAGTTGCGCACCTATCTCCTGACCATTGCCGCTTTCACGTTCGCCATTACACTCGGGCTGGTAGTGTACAAAGGCGTGCATTCGATAGCCGACTTCGAGAAAACATTCCGCGAAAGTCTGTTTCAAGTGGTTTCCATCATTACCACCACAGGATTCAGCACCACCGATTACCTATTGTGGAAACCGGTGCTATGGGCGCTGCTGCTGCTACTGATGTTGAGCGGCGGTTCGGCAGGTTCGACCAGCGGCGGTCTGAAAATCATTCGGTTATTATTGGTGTGCAAAAACGGCTACTACGAAATGAAACGCCTCATTCACCCCAAAGCCGTGTTGCCCGTACGCATCAATCAGCACGTCGTACCCGAAAACACCATCAGCAACATACACGCTTTCACAGTCATTTATGTTGGCATCATTATCATCAGCACGTTTGTTGTGGCGCTCTCCGGCATGCCGTTGGGCGAATCGTTCGGTGCAGCACTGACAGCCATCAGCAATATTGGTCCCGGCATTGGCAGTTGCGGACCGGCCGGCAGTTTCGCCGCCTTGCCCGCGTTCACCAAATGGTTCTTGGCATTCATTATGCTCATCGGACGTTTGGAATTATTCACCGTGTTGGTCCTATTTTCGCCGACATTTTGGAAAAAATAGGCAACAAACAAGCGAGCATTCTCCCCGAACGCTCGCTTTTCGTGCCAATTGCACCGCTGCGACGTCAGCCGAACAACACGCGAAACGCCTCTTCGACCTTGCGCACCGGCACCACTTCGATTTTCCAATTGGTTTTCGACAACTGTTTGTGGTTGAATTCCGGCACAATAATTTTGGCAAATCCCAATTTCTGAGCTTCGGCTATGCGTTGTTCAATGCGATTCACCGGCCGAATCTCGCCCGAAAGGCCGACCTCGCCCGTCAAACAGATGGCGTTGTCGAGCGTGATGTCCAAATTGGACGACAGCACAGCCGCCAACACCGCCAAATCGATGGCGGGATCATTCACGCGCAAGCCACCGGCAATATTCAGAAACACGTCCTTTTGCATCAGTTTGAAACCGGCGCGTTTTTCCAACACGGCCAGCAACATATTCATCCTTCTGATGTCGAAACCCGTAGCCGAACGTTGAGGTGTTCCGTAGGCCGCCGTGCTCACAAGTACTTGAACCTCAATCAGAAACGGGCGAACGCCTTCAATCATGGCGGCAATAGCTACACCGCTCAAGCCATCGTGATTTTGTGTCAGCAGCAACTCCGACGGATTCGACACTTCGCGCAAACCGCTCTGCTGCATCTCGAAAATGGCCAACTCGTCGGTGCTACCGAAACGATTTTTGTTGGCGCGCAATATGCGATAGAGATAATGTCTGTCGCCCTCGAACTGCAGCACCGTATCGACAATGTGTTCCAAAATTTTCGGGCCGGCCAAACTGCCCTCTTTCGTAATATGCCCGATAAGAATCACCGGCACAGCCGACTCTTTGGCAAATTTGAGCAGCGCCGCCGAACATTCGCGCACCTGCGAAATACTTCCCGGCGACGACTCGGCCGTTTCTGTCGAAATGGTCTGAATCGAATCGACAATGACTATATCCGGCTTGACGTTTTCGATATGCGTAAAAATCTGCTCCAACGACGTTTCGCTCACAATGTAGCAATCGCTCTCCATGCGGCCGATGCGCTCCGAACGCATTTTCAGTTGGTTCACGCTCTCCTCGCCCGACACATACAGCACACGCTTGCCGACCATGCGCAACGCCACCTGCAGCACCAATGTCGATTTACCGATGCCGGGTTCGCCGCCTATCAGCACCAACGAGCCGGGCACCAAACCACCGCCAAGCACGCGATTCAATTCCGCATTCTGCGTATCGATACGCATTTCGGCATGGGCATCGACCTCGTTGATGCGCACCGGACGACTGCCCGACGCCACAAAACCGCGTCCCGACACCTTCGCCGCCGGCTCCTTGCGCACTTTCTGCTCCACAAACGAATTCCACGCGCCACACGCCGGACAACGCCCGTACGCTTTGGGATAATCGGCGCCACACTCCTTACAAAAATAGACAATCTTCTCTTTCATCTCTTATACGCGATAATGCCACAAAATTAGCAATTTTTGCGCATAAAACAAAGTGTCGCCCCATTTTTCGGGACGACACTCGCATAAATCGCTATACTACAATCCGTTTTTAACGATTGAAGTAGAAGTTCATGAACAAGTTGGCACCGATGTTCTGCGTGCCAAACACAAATTGGCTCGACTTCGGAGCAACCAATTCGGTGAAATGTTCCACCTCTTTAGTCAGCAAGTTGAAGCCTTCGTATTCGCCATATTGTTGCGGTGTCCATGTGTAGAGCAATGCCAAATTGACTTCGGCACCAATCGAAATTTTCGGAGCCACAAAACCTTCGATGCCTACGCTGCCTACCAACCCAATGGTGTGTACCCCGTCAGAGGTATAGTTGTGCAGCAAACGCGCATTCGGCATTTGCGACGACATGGCGGCATACGTTGCAAACGAACCCGATGTCGGACGTTGGTTTATTTCGGTAATGGCATTGCCAAACTCGTAGTTGGCGTGAGCCACACTGAACGCATACAGCGCACTACCGCTGAACACGCCTTGCACACGGCCTTTGCCGATACGGTATTCTACACCGACCGACAAACTACCGCCGTTGCTCGACAAGTACTCGGCATCAACCACTTTCTGTTTCGACAACGGGTCGATGGCTACGGCTTCGTCGTCCAACACATATTCACGATTGTTTTGGCGTGTCAGCAACAAACCGATATTGGCACGCAAGCCCAAATTGTCGGTAAACATATATTTACCCTGCAACGATACGACAGGATAAGCATTCGGCATCGTCATGTTCGACAGCAACGCTTCGCCGCCGATTTTACCATTGTCGATAGCATTACCGACAGTACCGTTGAACATATTGCCCACGAACGTAGCAAACGGATTCAGATTGAAACCGATGGCGAAATCGCCCGCAGCCGGCAAATATTCGTTCTTCGCGGCGCTTTCTTCTTGAGCAAACATCGGCAGAGCCAATGCTGCCACCAAAAGGCAACTTACTATTTTCTTCATAATACTACTCTCTTTTTGTTGTTAAAAGAAATAACAAGGTATTAGTCGAGCGACGGCAACGACCAACCATAAACATTGTTCGACACATAGTTACCGATCATGTCGCCTTTGTCTTTCTTGTTCAAACCGTAAATGGCTTGATCTTGACGCGCGTCGAACAGCAATTTCATCGATGGCATTTGCAGGGGCACTTCGGTGTTGATTACCGCAGGATGAGCCACCGGATTAGATGCGCAGCTCCATACACCGGCGAGATATTGAGTTTTACCTTTATCGCCGTCAATATCGAAATAGAGGTGTTTGTAACCCAGCACATCATTCTCGGCCTCTACATAGAAATCTTCGATTTTGCACTCCAGCTCAACATCGCCGGCGGCCAAATCCCATGCGTCAGGCACAGGTACTTCGAAAGCATACGATTTCATCGTATTGTCCGATGCTACGGTTTGGAACGAATAGATAAACAGCGGTGCCTCCGCTACGGCAACATTGGAAACGAACAACAAAACCGAAACGTTTTGACCGACTTTAGCATCAAGTTGTTTGTTCACTTTCGTTTTAGTAATGTTTTCTTTGTCGATCCAATCTTCGCTTTGTACGAACACATCACCTTCGATTTTCACCTTTTTGCCTTTGCTCAACGAAGCATAATCGAATTTGCTGGTGGTGGTTACAGTCAAGTCGGCTGTGCGCACTTTAGCATTTTCGAGCGATACCGCCTCGGTTGACGATTGGTTGAACATGGCTTTTTCGATGCTGATAACATTGGCAGCTTCGTAACCATCGATCAACGTGCCGTAAGCGGCTTCGAAAGGCAACACCTCTACAGTGGCGTTGATGGCTTTCACGCCTACGGGAATTTCGAACAGATACGTTCCGTCTTCGGCCGTTTTAGTGGTGTACTGTTTTTTACCTTCGGCGCCGGTCGAATATTCGCTGTACGCGATTTCGAGCACTACATCGACACCGCCTTTCACGGCAACCGGATTCTTAACAACAGCGCCATTTTCTATGCCATAACCGGCATCGTAAGTTACCTTACCTTGCACTTTAGCCACACCGGCCATGCTGTCCAAAGTCAGTTGACTCTGTTCTTTCTCACAACCTGCAAGCAGCAATACAGCCAACATTGCAGAACCAAAAAATACTTTCTTCATAGCAGAAAATTTTGATAAATAATTTAATAAAGAATAATAATTAGTTTCTGTTTTGTAGAAATGTTAAAATAACATACCATTTCACGCTGCAAAAGTACAACATTTTTTTTAATTCCGCAATACGAGAAAACTCGTATTTTTGCATATTGTGTTGCTTTTTTTGCCACAATTTCATCAAAAATACACAAACAATCAAAAAAATCAATAAATTTCTTGGCTATCTGCAAAAAGAGTTGTATCTTTGCACCCGCATTCGGAAAGATGCCGGAGTGGTCGATCGGGCCGCACTCGAAATGCGGTGTACGGGTAACTGTACCGGGGGTTCGAATCCCTCTCTTTCCGCAAATGACAGGAAAGAGACTTTATAACAAAAGTCTCTTTTTTTATTGAAAAACAACGAACGCGGCCGGAGAGAGATGAGAACCCGACGGGGGTTCGTAACCGACGAAGTCGCTTTCGTAACGAAGTGGAGAAAGAATCCCTCTCTTTCCGCAAATGACAGGAAAGAGGCTTTATAACAAAAGTCTCTTTTTTTATTGAAAAACAACGAACGCGGCCGGAGAGAGATGAGAACCCGACGGGGGTTCGTAACCGACGAAGTCGCTTTCGTAACGAAGTGGAGAAAGAATCCCTCTCTTTCCGCAAATGATAGGAAAGAGGCTTTATAACAAAAGTCTCTTTTTTTATTTTTCCGGATGTTCGACAAACCGAATTACACCCTAATTATATATGCGTATCCTTTTCATCTGTTTGGGCAACATTTGTCGGTCGCCGCTGGCCGAAACCATTCTCAACGCCAAGCTCGCCGCAGCCGGGTTGCATGCCGAAGTTGATTCGGCCGGCATCATTGCCTACCACGCCGGCGAACAAGCCGACCCGCGTATGCGCGCACACGCCGCACGCCGCGGCTACACCATCACACATCGTGCCCGCCAAATAACCCAAGCCGACTTCGACCGCTTCGACCTCATCATCGGTATGGATGCCGACAACCTGCGCGCCCTCGAACGCATGGCGCCACCGCACGCCGTTCACAAAATAACATCGGCCGTAACCTATTGCCACAAATTCAACTACGCCGAAGCGGTGCCCGACCCTTACTACGGTGGCGATGCCGGTTTTGAATACGCCATCGACCTGTTGGAAGACGCCTGCGACGACATCATTGCCACACTACAAGACTAAAAAGCAAGAAAAAATCACTCGAAATTGACGCAAATAGTCAGCATACGCGACGTCATGCGGCTGATGGCCTGCGTATATTTGGCTGCCGAAGGGTCGATAACGTCGTGCTGACGTTCCTCCCAAGGTTCAAGCACATTGTTGAATCCCAACGAGAATTTGATTTCGGGCGACAGACGAAAATATTTGAGATAGATGGTACAACCACCGCCAAATTCCACACAATAATCGAGCATTTTCAGCAAAATGGGCTGTTGGCGGTCGCGTCCGAGGTCGAACATCACGCCGCCGCCGCACAAAAGATACGGACGATAGTTTTTGATGCGCGGGCCATTGAATTTGATGTAAGCCGGCACCGAAATGATGGTCGATTTGACACTCGTGCGAATAATCTCGTCGTCCACATCGTTGGAGTACGAGATGGTGCGATCGGAGAGATGAAACGCCGGTACAAGCCTGAAATTGAAGTAGTTGCCCATGCGCACATCGCCAATGACACCCACCGTAAAGCCGGGAATCACCCACGACACATCGGCATTGTACACTTTGCCGTCGATGGACATGCCACTCGGTGTGAAATCAAAATCCATGAAATTCAGTCCCAAAGTGAAGCCGAAATGCACCACTTTGTAATCGACCATGGGCAAATTGTCCTGCGCGCGCGCGCCAACACACGTCATCAGCAGGAGCAACAGTATGTAAACAAGTCGTTTCACTTATGTTAAAAACGCAAAATAGGCCGTTTTATTGTGCATCACGCCGCCAATGTTCAAAAAGAGACAAAGGCCGTTCTTCGTCCGAACAGCCTCTGTGTCTTTTGTTTTCGACGATGCGTCCTATCACGCCGGATGGATTGCCTCCGAAGGACAAACGCTTGCGCAGGTGCCGCAATCGGTGCAAATGTCGGGATTGATGGAATAAACATCACCCTCCGAGATAGCTTCTACGGGGCATTCGCTGATGCAAGTGCCACAAGCTACGCAGTCGTCAGCAGAAATTACATGAGCCATGATTTTGTTTTTTTAAGTTGATACTAATTAGCACTGCAAAGATACACTATTTTTTGCGATGTTGCAATTTTTTCGGACTATTTTTTTGCAAAACGCACATTTACATGCGATCGGGCACGTCGATGCCGAGCAAATTCATGGCATTTTTCACCACTTTCGCCACATTGGCCGACAGCAACAAGCGCAGATTGCGCACGGTTTCGTCCGTCTCTTTCAGTATGGAATAGTCGTGATAGAATTGGTTGTACTCTTTCACAAGGTCGTACGCATAATTGGCCACGACAGCCGGACTAAACTCGTCGCCGGCCTGTTTGACGATGGTCGGATATGCGGCCAACAGTTGCACCAAACTGCGCTCTTTGTCCGACAAGGTCAGTGTAGCGGCAGCCGGCTGCACATCGATGCCGGAGGCCGCAGCCTTGCGCAGCACCGACCGAATGCGTGCATGCGTATATTGGATGAACGGTCCCGTGTTGCCATTGAAGTCGATGGACTCTTTGGGATTGAAGAGCATATTTTTTTTCGGATCGACCTTCAAGATGAAGTATTTGAGTGCGCCCAGCCCGACCATGGTAACTATCGCTTCGGTTTCGTCGGCCGTGCAATCGTCGAGTTTGCCGAGTTCGGCCGATGTTTCGCGCGCTTGGGCGACCATTTCGTCCATCAAGTCGTCGGCATCGACCACGGTACCTTCGCGGCTTTTCATTTTGCCTTCGGGCAGTTCGACCATGCCGTACGAAAAATGCACTAACTCTTTGCCCCACGCAAAACCGAGTTTATCGAGCAGCAGCGACAACACTTGAAAGTGGTAATTCTGCTCATTACCAACGACATACACCATTTTCCGAATCGGGAAATCGTCGTAGCGGAGTTTGGCCGTGCCAATGTCCTGCGTCATATACACCGATGTGCCATCGGCGCGCAACAGCAATTTTTCGTCGAGTCCGTCGGCCGTCAGGTCAGCCCACACCGAGCCATCGGGGCGGCGGTAGCACACGCCTTTGGCCAAACCTTCTTCGACCTTTTGTTTGCCCACCAAGTAGGTTTGCGATTCGTAATATATTTTGTCAAAATCGACGCCCAATCGTTTGTACGTTTCGTCGAAACCGGCATACACCCACTCGTTCATCGTGCGCCAAAGCGTTCGGATTTCCTCGTCGCCGGCCTCCCAGCGGCGCAACATATCTTGCGCCTCGAGCATCAGTGGTGCCTGTTTTTTGGCTTCGTCTTCGGTCATGCCTTCGCTCACCAACTGTTTGACCTGCTTGCGATACTCTTGGTCGAAACGCACATAGTAGTCGCCCACAAGGTGGTCGCCTTTTTTGCCGCTCGATTGCGGTGTTTCGCCGTTGCCAAAGAGTTTCCACGCCAGCATCGATTTGCAGATGTGTATGCCGCGGTCGTTTACGATGTTGGTTTTCACCAAGCGCCAGCCGTTAGCTTGCTGTATTTTGCTGATGCTGTAGCCCAACAGATTGTTGCGCACATGTCCCAAGTGGAGCGGTTTATTGGTATTCGGCGACGAGTATTCCACCATCATGAGCGGCGCGTCGGCAGCCGGTGTGCGGTGTCCGAATTGCGGATCGGCATCTATCTCGTTCAACATTTCGAGCCAATAAGCGTCGCTTATGGTCAGATTCAGGAATCCTTTCACGGCGTTGAAGTCGGCTACGATGGCCGATTGCTGTTTCAGGTATTCGCCAATCTCGGCCGCTGTTTGTTCGGGCGATTTGCGTGCCATTTTCACAAACGGGAACACGACGACGGTAACATCGCCGGCAAACTCCTTTTTGGTTTTTTGAACCTGCACCGTGTCGGTGGCAATGTGGGTGCCGTACAGCGTTGCGACGGCATCGGTAACTAATTGTGCTACAATCGATTCTAACTGCATATTTTCTACTGTTTGGTTTATGGTCGTGCGCCGATGGTTTATCGAGCGATTCGACAAAATCGGTGCAAAGTTACAAAAAATCCGTGTTCAAAAAAAGGGATGCGCCTTGCACATCCCCTTTTTTAACGTCAAAATCAAAAAATTTATTTGATTTTTGCTGCCAATTCGGCACCTGCTTTGAATTTAGCAACTTTTTTAGCAGGAATAGCAATTTTTTGTTTCGTTGCGGGGTTGATACCTTCGCGGGCACCACGTTCCGAAACCGAGAATGTGCCGAAACCTACCAAGGCTACTTTGTCGCCTTCAGCAAGAGCGTTCGAAATGTTAGAAATAACGGCATCGAGAGCTTTTTTAGCCTCGACTTTGCTTACGCCTGCTTCAGCGGCGATAGCATTGATCAAATCAGCTTTGTTCATAGTAAAAAAATTAAAAAGAGGTTAATATGAAAATTTCATTGTTTTTCCAACCGCAAAAATAGGGGATTTTCTTGAACCTACAAAGCTTTTTGCATTTTTTTTCAAAAAAAACGACATTTTTCTGTTTTTTACGCCAAAAAGCGTTGTTTAGTCCCGTTTTTTTCCCTAATTTTGCGCTCAAATTTACGACCGTATGTTCGAAAATAACTCATCGCCATTGCGGCAAACGTCGCCCGTTGTGTTGAATTTGATCATCATCAACACGCTTTTTTGGGTGGCCGGCATCATTTTGCCCGACAAATTCGGCATCAATCTGACCGATTTGCTGGGTATGCACTATTTTATGTCGGATAAATTTCATGTTTATCAACTGTTCACTTATATGTTTTTGCACGACACCGCGTCGTTCGGCCATATTTTTTGCAATATGTTCGGTGTGTGGATGTTCGGGCGCGTGCTGGAACAGATGTGGGGCGGCAAAAAATTTCTGCTTTTCTATATGGTTACAGGCGTGGGCGCCGCCATTGTGCAGCAGTTGTGCTGGATGATTGATTTTTGGGGACTGACCCACGCGATGGATGCCGCCATTGCAGCCAATTCGGGCGAAGTGTTGGCCGATGTCGAAATGGAACTGCGTCGCTATTTCCGGTTCGGCAGTTTGGCGTCGCTGTCGGCGGTCGATATTGCCGGCATGAAACATTTGCTGCTGGGCTTGCCGACCACCATCGGCGCTTCGGGCGCGTTGTTCGGCATTTTGCTGGCGTTCGGCTGGCTGTTCCCCGACGTGAAAATGTTTTTACTGTTTGTGCCGATTCCGATTCCCGCGCGCATTTTCGTGGGCTTGTATGCGGTGGCCGAACTCTTTTTGGGCGTGGCCGATTTTTCGGGCGACAGCGTGGCGCATTTTGCACACTTGGGCGGCATGTTGTTCGGCTTTTTGCTGATTTGGTATTGGCGCAAACGCGGAAAACTATACAATTAACACCATATTATATATGGACATTATCGCATCATTGAAAAACGGTTATCGTAACGGTTCGCTGCTGACGCATTTGATTTATTGGAATGTGGGCATTTGGCTGGCAGTCAAACTGATCAATATGGTATTGGCATTGTGCGCCATTCCGCCCGATGCGTGGTTGCGCTATTTAGAGATGCCGTCGGACGTGCAAACATGGCTGCACCAGCCGTGGACAATGTTCACCTACATGTTTTTGCACAGCGACTTTTTCCATCTGTTTTTCAACATGTTGTGCCTCTATTGGTTTGGGCGTTTGTTTCTCGACACCATGTTGCCTAAACAATTAGTCGGGCTCTACATTTGGGGCGGCGTGGCCGGCGCGGCACTCTATTTGGCGGCCTACAATTTGTTGCCCTATTTTGCCGGCAGTTACACCTATTTATTAGGTGCTTCGGCATCGATTATGGCCATCATCGTGGCAGTGGCCGTGTGGCGACCGAACTACTCGATACGGCTGCTGCTGATTGGCGAAATTCGTCTGAAATACATAGCCGTCATTACCGTATTGGTGAGCGTGTTGGGCGTAACGGGCAGCAATGCAGGCGGCGAATTAGCCCATTTGGGTGGCGCACTCATGGGGTTAGTCTATGCGTGGCTGTGGCGCAAGGGTTACGATTTGTCGGCACCGATAACGGCCGTCATCAATTGGTGTTCGAACATACGGCGGCCACGCACGCGGCGACACAAAACCTCGTTTGCCCGACGCCCGAAAACCGATGCCGAATACAATCAGGACAAGGCGCGCAACGAAGCCGAGATAGACCGCATACTCGACAAAATAAAACAATCGGGCTACCAAAGCCTAAGCGACGACGAACGCGCGGCGCTGTTCAATTGCAAAAAATAACTCAACCGCCGTATGCGCAAACTGCTGAAATACACAGTCGTACTGATCAACCTCTTTTTTGTGGTGTTGTATGTGATGGCATTGCTGGCCGCCGTCGTGCCAAGCGACAAATTCGTGTGGTTCGCCTATATGGGACTGATTTTTCCGGTGCTCATCGTCATAAACGTCGGTTTTGTCATCTTTTGGCTGTGCAATCGCAAATGGTGGTTTTTGTTGTCGCTGCTGCTATTGATTTGTTCGTACAAATCTGTCAATCAGGTATTTACCATACCACGCGCCACCCATGCCGAAGCCGGAAGCCCCACCATCAAACTGCTCACGTACAACGTATCGCTGTTTAGCGGGCAAAAACATTTCGACGACATCATCGCCCTGATAGAACAGACAGACGCCGACATTGTCTGCCTGCAAGAATTTGGGTTCTACAACAACAGCCGACTGAATCAGAATAAGATATTGGCGCAACTCGAACGGCACTATCCGTACCACCATGTGTGGTACAAAACCCAACGTCCGCGGTTTTGGTGGGGTGTCGCCACGTTTTCGAAATATCCGATTGTGCGCAAAGAAACAGTGGACTACAAATCGGCCTACAACATCAGCATCTATTCCGACATCGTGGTGGGCGGCGACACCCTGCGCGTGTTCAACAACCATCTGGAATCGAACAAACTCACCTCGCGCGACATGCAACGCTACAAAGCGCTGGCCACCCATTTCAACGGCGACGACATGCGCAGCATTGCCGGCAGTATGTCGCAAAAATTGGGCAAAGCCTATCGTGTGAGGGCGCGCCAAGCCCGTGCCGTGGCCGACGCCGTAGCCGCCACGCCCTACCCAACCATCGTATGCGGCGATTTCAACGACGTCATGCAATCGTACACCTACCACACGCTGGCCAAAGGCATGACCGACGCCGTAACCGACACCCACGGCGGCTACAACTACACCTTTCACGACAACGGGCTGTTTGTCAACATCGACCACATATTGGTGGACAAGCACTTTGCCCCGACGGCAGCCGACATTTTGCATGTGAACTACTCCGACCACTACCCCGTTGTAGCCACTTTTGCCAAGCGCAAATAGTTAAATTTTCGCCAAAAATCGACAAAACAGCTACTTTTATCGACAAAAAAGCGTTAAAATTTGGTCAGTTCCAGATTTTTTAGTAACTTTACGCGCTTTTTCGCCCTTTTGAGGACTGAAAAGCCTAAAAACACAACACATACCATGAAACACACAACCAAACTTTTAACACTTTTCGGTGCGCTATTGATCAGCACCAGCGCCTGGGCGGTAAATGCCACTTACTACACAAGCCTTGATGGAAAAAGCGGCAGTGACTTAAGAGTCGAACTCACCAATATTACCACCAGCAAACATACAACGGAAATGGGATATGATTGGACGTTTGACAACATTGATATCATAGGCAATACACTTTTGGATATATATTCCACTTGTTCTTGGACTATTACAACCGATCAATGTGGTAGTAGCTATGCACAAGTCTGTGATTGTTACAATCGAGAACATATCGTTCCACAAAGCTTATTCAATGAGGTGATGCCACAAAAAGGAGATAGACATCACTTGTTTTTAACAGATGGGAAAGTTAATAATCAACGCAGCAGTTATCCGTTTGGAGAATGTTCCTCCGGAACAAGTGCAGGCACAAACGCACTTGGTAAATTAGGTACTTCTACATTTACCGGTTACACATCTGTAGGTACTGTATTTGAACCGGATGATCAATACAAAGGGGACATTGCCCGTGCTATTATGTATATGGCAATACGTTATGCTACTGTATCAAATTATCCTGTAACATCATGGAGCAGTAATGCAATGTTTAGCAGCAGTTTAACCCCATATTACGGATTATCTGATTATGCTGTAGCCGTCCTTTTGAAATGGCACCGCCAAGACCCCGTTTCGCAAAAAGAGATTGACCGCAACAATGGCATCGAAACTGCACAAGGCAACCGCAATCCGTTTATCGACTATCCATGCTTGGCAGAATATTTGTGGGGCGACAAGGCGGGCGAAACATTCAGCACCGCCTCGTGCTGCGGCTCGTTCGAGGCCAAATTCAGCGTAGGCAGCGATGGTTGCACCGCCTGCGCCACCACGTCCGACCCGTCAGCGCCAACCATCACCATATCGCAGTCGGCGGTCAATTGCGAGTCGGTATATGTGGGTAACACAGGCAGTAACACATTCACGGTATCGGGCAGCAACCTCACCGCCGACATCACGCTGTCGATAACAGGCGATGGTTTCTCCATCGACCAAACCACGCTCACGCAAACGGACGGCACGGTAGCCGAAACCACCATTACCGTAACATTTAAGCCTACGGCCGCCGGCGATTACAGCGGCACAATTACCATCAGCAGCGATGGTGCTACAACGCAAACCGTAACAGTCAAAGGTAGCGGCACTACCGGCACCATCGGCACGGCACCGGAAAGCAGCAAGCCGGCCATCTATTTCGGAACGGTAGTAGAAAGTGCGCTCACCGTTAGCGGCGAAACCGCCACACTGAACCTGCACATTTCCGACTTGGCCACCAACGTTACCGTGGCGAGCAGCGACGAAAACATATTTACTATTGAAACAAGTACAGGCAATGCCACAATTACGCCCGATGAAGCGGCCGCCGGCGTTACCATCACACTAACGAAAAAAGCAAGCGGCACAGGCACCGCCAATCTAACCATAACAGGCGGTGTGGTGGATAATAAGTATGAAATCACCTTCCAATAACATAGTTTTGACAACAAAACAAGAGGCGTCGGCAGCAAAAAACTGCCGACGTTTTTTTTAGTCGCCAAAAATGCGTAAATTTGCACGCGCAACACAAACGACATGGAATTAGCAGGAAAAAGCATCGTATTTCAGACACTCGGCTGCAAGTTGAACTTTGCGGAGTCGTCGGCCATCGGTAAAATGCTGCTGTCGGCAGGCTGTCGCCACGCCAAAGCCGGCGAATTGGCCGACATCTGCATCGTCAATACCTGTTCGGTAACCGACACCGCCGACCACAAAGGGCGCCAAGCCATACACCGTTTGCGAGCGCAACATCCGCACGCATTCATGGTCGTTACCGGCTGCTACGCCCAACTGAAACCACAGGAAGTCGGTGCCATCGAAGGTGTCGATTTGGTGTTGGGCGCCAACGAGAAATTGGACATCGAGACATTTCTTGCGGCATTCGTGCGTAAGTCCGTTGCCGAAATTCACACCGTCAAAACGGCTCAGATACGCGCCTTCGAGCCGATATGCAGCGCCGACGACCGCACGCGCCACTTTCTGAAAGTGCAGGACGGTTGCGACTACTACTGCACCTATTGCACCATACCGTTTGCACGCGGACGCAGCCGCAACGCGTCGATTGCCGACACGGTGGCCGTAGCCCGTCAGGCCATTGCCGACGGCGCCAAAGAGATAGTGCTGACCGGCGTGAACACGGGCGACTTCGGGCGTTCGACCGGAGAAACCTTTTTGGGACTCATCGAAGCCCTCGACCAACTCGACGGCGTGCGCTACCGCATATCGAGCATCGAGCCCAATCTGCTGACCGACGACATCATTGCCTACGTGGCTGCATCGGCACATTTCGCACCACATTTTCACATTCCGTTGCAATCGGGCAGCGACGACATACTGCGCCTGATGCACCGCCGCTACGACACCGCCCTGTTTGCCCGCAAAATCGACACCATCAAAACGTTGATGCCCAATGCGTTCATCGGCGTCGATGTGATGACCGGCGTGCGCGGCGAAACGCCCGAACATTTCGACGAAACGCGTCGGTTTCTGGAGCAACTGCCTGTGTCGCAACTACATGTGTTCACCTATTCGGAACGCGCCGGCACCAAAGCCTTGGAGATTGCCTACACCGTGCCGAAAGCCGAGCGCAAACGCCGCACCGACATTTTGCGCCAACTATCGCACACAAAATTAGCCGATTTTTATCGGTCGCAATACGGGCAAACCGCGCATGTGCTGTGGGAAGCCGCCAAAAAAAACGGTTTGATGTACGGTTTCACCGAAAACTACGTCCGCCTGCAAACGCCCTTCGACAAGTCGAAAGTCAACACCATCGAACGCATCGGGATAAGCGCTGACAACTGCGCCATGCCACGCGGATGAAGGCGTTACAACTTCAGATTCAGCCCCACGAAATAGGTGCGCGGTTGCGCCGGACCGTAGATGTAGCCGGCATCGCGGGCAGCCCCTTGGTCGAGGTCGCGCTGATAGTGGTCGAGCAAGTTTTTCACGCCGCCATTCACCTCCAAAGTCAGTTTTTTGTACAACGGTATGTCGTAAGCCAACTTTATGCCCAATTCGCAAAACACAGGCGTCGCAACTTCCTCATCATCAGCCACATATCCGGCATAATGTTGTACGAGCATCGAGCCCGTCAGTTTGCCGTTCACCGCTATTGTAAAGCGTTTGACAGGCTCGACCGACGCCAATAAATAGCCATAATTATCGGGCGTGCGGAACATGCGGGATTGTGCCTCCACTTGGTCGCTCCACTGAAAGGGTTCGACATACCGGCTCCGTTGGAACGTGTAGCCCAACTGCATGGAAAAGAGCGTTTTATAGGCTATCTTGCCTTCGATATTCAGGCCGGCGACACGCGCTCCCGACGCATTGGTACGCTGCAACAGCAGATTGCCCTGCGTGTCGTGTCCGTTTTCGACCAACGCAAACACATTATTTAACTGCGTAAAAAATCCTTCGGTCGTCAAATTCAGTTCCCACGCCCCGATGCGGCGATACAGATCGACACTGCCACTCACACTATGACTATATTCGGGCTGCAAATCGGGCGCCAACGAGATGAGCGACACCTCGCCACCGACGGCGCCGACATGCAAATCCTCTTCGTACGTTTGCGGTGCCCGATAGCCACTCGAATACGACACCCGCAAAACGACATTCGGCACCGGCGTATAACGCACATTGGCACGCGGCGTGAACACCGGCCGCTGCAACAGCGAATGTTTCTCCAAGCGTCCGCCGACCAGCAAACTCAACAACTCGTTTTTCCACTCGTTTTGGAAATAGGCGCCGTAGAGATGAACACGTTGCGTGAGGTCGCGATTGTAGCCCAAAATCCTGTCGTTCAAACGGTTATACGAATACTCGGCACCGACGCTCAAATCGGCCGGCAGCCACCCGCACGGATACGACAGCCGATACTGCACACCGCCCAAAGCCGTCAAATCGTTCGACAAACCATACGCATTCGGATTTTTGTTTGTGCCGAAATAACTGTCGCGCCCGATGTATTGCGCGTTGGTATACGCCGACACAAAATGCTTATTATCAGCCGAATACCAATCGAAACGCAACGATCCGGCATCGATATTGTGGCGCAGTTGTTCGGCCAAATCGGTTTCGTGCGGCGGCAAATCCACCCGACACCCGCCACGCCGATACTCGGTTACATGATGGTACTCCAGCGTCAGTTTGGAATAGTCCGACGTCTTAAAAAAGCCGCGGAACCCTGCCGTCGTGCTGTTCAACTTCGGGATGTCGGAAAATCCGTCGTTGTCGCGGTCGTACTGTTTGCGGTTGCGCTGCACAGCGAACAAAAATAGTCCGGCTTTGCGATTGGGCGTTACCACCGAGGCATTGACAGCCGTATTGATGTCGTACGCATTATTTTCCATGTAACTCGATGTGTGATTGACGTTTACAAAGTTGCGCACAGGTTCTTTTGTGATGATATTCACCACGCCGGCGATGGCATTTGCGCCATACAACGCCGAACCGCCACCGCGTATCACTTCCACCCTATCGACCATGCCGGCCGGCACTTGCTCCAAGCCATAAACCGATGCCAGCGACGAAAAAATCGGGCGCGAATCCATCAAAATTTGCGAATACTGCCCTTCCAAGCCATTGATGCGCAACTGCGGCACGCCACAATTCGAGCACGACATTTCGACACGCAACCCGGTCTGATAATTCAACACATCGGCCATGCTGTTGGAACTCGTCGTTTCGAACATCACCGGCGACACCACATTGACAATGTTCGACGCCTCCTTTTGCTTGGTTTCGTATTTATTGGCCGTTACCACCACATTATCCAACATCACCGACGTTTCGTGCATCACCACATTCACTTCGCGCGTTTCGCCGGCGGTCAGATGCACAGTGCGCTCCAGCGTTTCGTAACCGACTATCGAAAACACCAGCGTTATATCGCCGACAGGCAAATTCGTCAACAGATAGTGCCCCGTAGCATCGGTTGTGCCGCCGACGTGCGAACCTTTCACCTGAATATTGACAAACGGCAAATGCTCGTTCGTCTCGGCATCAATCACATGACCGATGACATTGGCATCGGACAAAGCGAACACCGACACAGCAACCGACACCCATAAAAAAAACAAAAAAATTATACGTTTCATCATTGTTGATATAGAATTAAACATTGACATAGACGCATTGCAACCATCGCATCGATAGGACACGACGGGACAATCCGCAAAAAAAATAAAATAAGGAGAAAATTGGGAAAAATTACGCCACCGGAGGAGCGCGCAGTAGCGCCAACGTATGATGCCACGCGCCGGCAACCGCATCACACAGACACACGCGCAACACCTCGACCACTTGCGGCAAACAGGGTAATTTTACGCCAGACAGCGCTGCCACAGCCGCCACATTCACCAAGCGCAAATGGTCGAAATCGGCCGTAGAGTGCTGATGATTGGGCGACGAATAGGGATGCGCATGCGTAACAAAGCGCGCGCCATCGATGTGTACATGCGTCGAAAAGACACAGCAGCCATAATACAACAAAAACACCAGCACCAACGCATAGCGCAGTGTCGTGTTCAAAAACGATATGGCTCGTGTGTTATGTAATTTCACGCTGCAAAATTAGGCATTTTCGACCAATGGCACAATAGCCAAAAATAGGTATTTTTCACACCGGCACAAGCAGGTCAATATTTGACATCGACCAAATAGAGGCCGCACGCCGGCACCGACATACCCGCCGCACACCGATTGCGTGCTTCTATCGCCCTGCGAAATTCGTCCAACGACATCTTTCCCTTGCCCACCTCGATGAGTGTGCCAACCACGGCACGCACCATGTTGCGCAAAAAGCGATTCGCCTCGATGCAAAACACCCATTCGTACTCGCCACGCTGCTCCCAATGCGCATCGGTAATCGTGCAAATCCTCGTTTTGGCATCGGTGTGTGTCTTCGAAAACGTGGTAAAATCGTTATATTCCGGCAAAACGGCGGCAGCGGCATTCATCGCCTCGAAATCGGGTACAAAAGGCAAACTCCACGCCAAATCGAGGGCAAACGGCGACTTGTGCAACAGCACATGGTATTCGTATCGACGCGCCACCGCATCGAAGCGAGCGTGCAACGTGTCGGCCACAGGCTGAATGTCGTACACCACAATATCGGCCGGCAACAACCCATTGATATGCGCCACACAGCGCGACACATCGTCGATCGGCGACACCACATCGCAATGCACCACCATCTTGGAAGCATGTACGCCGGCATCGGTGCGACCGGCTGCCACCACCGTAACCGGCTCGCGCAACACCACACACAAAGCATCGGTCAGCACCTGCTGCACCGACAAACCATTGGGCTGCTTTTGCCAACCGCAATAGTTGGTGCCACGATAAGCCAATGTCATAAAATAACGCATAAGCACGCTCTGTTTAGTCGCTGCAAAAGTACAAAAAAATTTGCAATCGAGCAACTCTGACGATAACTTACGACACACAAAAATTAAACAAAATTCAACATACGAAAAACCACTTTTATTGACCAAAACAAATAAGTATCAACCATTTGGCAATACACAAAAATAAAAATATTATTCAAAAACTATTAAATATTCACAAAAGCAGTAACAAATCGAAAAAAAATCCGTATTTTTACAATTCCAAAATCATAACAAATACGCTATTATGTCTGCACAGGTTGGATATATATCGCAAATTGTAGGGCCGGTGGTCGATGTTGTGTTTCAACACGCCGATGCATCGGAACAATTGCCCGCCATTCACGACGCGTTGGAAGTTACGCGCCCGAACGGCAAACGACTGATTCTCGAAATTCAGCAACACATCGGCGAAAACACGGTACGCACCGTTGCGATGGACTCGACCGACGGTCTGCAGCGCGGGCTCGAAGTGCGTGCGCTCGGCAAACCGATCTCCATGCCCATCGGTACACAAATCAAAGGACGATTGCTGAACGTCATCGGCGAAACAATCGACGGCATGCGCACATTGGACTACACCGACACATACCCCATACACCGCGAACCGCCAAAATTCGAAGAATTATCGACCGGCAAAGAGATGTTGCTGACCGGCATCAAGGTCATCGACCTGCTTGAACCGTACTCCAAAGGCGGCAAAATAGGCCTGTTTGGCGGCGCCGGCGTAGGCAAAACCGTGCTAATTCAGGAACTGATAAACAACATTGCCAAAGGGCATAACGGATTTTCGGTTTTTGCCGGCGTAGGCGAACGCACACGCGAAGGCAACGACCTGTTGCGCGAAATGATCGAGTCGGGCATCATTCGCTACGGCGATGCCTTCAAAAAGAGCATGGAAGAAGGCAAATGGGACTTGTCGAAAGTGGATTACAACGAACTCGAAAAATCGCAAGTAGCCTTGATTTTCGGCCAGATGAACGAACCGCCCGGAGCGCGTTCGTCCGTAGCCTTGTCGGGTTTGACGGTGGCCGAATCGTTCCGCGACAGCGACGACGGACACGATATTCTATTCTTCATCGACAACATTTTCCGCTTCACACAAGCCGGTTCCGAAGTGTCGGCGTTGTTGGGACGTATGCCTTCGGCCGTGGGTTACCAGCCGACGTTGGCCACCGAAATGGGTTTGATGCAGGAGCGCATCACATCGACCAAACGCGGCTCCATCACGTCGGTACAAGCAGTTTATGTTCCCGCCGACGACTTGACCGACCCCGCGCCGGCCACTACCTTCACGCACTTGGACGCAACCACCGTGTTGAGTCGCAAAATTTCGGAGTTGGGCATCTATCCGGCTGTCGATCCGTTGGAATCGACCTCGCGCATACTCGACCCGCAAATCGTGGGCGACGACCACTACAACACGGCGCAACGCGTCAAACAGATATTGCAGCGCAACAAAGAGTTGCAAGACATCATCTCCATTCTCGGCATGGAAGAGTTGTCGGACGAAGACCGCACAACCGTAAATCGCGCGCGCAAGGTGCAACGATTCCTGTCGCAACCGTTTACCGTAGCCGAACAATTTACGGGAGTTCCCGGCGTCATGGTGCCGATAGCCGACACCATCAAAGGTTTCAAAATGATTCTCGACGGCGAAGTGGACGAATATCCCGAAATGGCATTCTTGAACGTCGGCACCATCGAAGAGGCTATCGAAAAAGGCAAAAAATTGTTGGCCACGGCACAACAAGCATCTTAACAAAAACCGACAGCAATGAAATTGGAAATTATATCACCGACGGGAGCCATTTTTGCAGGCGAAGTTACGTCCGTTTCGTTGCCGGGCACATTCAGCGCGTTCGAAGTGCTGCACAACCATGCGCCGATTATTTCGTCGCTGAAGCGAGGTAATATCGTTTACAAAACCGATACGGACGAAAAGGTGCTCGCTGTCGATGGCGGATTTGTCGAGGTAAACAACAACTGCATAACCGTTTGTATCGAAAAAATTCAGACAGTATGAAATTTGCCGTTTGCACATATTCCGTACAAATTGTAGGCGCCATTGTCGGCTACCTTGTGCTGCAATACGCCATGCCGCAATACGCCTTTGCATGGTATCCGGCGGTGCCATTGCTGTTTATGGCATTGTCGCTTCCGGCAGTGTGTGTGCCGCGTATGGCTGCGGGCAAAACATCGGCACAAACCGTCAATTTGATTTTCGGCGTCAAAATCCTGAAATTTGTCATTGCTATCGCCTTTTTCGTGTTCTACATCAAAGTGATTGGCGAACAGAACCGATGCTTTGCCGTTGTTTTCACCCTGTTTTATTTCATCACGCTGGCAACGGAAACGCCCTTTCTATCGAACTTGTTGAAAACGAAGCATGAATAAAAAATTAGTCGGCATAGTATGTTTGTTGTTGATGATGTCGGTCAGCCTCGTGGCCGAGACCACCACGCAGCCTGACGCGACGCCCGAAAAACTCGATGTCAAATCGCTTATATTCAATCACATAGGCGACTCATACGAATGGCACATCACCACCATAGGCGACACGCACATCACTATTCCCTTGCCCATTATTGTTTACGGCGAACACGGATTCCGTATCTTTTTGTCGTCGGCACTGCACCACGCCGACAATTACGACGGCTACCGCTACGGCCAAGCCGATGGCGCCTACGCCGGAAAAATTGTGGAATTGGACGCCGACGGCAACGAAATACGGCCGTGGGATTTTTCGCTCACCAAAAATGCACTTGCCCTGCTTATCAACTGCACGCTGGTCATCTGTCTGATATTGTGGTTGGCCAAATGGTACAAAACCAAGCCGATGGAAGCGCCAACCGGTGTGCGCGGCATTCTGGAAATGCTGACAGTCAGCATACTCGACGGACTCATTAAGCCATGCGTCGGCAAAGACTACGAACGCTTTGCGCCCTATCTGCTGACCGTCTTTTGGTTCATTTTCATCAACAATCTGATGGGACTGATTCCCATATTCCCCGGCGGAGCCAACACCACAGGCAACATCGCCATTACCTTTGTGCTGGCACTCTGCACATTCATTGCGGTCAATGTTTTCGGCACCAAAGAATATTGGAAAGAGATTCTTTGGCCTGACGTCCCCATCTGGATGAAAGCCATTCCGTTGATGCCGCTGATCGAGTTGTTCGGCATTTTTACAAAACCGTTTGCCCTGATGATTCGTCTGTTTGCCAACATTATGGCCGGCCACGCCATCGTGCTGGGACTGACCTCGTTGGTGTTCATCACCGCCACCATGGGCGCCGGCATTTGTGCCGGCATGTCGGTCGTGTCAGTATTGTTCACCATATTTATGGATTGTGTCGAACTGCTGGTGGCCTACATCCAAGCGTATGTCTTCACAATGTTGTCGTCGGTATTCATCGGTTTGTCGCGCGTCGAAGCGCACCACGAAATAGAGCAAAAATAAATTATTACATAAACTTAAAAATAAAAAAAAAATTATGTTATTAGAAATTCTTTCAGCGCAATTCGGCGCAGCACTTGGCGCCAGCATCGCCGTTATCGGCGCAGCACTTGGTATTGGCAAAATCGGTTCCAGCGCCATGGAGGCCATCGCGCGCCAGCCGGAATCGGTCGGCGACATCCGCTCGACGATGATTATCGTAGCCGCCCTTATCGAAGGCGTTGCCTTGTTTGCCGTCGTGGTTTGTTTCATGGCTCTATAAACACGCGCGGTCATGTCATTACTGATGCCCGAAACCGGCTTGCTGTTTTGGATGCTGTTGGCATTTGGCATCTTGTTTTTCGTATTGGCAAAATTCGGGTGGCCTGTAGTAACGCGCATGATAAACAAGCGCACCAACTACATCAACGATTCGGTGAAAGCCGCCGACGAGGCCAATCGGCAGTTGAACAACGTAAAAGAAGAAACCGCCAAAATTTTGGCCGAAGCCCGTCAGGAGCAACTGCGCATACTGAACGAAGCCGCCGAACTGCGCAACCAAATAGTACAGGAAGCCAAAACAGAAGCACAGGCACAAGCACAACAAACCATCGAGGAGGCCAAACGTCAAATCCAAATCGAAAAAGAGAAAAGTGTGGACGAACTGAAACGACAAGTGGCCGAATTGTCGGTCGATATTGCCGAAAAAATACTCCGCAACAACTTGGAAACCAACAAACAACAAACGGCACTCATCGACAAATTGTTAAGTGAAATTACATTGAACTAACCATGAATTCGGGAATGATTGCGGTACGATATGCCAAAGCGTTGCTATCGTGTGCCGAAGAGCAGCACGACGCGAAACGGCTCTTCGACATGATGTCCACGCTGGCTGCTAATTTTGTGCGTTACAACACGTTAGCGGCCGCACTGAGCAACCCGACGCTGAACAATCGGCAAAAAAAACAACTCATTGTCGCTGCAGCCGGCGCCACACAACACGCCCTGCTCGAGCGTTTCGCCGATTTGTTGTTGCACAACAAACGCGAAGACCTGCTGCACCGCATTGCACTCGACTACTGCGATTTGTACCTCAAAGAGTCAAAAATCTGTGTGGGACATGTTACCTCCGCCCAACCATTGGACGAGGCCACGCATCAACGCATCTGCACATTTTTGAAACAGTGGAGCGGTCGCGACGTGGAGTTGACAACAACCATCAATCCCGAAGTTTTGGGCGGTTTCATTCTCGATGTGGACAACCAACGGCTGGACGCGTCAATAGCCGGACAGTTGCGCCGCATCAAAAAAAATCTTGCGCAATAGCGTATCATTGAACGAAAAAAAACAGTCATTTTTATGTCGGAAAACATCAAAGTCAGCGAAGTATCTGACATTCTGCGCCAACAATTGGCCGGCATCGACCTCGACGTGCAATTCGAAGAAGTAGGCATCGTATTGCAAGTGAGCGATGGTGTCGTGCGCATCTATGGTCTGAAAAATGCCGAAGCCAACGAATTGTTGGTATTCGAAAACGGCATGAACGCCATCGTAATGAACCTCGAAGAAGACAACGTAGGCGCGGTGCTGCTCGGCAACAGCGAAAAAATCAAGGAAGGCTACACCGTGCGCCGTACACACCGCATCGCCTCCATACGCGTGGGCGAAGGTATGCTCGGGCGCGTGATCGACCCGCTGGGCAACCCGCTCGACACCGACACACCGATAAGCGGAGAACTGACCGAAATGCCGCTCGAACGCAAGGCTCCCGGCGTCATCTACCGCCAGCCGGTGAACGAGCCGCTGCAAACCGGTTTGAAAGCCGTCGATGCCATGATTCCCATCGGACGCGGACAGCGCGAACTCATCATCGGCGACCGCCAAACCGGCAAAACCAGCATCGCCATCGACACCATCATCAACCAACGCGCCAACTACGAGGCAGGGCAACCCGTTTACTGCATCTATGTGGCTGTCGGACAAAAAGGTTCGACGGTAGCGGCATTGGTCAATACGCTGCGCGAGAAAGACGCCATGGACTACACCATCGTTGTTTCGGCAACGGCATCCGACCCCGCTGCCATGCAATATTTTGCACCATTTGCCGGCGCTGCCATCGGCGAATATTTTCGCGATACCGGTCGACACGCATTGGTCGTGTACGACGATTTGTCGAAACAGGCTGTTGCCTACCGCGAAGTATCGCTTATTCTGCGCCGCCCGTCGGGACGCGAAGCCTACCCCGGCGACATTTTCTATCTGCACTCGCGCCTGCTCGAGCGGGCTGCCAAAATCAACCAACAACAAGAGGTGGCCGAACAGATGAACGACCTGCCCGAATCGCTGAAAGGCAAAGTGAAAGGCGGCGGATCGCTCACCGCACTGCCCATCATCGAAACACAAGCCGGCGACGTATCGGCATACATTCCGACCAACGTCATCTCCATTACCGACGGCCAAATATTCTTGGACACGGATTTATTCAACCAAGGCAACCGGCCGGCCATCAACGTAGGCATTTCGGTGTCGCGCGTAGGCGGAAACGCACAAATAAAAGCCATGAAAAAAGTGGCCGGCACACTGAAAATCGACCAAGCACAATACCGCGAATTGGAAGCATTCTCGAAATTCGGCAGCGACATGGACGCCGTTACCGCCATGACCATCGACAAAGGACGCAAAAACACACGCCTGCTCGTGCAATCGGTTTATTCGCCCATGCCTGTCGAGCAGCAAATTGCAGTACTCTATTGCGGCACAAACGGGCTGCTGGCCGACATTTCGATAGACAAAGTATCGACTTTCGAGCGAGAATTTCTGAAAGTACTGAACCTGAAACATCGACAAGACGTCTTGGACGTACTGCGCAGCGGTGTCATCAACGACGACGTTACAGCCATCATTCGCGCCGAAGCCGCCGCCGTAGTCAATAGTTTGAAATAAAAAACGACACACACATGAGTTCGCAGAAAGAAATAAAAACGCGCATCGCCTCGGTATCGTCCACGATGAAAATCACCTCGGCGATGAAAATGGTGGCATCGGCCAAACTGCACAAGGCGCAAAAAAACAGCGAAACGTTTCTGCCCTACCAGCACAAATTGGAAACGATGTTGCGCAATTTTCTTTCGACGGAAACCAATTTTACATCGCCATTCGCCGAACAGCGCGCCCCTGAACGTGTCGTCATCGTCGTCGTATCGTCGAACTCGAGCCTGTGCGGCGCGTTCAACGCCAACATCATCCGCGAGTTGGACAAAACGTTGGAACAATACGCTACACACGACCACGTGCAACTGACGATTTTGCCCATCGGACGCAAAGTGTACGACGCCTGCCGCAAACGCGGACTGAACGTCGAAAACCTCGGGCATTACATCGACAATCCGCAATACGCCGAAGCCGCCGAATTAGCCGACCGCTTAATGACACTTTTTGTCGAGAAAAAAGTCGATAAAGTGGAACTGATTTACCAACACAGCAAAAGCACCTCGACACAACAAGTGCTGCACACCGATTTTTTACCCATCGCGCTGGAAACCGGCAACGATACCGACAGCACCGATTACATTGTCGAACCGAGCAAAACCGCCCTACTCGACGAATTGCTGCCCAAAGTGCTGCGTCTGAAGATGTATGCCCTACTGCTCGACTCGTATGCCGCCGAACAAGCCGCCCGAACCATAGCCATGCAAGTGGCCACCGACAACGCCAACGACTTGCTGCAACAACTGACTATACAATACAACAAAAGCCGCCAGCAAGCCATCACCAACGAATTGCTGGACATCATCGGAGGGGCGCAGCAATAACCTCGCGACAAACGCCACCGACAAACCCCAAAACGAAGCAGCCGACTCCCCAAAAGTCGGCTGCCGCATTTCTACTCTTGATAAGGTTCGAAATCGTCTTTACCCACACCGCACAACGGGCATACCCAATCGTCGGGCAGGCTCTCGAACGGCGTACCGGGCGCGATGCCCGCATCAGGATCGCCCACAGCGGGGTCGTACACATAACCGCAAGTGTTACAAATAAATTTTTCCATTGCTATTAGTTATTTTTTTGAAAATGAAACAATTAGGCTCCGACAAATGCACGCAACGGCGAGCCACATACCGTTCTATCTGATAAATGTACAAATCGTGTGCCAAAGGTAATAAAAAAAATTCATTTTCGTTTCGTTATCACCCTATTTTTTTGTAATTTTGCCAACCAAAATTAAAACCCCATTATTGACTATGGCACTACCAACCAACATCCACTACATCGGCGTGGACGACACCGATTTAGATCTCTTTGAAAGTCAGTACATTATACCGAACGGTATTTCGTATAATTCCTATCTCATCACCGACGAAAAAGTCGCCATAATGGACACGGCCGACCACCGCAAAAAGTGCGAATGGTGGGAACATTTACGCCAAACACTCGGCAGCCGCACTCCCGACTATCTGGTTATTCACCATTTGGAACCCGACCATTCGGGCATTATCGCCGAAGTTTTGGCCGCATATCCGCACATCACGCTGGTAACGTCGGCAGCAGCGTACAAAATGTTGCCACAATTTTTTGAAGACACCGATTTCTCGAGCCGCATACACATCGTCAAAGAAGGCGACACGCTGTCGCTGGGCACACACACGCTGCAATTTTTCGGAGCAGCCATGGTACATTGGCCGGAAGTCATCGTATCGTACGAGCAGCACACGCGCACGCTCTTTTCGGCCGACGCATTCGGCAAATTCGGCGCCCTGGCATACGACGAGGATTGGGCTTGCGAAGCACGTCGCTACTACTTCAACATCTGCGGCAAATACGGTGTACAGGTACAAAATCTGCTCAAAAAACTCGGAGCGCTTGAGGTCGCAACCATCTGCCCGCTGCACGGACCGATATTGACCGATAATTTGAGTTATTACCTCAACCTATACGACATTTGGAGCCGCTACGATGCCGAAACCGAAGGCGTATTCGTCGCCTATGCCTCGATACACGGCGGCACCGCCACGGCTGCCAACCGCATGGCCGATTTGCTGCGCGCCAAAGGTGCCAAAAAAGTTGCCATCACCGACCTATGCCGATGCGACATGGCCGAAGCCGTCGAGGACGCATTCCGCTACAGCACATTAGTGCTGGCCGCAGCATCGTACGATGGCGGCCTATTCACTCCGATGCACGATTTTTTGCATCGTCTGCAAAGCAAGAACTACCAAAAACGGCGAGTCGGCATCATCGAAAACGGGTCGTGGGCACCATGCGCCGGACGTGTCATGTGTGAGATGCTGCAAACCATGCGCGACATCACCATGGCAGAACCTATTGTAACCATACGCAGCCGTCTGAAAACGAGCGACTTACAACAGATGGAAGCATTAGCCGACGCCCTATTGGCCTAACCCCGCCAGAAACACTTCGTTTTGCTCGTCCCCTTTTTGCACCCCACCCGTCGCTTTGCTCCTCGTCCCCTTGGGAAGGGGACATTGCTTTTTTCTTCGCGCTAAAACAGCTTTATCGCGTAGTCTCCCCTTTTTAAGGGGAGTACGGCGATAGCCGGGTAGGGTTAAAATAGTGCAAAGTGAAAAACAGATGAGTACAAAAAAGTACCAAAGTTTAAAAACGTAGGAGTAAACACAAAAACATAGGGGCGAAAAATTTTTCGCCCCTACTGTCTATGTTCTAAAATCTATGTTCTATGTTCCGGACGCACGCAGTGCGTCCCTACAACATTACTTTACAACTACCTTAACGGCAGCCTCGCCAACTTTAACCACATACACGCCATGCAACGAACCGTTCAAGCGCGTTACGTCGCGGCCGAGCAAATCGTAGATGCAGCACTCGCCTGCGCATACGATGCGACCATCGACGGCATAGATTTGCGGTGATGCAACGGCATCGAGCGCGGTCGTTGTACCAAGCCTTGTAATCGTCAAATCGTAACTACCAGGTTCAGCACTTACCGCCACATAATAGGTGGTTCCTGCGGTCAACTCATAGTTAAGCGAGTTTGTAATTTCCTTATAATCATCTGCAGTCATTGTCGTATTAACATACAGATTGCCTGCTGTCATCGTACTACTAAACTGATACGTTCCGGTTGCGGTGGGCGTAAACTCGTACCATATAAGCGGGCTGCTCGATGCGGTAATTTTTTGAGTACCTTCTGTCAGGATGCCAATATTGGTATAAGCTTCGTTTCTGTAATAGACCGGAATACCGCCAAGCACAGGGTAATCCTGCTTGCCTGTACCGGAGAGTGTTTGTCCCCAGACAGCTTCTTCCTGCGAGCCTTGTAAGAGATAAGCCACCTCGCCGCTCTTGAACTCGTCTGTGGTCTTGCCACCATCCTCGGTTGATATTGCTGCAAGGTAATAGCAGTTTATGATTGAACCATTCAAATTCTGTCCGCACACGCCGCCGACATTTTCGGTTCCAGTGACTTCACCTCTGTTATAGCAGTTAGTGATGGTTCCTCTCTCATTAGATCCGCACACGCCACCGACAGCACCTTTATCTGAGCTGAATGAGCCTGTGTTATAGCAGTTAGTGATACTTCCTGTTTCATTATATCCGCACACACCGCCAACTTGAGAATTTGCTCCTGTTCCGCTGACTGAACCTGTGTTATAGCACTTTGTGATGGTTCCAGAATTATATCCGCACACGCCGCCTCTAATAGCATTACCGCTGACCGAGCCTGTGTTGTTGCAATTAGTGATACTTCCTGTATCATTATATCCGCACACGCCACCGACATTATAACTTCCGCTGACTAAGCCTGTGTTATAACAATTCGTGATGGTTCCAGAATTATTCCGGCCACACACGCCGCCGATACACATATTTCCGCTGACTGAGCCTGTGTTATAGCAGTTAGTGATGGTGGCTGTCACTGTTCCAGCCTCCGAATCAGCAACATTATATCCGCACACGCCACCGACATAATAGTGTCCCTTAAAATAGGAATCAACAATACCTACATTCTTTATTGTGCTGTTTTGTACATATCCGAACAAACCGACATTGTTTTCACTCGTATTATTGAAATACAATCCGCTTATTTTGTATCCTTTTCCGTCGAATGTGCCCGTGTATATGTTGGAAAAGTTTCCGATTGGTGTCCAGATTCTGAACTCCGTGCCGTTTGTCACATCGCCGGATTCATCATACTGCAATGACTCTAACATAGTTTTACCTTCTTCAAGACCACGGTTCACGACAATATCCGCCGTGAGAATCGCGTTTGCTGATGTGTTCTGCTGTATTCCATTTGGGTTAGTGTCCTCGTCATAATCACACACGCTTGCATCACCGTTTACAAGCCCTGCAAACCAGTAGAGCTGACCGGCGTTGCCGATTTCATAAACGCCGCTTGCGTTCTGTGTAGCCGGCTGATATGCGCCACACACGGTGCATATTCCGTTGATGTAATTATGCTCAGGACTTTCGCTATATTGTATATTGCTGTAAGCCTTTTCCCCACTCTCCGAAGAACAAGATGGTGTATTTTCGTAAACCTTAGCTCCACCAAGCACAGGATAATTGTCAGTGCCTATGGTTTGTCCCCATACGGAGCCGGAGTATGAAATTTCGTTTATCGTACAGCCTTGCGCAAGCAGATAAGCCACCTCGCCTCCTGCAAACTGTTCTGTGGTTTTGCCCTCGGCCTGACCTGTTACGTCAATTGTTCCGCTGTCATTCGTCATTCCTTTTACATTGCATTTATCTTTGTCATAATAGCAGTTAATTATATTTCCCGACCATAAATATCCGCACACGCCGCCGACTTTAGGATTGTTGCCAGAAGCACTGACTGCACCAGTGTTATAGCAGTTTGTGATGGTGCCATCAATTCTTCCGCACACGCCGCCGACACTACTACTACCGCTGACTTTGCCTATGTTATAGCAGTTTGTGATTGTTGCCGTTCCATTATTTTCAGAATAATTATCTCCGCACACGCCACCGACACAATAGCCTGTTCCAGTGACTGTGCCTGTATTATAGCAGCTTGTGATGGTGCCTATATTTCTTCCGCACACGCCACCGACATAATCGCCTGTTCCAGTGACTGTGCCTGTATTATAGCAGTTTGTGATGGTGCCTTGATTCTCTCCGCACACGCCGCCGACACACTGCTTGCCGTTAAAGTAGGAATCCACAATGCCAACATTGGAAACACTGCCGCCGCTTCCTACATATCCGAACAAACCGACATAGTCTTCATTTGTATCATTGAAATACAAGCCGCTTACTGTATGTCCCTGCCCATCAAATGTGCCGGTGTATGGATTTTCCACAAAGACGTTTCCAACCCAGCGAGCCCATCCGATAGAAGTCCAGCTCGTAAAGTCTGATCCGTTTGTTACATTGTTATCAGAGTCATACTTCAGAGAAGTAAGCAAATCTCTGTTTACGATTATATCAGCCGTGAGAACTGCATTCGCCGATTTATTCTGTGTTACTCCACCGGTACATACACTTTCATCACCATTTACAAGTCCTGCAAACCAGTAAAGCTCGCCCACTGTGCTGATTTTATAAGGACTAATTTCAGTTCCTTCACCAGCCGGCTTGGACGGCACTGTATTCATAATACCGCAGCGGCTGCAAGGTCCGTCATTAACAAAATCATGCCCCAAAGCATCTTTTATGTCTGTTTCCTGCTTAGCGCCGCAGCCGGAACAAGTCTGAGGAGTGTAGCCATGCTCTGTACAAGTCGGAGCAACAGTATCACCGCTTACCCATTCATGTCCCTTTGCAGACGTACCATTCGCAACATTTCTCGTCGCTTGGCATAATGAGCATTTTTCGACATTATAACCACCCTCGGTACAGGTAGGATCAATGGTTTCACCTGTTTTTTCCCATTGATGTTCACAGGTACTGTAATCCAGGATAAATTCGCTCATCTGCATGACATTTGAACCTTGTGTTGCTGTGATTTCCAGCTTGAAGTACTGGTACTTTACCCAAGATGGATTGGATAATGATGTGAAATCGTACTTTTGGTAATTTACATCTTGCAAAACGGTGTCGTCATCCTTTTGGTCAATCAACACCCAACTCTGCGATTCCCTTCCTGCTGATGCGTCGTTGCATCCGTAAAATTTCCAGCTTTTGGGGTTTCTGCCTGAATTGCTGGCATTGTCATTGCCCGTGACAATGCTATACCCGGTAACCTGTATAGCCTCTGACGCACTGAAAATGATGTAGGCACCCTCTGACGGGAATGTCAAGCACCATTTAGTGCCATCATCTGATGTGTATTTACCGTCAATGAGTTTGTCAAAACTTTCACCGTCAAATCCGGCAGTACCTTCTGTTACCGTAAACGTCACGTCGTCAGCCCACGCTGTGGAGGGCATCACCATAGCCGCCACGAGCATTAGCGTCGCAGCGAGCCATCTGAATTGTGTAAAATACTTATTCATATTATAAAAATTTAATTTTTAATAAAATCCGCTGCAAAGGTAGTAAAAATAGTGCAAAATGCAAAGCGAAAGAGTGCAAAATAGTGTCAAAGTTTAAGGTTGTTGTTTGCGCAGTTTACGTTTGAACCCCACCCGTCGCTTCGCTCCTCGTCCCCTTGGGAAAGGGGACATTGCTTTTTTTCTTTGCGCAAAAGTAGCTTCAGTGCGAAGATTTGCCCTTTTCAAGGGAAATGTCGCACAGCGACAATGGGTTAAAATATAGTGCAAAGCGGAAGAGTGCAAAAAAATGCCCCAACGCCCGCCGGGTTTGGGAGGTTTTCTACATCATTTTACCACCAACCTCAATGTCTGTTCGGGAAAAGTCAGTCGCGCGAATGCAGCCTCGTCGAAATCGGGCGCAAACAAGCCGTAAATAGTCGAGCCGCTCCCCGACATGGAAGCATACACGGCGCCACACTCGTACAAACGCTGTTTAATAAGTGCCAATTCCGGATGACGGGCAAAAACACTACGCTCAAAATCGTTGAACAGCAAACCGTTCCACTCGTTCACCGGCCGTTGTATCACATCGGCAAGCGGGTGTGTCCACCGCCGGCACGGCACTTCGGCGTAGGCTTCGGCCGTAGAAACATGCACGGCGGGTTTCAGCAACAGTATTTTCCACGACGACAACGACAACGATAGTGGTGTCAATCGGTCGCCAATGCCTTCGGCAAACGCCGGCACATTACGCACGAAAAACGCACAATCGGCACCCAACGTAGCTGCATAGGCTTCCAAACGTTCGTCGCTCACGCCAAGCGCAAATTGCGTGTTGAGCAATTTCAGCATGAAAGCCGCATCGCTCGAACCTCCGCCCAAACCGGCGCCCATCGGTATCTTTTTCAGCAACGTAATTTGCACATCGGGCAATCGGAAATCGCGCTGCAACAGCCGATATGCACGCATCACCAAATTACTCTCCGTCGAACCGGCAATGGGTTGCCCCACCACCTCGAACGAGGTATCGGCCGCCGGCACAACCTCCAACGCATCGCACACATTAATGGGATAAAACACCGTTTCGATGTCGTGATAGCCATCGGGACGACAGCCCACCACATTCAAACCCAAGTTGATTTTGGCATTCGGGAAAACAATCATACGCGTACACTAATTTTCTGCAAAGATACACGTTTTCCGGCAAAAAAACAACGGTCGTGCTGTTGATAACTTATACACAAAATTGCAGACAATTCGCAATATTTGTCGTATCTTTGTAAATTATTGTAATGTCGCGACACAACACCTATTTTCTCACAAGATTATGGAACATTTTATCACGCTGATATTCACACAAACAACATGGGTACAATGGCTGCTGCTGGGCTTGTTGGCATCGGTTTTTGTTGCCCAAATCGTCATCTACGCGCACTACTACACCGGCATACTACGCCATGCCAAAACCGACGCGCATCCCGACAACACACGCACCGACACACAGCCGCCCGTATCGGTAGTGGTTTGCGCACGCAACGAGAGCGCTAACCTCGAACAGTTTCTGCCGCTGGTATTGGAACAGGAATATCCCGACTACGAAGTGATAGTAGTGAACGACGGTTCGTCCGACGACACCGAAATGCTGGTGGCACAACTGCAACAAAAATATCCGCACCTGCGCTACACCTACACACCCGACCACACTGACGTCATTTCGCGCAAAAAATTGGCATTAACCATCGGCATCAAAGCCGCGCACAACGACATACTGCTCTTTACCGACGCCGATTGTCGTCCCATATCGTGCCATTGGATAAGCGAAATAGCGCGCCAATTCACACCCGACACCGATTTTGTACTCGGATACGGCGGTTACCACACCGGCAACACGTTGCTCGGGCGTCTTATCGCCTACGACACCCTATTTATTGCCATGCAATATTTAGGTTTCGCCTTTCGCGGACATCCTTACATGGGCGTCGGGCGCAATTTGGCTTATCGACGCACGCAGTTTTTTGCGCACCGCGGTTTTGCCGGCTCGCTGCATTTGGCTTCGGGCGACGACGACCTATTCATCAACAAATTCGCCACCGGAACCAACACGCACATCGCCACTACCGCAGCAAGCATCACGCAATCGCTACCCCAAACGACGTTTGCCGCTTGGTATCACCAAAAAGAACGTCATCTGACAACGGCACCACTCTACACCCCGCAAAGCAAACGCATCGTAACAGTCGAACCCGCCACACGCGGCCTGTTTTACCTGCTGTTCGTCGCTACACTCTGCTTGTGGAATCCGCTAACAAGCGGTGCCGCCATAGCCTTGTATCTGGCACGATACATCACACAAACGGTCATCATCAACAAAACAGCGACACGACTTGGCGAACGACACTTCTACGCATCAATTCTCGTTTTCGACATATTATTACCGTTAATCACCCTGTTTTTACTGATTTTCGGACGCAAAAAGAACATTCATTGGAAATAATAGCACCTCGAACAACAGAATTTTAAGTGGAAAATCCACTTTTCGCGCAATTTATTTGGTACATTCGAGAAAAAGTTCGTACATTTGTAAAATTTTTTTTCAAGAAACAACCGACACCAAAAAGTTTAATTCAAATTTCGGGGATATTATTATGGAAGAGCCAGAAGTAAACAACACTGCCCAAGCCGCAGCCGGCGACAACAAAGAAGCCATCGCTGAAATCATCGATTCCGTAGCACAGCACGCCAACACATTCCACAACCTGACGCGCGAGGAATTGGTGGAAAAACTGCGTGAATTGTTGAACACCAAACCGATTTCGGCCGCCAAAGAGCAGATCGAAAACATCAAACAATGCTTTTATCGCAAGTTGAAAGCCGAAATGGAGATTAAACTCGATGCCGTAGCCAACGACGAGGCGCCGTCGGCTGACGAGCCCGATACGCAAGATGCACTCGAAATAACGTTCAAAGAGTTAATGGGCAAATACCGCGAACTGAAAGCCGCCGAAAACGCCATCGCCGAAGCGCAACAGGCCGAAAACCTTGCGGCCAAGCAGCGCATACTCGACGAATTGGCCAAACTCATCGCCTCGTCGGACGATTTGTCGTCGGTGATTCCCGCATTCCGCAAACTGCAACAAGATTGGAAAGCCATCGGGCAGGTGCCGGCCACGAAAGTAACCGAAATCTGGAAAGCCTACAGCGCATACCAAGAGCAATTCTACGACCTCATCAAAATCAATAACGACCTGCGCGACTACGATTTCAAGAAAAATCTCGAGCAAAAAAGTGCGCTGTGCGAACAAGCCGAACGCTTGGCCGAAAAAGATGACGTCATCGACGCGTTCAAACAGTTGCAAAAACTGCACGACGATTGGCGCGAAATCGGTCCCGTAGCACGCGAACAGCGCGAAGAGATTTGGAACCGATTCAAAGCCGCTTCGACCGCCGTCAATAAACGCCACCAGGCCTACTTTGAATCCATCAAAGAACAGGAAGAGAAGTTCGTGGCCGAAAAAAATGCGCTGTGCGAACTTGTCGAACAAATCGACACCGAAGCCCTGAAAACCTACAAACAATGGGACGACAAAACGAAGGAAGTCATTGAAATTCAGGCCAAATGGAAAGCCATCGGCGGCATTCCGTCGTACAAAGCCGCGGTGAAAGCCTTCAAACGTTTCCGCAACGCGTGCGACAAATTTTTCAAAGCCAAAAAAGCTTTCTACAAATCGGCGAAAGCGGAATTTGCCAAAAATTTGGAAGCCAAAAAAGCGCTGTGCGAACAAGCCGAAGCACTGAAAGACAGCACCGATTGGAAAGCCACCGCCGAAAAAATGGTTCAACTGCAAAAAGAGTGGAAACAAATAGGCGCCATCGGCAAAAAACAATCGGATGCCGTTTGGAAACGCTTTGTTGCCGCCTGCGACTACTTCTTCGAACAGAAAGCCGCCAACTACAGCGACAAATATTCCGAAGAGATTGCGCACCTGAAAGCAAAAAAAGCCATCATCGAAAAGTTGGCGGCGTTCGAACGCACCGACAACAAAGAACAAGATGCAGCAGCCATTCAAGCGCTCATCGACGAATACAACAAAGTGGGATTTGTGCCTTACCGCGACAAAGACAAATTGGCCAAAGCGTTCAAGGCAGCCACCGACAAATTCGACGACTTGCTCCACAGCAAACGCGCCGGCAAAGCATCGTCGGAACGCGCCAAACTGCTCAAAGAGTACGACCGCCTGAAAGCCGAAATCGCTACATTCGAAAACAACATCGGATTTTTCGCTAACTCGAAGGGTACCAATCCGTTAGTCGAACAGATGAAACAACGCATCGAACAACTGAAACAGCAATTTGCCAAAGTAGTGGCACAAATTCAGGCTTTTGACGAAGCGTAACACACGCGATAAGCATGGTGTAAAATGACGCATTTTACTGCGTCATTTTTTTACACACCACCATATAAAAACAAACTCAACTAACAGAAAAAAAGAGTAAAATCATGTCTGTACACACACCCGAAGACGCCCGCAAAGTTACTACCCGCCGTTTGTGCGAGATGAAACAGCGCGGCGAAAAAATCAGTATGCTGACCTCGTATGACTATACGATGGCCGAAATAGTGGACAAAGCCGGCATCGACGTGATATTGGTAGGCGACTCGGCCTCGAATGTGGTGGCCGGCAACGTAACCACACTGCCCATCACACTCGACCAAATGATTTATCACGGCAAATCGGTAGTCCGTGCCGTGAAACGCGCTTTGGTAGTGGTCGATATGCCGTTCGGCAGTTATCAAACCAGCGATGTCGAGGCTGTGCAAAATGCCATCAAAGTGATGAAAATAACGCACGCCGACGCGCTGAAACTCGAAGGCGGTGTCGAAATCATCGATGCCGTGAAAAAAATTTTGGCCGCCGGCATTCCCATCATGGGACATCTCGGGCTGATGCCGCAATCCATCAACAAATACGGCACCTACACCGTGCGCGCCAAAGACGAAGAAGAGGCCGAAAAACTCATTGCCGACGCCAAATTGTTGGAAGAAGCCGGCTGCTTTGCGCTGGTACTCGAAAAAATTCCGGCTAAATTGGCCGAGCGCGTTGCCAAAGAGTTGACCATTCCGGTCATAGGCATCGGTGCGGGCGGCGCAGTCGATGGACAAGTACTCGTGCTGCACGACATGTTGGGGCTGACGCAAGGTTTCACTCCGCGCTTTCTGCGCCGCTATGCCGACCTCAACTCCGTGATGACCGAAGCCGTACAACACTACATCAGCGATGTAAAATCGTGCGATTTCCCCAACGAACAAGAACAATACTAACAACTATGGAAGACAACAAGAAAAAACAACTCGAAATCAGCCTGACGCCCGAAATCGCCGAAGGCACTTATTCGAATTTGGCCATCATTTCGCACTCCAATTCGGAATTTATTGTCGATTTCGTTCGCATCATGCCCGGCACGCCGAAAGCCAATGTCAAATCGCGCATCATTCTGACGCCCGAACACGCCAAACGCTTGGCCATGGCGCTCGACGAGAACATCGCCAGATACGAGCAGCAACACGGCACCATCAAAACCGACAACGGAGGCGGCACGTTTGTTCCGCCAATGCCCATGTTTGGCGGCGGACAAGCCTAACCAAAACACCTTTGCGCGGTGGACTTCACACAAAAAGTTGCACGTTTCATCACTGACCGACACCTGCTCGAGCCGACACAACGCGTCATCGTGGCAGTGAGTGGCGGCGTGGATTCCGTTGTGCTGCTCGATACACTGCAACAACTTGGTTATAAGTGTATTGTAGCGCACTGCAACTTCCATTTGCGCGAAGCCGATGCCGACGCCGACGCCGAATTTGTCGCCCGATTGGCACAAACATACCAAATTCCGTTCCACCGCAGCGATTTCGACACCAAAGCCATAGCGACCGAGCGCAAAATCTCGATTGAGATGGCGGCACGCGACTTGCGTTACGCGTGGTTCGAACAGTTGCGCCAAACCGAACAATGTAGCGCCATAGCCGTAGCCCACCACGCCAACGACAACGCCGAAACCGTGCTGATGAACCTGACACGCGGCACCGGCATCAATGGATGGTGCGGCATTCAAGCCAAAAACGGCCACATCGTGCGCCCGCTACTCGACTGCACACGTGCCGAAATCATCGCCTACGCACATGCACACCACTTGGCCTACCGCACCGACGCCACCAACGCCGAAACCATCTACCGCCGCAATTTCGTTCGACACAACATCGTCCCGCTGTTCGAACAACTCAATCCGGCATTCATCGAAACCATCGCACGCAACATCGAACACACAAACGACATTCGACTGATATTCAATACATTCGTACAACAGACACACGACAAAATATGCTACGACACACCGTCCGGTCTCCACATCGACACGGAAAAACTGCTGCAACTGCCGGCACCACAAACGCTGCTTTACGAATTTATCCATCCATACGGTTTCAACAGCGACACCGTTGCCACACTATTTAACGGCATTGGCGGACTGAGCGGCATCTCCTGCCTGACAGAAAAATACCAAGCCGTCGTTACACGCGGCAAAATTATAATAACGCCACGCTCTGCCACCGACAGCAACATCTATCAAATAACCGACAGCGACACCGAAATTTTTCAGCCGCTTTACCTGAAAATCGAGCGACTCGACACCATGCCGGACACACTGAAAACCGACACGCACACCGCCTACTTCGACGCCGACAAAATCCAATTCCCACTGACATTGCGCCATTGGCAGCAAGGTGACACATTCGTACCGTTCGGTATGCACGGACACAAAAAAGTCAGCGACCTTTTCGTCGATAAAAAACTCAATCTCATCGAGAAATCAAAAGTATGGATAATGACATCTAACGACTTGATTATTTGGATTTTAGGCATACGAACCGACCATCGTTTTCGCGTAACGAACCGTACACGACACCTATTGCGCATCACATTTTCGGCATAAAGTATTGTTTTGCCACATTTTTTTTTATACCTTTGCTTGTTTCAAAATAAAATCACCTTAAATAAAAACACACTATGAAAAAACTCACACTTCTTGCATTCTGCGCAGGCTTTACACTCCTCGCATTTGCACAGACATCGAAACTGACAAACCACACACACGCGTTTATCGACGCGCACAAAGCGGCGCAAACTATCGAACAACGCGCTGATTTGCGTAAAAGTTTTGCCGTAAAAACGACCGATGACGCACAAGAGTACATCTCGGCCTATGTGCATTTTTATGACGCCGATGCCGACAAAGTCGCCATTTTGGAAACCTACGGTGCCACACTCAACAACGATTTCGGCGACTTCATTACCGCCAACATTCCTGTCGATGCCGTAGAATCATTGTCGCAGGACGAACAGGTGAAATTGGTAGAAATTGGCACGCCTGTGCGCAGACGTTTGGACAAAGCCCGCCCTGCCGCCAACGTGGACAAAGTGCAAGCCGGCACCGATTTGTCGCAACCATTTTTGGGTACCGGCGTGGTAGTTGGCGTAGTGGACGGCGGTTTCCAATACAACCACATCACATTCTACGACGCCAACAACAGCAGCGAATTGCGCGTAAAACGCGTTTGGAATCAAAGTGCGAACAAAAAATACACCACTCAAACTGACATCGAAAGTGCGCAATACGACGATAGCACAGACGACAGCGGACACGCTACCCATGTAACAGGCATTGCAGCAGGCAGTTACGCTGGCAACTCGTATTATGGTGTAGCATCCGATGCCGACATCGTTATGGTTAGTTATGGTAACAGCAGTTCTGCCATAACAGACGGCATTCAATACGTTTTTGAATATGCAACAAGTGTTGGTAAACCGGCTGTTGTCAACCTCAGTTTAGGTCAACACATCGGTCCGCACGACGGCACATCTACTTACGACAAAGCTATTGATAGCATGGTCGGTACCGGACGCATTATTTGCGGCGCAGCCGGCAACGAAGGCGAATACCCACTCTACAGCGAAGCCACATTGGCCGCCGGCGAATCGCACACATTCATTCTCGACCCCAGCGATGAATACTATAGTGGTAGTGGTAGTTTCGCCGATTTCTGGGGCGATGAAGGTCAACAATACACCATGCAGATAGTTTATCTTGATGCTAATGGTAACGAATTAGCAACAGGCACATCTACGGCTGTGGCCACTGCTGCCTCCAAAACGACATCGTGGAGCAACACAACTTACGCCTCCGGAAGCATAACCGCTTACACACAATTAAGTCCGGATGCTACAAATAACAAGGGAAATATTTATCTTTACTTCCAAAAGAACTTTAAGCCCAAAAGCAATTACAAGGTAGGTTTCAAAGTAACTGCCCAAACTGCCGGCACCATACGCGTTTGGGGTGATGACTACTACGCGATTTATTGGGAAGATGGTCAAACCACACACACTGTGGGTGAAATCGGCGGCACCGCCAATGGCATCATTTCCGTAGGCGCATTTGTTACCTACAAAAGGTCAGGGTATGGATTAACAGCCGCCGGCACAATCGCCACATTCTCGAGTAAAGGCCCGACAGCCGATGGTCGCATGAAACCTGAGATTACAGCCCCGGGTGCCTGCATTGCGTCGGCCGTTCCTAATACCTCGGCTATAACATCTTCCGAATATTTCGACAAAGCAACGTCTGCTATAGTCAATGGCACAACTTACTATTGGGGCTATATGAGTGGCACCTCGATGGCTACGCCGTTTGTTACCGGCGTTGTAGCCACATGGTTGCAGGCCAACCCGAATTTAACACCCGATCAAATCAAAGAAGTCATGGCACAAACAGCCATAACAGACACTCACACAGGCACTTGCCCGAACAACACATGGGGCTATGGCAAAATCGACGCCCATGCCGGTCTGCTCAAAGTATTGGAAACAACGGACATCAAAAACCTTGAGACCCTGCCCGACGCCATCATGCTCTACCCCAACCCAAGTGACGGCGCATTCAAATTGTTTTTCAAACAATACGATAACGATGTAAACATACGCATCTATGCCGCCAATGGTCAACAGGTTTATGCACACCACCTCGGTGCAGTCGATGCGCAACAAACGCTTGACATCAACGCTGCCGGCATCGCAAGTGGCGCTTACATCGTGAAAATAGCAGGCGACAACACCAACACCACATGCCGTCTGATGGTACGCTAACTATCGAAAAACAAGCAACTTAACAAGTCCGTGCCGCAAGGTGCGGACTTTTTTCGAACAACCACCGACACACACGTGAAACGCATCATCACTCATCCGGTCATCGGCGACATCGAATTTTGCACGCGTCGCAACGTCCGCGGCACACACTTCCGCGTTACGGCCGACCGCGTGTGCATCACCACCCATCCGCTGCTGGCGCGCAGCGTCTTCCCGCTGTCCGACGAACGCGTGGCGTGGATTTTGAACGCGCAACACGAATTGGCGCACAAAACGACAACGCCCGCCTACAATTTTGCGCCGCACAGCACGCTGAAAACCAATCGTTTTGTAGTGCGTTTCGCGCCCGACGACAGTTTGCGCACCACGTTTGCAGCCCGTCGCACCGACAATGCGCTAACCATTGCCTTTCGCCCCGAGTGCGATTTTGCGAGCAGCGCCAATCAGCGCAAAATTAGGCACCTCATTGCCCATTTTCTGAAAATAGAGGCGCAACAGATACTGCCCGCCCGCCTGCAAGCGTTAGCCGACACCTACGGTTTCGCCTTTGCCCAAGTGCGCATCAACAGCGCTCAAACGCGCTGGGGCAGTTGCTCGGCCAAACGTGTTATCAATCTGAGTTACAATCTGATGCTGCTGCCCGACAAGTTGATCGATTTTGTCCTCGTACACGAACTATGCCACACGCGCGAGATGAATCACGGCGCACGTTTCAAGCAACTGATGACCAACATTTTTGCCAATTACACTGCGCTGAATGCCGCTCTGAAACAGTATCGTCCCTTGCAACCGTGAAGCCGGTAACAAGAAAAATAGTTAAAATGCGGTGAAAATTTTGGCAATACGAAAAAAAGTCGTACTTTTGTGGTTGCGACTTTGCAAAAAAACAAAACAATTTTTTAACCAAAACAAAAATACTATGGGAGAAAACACACCTACCCCGCACATTGGGGCAAAGTACGGCGAAATTGCCGAAACAGTCATCATGGCCGGCGACCCTTTGCGCGCCAAACTGATGGCCGACCGCTATTTGGAGAATCCGGTACAATTCAACAACGTGCGCGGCATGCTCGGTTTCACAGGTACCCACAACGGCAAACGCGTTTCTGTAATGGGACACGGCATGGGCATTCCGTCCATCGGCATCTACACTTATGAACTTTTCAATTTCTACGGCGTCAAAACCATTATTCGTGTCGGCTCGTGCGGCGCACGTCAAATGCACGTTCATGTAGGCGACATCGTCATAGCCATGGGCGCCTGCACCGACAGCCACTATGCCGACCAATATGAATTGCCCGGCACTTACGCCCCTATCGCTTCGTTCGATTTGGTGCGCGGCGCCGTCGATGCGTGCGAAAAATTCGGTTACACCTACCATGTAGGCAACGTATTCGCCGCCGATGTATTCTACAACCAGCACAGCAAACGCGCCAATTGGACAAAAATGGGCGTGTTGGCCGACGAGATGGAAAGTCCGGCCTTGTATATGAACGCCGCCGTTACGGGCAACAAAGCCTTGTGCATCTGCACCGTCAGCGACCACATTCTGACCGGCGAAGCCACCACGGCCGAAGAGCGTCAAACCACATTCACCAAAATGATGGACGTGGCTTTCAGCCTTGTGTAACAGCACTATAAGCAATAAAAAAATCGGGCTTCGTGAAGTCCGATTTTTTTGTGTGCCTCAACGACAACTATTTTTTCGCGGCCGGTGGCGTTACTTGTCCCATATCGCAGGTGCCGGTGAACACCGCATTCGGTTCTATCATCAACGTTTTGATTTTTATTTCGCCCGACACGCGTGCCGTTTCTTTCAGCGAAAGCAATTCGGCCACAACGATTTTTCCTTCGACGCGTCCCATTATTTCGGCATTTTGGCACACCAAGTTGCCCTTCAACGCGCCTTGCGGCCCGATGACCACTTTGCCCGAACAATTCAGGTCGCCATCGACCTCGCCATCGATGCGAAAATCGCTATCGGCGGTAATATTTCCTTTCACTTTGCTGCCAAACGCCAACACATTGTGCGCCATTCCCATGTTCTGAATTTCTTTCGCCATAACCATTCTTTTTTTAACGTGGTGCAAAAATACAAATTTTCTGCGGTTTTTGCAACAAAAACCACGCTTTTTTTTGCCGTTGGCATATTATTTGCATAAAAGCACGCGACAAAAAATGCGCCTTGCGTACCGGTTGTGCTGCCCACATCAGGCTGACAACGCTGACAAAATGCACTAAAATAATATTATAAAACACAAATTTAACAACCACTCAAAAACTTTTACACTCAAATAAGTTTCCTAAAATAATCTGATTATCAGGTAATTATATTTTTATTTTATTTATTTAACTTTATTTATACGAAATAATAAAGCAAAAAAGTACGATAGGCACTATTTTTGCATACTCAAAAAATGACGTGCAAGAAAAAACGACTTTCGAATGGACACACAAAACAAAATATTGGAAACGGCAGGTGAACTTTTTCTGCGATGCGGTTTGCGGAGCGTCTCTATCGACGACATTTGCAATCGCATTCACATTTCGAAGAAGACCTTCTACATGCACTTTCGTTCGAAAGAAGAGTTGATTGAAGCGCTGCTGTGCAGCATGCGCAAACAGCGCATCACACAAGTGGCATCGAGCAGCCGCACCAGCAATGCCATCGACATTGCCATGCACGAAATAAGCGTTGCCCGCACGAACAACGCCAACGAATCGTTTTACAACTTTTTTTACGATTTGCACAAATACTATCCCGACATCGAAGCCCGCCACGAAAGTTCGATGCGGCAAGTGATGTTCGATCATTTTTGTCGCGGTTTGCAGCGCGGCATCGACGAAGGCTACTTTCGCAACGACCTGAACGTCGAAGCCACCGTCGTGCTGATGCACTCGCACATGATGGCCACCATAACCGACCTGCGCAACTACACCAAAATGAGCCCGACCGAAATCACCATATTTATAGCGGATAGTTTTTTGAGGCTCATCACAAGTCCCAAAGGTTGGGAATATTATCAGCAGAACAAAAATAAAATTAAATAACAACAAACGAAATTTTTATCAGTATGAAAATCAGGAGAAAAATGTTAACCATTGCATTTGCAGCCTTGTGCGCCGGCGTCGTCGCTCAAGAGCCCGCCAACGGTACATCCGGCACGCTGTCGCTGTCGCTGGCCGATGCGCAGGAGTATGCCGTAGCCAACAACAAGAGTCTGCAAAACGCCTCGCTCGAAGTCAAAAAAGCATACGCACAGCGTTGGCAAACGATAGCCGCCATGCTGCCGCAAGTAGATGGAGCGGCGCAGTTTACTACCATGTTCGACTATCAGATGGATATGAAAGGTATGAAAATTGCCATGCCGGCCAACATCACACACACGGTTACCGCCTCGATCGGGTTGAACGGGCAAGCCATTATGGGTGCGCTGCTCAACAATTTGGCCATCGAGATGCAGGACATCACGCGCGCACAATCCGAGAGCGATATTCGTGCCAACGTCATGTCGTCGTATCTGACGGTATTGGTGATGGAGGACATCGTGGCGCTGCTCGACTCGAGTTTGACCAACATCGAGCGTTTGGCTGCCATGACACAACGTTCGGTAGATGTAGGCGCCGCTGAACAAACCGCAGCCGACCAAATAGTCGTGAAAGCCAATGCGCTGAAAAACTCCATCAACTCGAACAAACGCAATGTGGAGTTGGCGCGCAATTCGCTGAAAGTGCTGTTGGGCGTAGGTGTCGATACCGACCTGCAACTGACGCAAACCCTCGACGAATTGTTGTCGGCGGCAAGCGCGTTGGATTTGCTGTCGCAAAATTTCGACATCAACAACAATTACAATTATCAGTTGTTGGTGAAAAACACCGAGTTGGCCAAGAAGAACGTAACGATGGCCGGTTTGGCTTATACGCCGACCGTTTCGGCCTACTATCAGTACACCGCCAAAAAGTATTTTTCGGACGAAGCCACACTCAACATGAGTGCGCCGCATGTAGCAGGTGTATCGGTGAGCATACCGATATGGTCGAGCGGTAAACGTGCTGCCGGCGTGCGCGAAAAGAAAATCGCCTATCAAGAAGCCGTAAACACGCTGAACGAGACCACCGACAATTTGGGGATTCAGAATCAGCAACTGCGTTTCAATCTGTCGAATGCGTACGAAACCTACATGAACGAACGCGACAACATAGAAGTAACCAAGCGCGTATTCCGCAACACGACCAACAAGTTTGAACACGGCGTAGCCTCGTCGCTCGAATTGACAAACGCCAGCAACGACTTGATATCGGCACAATCGTCGTATGTACAAGCCGTGATGTCGCTTGTAAACGCGCAAGTGGAATTAGCCAAATTTTTGAATAACAATTAAGATTTTAAGATATGAAAAAACAAGTAATTTTGGCGACATTAGTCGCCGTAACATTGGCAGGATGTGGCAACAAAGAGACCGCTGCATCGACAGAGACAACCGAAAACGAACGTGTAGAGCAAGTGCGCACCACGACCTTGCACGCGCGCGAAATTCAACGCGAAATATCATTGTCGAGCAATTTGCAAGGCTATCAGACGGTGAATATAGCGCCATCGCTTACGGGCAAAATCGAGCACATCTATGTAGAAGTGGGCGACCACAAGAACAAGGGCGAAATGTTGGTGCGTATGGATCAAAATCAGTACACCACCACGAAACTGACCTTTGCCAACCTCACCATCGAGAAACAACGTATGGATGCGCTGCTGGCCAGCGGAAGCGTGAGCCAGCAATCGTACGACCAAGTGAAATTGTCGTACGACCAGACGAAAGAGTCGTTGGATTTTTTAGAAACAAACACCTACGTCAAAGCACCGTTTAGCGGCGTGATTTCGGCCAAAAATTATGAAGATGGCGAACTGTACAGCGGTCAACCGATTGTGGTGCTGACCCAAGTGGACAAACTCAAAACATTGGTAGCCATACCGGAATCGTATGTGCCGCAGGTAAAAGCCGGCATGCGTCTGTCGCTGCGCTCGAGCGTATATCCAGACAAAGTGTTCCCCGCCACCATCGAAGTGGTATATCCGACCATCGATGCCAGCAGCCACACGTTCCAAGTGAAAGTGGTTGTGAACAACGCAGCAGGCTTGTTGCGTCCGGGCATGTATGTTACCACAACCATCGGTTTGGGCAAAGAGCAGGTCATCACCGCACCTTATTCCACCGTATTGAAGTTAATCGGCGCGAACGACCGCTATGTATTTATCAACGACAACGGCTATGCCAAACGCGTATCGGTAGAAATGGGGCAACGTTTTGGCGATGATGTCGAAATCATTTCGCCCGAAATTGTCGAAGGCGTTGAACTTGTAACTCAAGGTGAAGCCCGTTTGGTTGACGGTGTGAAACTTGCAGTCGTTACAGAATAAATATTGATCACACAAACATTCAGAAACTATGTCTATTTATAAAACAGCAGTCCAAAAACCCGTTACCACGGCACTTATCTTTTTGGCAGTGATAGTGATAGGTGTGTTCTGCTATGTGCAGTTGCCTATCGACCAATTTCCCGAAATGGATCCGCCGTATGTAACGGTAATGACCACCTATCCGGGTGCATCGGCCTCGGAGGTGGAAAGCAACGTTACGAAAGTGATGGAAAACTCGCTCAACTCGGTTGACCATCTGAAAGAATTGACTTCGAAATCGAAAGACAACATCTCGTCGGTAACCATGGAATTTGAGTGGGGCACCGACCTCGACGAGGTGTTGAACGACGTACGCACGTATGTCGATATTGTGAAAGACAATCTGCCTGACGGCTGTTCGAACCCGATAGTGATGCGCCTCAGCACAAGCATGATGCCTGTCATACAATATGCCATTATGGCAGACGAATCGTATCCTGCCCTCGACAAGATGCTCGACGACGAAATCATTCCGCAGTTGAACCGCGTGGACGGTATCGGTAACCTGACCGTTTCGGGCGCGCCGGAACGTTATGTGTACGTCTATCTCGACCAACAAAAACTTGACGCTTACGGCTTAACGGTCGAAACGGTTGGCAACATGATTGCGGCCAACAACCTGAACATGTCGTCGGGTACGGTAAAACTTGCCAAAGAGCAATACCAAATGGAAGTGCGCTCCGAATTTGTATCGTCGGACGAAATCAACGACATTGCCGTTACCACGACCGCCGACGGTCGGCAAGTATTTGTGCGCGACATCGCCATGGTGAAAGACACCATCAAGGAACTATCGTTGGACGAAAAAGCCGATGGACGCGAATGCGCACGTCTGTTGGTAACAAAACAGACCGGCGCCAACACCGTGCAAATATGCCGCGATGTGCGCAAAGAGATTGCCCGCATTCAAAAGACATTGCCTGCCGACGTGCAATTCAAACTGATTTACGACTCATCGGAAAACATTCAGAACTCTATCGACTCGCTGACTGAATCCATTATGTACGCGCTATTGTTCGTCGTATTGGTCGTATTGTTCTTCCTTGGTAAATGGCGCGCCACATTGATTATCGGCATCACCATTCCTATTGCGTTGATTGTGGCATTCATCTACTTAAAGATGGTCGGCTCCTCGCTGAATATCATCTCGATGTGTTCGCTCACCGTGGCCATCGGTATGGTGGTGGACGATGCCATTGTGGTTTTGGAAAACATCACGAAGCATGTCGATCGTGGCGAAAACCCGCGCGAGGCAGCCATCTATGCCACCAACGAGGTGTGGGTGTCGGTTATTGCCACCACGTTGGTTATCGTAGCCGTGTTCGTGCCGCTGACCACCCTGACCGGTATGGCGGGCATCATGTTCAAAGAGTTGGGGTGGATTGTAACCATCGTCGTGTGCACCTCAACGCTTGTGGCTATCTCACTCACGCCAATGTTGGCAAGTAAGTTGCTCAAAGCGCGCAAAGTACATGTCGATGACGAAGGCAACCTGATTGACGACGAGCAAGGCAAAAAAGGCTGGTACGAACGCGTAGTAGTGCGCGCTCTCGACTGGGTGGACGACAAATACGCCAAAGCCCTCGGCTGGTGTTTGAAACACAAGGCAGTTACCTTCCTGATTCTGTTGGCATTCTTCTGCTGCTCGATGATTCCGATGCTCACCGGACAAATCGGTACCGACTTCATGAAACAACAGGATAACGGCCGTATGACCGTAACAGTGAAACTGCAACGCGGCACACGCATCGAAGAAACGCTGAAAACTGCGCGTATGCTGGAAGCACGTTTTGTAGAATTAGTGCCTGAAATTCAGCTGATTAGTACATCGGCCGGTAACAACGACGACAGCGGTATGAGTGCACTCTTCTCATCTACGATGAACAACACCATCTCGATGACGATACGCACCAGCAAAAAGTACGAACGCGAACAGACCATCTTCGAAATGGCAGAAATTCTGCGTCAGGAGATGGCAAAATATCCGGAAATTATTGATTATCAAGTAAGTACACAAGGCGGTGCCGCTTCATCGAACTCTGTCGATATAGAGATTTATGGTTACGACTTCGATGCCACTTCGGCGTTGGCCGAACAAATCAAAGCCACCTGCAACCACGACGTGGCCGGTGCTCGCGACGCCACCATCTCGCGCGACGACGAACGTCCGGAAATTAAAATCGAGGTAAACAAAGAGAAAGCCAGCCGACTCGGACTGACCACAGCCACCATCTCCACTTATCTGCGCAACCGCGTGAATGGCATGGCGTGCGGCTATCTGAAAGAAACCGGATCGGAATACGACATCGTCTGCCGCCTCGACGAAAAAGACCGCAACACGGTGGAAGCCATCAGCAACCTGACCATTCCGACACCGATGGGCAAATCCGTCAAACTATCGGAAGTATGCACCATCGGCGAATACTGGACGCCGCCAACCATCGAGCGTAAAAGTCGTCAGCGTATCGTTACCGTCGAAGTAACGCCTTACAACACCTCGTTGGGCGAATTGGCACAAACCCTCCAACGCGACGTCATCGACAAATTGGATATACCGCAAGGCGTGGTTATACGCATAGCCGGCGACTACGAAGACCAACAGGACACATTCGGCGACATGGGAATGCTGATGGCATTGATTATCATGTTGGTTTACATCGTGATGGCCAGCCAATTCGAATCGCTCAAAAAGCCGTTCGTCATCATGTTCACCATTCCGTTTGCCCTCTCGGGTGTGGTACTCGCCTTGTGGCTGACCCGCAGTTCATTGGATATGATTGGCGCATTGGGTGTCGTCATGCTGGTAGGTATCGTAGTGAAGAACGGTATTGTGCTGATTGACTATATCGACCTGCTGCGCGAACGCGGATGGGAGTTGAACGAGGCTGTACAGGCCGCCGGCCGCAGCCGTATCCGTCCTGTATTGATGACGGCGTTCACCACTATCCTCGGTATGGTGCCGATGGCAGTGAGCAATGGCGAGGGCTCCGAGATGTGGAAACCGATGGGTATCGTCGTTATCGGCGGTCTGACCGTCTCGACCTTCCTCACATTCTTCATGGTACCTGTACTCTACGCAGCCATGTCGCGCCACGGCGAGCGCGACCGCGTGAGTCAGATGCGCAAGAGTTTCATATTTATGAATCTTAAACCAAAAAAGAACGCTGCAACACAACCGGCACCTGTCGCTTCCGATGAAGTATTCCCCGAAACGACGCCCAACGCATTGCAATAATACAAACAAACGTTTAATTGATTACGACTATGAAAAGTGTAATGATAGTATTCAACCAAGCAAACACCGAACGTGTCGAATATATGTTGGACATGTTGCACATCAAGGGATTCACCTTTTTTGAGGACGTGCAAGGTCGTGGCACCAATGGTGGCGAACCACGCCGTGGCACACACGCTTGGCCGGAAATGAACTCCTGTGTCATCACCGTGGTCGAAGACCACCAAGTAGAAGCCCTACTCGACGGTGTACGCAAACTCGATATGCGCAACAAGGAGGTAGGTGTGCGCGCGTTCGTGTGGAACATCGAAGCGACAGTGTAACACGCGCTATCGCAGACAACAACAAAAAAAGGAATGTCCATTCGGGCATTCCTTTTTTGTTGTCGCGCCACGCCTACTTTTTGCCACGCAACAGATTGATGTCGCCGCTCATTTTATATTTCACGGGTTTGCCCTCGTCATCGACATCCGTTCCCGTGGCTTGAATGACATAATAATATGCCCCCAGCGCCGCCGGTTTGCCGTTGATGGTGCCATCCCAACCTTTACCGGGGTCGTTGCTCTTATACACCAACCGTCCCCAGCGATTGAAAATCTGACAACTATAAGTCGCCAACGACTTGAATGCCACACGGAACTCATCGTTGATGCCATCGCCATTCGGTGTGAAAACATTTGGCACTTCCAACGACGACTCCAACACCTTCACATCCAGCGAATCGACAAACTCGCACACATCCGATGTAGCCACCAGCCGAACACGATACGAACCCGATTCGGTAAACGTGTAGCGCAAATCCTTATCATTATAGCGGGCATAATTAGTCTGGTCGTTCAACGGAAATATAAACCACTCGTAATAATTGGTTGCCAACGGATTGACACGACTTTCGAACGCCACAACCAACGGTCCCGAGCCTGTAACATCTGCGCCCGATCGATCTAATTCGTTTTTTGCCGAACGCTCTTCGATGGTACCCTTCAGATGCGCTTCAACAGCTATCGCCCGATACAATTCGCTCGATGCACGCTGTACCTCCACGCCGAAACGCTCCGCCCAATCGTCGCCTGTCATCGTAAACTGCGTATCGCACAACGGCGCCTCAAACACGATTTCCGAAAACGGCGTCGCTTTCTTAAAATACTTCGGCGTCGGTTGCGACCACGCATCGCCGCTAAATGTTACCGCATCGTAAGCAAACGTAAACGTCCGCGGCAACAGATGCACCGCACCATTCTTATCTTTATACGTCAAATCGGGTGCGCTAAACGCCGGCACCACTTTTATATAATCACACTTGTCATCAGCTTCCACAACATCGACTGCCGAAATCGACACCGGATAGCGCGCATAATCGATTACCCAAATATGCGCCGTTTCGCGGCCGTCAACCGTCAGCATATAGCCGACACCATCTTCGGGCGACAGCGTCGCCTGATTGCTTTGGAAATCGCCATCAAACGTACGCCATTCGAACACCGACCCTTCGCCCGTATAGGTAATCTCCGTCGTCAGCGAAATGCCATTGAACAAAAACAGGGCATCCAACCCATCTACCGACTCCTGTATCGACGGATACGACGCCACCCACTGAGCACCGGCCACGCCGAACGATACACAACTCATTAGCAATAATACTACCTTTTTCATTACAAAAAAAAATTGAACTCTAAATAAACAACGGCAAATATACACCTTTTATTTTAACAAAACAAAAACAATAATGGGGAATTTGACAAATTCCCCACATAACACACTGCGAAACCGCTTTGTTACACCCTAATTATAGAGCATCACGGCACAGCAACCGTTACGCTACTATCCGTCATATCGTACTGCCGATAGACAATTTGCAACATATCAATATCACGACCATTCAACAACGAGGCTATATCGTACGACACCACCTCCCACTGCAACAACATTCCGGCATCGTTGCCGGCATCATGATAGAGTTCGAGTGGCAAAGTCGCCGCTGAACCGGCTGCCGTATCGGAAACCACTAACCAAAAATCGTGCGACACATTATTGGAACCATAATACTCAAGCACCATATTCAGATAGTGCCCCGAGCACCACACCGCCGGCACACCTATCCCATTACCGGCAGCCGCCACACTCGCTACCGTATCATTCAGCAACACAGGCAGTTCGCGCGCCGGATACACAAACGACACTTCTATCAGATAAGTGCCGTCGGGCTGTTCTATCACCGACCAATACTCCACATAACACCTATGCCCCACCAGCGTATTCGACAACATATTCGCGTCTGTCGGCACATAAACCAACGAATCGTCCGACACAAAACACAGCCCGACGTCCGGCATTTGGCGCACGGTCATCACCGTCGCCGTACACTCTGCGTTATCCCAAGGCATCGCGGCCGAACAACCCGACAGCACAACGCCTATCAAGATTCCCCAAAAGCAAAAATATATCCAACGTTTCATAGGTATCATTTTCTATTTTATAGATGCACCACGCACCAAAAACGTTGCACAAAAATATTTTTTCGTCCCACATCCGACGTCCATATCATTTTTTTTTATACCTTTGCAACATCTTACGCACAACCATGACCAACACACTACATCAAATACGCGCGCGAGCGTCATATATGCGCCATGCACATCGCAAAGGCGGATACGGCATACACTCGCCTTTCGTATTTCATTGGTTGAATAGTGTGCTGTACGAACGAACGTCCTTTTACGCCTACGCCGCTTTACGGCGACAGCGTCAGCAACTGCTCCGCGCCACCGACATTGTTACACTGCAAGGTTTCGGCACCGCCGCACCGCGACAAACGACCATCGGCCACATTGCCAAGCAGTCTTGCTCCACGCGAAAATATGCCGAATTGTTATTCCGCATCGTCAATGCAAGTAACGCACGCCACATCATCGAACTTGGCACAAACCTCGGTCTCACTACCCTACACTTGGCGGCAGCCAACTCGCAAGCCGACATCATCACTTTGGAAGGCGAACCGCAACTCTACGCCTTGGCCAACACGCTGTTTCGGCGGCATCACGCCGACAACATTCGCACGATTTGCGGCGACATCGACCACACACTCGCCCAAGCCCTGCAAACGATGCCGACCATCGACCTCGCCTTTTTCGACGCCAACCACACAGGCGAAGCCACCCTGCGTTATTTCCATCAATGCCTGCCGCACGCACATAAGCACACCCTATTTATATTCGACGACATTCACCGCTCGGCCGACATGGAACAAGCATGGAACGTCATCAAAGCCGACACGCACATCACCGTTACCATCGACACATTCCAAATGGGATTCGCATTCTTCAACACCGATTTGCAAAAAGAGAACTACATTGTAGCCTTTTAACACACCGAAAACCATGAAAATATACACCAAAACAGGCGACAACGGCACCACATCACTCGTCGGCGGGCAACGCATCGCCAAAAACGCTCCCCGACTGCACGCATACGGCACCATCGACGAACTCAACTCGTTTTTGGGGTTACTCAAAGTCAAAATCGACGACGACAAATGGTACCCCGTCATACACGACATACAAAACACATTATTGTGCGTCGGAGCCAATCTCGCCACCGACCCGGCAACCACATCGTTGCACGAATCCGCGAAAATTTCGGCACAAAAAACACAACAATTAGAGCAATATATCGACGAAATCGACCAAAAATTGCCAAAATTAACCCAATTTATCATCTATGGCGACAACGAACCATCGGCACTATGCCACATTTGCCGCGCCATCGCACGACGTGCCGAACGAACCATTTTAGAAATTGATAATCAGGACTTTACGGAATCAGAAGTGCTAAAATACATCAACAGATTATCCGATTTTTTATTCGTTCTCGCACGCTATTTGGCAATAAAAAACACCAAAAACGAAAAATTTTGGACAAAAAGTTGATTCTTTCTAAAAAATAACTATCTTTGCAAGTTGAAAATCGGGTTGTTATTGCAACGCATATCAATTTTATCGAATTCACTATGTATTGGACATTAGAATTAGCCTCAAAATTGGAAGATGCCCCTTGGCCGGCATCAAAAGATGAGCTTATCGACTACGCCATGCGTTCGGGTGCACCGCTCGAAGTGATCGAGAACCTGCAAGAAATAGAAGACGAAGGCGACATATACGAAAGCATCGAAGACATTTGGCCGGACTATCCGAGCAAAGAAGATTTTTTCTTCAACGAAGAAGAGTATTAAAAAAACGCAAATACAAACAAAAACGAAAAAAAATAACCGAAGGCACACAATTTTTCAGCACATTTTTAGTTTTATTTGTAAAGGAAGCATCGGCACCAAACAAAGAAATTAGCATCAACGAACGATTGTGAGGTTTTTACAAAAATACAGCCAAAGGTTAGGTCTGACAATTATTTTCAGTATTATTGCAAGTACTGCGGTTCACGGACAATTCGACGCCCAACTAACCCAGTACCTCTACAACAAAACCGTAATAAATCCCGCTGTTGTTGGCGAACAACAGATGATGCAGATATTCGGGCTGCAACGTTTACAATGGATTAGTATCGACAACGCCCCGCGAACAACCTATTTTTCCGCACATGCACCTTTCCGCATCGGAAAAACACAACACGGAGCAGGCGTTCAATTCGTAAACGATATTTTTGGCATATTTTCCAATCAGCAAATCAATTTGCAATACGCCTACAAACTGAAATTGGGAGAAGGCACTTTGAGCATCGGCGCCAACATCGGTGTATCAAACATCAAATTCAAAGGCGACAGCGTTCACCTCGTCGAAAGCGACTATTTCTCGCCCGCCAAAGACCCCATCATTCCCGACAACGAAGTTTCCGGCGTAGGCTTCGACTGCGGATTGGGCATTTATTACTCGACAGCAAAATGGTTCGTCGGCATTTCGGCACTGCACCTGCCCGAAGCGACAATCAACTTGGGCGACGTAGGCGAGTTTTTCATGACAAGGCTCTATACAGCAACAGGTGGCTACGACTTCCGTCTGAAAAATCCCGACTACACCATCAAAACGGCAGCACTGATTATTACCGATTTTGTCAGTTGGAACCCCAGCGTAACCGTCTTGCTCGACTATAAAGGCAAATATTGGGGCGGACTCGGCGCACGACTCGATGCCATATCGTTCATGCTGGGAGTCAAAGTGCTAAACGGATTGTCGATAGGTTACGCCTACGATTTGCCGATAAACAGAATAATTACAGCCAGCCATGGTTCGCACGAACTGTTTTTAGCGTACGAATTCAGCCTGGCACTCAATAAAAAAGGAAATAAACATAAAAGTGTGCGAATACTCTAAATTTGAGAATATGAGAAAGTCATCTTTAATCATGGTTACCATTGCAGCAACCGCGCTCTTGGCAGGTTGCGCTAAAGCACCAAAAGGATTTTTAGCGGGCGTGTACGGCAAATCGAAACCGGAAACAACACCCTACGGCATGGTCTTCATACCACGCGGTTCGTTTACCATGGGCTCCAACGACCAATCCATCGTATGGAACTTGCAATCGAAACAAACCACAAAATCAATCGATGCATTTTGGATGGACGAAACCGAAATCACAAATGGTGAGTATCGCGAATTTGTCAACTATGTACGCGACTCTATCGCACTGATAAAAATGCGCCAAATAGACGACGAAACAGAAGCCGCAAAATACTACCGCACAGCCAAAGTCTATCAACAAGAAGACCCCGACACGGTACTGAATTGGAAAGCAAAAATTCCGTGGGGCATACAATGGAAAGAAGACGACGAAATGGTCGAAGCAAAATACAACGCAGTGGAACAAATGTATTTCTACGGCGCAGAAAAGACCATCGGCCGCCAACTCAACACACACATTTTGAACTACTACTACCAATGGGTCGATTTCAACCAGGCAGCACTGCCCGGCAACGAGTTCAACCCTTACACCGGTTCGTACAATCCGAATGCCAAAGTGCGCATCGACAGCGCCTTTATGCGTGGCAACGCCATTGTCGATACCGTCATCATCAAGCCACTGCGCCATCGTAGCGACTTATTGTGCAGCAAAATCATCAACATCTATCCCGACACCATGTGTTGGATGCGCGAATACACATACAGTTTCAACGAGCCTGCAATGCTCAACTATTTCTGCCACCCCAGCAACGGCAAATATCCCGTTGTCGGTGTATCGTGGGACCAAGCGGTAGCATTCTGCCATTGGCGTACAAAATTGTATGAATCAGTGCCGGGCTTACCGCGCACACACGAATACCGTTTGCCAACCGAAGCCGAATGGGAATACGCTGCGCGTGGCGGACGTCATTTGGCCATCTACCCATGGGGCGGACCATACATTCGCGATGCCAAAGGTTGTTTCATGGCCAACTTCAAGCCCACACGAGGCAACTATACCGAAGACGGTTATCTGATACCCTGTCAAGTGGCATCATTCGACCCGAATGACTATGGATTGTACGATATGAGCGGTAATGTATCGGAATGGACATCGGACACCTACGACCCCAATGCTCCCACCTTTACACACGACATGAACTCGGCGTACAACTATCATTCGAAAATGGACGACCCGCGCATCATGAAACGCAAAGTCATACGCGGCGGTTCGTGGAAAGACGTTGGCGCTTATCTGCAATGCGGCGTACGCGATTTTGAATATCAAACCAAACGTAGCCCCGCCATCGGATTCCGCTGCGTACGCAGTTACATTGGCGAATAAAAAATCAAAACAAAATAACCTTAAAACAAACAAACCTAAACAAAAAAATTATGGCAAAAGAACGTAAGGGATTCATGAAATGGTATTTCAGCCCACAAGGTAAAAAAGTCGTTGGATGTGTTTATTCACTTGGTGCTGCTATCGTTATTGTCGGCGCATTGTTCAAAATTTTGCACTGGCCGGGCGCAAGCATCATGCTGATGATCGGTATGTTTACCGAGGCATTGTTGTTCTCCATCGGTGTATTGGACGACCCGCATCCCGATTTGCATTGGAATCATGTATTTCCCGCACTGACCCAAGACGATCCCGACCCGCTTTACAATCACATCGGTGCAGGTGCCGGCGTAGGTGGTAACGGCGCACCGGTAAGCGGCAATCAACCTGTGGCCGGCCCCGGTGTCAATCCGCTGAAAGACGAAGATGTGAAAGCCATGCAAGATGGCTTGAAAAGCATCAGCGAAGCAGCAAAACAGATTGCAGGCATCTCGAAAGTGGCAGGCTTAACCGATTCTTTTGCTCAGAATTTGGAATTGGCAGGCAATGCAGCAGCACAATTTGCATCGAAACAACAAAACTTGGACGCTGCCTCGAACGCCTTGTTGGCCGCATACAACGGCATCACCGAAAATATGGCTGCCGTGCAAGCCAACACCAAACAATATGTGGACAAAGCCGAAACAATCAACAAAAACTTGGGAGCCATCAACTCCGTGTACGAAATTCAATTGAAAAACGTTCAAAGCCAAGCCGAAGCCGTAGAACAACAAACCGCAAAAATTGTAGCCGTTGCCAATGATTTGGACAAAGTGCAAAAAGCCATGGCCGTAAGTGCTAAAGATGCGGAAAAATATCAAGACGAAACAGCCAAATTGGCACAAAAAGTTGTTGATTTGAATGCTATTTATGGCAATATGCTGAATGCCATTAACGCATAATATGAAAGTATCTCTGTTTTTGTCAATCACCCTAAACTAATATTGTAATGAGTGGCGCAGCAAATTGCCCGGAAACCCCGCGGCAGAAAATGATAGGTATGATGTATTTGGTGCTAACCGCTATGTTGGCGCTGAATGTATCGGCGGATATTTTGAATGGCTTTTTGATGGTGGATAATAGTCTGATTTCCAATATTCAAACGGGTCAAAAACAAAATTCCGCACTCTACGACGAGATGGATTATCTGTACCAACAAAACCCCGAAAAAGTCGGCGAATGGTTGGATAAAGCGAATCTGGTTCGTCAAAAAAGCGATAGTCTAATCAACTTTATACACCAAGCCAAAGCCGACCTGATAATGATGGCCGACAAGGTTGAAGTCGGTGCAGACACCGTCAATAACTACAAATTGGTAACCAAAGACAATACCGACATCGCAAGTAACTACTTCATCGGAAATGACGAGAAAAACGGCACCGAAAAAGGACAAGAGTTCAAACGTCTGCTCGAAGAATATCGCCATTTTGTGGAGCACATGTTCGGCGACGACTCGACACATATTGAGATTTACGAAAAGCGTTTTACCACCGAGCCTTCGATGAACTCGCACGGTACGGAATTAGTACCGTGGTTGAATGCTACGTTCGAGTCTATGCCTATTATTGCCGTAACGACACAATTGTCGAAATACGAAAATGACATTCTGACCACCGAGCAAGAGTTAATCCAATACTTCAAAGCCCAAACCGATGCCGGCGACTTCCGTGTCAACAAAATCGAAGCGTTCGTCATACCGAACTCTAAACATGTGATGCAAGGCGGTCAATATAAAGCCAAAATCGTTTTATCGGCTGTGGACTCGACCAAGGTGCCGGAATATTATATCGGCAACAACAAATTGGCAAGTGAGACATACACTGCAAGTTGCAATACTATCGGTACATTCCCGTTCTCTGGTAAAATTGTCTTGAAAGGCAACGATGGCGTTCCGCGCGAATACCCATTCAAAGACGAATATACAGTCGGAGAACCGTCGGCAACCATTGCTAACGAGGATATGAATGTTGTTTATAAAGGTTTCAATAACCGTTTGAAGATTTCGGTACCGGGTGTCAGCGACTCAAAAGTGAAAGTCGACATCTCCGGTGGTACACTGACCAAAAACGGTTCGTACTACATCTGCAAACCTACCAGCAACAGCGAAGTCAAAATTACCGTATCGGCGGATGTTGAAGGCAAAATCGTCCCCATGGGCAGCAGTTTGTTCCGTGTGAAAGCACTCCCCGACCCTGCTCCGTTCCTGCGTTATACCGATGCTAATGGTAATGTGGTGGACTATAACCCCAACATCGAAGGCTACCAAAAAGCACCCACGCGCAAACAATTATTGGAGGCGAAATTCGTTGCACAATATGCCGACGGATTGTTAAAAGCCAACTTCCGCATTGCCGACTTTGAAATGGTAGCAACCGTGCGTGGTGGTAATACGACTAAATCTTCGCCCACCAACGCATTCTCGGATGATCAATTAAGTCTGATGAAATCGTTGAAACCCGGTCAGGAAATATTCTTTAAGAACATAAAATGCGTTGGTGACAAGACAACTATTTTGTCGTACCCACCAATAGCTATGCCAAGTAAATAAACATAATTCACTAAAGAGTCGATAATTTATGAAAAAGCATTTTTTTGCCACAGCAATCGGTCTATTAAGTTCGGTATCCGTACTTTTTGCACAATGGCCGGGCGAACTCGACAGTACAAGTTATATGTTCGATGCTGATGGTTCGTTTACACGCATCGCAGTTGATATGGAAGACGTGAAAGCCAAAATCATCACTATCAACCCATTGAACGACGATGTGATATGGCGCAAAACCATTATTCGCGCCATTGATTTGCGCGAACGTCAAAATTGGGCATTATATTATCCGTACGAAAACATCGACTCATTGTCACAAAAAAACTTGTTCTCCATTATCTTTAAAACCCTGCTCGAAGGCAATGTGAAAGGTTATCTGATACCGTCGGATAAGTTGACACCGCCACCTTGCATCGCCAAATACGAATACGATGTTCAGAAAGATATGGTTGAACGTCTGTTTGGTGGCGACGAAGACTATGCTAACGACTACAAAAAGATTGAATTTATCACGCAAGGCATCATCAAATACTACATTCAAGAAGTGTGGTATTTCGACAAACACTCGTCGATGATGCGCAGCGCCATACTCTCGATTGCTCCGGTATACAACAAAGCCTACAACGAGACCTACGACCCTGCCGGCGAGGTGGACGAGGGTGTAATGTGCTGGATTCCGTTCGAGCGGTTGCGCCCCTACTTGCAAGTGGAATTTATGAAAACAACCGGACGCAACGTCAATCCGGTAGTCGATTTCGACAATTTCTTTGGCGATCGTCAGTTCGATAGTTACATCATCAAAGACTACGACATACGCGGTACCTTGTTGGACGATGAGAAGAAATACAGCGATCCGAATAGGATTCGCCAAGAGCAGGAACGCATCGAAAACGAGATTCTGAATGTGGAATTAGATATGTGGCACTATTAACAAAACCTAAACAGGCAATATTTCAAAGGTGGCCTTGTGCCGCCTTTGGAATTTGTCGCATATAAAAATCGGTCTGTATGAAAAAACAAACTTTACTCCTTACCATGGTGTTGGCCTTTGGCAACTACGCTTGGGCACAATTCAATACCACAACGGCGGGTAATATATCGTCGTATGGCGCTCCGGAGGCTGTCGAGCAAAACGACTCCATCGTCGCTGCATCGGAGAACGACTCGATAGAAGCCGCCATCGTCGAAAATCTGCTACCCGACACGGTTGTTACGACTTTGGTCGATAGCATTTCGGTGCAAAGCGATACAATCGTCAATCCCGAGACCAACGACACGACCATTTTGACCACGCAACAAACCATTACAGAAGAAAAAACGGTAGTAACGCCGGCCAAAAAGGGCAAAAAAGAGAAGGTGGAAAAGCCAAAATACGGCATCAAATGCAATCATTGGTCGATTGCAGGCCATGTAGGTGTTGCGTTTCTCGATGGCGACCAACATCAGAACTACAACGATATGTGGCCGCGTAGTAAGGTTGATTGTTCGTTCGACTTTATGGTTGAATATACGGTCAATCCCTGCTTTGGCGTGTTTCTCGAATATGCGTATAATCCGTACAATGGTTACGCCAACTACTACTTCAAAAGCCAGCCGACTTTTATCGATGGTGTGAAAGTGGAATCGAATTTAGCCTATCCGTATGATTTTGACGGCTTGTCGCACGAAGTAACCGCCGGTTTTTCGTTGAACCTGTTGAATATGTTCTATGCCAATCGTCGGCAGACATGGGGATTGTATTTGAATGCGGGCGCCGGATTTTCGTTCTACAGTGTCAAAGCCTACGAACGTGGCACCAAAGACGAACTAAACAAGGTAATCGGCGGAACGGTGATAAACCACGAGAATGGTTTGCCGTTTGTTGATAAAGGTCGCGCAGTTACCTTCCCTATCGGAGCCATGGTTGAGTATAACCCGTTAAGGTGGTTGGCCATCGCGCTGAATGTGGAATATCGTTTGCATGCAAAAGATAATTTCGATGGTGCCGAAAAAGGTAACGCCAACGATAATACGATTTACATGAGTTTGGGTTTGCGTTGGAAAATCAACCACCCGAAAGACAAGGAGCGTCCGCATGTGCGCAATTTGTCGCCACGCGATTTCTCGACGGCATCGGCCGGTGGTGCCTGCTGCGACCAAGTGGCAGCCAACACCAAAAAGATTGCCGAACTTGAGCAGTTGATTAGCCAAATGACACCGTGCGGCAACGATTCGGCGTCGCAATCCGTGCAAATTATCGAAGAGATAGAACCGGACGATGACCATGATGGTGTGCCCAACAGTCGCGACCGCGAGCCCAACACGCCGGAAGGTTCGTTTGTGAACACATGGGGACAGGCATTAGACCAACAAGCCATCGAACGTATATTGGGCTACGGACAATACAAAGGCGAAATTCCGGCAATTTACTTTGCAACAGGCAAGAGCAAAATGTCGCTGCAATCGCAGATGGAGTTGGCAAAAATAGCGCGTAAACTCTATGCCGACCCGACCTTGAAAGTGGACATTATCGGCTATTGCGACAATGTAGGTTCGGACGAGTTGAACACGACGTTGAGTATGAAACGTGCAGAAGAGTCGAAGAATCAACTTGTCGGCCGTTACGGCATCGATGCCGACCGCATAAACGTGTATGGTAAAGGTAAAGTGCCCGGCCCTGTCGATGATTTTGAGCCAAACAGACGTTGCGATTTTATAATGTACAATGCCAAAGAGGCCAACAACGAGGAAAACTCAAACCAATAAAAAACATTAACCTAAATCCCCAAGACAACACAGCCATTTGACTGTGTTGTCTTGCTTTTGGGGCGGTGCGCCGATGTGTGTCAGCGGCAGCGCCGACGAAACTCGGCACAGACAATGGCAGTGGCAACAGCCACATTCAACGATTCGGAAGTGGGTACGCCTTGCGGATAATTCGGAATAAGCAAGTGACTGGTAATGAATGGTTTGACATCGGGCGAAATGCCGTTCCCTTCGTTGCCCATAATCAGTATGCCGGATGCGGCCAATGGTTGTTCGTAGAGATTTGCGCCATCGAGCGTGGTGCCATAGATAGGCATATTTCGGTGCTGACATTGTGTCAGAAATTCGACCAAATCGGTGTAATGCACATGCACGCGTGTGAGTGCTCCCATCGTTGCCTGCACGGTTTTGGGGCTAAAAGCATCGGCAGTAGTGTGCGAGCAGACAATGTGTTGTATGCCAAACCAATCGGCTAAGCGAATAATGGTTCCAAGATTGCCGGGATTTTGCACAGCATCGAGCACCAAGACAAGTTGTTCGCACAAGGTGTCGATGTGTAATGATTCGGTCGGTTTTTCGAACACGGCCAACGCCGTTGCCGGCGTGGTCAGTTGGGTGATGCGTTTCATTTCGTCGTCCGATATGCGTTGTACCGTTTGTTCGGGGAAATGCGCTGCACATTTGTCGGTAACAAACAATTGCCGACACACCATGTAAGGCAAGAGATCGCTGATGATTTTTTCGCCTTCGGCCACGAAACAATTACGTTCGTCGCGGAATTTTTTCAGCGCCAAAGCGCGTACATTTTTTTGTTGAATTTTCGATAACATGGCTGATTTTTGCGTTTTGTCAAACAATTTGACCTGTTGGCATAATTTTTGGTTCTGCAAAGGTAAGAAATTTGTGGATTTTTTGCTAAATTTGCACCTAATTTCTGTAATTTATCGGTTATTGTGTCAAAATTAGTCAGGCATATACTTTTTTGCGGCGTACTTGTCATGCTATTCAGTGCGTGCAACTTGTTGCGTTATGTGCCTGAAGACGAGACTTTGCTGAACAAAGTTACCATCAAATCGGACGTTCCGGAAGCGCCTTCGGACCAATTGCAAGCCTATCTGCGCCAAACGCCTAATAGTCGTTTTTTGGGCATCGGGCGTGCAAAATTGGGTTTTTACAATGCGCAAGACATCAATTCCAACAAATGGAAAGACCGTTGGCTGCGCAAAATAGGCGAAGAGCCGGTGATATACGACAGCCTTTTGACCCTCACATCGCAAGAACAACTGACCAAACAGTTGAACAACAAAGGCTATTTGGACGCTACGGTAGAAGTGTTGACCACCGAAAAGAAACGTCAGACCAATGTTACATTTGTAGTAACCGGCCACGAGCCGTACAAAATTCGTTCGTACACCATCGACATTCCGAACGACTCGATAATGGCCGCCCTGAAACCGCGTCGCGGGCAGAATGCGCCCAAACCCGGCGATTTGTTTGATGTCGATGCGTTGGCTGCCGAACGCGAGAGCGTAGCCAAATATTTGCGTCGTCGGGGTTACTTCTATCTGCAAAAAGAAGCCCTTGCGTTCGCAGCCGATAGTTCGGCACACGAGATTGACCTCACCCTGACCATGCAAGCCAACTATGTGAATAACGACTCGTTGTTTGCCCTTGCGTGTACCAAGCAAACCGTCGGCAGCGTAACCATATACGACATAGCCTCGGCAGCAGATGAGGTTGGCACACTGAATACCGCCGATTTGGACACGACCATACGCGACGGATACACCATCATTCAGCACAAAAAATCGAATTTCAGAGCAAAAATGCTGACCCAAAAGGTGTTGATACAGCCGCAGACGCTCTATAACGAGCGTCGCGTGGAGCAAACCTATTCGGTGTTGAATGCGTTACCGGCCATCAAATATGTCGATATTTCGTTCAAAGAAGCCGGCGGCGATAGTTTGGCCTGCATTGTTGTGATTGCTCCGGCGAAGAAACATTCGTTTTCGGTGGATATCGAGGGGACAAATTCGGCCGGCGACCTTGGCGTGGGCGTAGGTATCACTTATCAGAACAAAAACGCATTCAAAGGAGCCGAGATATTGAAAATCGGTGCCAAAGGCAGTTACGAAGCGATGGGTAAAATCGGCGAGATACGCAACACCTACGAAGCCGGCGGCGATGTGTCGTTAAGCGTGCCATTTTTACTGTTTCCGTTTGCCAACTCCGATTTCAGACGACGCATGGGCGGTACAACCGAATTTGCCATAGGCTACAATCTGCAACAACGTCCTGAATATCAACGTCATATTGCGAATTTGGGTATGAAATATGCGTGGAACATTCGCCGCACTCGCTTTACTTTCGACCTGATCGACATCAACTATATCTATCTGCCATGGATAACGGACGCGTTTCGCGAGCAATATCTGAAGCCCTCGTCGTCGATACGTTATAGTTACGAAGACCACTTCATCATGCGTTTGGGGTTGGGTATTCAGCATTCGAACAAGCGCACCAACTCGACTACGCAAAGTTTTTACACCTTGCGCGGCAACATTTCGACGGCCGGTAACCTGCTTTACGGCATCAGCAGTGCCATTCATCAGCAGAAAAACGAAGACGGTCAGTACGAGATATTTAACATTGCGTATGCGCAGTATGTCAAAGGCGATTTCGATTTTACCTACAATCATTACATCAACAAGAGCATTCGGCTTGTATGCCATGCCGGTATAGGCGTGGCTTATCCCTACGGCAATGCGTCGGTAATTCCGTACGAAGAGCGTTATTTCAGCGGTGGCGCCAACAGCGTGCGCGGATGGGCAGTGCGCACCCTTGGCCCGGGGCGTTACGCCAACAATGGTTATATCGATTACATGAATCAATCGGGCGACATTCGGCTGGATTTGAATTTAGAAGCCCGTTTCAAACTCTTTTGGAAAATCTATGGGGCTTTGTTTATCGACGCCGGCAACATTTGGACTATCAAAAATTATGATGAGCAGCCGGGCGGCTATTTTCAATTTTCGGAATTTTACAAAGAGATTGCCTGCAGTTATGGTTTCGGGTTGCGTGCCGATTTTGACTTTTTTGTCATACGCTTGGATATGGGCATCAAACTATATGAGCCAAGCGGCACCACCTCGACCGAGCGTTGGCGCACCGATTTGACGTGGAAAAACGATTTTGCCCTGCATTTTGCAATCGGTTATCCATTCTGATGCAAGACAAAAATATGTAACAAACCAAATATCAAAACTTTATGAAACAGAAACTTGTCATTTTATTTCTTTTGAGTTCAGCATCTACATTTGCCTGCACCAACTTTTTGGTCGGGCGTGCGGCGTCGGCCGATGGCTCGACCATGATAACCTACTCAGCCGATTCGTATTGGCTGTTTGGCGCCTTGTATCACTATGCTGCCGCTGACCATGCCGAAGGTGCCATGCGTCCCGTCTATGAATGGGACACCGGCAAATATCTCGGTGAAATTCCCGAAGTCGCCCACACCTACAATGTAGTCGGCAATATGAACGAACATCAGTTATGTATCGGCGAAACCACTTACGGCGGCCGTGAAGAGTTGGTCGATAGCACCGGCATAATCGATTACGGCAGTTTGATTTACATCACATTACAACGCGCCACCAACGCGCGCGAAGCCATCAAAACGATGGTCGAACTTGTAGCCGAATATGGTTACTACAGCGAAGGCGAATCGTTTTCGATTGCCGACCCGCAGGAAGTGTGGATTTTGGAGATGATAGGCAAAGGCGTCGGCAACAAAGGTGCCGTTTGGGTGGCACGCCGCATACCCGACGATTGCATCTCTGCCCACGCCAACCAAGCACGCATCACCACTTTCCCGATGGAATCGCGCACAAGCGCTAACAGTATCAGCAGCAAGCATTTAGACCGCATATTCGAACCGGGAATCGATGTCGTTTATGCCGATGATGTCATAACATTTGCGCGCAAAAAAGGCTACTTCGACGGTAAAGACGAAGAATTTAGTTTTTCGGACACCTACAATCCGCTCGACTTTGGCGGCATACGTTGGTGCGAAGCGCGCGTATGGTCGTTTTTCAATGCACTCAATCCGGCTGTCGGGCAAAAATACCTCAGTTACATCAACGGCGAAACAAAGGAGCGTATGCCTCTGTGGATAAAAGCCGACAAAAAAATAACTGTGGGCGATTTACGCCAACGCATGCGCGACCACTACGAGGGCACGCCGCTCGACATGACGGTGGGAGCCGGCAGCGGCCCATACCACACGCCATTCCGCCCGAGTCCGCTGTCGTACAAAGTGGACGGCGTGGAATATTTCCACGAGCGTCCCGTAGCCACGCAGCAAACGGGTTTCACGTTCATTGCACAAATGCGCAGTTGGTTGCCCAACGCCATCGGCGGCATTTTGTGGTTTGGTGTCGATGATGCCACCACGAACCTCTACATACCGATGTATTGCTGCATGACACGCGTTCCCGAATCGCTCGACCAACGCAATGGCAGTCTGCTCGATTTTTCGTGGACATCGGCGTTTTGGATTAACAATTGGGTGGGCAACATGGTCTATAAACGCTATTCGGACTTGATGCCCGATGTGCAGGCCGAGCAAAACAAATGGGAAAAATATTTCGAAGATGCGACACAACAAGCCGACCGTTACGCCCTTTCGTATGATTCGACTAATGTGGCACAGTTTTTGACCGACTTTTCGGTCGCGCAAGCCGAAACCGCCTTCAACGTATGGAAAAAACTTGGCGAACGCCTGATGGTCAAATACTTAGATGGTGTAACCAAAAGCGAAACCAATGGCGTATTCGACCGCGACGAACACAATCTGCCAAAGAAAATCATCCGTCCGGGCTATCCCGAAGAGTTCAATCGGCGCGTGTTTGTAGAACCCGACACCGAACGCTTCAGACTGAAAACCGCCGACGAAATGAACCAACGTCAATAAATGCAATAACCAAATACAAACAATAAAAAAAGAAAATTTTATGAAAAAACAAATCGTATTATTCTCATTTACAATTATTTGCGCCATGACATTCGCAGAAAATCCATTTTTTAACTATCAGAATTGGAAAACGCCTCACGGCACCTACCCGTTCGACGAGATTAAAATTGAGCACTATATGCCGGCTTTCGACGAAGGAATGAAACAAGGTTTGGCCGAAATCGACGCCATAGCCAACAATCCGGCAGCGCCGACATTTGCCAACACCATCGAAGCCTACGAAAAAGCGGGCAAACTGCTCTCGGTAGTGGCAAGTTGTTTTTATAATCTGACAAGCGCCGAAACCAACGACTCGTTGGCCGCACTCGAGTTGGAACTATCGCCCAAATTGAGTGAATACAGTTCGACGATTTTGCTGAACGAAAAGTTGTTCGAACGCATCAAAGCCGTGTACGATCAGAAAGACAAACTCAAACTGACCGCCGAACAAGCGAAAATGCTCGACGATATTTACGAAAGTTTTGCAAACAACGGAGCCAATTTGTCGGCCGAAGACAAGGAAAAATTCAAAGAGTTGAAAGCCAAATTGAGCAAACTGACACTCGTGTACGGGCAAAACGTGCTGAAAGCCACCAATGCGTGGACGCGCCTCATCAAAGACGAGAGCCTGCTGGCCGGCCTTTCGGACGACACCAAACAAATGTTGCGCGCCAATGCGGCCAAAAAAGGGTTGGACGGCTGGTTGCTCGACTTGAAACCAACGACGTACATCCCCGTCATGAAATATTGCGACAACCGCGACATTCGCCGCGAACTCTACATGGCCTACAACACACGCTGCATCGGCGGAGAATTCGACAACGCGCAGAATATCAAAGAGATAGTAAACACACGCTTAGCCTTGGCCAACCTATTCGGCAAAGCCTGCTATGCCGATAAATCGTTACACAAAACGATGGCCGAAACCAAAGAAAACGTCTATCACCTGCTCGACCAACTGCGCGACGCCTATATGCCCGTAGCCCGCGCCGAATACGACGAATTGCAACAATTTGCCGATTCGCTCGGCTTCTATGCCACACTGCAAGCGTGGGATTGGAGTTACTATTCCGAAAAACTGAAAAACGAGAAATACGCTTTGAGCGATGACGAACTACGCCCCTACTTCGAACTTGAAAACGTCAAACAAGGCGTCTTCGGTTTAGCCAACAAATTGTATGGTCTGAAATTCGTCAAAAATCCGAACATCCAAGTTTATAATCCCGAAGTCGATGCCTACGACGTATTCGATGCCAAAGGTAAATTTTTGGCCGTCTATTACTGCGATTTTCACCCACGCGACGGCAAACGCGGCGGTGCTTGGATGAACGACTACAAACCGCAATACCGCGACGGCAAAACCGATTCGCGCCCACACATTGTGAACGTGATGAACTTCACACGCGCCACAGCCGACAAACCGGCACTGCTCACCTACGACGAAGTCGAAACCTTTCTGCATGAGTTCGGCCACGGACTGCACGGCATGCTCACGCGTTGCCAATACGCTTCGATGTCGGGCACCAACGTGCCACGCGACTTTGTTGAACTGCCATCGCAATTCAACGAAAACTTCTTGGGCGAGAAAGCATTTCTCGACACGTTTGCCAAACACTACCAAACCGGCGAACCCATGCCGCAAGAACTCATCGACAAGATAAAAGCCGCGCAAAACTACCACGCCGCCTACGCCTGCGCACGCCAACTCAGTTTCGGCTACCTCGACATGGCTTGGCACACCATCACCGAACCATTCGAAGGCGATGTCATAGCCTTTGGCAACGACGCCATGGAACAAGTAAAAGTGCTGCCCGTAGTACCCGAAACACAAATGGAAACAGCATTTACGCACATTTTCTCGGGCGGATACGCAGCCGGATACTATAGTTACAAATGGTCGGAAGTGCTCGATGCCGACGCTTTCTCGGTATTCAAAAAGAACGGCATTTTTGACAAAAAAACAGCCGATAGTTTCCGCACCAACATTCTCGAACGCGGCGGTACCGAACCGGCCATGACCCTATACAAACGTTTCCGCGGACAAGAGCCCACCGTCGATGCATTGATGGAACGCGACGGCATCAAAAAATAATAATTAAACACACTACAAAATAAAAAACAACTATGGAAGAGTTTCGTAAATTTGCAACCAAACATCTGAATATGAACGGATTGGCTCTTGACCAATACGTTTCGAGTGTCAATATGCAAGGCGGAGGATATATCTCGCCATCGATTCTGGAAGAACGCCAACTGAACGTTACGCAAATGGATGTCTTTTCGCGTCTGATGATGGATCGCATCATTTTTCTCGGTTCCGAAATCAACGATTATGTGGCCAACGTCATACAAGCCCAACTGCTGTTTCTCGACACCGCCGACCCCGGCAAAGACATATCCATCTATCTGAACAGCCCTGGCGGTTCGGTGTATGCCGGCCTCGGCATCTACGACACCATGCAATACATCGGTAGCAACGTGGGCACCATCTGCACCGGCATGGCGGCCTCGATGGCTGCCGTACTGCTGGTGGCCGGAGCCAAAAGCAAACGCTCGGCACTGCAACACTCGCGCGTCATGATACACCAACCCATGGGCGGCATGCAAGGACAAGCCTCCGACATGGAAATCACCGTACGCGAAATACAAAAGTTGAAAAACGAACTGTACCAAATCATTGCAGAACATTCGGGCAACACTTTCGACAAAATAGCCGCCGACAGCGACCGCGACTATTGGATGACGGCACAAGAAGCCCTCGAATACGGCATGATTGACAACATTTTAACCAAAGGAACCAGACAATAACACACCCATGCCCATACAAAAAAAGACAACACCACGCTGCTGTTTCTGCGGACGCAACGACAAAGAAGCCGACCTCGTGGCCGGCAACTATGGCTACATCTGCACCGATTGTGCGATGACACTCGCAAAACTCATCAGCGACAACACCAGCAAAGTACCAACTGCCACAACTGCACAGCCGTTCAACGAACCGCTGCCCAAACCGATCGACATCAAACAATACCTCGACCAATATGTCATCGGACAGGACGAAGCCAAAAAGTTTTTGTCGGTCGCCGTGTACAACCACTACAAACGCATCGCACAGCAAAACACAAGCGACGATGTCGAAATCGAAAAATCGAACATCATTCTGGTGGGCACCACAGGCACAGGCAAAACCCTGTTGGCACGCACCATCGCCAAAAAGTTGCATGTACCGTTCACCATTGTCGATGCAACAGTACTGACCGAAGCCGGCTATGTGGGCGAAGACATCGAAAGTATTCTCACACGCCTGCTGCAAGTGGCCGACTACGACGTCAAAGCAGCCGAACGCGGCATCGTCTTCATTGACGAGATAGACAAAATAGCGCGCAAAGGCGACAACCCGAGCATCACACGCGATGTGAGCGGCGAAGGCGTACAACAAGGTCTGCTGAAGTTGCTCGAAGGGTCGGTAGTCAATGTGCCGCCACAAGGCGGGCGCAAACACCCCGACCAAAAAATGATTGCCGTCAATACACAAAATATACTCTTCATTTGCGGCGGCGCATTCGACGGCATCGAAAAGAAAATTGCCCAACGACTCAACACACATGTCGTAGGATTTGGCGCCATCAATACACGCAACTCCATCGACAACAACAACCTGCTGCAATACATTGCACCGCAGGATTTGAAAGCCTTCGGTCTCATACCCGAAATCATCGGCCGGCTGCCCATACTCACGCACCTCGACCCGCTGGACAGAACAGCACTGCGGCGCATACTCACCGAGCCAAAAAATTCCATCATCAAACAATATATCAAACTGTTTGCGATGGACAATGTCGAACTGAAATTCGACGACGAAGTACTCGAATACATCGTGGACAAAGCCATCGAATTCAAACTCGGGGCACGCGGCCTGCGTTCCATTGTCGAAACGATTATGACCGATGCCATGTTCGAAGTACCATCGGCCAACATCGACACGCTTACCATCACCGTGGACTATGCGCGCGAACAACTTGGCAAAATGGCATTAAAAAATCTGTAGCCACACCAACAGCCAAAAACGAAACAAGAGCGACACCTCGCAAGGCGACGCTCTTGTTTTTTTCTATCAATCCGAAATACAGCGAATTACAAATTACGCACTAACCGAACAGATCGGCCATAATAGCGTGTATAGTAAATGGACGGCCGCACCATGTCGGAACTAAATCCCAAAATATACACATAATACGAATCGCGGCACGTCGCCGACCAATAACTGCCCCGCGTACCGGCATAATACACATCCTTGCCATAACGATAACCGGCAGCAGGCAAAAATACGGCTCCGTGTTGTTCCAGCACAGCCCATTCGTCTGCCGTGTACTCATTACACCGAAAATTGTCTGCAAAGTCGCTCGTATAGGCATCCGTTTCGGGCACAAAACCTTTGGCAGTAGCCATCTTGAGCGACACGCCGGCCGGTTGCTCCCACGCATCGGGCAACAGCACCAAACCATTGACACCATTCACTTGTGCCAACGCAAATAACTTATCGGCTTGCGGACGACCGAAAAACAGATACATCCACTCATCGTAAGTCAAAGTACGCCATGCACCGGCTGCACCCTCTATTTTGTTCACGCCCCAATCGTAGGCCGTACCCTCAATATCTTTCACGCCGTCGCCATAGTCTGTTTCCGACGTCGAAACCATAAACGGGAATTTATAATTGTAACCACTTGTGCCCCAGCCAAATAGGTCAATCCAACCTTTATTCATCGGCGAGATTTTGGCATTCTCTTTCCCAACCACATCATACTGATGCAAGGCGAAACGCCACGTATCTGTGGCTGCGCAATATTGCAAATTGCCTGACGAGAAAATAACTTTTTGGGTGGCCGACACCGAGAAAGCGGCATAGTCGGTTTGTGCCTCAAGCACGCCGCATAGCAAACAGCAGGATACAATCATCCCGAAAACTTTTTTACCCATACAATTTTACCTTAAAATCACCTAATACCTTAAAACAAATTCGCCATTTTGATAGCCGTTACCGCTCCCTCGACACCTTTGTTGCCCAATGCTCCGCCGGCGCGGTCGAGGGCTTGCTGCATCGTGTTGGTAGTCAGCACACTGAAAATAATCGGGACACGATATTTCTCGTCGGCATTCAAGGCGGCAATACCTTGCGTTACGCCACTGCACACGAAATCGAAATGCGGCGTATCGCCTCGAATCACACACCCGATTACAATCACGGCATTGATCGAGGCTTGTTCGCGCAAAATCATTTTAGCGCCGAATGTCAATTCGAATGTGCCCGGCACATGTTTCACCACTATGTTTTCCGGTTTCACACCATTGGCTGTCAGCCCATCAACGGCGCCCGCCAACAAGCGAAACGTAACCTGCTCATTCCAATCGGCCACCACAATGGCGTAGTGCTGATTTTGCACATCTTGTTTGTCGGGCATGGCCGTTGCGTCGTAGTCCGACAGATTGTGATATTTCGTTGCCATCTCCTTTTTCGTTTTTAGTTATCGAAACAAAAAACCGTTCCGAACGGCTGTCCAAAACGGTTCTAACTTCTTTTACACACGTTTATTTATCCAAAGCCGCAGCACGCACGATGTACTTTTCGATGTCGGCGGCCTCTTGCGATTGAAAATATTTTTCTTTGATTATCGTGTACACTTTCACGGCTTTGGCGTAGTCGCCAAGTGCCTCATAAGCCAAGCCGGCTTTTTTCAGCGCGCGCGGCGCCACCAAAGCGCTTTCGCTATCAGCAGCCTTTTCAAAGCATTTTGCGGCTTTTTTGTACTCTTCCAAATTGCAATAGGCATCGCCCTGCAACATACGTGCCGCCGGCGCCAAATTCACCGACGCATTATCAAATTTACCCAAATAATCGACTGCCGCTTCATATTCGCCGAGTTGATAGGCACACACGCCAGCATAATAGGCAGCGAGTTCACCGGCATCCGTCAAGCCATATTCATCGACAATGGCTTCGAAACCGTCGAACGATTCGTCGCCACGCAGCGCCAATTCGTATTGATCATTTTCAAACGCCGCAACGGCCGGCAACAAGGCCTCTTGGGCTTCTTGCTCGCGCGGAGCCAAATAGTAGGTGTTGAAAAGTATCACCGCCACTACAACGGCTACCACAACAGCCACACCGATAACGAGTTGTTTGCGATATTGTTCAATAAATGCTTCGGATTTACTCAATGCTTCCTGCACATTTTCCAAGCGAACATCTTCCTGTTCTTTTTTCTTTTGAGCCATAATTATTTGATTATTAGTTTATTACAAAATCATCTACAAAAACGCGCAATGCGCCTTGCATACTTCACGTTTTCAACGTGCAAAGATACTGTTTTTTATTGAAACAACCGCACAAAAAAAAGCGTTTTTTACACCACGGCCTCTATTTTTCTCATTTTGGCGGGACGTTCGCCGTCAGTAATTCTACTCACCGCGCCACAAATTGCACACCTGCGCCACTTTGTCGGCCATCGGCTGCTGCGCATCAATCCAATGTATGGCGAAACCGCGTCGTTCCATGCCACGAAACCAGGTCATTTGGCGTTTAGCAAATTGATGAATAGCGATTTCGAGTTGCCGCACCATGTCGTCGAACGTCAAACGACCTAACAGATAGTTCGTAACAAACTTATACTCAAGTCCATAATACAACAAATCGTCAGGCGAAACGCCGGCGTCCAGCAGTTGCTGCACCTCATCGACCATACCTTCGTCAAGACGAGTACGCAACCGCTGCGATATTTTGGCGCGCCGCACATCGCGTTCGACGGCCACACCGATTATCAACGAGCGCAGGCGCGGTAAATCGGACTCTATCTGCGGATTTTCGCGATAATAATCGGCTATCTCGATAGCGCGCACGGCGCGTTTCACGGTATCGACATCGGTGGTATTGTGCAATGTTTTATAGGTTTGCAGCAACGCGGTCAGTTCGTCAAGGGTTTTGCCGGCCAAACGCTGTCGCAAGTCAGGATTTTCGGGCACCGCCACCAATTTGTAGTTACCCAAAACAGCTTCGACATACAAGCCCGTGCCGCCACACAACACCGGCACGCGGCCATGTTGGCATACCGTATCATACGCATCAGCGAAATCGCGCCGGTATTCGTACAAATTATATTTGTAACCGGCATCGACAATATCGATTAAATGATACGGAACATGCTGACCATCAACCACATAATCGGCCAAATCTTTGCCTGTGCCGATCGTCATGCCCCGATACACTTGTCGCGAATCGGCGCTGATGATTTCGCCATCGAGTGCGACCGACACATGCGCGGCCAAGGCCGTTTTGCCGGAGGCTGTCGGGCCTACTATGGTCAGTATGTCGTAAGGTGTATGCGGCATGGCATCTATCGAAAACAAAGACTGCATCCAAAGTATTTTGTCCGTTGAATGCAGTCAGAGCGTAACGTATTTTTCGTTTTTTTATCCTTTCAAGCGTTGTTCCAACTCTTTGACACTCATTCTGAAGTTTTTGTCCGTGTCCATCAGGTCGTTCACTACGCCGCAAGCGTGCAACACCGTAGCGTGGTCGCGTCCGCCAATCAGTTTGCCGATGGCCGACAACGAACTTTTGGTGTATTGTTTCGACAGATACATGGCCACTTGGCGTGCTGTTGCGATTTCGCGCTTGCGTGTTTTCGACATGAACGCATCGAGCGAGAGCGAAAAATAGTCGCACACCATATCGCGTATTTTCTCGACCGAAATGACATTTGGCGTAGCCGACACCACTTTACCGACCACTTTTTCGGCCAGAGCCAAATCGATGTCCTCATAGGTCAGTGTAGCATGTGCCAACAACGACACCAGCACGCCTTCCAGATTGCGAACGCTGTCGGTTACATTGGCGGCAATATAATCGACCACCTCTTCCGAAATGTCCAAACCATCTTTATAGATTTTGCTTTTCAATATGGCTTTGCGCAATTCGAAATCGGGCATCTCTATCTCGGCACTCAAGCCCCATTGGAAACGCGTGAGCAGACGTTCTTCCATGCCTTCGAGCGAGCCGGGCGCGCGGTCGCACGTCATGATGATTTGTTTGCCGTTTTGGTGCAAATGGTTGAATATATGGAAAAAGGTTTTCTGTGTGCCTTGTTTATCCATAAATTCGTGAATATCATCTAAAATCAGCACATCGATATTGCTGTAAAAATTCAGAAAGTCGTTCGTTTCGTTGCGACGCACGGCATCGGTGTACTGAATTTGGAACAGATTGGCCGACACATACAGCACGCGTTTTTCGGGATAGAGTTGTTTGGTCATCATACCGATGGCGTTGACCAAGTGTGTTTTGCCGACGCCCGATTTACCGAACAAAAACAGCGGGTTGAAAATGGTTTTGCCGGGTTCGTTGGCGATGCTGATGCCCGCCGCGCGCGCCAATTTGTTGCTGGTGCCTTCGATAAATGTATTGAAATTGTAGGCGGCGTTCAGTTGCGGGTCGATGTCCTGTTGTACGACCGGTTCAAACGGGTTGATGCCGGATTTGACGATTTTGTCGGGTACGCGTTCGGCCACTACGGTTTTGTCTTCGGCGGGAATGGTTGTGGTGGCCGTTTTGTCCACCATAATGCGATACAGAAGTTTCGTGCCTTCGCCCACTTCGCGATAAAGCGTTACGCGCAGCAATTCGGCAAATTTTTCTTCGATATATTCGTAGAAAAACATGCTGGGCACTTGCAGCACAAACTCTCCGTTTTCGTATTTCAGCGGTACAATAGGTTCGAACCACGTCGAATACGCAGCTTCCGAGATATTGTCCTTAATAACTTTCAAACATCTGTTCCACAATTCTTGGGGTGTCATCATCATCGTAAAAAAATGTCAGGTTGCGATTGTTTATATCTTTTTCAAAAAATTATCAACAGGTTTTCCGGTGCAAAGGTCGCACTCTTTTTTCAATAAAAAAAACGGCGTCAATTTTTGAGTTTTTCGGGCGATGCCTAAATCTTTTATTTTCAAGTGCTTAAAAGGGGTTTCTGATTATCAGTATTTTAACAGTAAACCGCTCATTATCAAGCAATAACATTTACAAAGCGTTTCGCAGCGCGATAGTTGATAAACACCCCGAAACCACCTAAAAATTGGGCAGTTTTGAGGTGTTGTTTTGTAAGCGTCAAGAAAACGATTTTTTTTCGTTATTTAGATTTTGTCTAAATTAAAACGCCCTAAAACCGTCATTTTTTATCCTTCTTTTCGCGAGCCCCGAAGAGCGAAAAATGCACATATCGTTTCGGATTGGCTTTCAAATCGACTACCAAATCGTTGACACTGCCAACGGTTGTATTCAGGTTGTCGTAGAGTGCATTGTCGTTCATCAGTTTGCCGATGGTACCTTCGCTCGAGTTGAGTTTGTCGGAGAAGACTTGCAAGTTGTTCACGGTGTGATCGATGCGTGCAAAGAGTTCGGCAAATTCGATTTGACGCAGGTCGCCCGACACCTTTTTCAGGTCGCCGGTTACGGTGTTGATATCCGACATGATGCCGGGCAGTTGGTTGTTCATCACGCGTTTCAGTTGTGCCGACGACACTTGCAGGTCGGCGGTGATGCGTTCTACCGATTTCAGGCTGTTTTTGATTTCGGGCGATGCCACCAGCGAATTGACCGATTCGAGTACCGAATCGACGCGCGAGATAGTGCCTTCGAGGCGTGGCACAAGTTGCCCGACTACCGCCATCAAGCCCGGTGCCACGTCAGACGGCACCGTGTCGCCCACAGCATAGAGTTCGGATTGGTTGCCATAGACGATGTCGATCACTTTGCCGCCCATCAGTCCGTCGTCGCGCAGCAGCATGGTCGAGCCCAGCGGCAGGCGTATTTCGTCGTCCACCAAGATGGTAACTACGAATGGATGTTCCAACGTGAAATCGTATGTTATTTCGGTTACCTGTCCCACTTTGTAGCCGCGCACCACCACGTTATTCGACACGACAAGTCCGTCCAAGTTGTCAAATTCGGCATAATACCGATTGCTCGGTGCGAAGATATTGATGCCTTTCAGATAGTTGAGTCCGAAAACGATGCAGACGATGGCTAAAATGAACGCCAGACCGATTTTCACTTCACGGGTAAAGATTTTTTTCATCATGATTATTTCGTTTTTTTATGGTTTATTTCGATGATTTAACTGTTGAATTGATGGTTTTGGCCTCTTGCAGCGTAATTTTTTGTCCTTGATAAAAGGCCACGATAAATGCTTGGGGAAATTTGCCGCTGATTTCGGCTTTTGTTTTTTGTATGATTCCTAAATTTGTGTTTGCGCCGTAAGTATATTTGTAAGCGCCGTTTTCCTCGTAGCAATCGCATTTCAGTCCTTTGAAACGCGAGTCGTTCGGGTCAGTGATGGGTTGGCTGGTGGTGAAAATTTGCAGTTTGTACACCGCCTTCACGCCGGGTTCTATTTCGACCGACAATTTCGGTGCGGCTGGTTTCGTGTCGGCGGCAGCGGGTTTGGCTGGTGTTTTGACCGGCTCCGGTTGTTTTGTGGGTGCCACTTCGATGAGCGAGACATTATTTTTGCGGTCGTATTCGTGTTTGTAACGCGTAAATGCTTTGTAGATAGCGTTTGACAACTCGCTGCATCCGTTTTCGGAGAGCAGATATTTCTCTTCGTCGGGATTGGATATGAAACCGAGTTCGATAAGCACGCTCGGCATTTTGGTTTGATGCAGCACCCAGAAATTTTCTTGTCGCACGCCACGATTGTAGCGTTTGATAGCGATAAATTCGTCCTGTAGGTAGGCCGCCATTTCGATACTTTGATCGCTGAATTTGGACTGCATAAACTCGAACATGATATACGATTCGGGCGAACGCGGGTCGAAGCCTTGGTAGCGTTCTTTGTAGCCTTCCTCGAGCAAGATAACCGAATTTTCGCGTTTGGCGACTTCAAAGTTGGCATCCGATTTGGCCAAGCCGATAGTATAAGTTTCGGCACCGCAAGCGGCACTTGTTTTCGACGCATTGACGTGAATGCAGACGAACAAGTCGCCATTGGCGCGATTGGCGATGGCCGAGCGCTCCTGCAACGGCACGAACACATCGTCGTCGCGCGTGAACACGACCTTCACGTCGCTCATATTTTCTTGCACCAAGCGTCCGAACTCTTTGGCAACTCGCAGATTGATGTCTTTTTCGCGGCCGCGTTTGCCGAGTGCGCCGGGGTCTTTGCCGCCGTGTCCGGCATCGATAACAATGGTAAACTGTTTGGCCGACGCTCCGGCAAAAAACGTCAGCAAACACAACAATATGCAAATGATTCGTTTCATTATCAGCAACACGCTTTCGTTATTATTAACCTTTTTTGTGCAACGTTTTTCTGCATTTTTGCGTTATAGATAATGCAGGCGTTCCATTGCGTTGGTTATACACTGCAAAAGTACGCATTTTTGGCGAGATTGACGACAAAAAACTATTTTTTTACATAATTTATTACAAAGACAGCCAAAGTTTGCGCAAAAAGTTATAACTTTGTAAAATGTGCCAAGCACACATCATACATTAGTAAAACATTGATATTCAAAAGATTACATTTCACTATAGGTCTTTTGACGGTTGTTTTTTTATGCGCACGCGCGCAGGAAAGCACGCCAAGCGACTCGTTGTATGTCAGTCCGCAGGTAGCAGACAGCGTGTCGGCGGTCGATAGCATACGGCCGCAAACGGTTGTTGCGCCGCCCCGCAAGAAGAGCGACATCGATGCTCCCATTCGCTATAAATGCAACGACTCCATCGTCTTTTATGGCAGCGGCAACGGCTTTTTGTTTGGTCAAGGCAACGTGCGCTACGAGCAGTCGCGCCCCATCGAACTCGAAGCCGATTTTATCCGTATGAACATGGACAGCAGCACGGTCTATGCCAGCGGCACGGTGGACAGTCTTGGCAACGAGAGCGGTTTGCCCGTGTTCAAAGACGGCGACCAGCCCTATTCGTCGAAAGAGATGTCGTACAATTTCAAGACGCGGCGCGGTTTCATTCGCGGTGGCGTAACGCAACAAGGCGAAGGCTACATTGTGGCCGACAAGGCAAAGCGTCTCGAAAACGAAGAGATGTATATGCAAGGCGGCAAATACACCACTTGCGACGATCACGACCATCCGCACTTTTACCTGCAACTGACCAAAGCCAAAGTGAAACCGGGCAGTTACATTGCGGCCGGTCCGGCCTATTTAGTGATGGCCGACATACCGATGCCATTGGCGGTGCCGTTCGGATTTTTTCCGTTTACGTCGAAATATTCGTCTGGCATCATCATGCCATCGTACGGAGACGAAATGGAGCGCGGCTTGTTTTTGAAGAACGGCGGTTACTATTTTGCCATCAGCGACCACATCGACCTCGAATTGACGGGCGAGATTTACACCAAAGGCACTTGGGGCGTCCAACTCGGCAGCACCTACGCTTTGCGTTACAAATTCAGCGGCAATTTTCGTGCCAGTTATCGCGAAGACGTTTACGGCGAAAAAGATATGCCCGATTATGCCAAATATCGCAACTTCAAACTATCGTGGCAACATCGTCAGGACCCGAAAGCGAGCCAATTTGCCACGTTTTCGGCATCGGTTGATTTCACCACCAGCGGCTACAACCAAAGCAACGTGAACAACTACTACAATCCGGCGGAACAGTCGAAAAACATTACGAGTTCGAGCGTAAACTACACGCAGCGTTTCCCCGAAAGTCCGTGGAGCATCTCGGTCAATGCGTTGGTGTCGCAGCGTTCGCAGGACTCCACCATCTCGCTGACGCTGCCCAACCTGACGGTAAACATGAGCCGCGTGTATCCGTTCAAGCGCAAAAATCCGGTAGGCAAAGAGCGTTTTTACGAAAAAATTGCGTTGTCGTACAACATGACATTTGCCAACAGCATTACGTGCAAAGAGAGCCAATTTCTGACATCGAATTTTGCGAAAGATTGGAAAAACGCCATCAATCACAAGTTGCCGATAACAGCCTCGTTCACATTGTTCAAATATTTGTCGATAACGCCAAGTTTCACGTTTCAAGACCGCATGTATTTTACCAAAGTCAATCGTTCGTGGGACAAGCAGTTGCAGCAAGAGGTTTTGGACACGGTAAGCGGCTTTTACAACGTGTACGACTTTACGGCCGGCATCACCATGCAAACCAAGTTGTATGGTTACTACACGCCCATCCGCAAGTTGTTTGGCGACAAGGTCGATCGGATTCGCCATGTGATGACGCCGTCGATTTCGTTCAACTATCATCCCGATTGGGGCGACAAGATGTGGCATTTCTACGAGAGTTACGACAAAGTGATAGTCGATAAGGACAATGCCGACAAAATCAGGCACGAAACGGTTGTCTATTCGCCCTACTCCGGCGGCATGTACGGTGTGCCGGGGCGCGGCATGCAGGCTGCGTTGAATTGGTCGCTCAGCAACAATGTCGAGATGAAAGTGAAAGACAAGAAAAAATCGGAAGAAAGCGGCACCACGCAATACAAAAAAGTCAGCATCATCGACAACTTTACCATTTCGGGCGGTTACAACTTTGCGGCCGACTCGTTGCGTCTGCAAAATTTCAACACAAGTTTGCGCATCAAACTGACGAAATCGTTTTCGCTGAACTTGGCAGGTTCGTGGGATCCATACAAATACGGGCTCAACGAATACGGCAATCCGGTGCGTATCAACGAATTACGCAATTTTCCGCGTTTTTTGGGCACCGGAACCTCGTTTCAGTACACATTCGACAACAACACCTTCAAGAAAAAAGACAAGAAAACGCGCGACGACACTGACGACCCGATGGAAGAAGGCGTCAATTTCAACATGGACGAGCCGACAAACATCGACAAAGAGGCGCAGCGCGACAAATCGGCCAATGTTACCGCCGACGACGAAGGTTACACCAAGCCCGAAGTATCGTGGAGTTTCACCATCAACTACTCGGTGGCGTGGCGCACCGGCAGCCATTTCGACTACGAAATGATGGATTACAAACGCGAATGGACGCACAACCTGAGTTTTTCGGGGCACGTCAATCCCACGCCGAAGTGGAGTTTGAATTACAGCGGATCGTTCGATCTGAAAGCGTTGCAAGTAACGCAAATGACGTTTTCCATCGTACGCGACCTGCACTGCTGGCGACTGTCGGCCAGCGTATCGCCCTTCGGTCGTTACAAATCATATATGGTTACCATCGGCGTAAATGCCTCGATGCTGCAAGATTTGAAATACGAAAAACGCAGCGACAATAGTCGCAACGCGACTTGGTTCTAACGACAAATACAAACACATTATAAACTCAAAAAAAACTATCACAATGAAAATCGCAAACAATCTACTCGTAGCCGTCGATTACAAATTATTCGTGAAAAACGACGACGGCAGCATGGAACTGATGGAAGAGACCACCACCGACCAACCATTGAAATTTTTCTTCGGTTTGGGCATGATGCTGCCAAAATTTGAAGAAAATCTGTCGGAATTATCGACAGGCGACACATTCGATTTTATGATTCCTTGTGCTGATGCCTACGGCGAATACGACGATGCCAGCGTCATCGATTTGCCGCGCAAGATTTTTGAAATCGACGGCAAAATCGACGAACGAGGCGTCTATCCCGGTGCCATTGTGCCGCTTGTCGATAGCGAAGGTCAGCGCATCAACGCCGAAGTGGTAGAGGTGAAAGCCGACGCCGTAACCGTCGATTTGAATCACCCGCTGTCGGGCGAAGACCTTTACTTCAAAGGCACCGTGTTGGACGTGCACGAGCCCACCGAAGAAGACCTTCGCGCCATGTCGGGCGGATGCGGATGCGGCTGTGGATGTGGATGCGACTCGTGCGGTGGCGGTTGCGACAGCGGTTGTAACGGAGGTTGCTGCTAAACGCCATGAACACATTCGGACACATTTTTCGCCTGACAACTTTTGGCGAATCGCACGGCACAGCCATCGGTGGCATCATCGATGGTTGCCCGGCCGGCATCGACATCGATACGGCATTCGTGCAAGCCGAACTTGATCGTCGCAAGCCCGGACAATCGTCCATCACGACACAACGGAACGAAGCCGACCGCGTCGAATTTTTGTCGGGCATATTCGACGGTAAAACCACCGGCGCACCTATCGGGTTTTGCATCGCGAACACCGACCATCGCAGCAGCGACTACGAGCATCTGAAAAGCGTCTATCGTCCCGGCCATGCCGACTACACCTATCAGCAAAAATACGGCATACGCGACTATCGTGGCGGCGGACGCGCTTCGGCACGCGAGACAGCCGCGCGCATTGTGGCCGGCGCCATTGCCAAACTTGCCTTACGCAACATCGGCGTTCACATCGCAGCATACACGGCACAGATAGGCAACATCGCGGTAAACAAGCCGTACCAAGAACTTGATTTGACACAAACGGAGAACAACATTGTGCGCTGTCCCGACGCAGCGACAGCCACGCAAATGGTCGAACTCATCGATACCTGCCGCCGCCAAGGCGACTCGATAGGCGGCATCGTGCAGTGTGTAATCAGCGGCGCCCCGATAGGACTTGGCGAACCGCTATACGGCAAGTTGCAAGCCGAATTGGCCTACGCCATGCTATCGATAAATGCGGCCAAAGGATTCGACTACGGCAGCGGTTTTGAACATGTAGCGCTCACGGGCAGCAGCCTCAACGACGCTTTTTACGCCGACCACGAACACATTGGCACACGCACCAATTTTGCCGGCGGCATTCAGGGCGGCATCACCAATGGCGCCGACATCTATTTCAGAGTCGTTTTCAAGCCGACGCCCACCATCAGCCAAGCGCAGCAAACCATCGACACGGACGGCAACGCCGTAGAATTGGCAGCACACGGCCGCCACGACGCTTGTGTGGTGCCGCGCGCCGTACCTGTGGTCGAAGCCATGGCAGCCATCGTGCTGTTCGATGCCTATTTGCAAAACCGAAGCGCCACCCTATAATGCGAAATCAGCGAGCGCAAAAAAAAATGAATTAGTTTGGATTAACATTCGCAAAAAAAGCATAACTTTGCAACCAAGAAACGCGTTACACCATAATTATTATATAAGATGACACAGCAGAAAGTTTTGCAATGGCTCGTTTGGGTACAGATAGCAGCGGCTATACTTGTGCCTGTTCTGCCCGTGCCGGCACAGACCTGTCCAAATGGTACGTTGTTGTTCAAGGAGGATTTCGGCGGTAACTCGGTTGACGACCCGCACATTTCGACCACGCCGATAACGGCCATGGACAAGGCTTACAAACAAAACACATCCGGTAAACATCCTTCTATGTCGTCCGGTCGTTACCTTGTTACCAAAAAAGGGTACGCCAACGGCGACACCACCTCCTCAAGTCCATATTCGCAGTGGTATATTCAGGACGACCACACCTATCCGAACGATTATACACGCGGTTATTTTTTGCAAGTGGACGGAAAAGATGGCGCACACACCTTCTACAGCACCGAACTGACCGGTTTATGTGCCGATGCCCAACTCTATTTCTCCGCCTATGTGGCCAATGTGTTCACTTACTATCAGCAGAGCCAGCGCACATTGATAGGTCGTCACACTGTGGAGCCCAACCTCCTATTCGTCATCAGCGATGCCGAAACCGGTCAAGAATTTATGCGTTCCACCACAGGCCCCATTGCGCCTGATGCGACCCTGCCGGAGTTAGGCGATTGGCGCAAATCGTCCACTTGGCACCAAGTAGGTGTATCATTGAGAATACCGACAGGGGTTAGCGCCGTCAAATTAACTATCTCCAACAGTGCAGGAGCAGGTAGCGGCAACGATTTTGCCCTCGACGACATCGAAGTGCGCCTTTGTCTGCCGCCGGTGAGCGTGACCGCCGCCGACACCATTTGCAGTGGCGGCACCACCACGTTTGAAGGTACATTCACCAACAACGGCACCTTCACCGAACCGCTCGCCTACCGCTGGCTCTACAGCACGACAGGCAATCTGACATCGCAAGACGACTGGGTAACCATCGGCAGCAACAGCACCACACTAACGTTGGACAACGCCACACTGTCGAACGAAGGTTATTACCGTTTGGTGGTAGCCTCGCAAGGCGGTCTGGACCAAATAAACTGCCGTGCCATGAGCGATCCTATTCATCTATCAGTCAAAGAGATACGACACACTTTTCCCGACACCGTATGCGCCGGCGAAAGTTATTGGTTCAACGGCAAAACCCTCACGACAGCAGGCACCTACACCGACACGCTGACCACGGCATCGGGCTGCGACAGCATCGTAACGCTGAAACTGCACATACGCGACGAAATACGCACATCGTTATCCCAAGAAATATGCTACGGCGACTCGCTACTATTTGGCGGAACATATCGCACGCAAAGCGGCACCTACAACGACACACTGACCGCCATATCGGGTTGCGACAGCATCGTAACGCTGGCACTGCACATACGCGACGAGATACGCACACCGCTTTTCAGGCGCATCTGCTACGGCGATTCGCTGTTCTTCGGCGGAACATATCGCACGCAAAGCGGCACCTACATCGACACACTGACCGACATATCGGGCTGCGACAGCATCGTAACACTCACGCTACAAATCCGACAGGAAATACGCTCCATTCTCTACCAAGAGATTTGTCATGGCGATTCGCTGCTGTTCGCCGGACAATTCCGCACACAAAGCGGCACCTACACCGACACACTGACCACCCTATTTGGCTGCGACAGCATAGTAACACTCAATCTGCGTATCAAACCGGAAATCAGAACTACATACAGCCACGAACTTTGCTACGGCGATTCGCTGTTCTTCGGCGGAACATATCGCACGCAAAGCGGCACCTACATCGACACACTGACCGACATATCGGGCTGCGACAGCATCGTAACACTCACGCTACAAATCCGACAGGAAATACGCTCCATTCTCTACCAAGAGATTTGTCATGGCGATTCGCTGCTGTTCGCCGGACAATTCCGCACACAAAGCGGCACCTACACCGACACACTGACCACCCTATTTGGCTGCGACAGCATAGTAACACTCAATCTGCGTATCAAACCGGAAATCAGAACTACATACAGCCACGAACTTTGCTACGGCGATTCGCTGTTCTTCGGTGGGAAATACCGCGCACAAAGTGGCACTTACAACGACACGCTAACCACGGCAACAGGGTGCGACAGCGTCGTTGTGCTCAATTTGCAAATAAAACCAGAAATACGAAGCACTATACAAAAACGCATCTGCGAAGACGATTCGTTCTTTTTTAACAATCAATACATTAGCGAATCAGGCTTGTATCCGGACACACTTCAAGCGGTGGCAGGTTGCGACAGCATAGTAACGTTGGAACTGACAGTACGACACTGCGAACAAGTAACAGCATGCAACGACACCGCCTACCTCTCCGTGTGCGACAGCACAGTAGCCATCGGCCTATCGGACAACGATGCGTGGACATGCGATGCGCCGACATTCGCACTCATCACCCAACCGACCATAGCCGGCGTCACTGCCACCATCCACGCCGACTCGCTCATTTACAACAACGCCGCGCGTTCGCACAACAGCCGCGACTCGCTGCAATACAGTATCAACTGCGGCGAATTTGCCGACACAGCCACCATCTATTTGTCGATTGCCCAATCAGCATCTATAGCCATCGAACTGATACCTGCTACGCCCGTGTGCCTCTACAACTACGCCATTTTCAGCGGCACATTCAAAAACAACGGCACGCTGACACCGCCATTAGTCTGCCAATGGCAAACCAGCGGCGACGATGGCGTTACATGGGAACCCATCAACAAATGGCGCTATTTTGCAGGGTCGGCGCTGTCCGAAATTTACCAAATCAACGATGCCGACCACTATCTGTTCCGCTTATTGGTAACCGAACAGGGCAACGAATCGCTTGAGCGTTGCTACGTCGTGTCGAACACACTGCCGATAGACATACTCAGCGACACCGAAACACTCACGTTGAGCGGTTGCGGACGCGTGGAGTACGACGGCAAAACCTACACCGCCGACACCACATTTTTAGAAATCGGACAAACCACATCGACCTGCGGCAACCGTTTGGTCAGCATTCAAGTATTCGAAGCGCCCGAGAGCGAACAAACGATTCTGTTTTGCGACACCATCACCTACAACGGACAACTATTCTACACCGACACCACCATCGTGGAGCGATTCGCCAGCCCGAACAACACCACGCCGTGCGACAGCACCGCCACCACACACTTGATAATGAACTGCACCGCCGGCGGAACATATATCGAAGACTTGATTGTCAACAAATACGATTGGATAATGCTGTGCAACAATCGGAAAGCCTACACCCTTGTGCCCAACTACACACAAATGCGCTACCAATGGTATCACAACGGCGAGCGCATCGAAGGAGCCACCGACGACTATTATACCGAAAACCGCATGCTCGACGGGTGCTATATGCTGCGCCTGCTGATGGTCGATGAACACACCGCACACATTTTCGTTTCCGAAACACAATGCGTCAATGCACACGCGCTGACCATTGTGCCAAATCCGGTGGCTGCCGGACAAAGCGCCGTCATCGAATACTATTTCAGCGAAAGCGACAAACAAGGCCTGTATGTCGATATATACGACAACGTCGGATTGCTCTACTACCATCTGGAGCCGACCACTTATCCCATCGTGTTACCGTCCAATCTGGCAGTCGGCATTTATAACATCAAAGTCGTTACGGGACTCGGCCAAATATTCAACGTCAAACTCATTGTCAACTAACGCCGCAGTATGTTCCGACATCTGAAACAGATAATCAGCCTATGGCTGTTGGTCGCCATTTGCACGACAACGGTTGCCGAAGAATGCAACTGCATCAGCAGCCAACGCGGCAGCAGTTACCGCAGCAAGACGCCATCGGCACGCCAAGTGGTTGTCGGTGCGCGAATCGGCACAGCGGGGCTGACCTACCAATCAGACTTCGGCACATTCCGCCCCGACATACATACCGGCCTCGAAATGTCGTATGCGCTGCTATGGCGCGGTGTCGGCATACGTCTCGGCTTCGACATTACATACGCAGCAAGTAATTATGTATCAACAAATTATACAGACACTTACTCCACCATCGACGTCGAGCGCGACGCCATGGACGTGTACTACACCATCGGGCAGTTGCACGAACGGCACAACCAATGGTACCTCGGCATTCCGTTGCAACTGACGCTCGACTTCAAGCATGTAACCCTGAACATCGGCCCGAAAGCCATCATTGCGTTGTCAGCAAATTACCGACAAACCTTGCAACAAGCCGATTTACGGTGTTACTATCCGCTGTACGACGTCGAAATAGACAACGCTTTGGCCTTGGCCACAGGATCGAACACCATGACAAGCACGGGCAAACTGATTTCGTTTCCCTACGCATGGATTGCCATCGCCGTGGACGGCACCTACAATTTCAAATTGAAAAATGGCGATAAAATCGGCCTCGGACTTTATGCCGACGTCGCCGTCAATAATTACAAACTGCTGAAAACAAGCAACTTATCGCTACTCAGCATCAGCGACACAAAATTTAGCATTCCGGTCGAGCGCCTGACCGAAAGCGCGCTTTACAGCAATCATGCGGCAACGCAATCGCAAGTGGTGCGCAAGTTCGGCTATTTCGACACGGGCTTCAAACTCGTTTATTACTTCGTGCGCGAATAAACTTCTGACAATCAGACTTTTATTTTGCCAACCACAATTCCGGATTCTGAATCTCGGTATCTTTGTACAACATCAGATAGAGTTCCGTCTTGTTGTCATTTTCGGTATCGACGAAAATTTTGCCGAGCGGCTGCTTGGTGGTTACCTTGTCGCCCTCTTTCACATATATTTCCGTCAAGTTGGAATAGACCGTGCGATAATTGCCGTGTTTCACGATGACCGAACTATTGCTGCCCGGCACCATGAAACATTTTGTTACCACGCCGTCGAAAATGGCGCGTGCTTTCGATCCGGCCGGTGTTTGAATGTAAATGCCTTTGTTATTGGTAGTTACATGTGGCAATACGGGGTGCGGTTGCACACCAAAATGTCCGCTGATGAAACCGCGCTCCACCGGCAACGGCAGTTTGCCTTTGTTCCGCTCGAAGTTGCCGGCCACCAACTGTTCGTCTTTGCTCATCTGATAAACCGGTTTGCCCTGTTTGGCGGCCTCTTTGCGCCGGCGTTCTTCCTCTTTTTTGATTTCGGCTGCCACCAATTTTTGAATTTTCGCATTCAGTTCATCAGCCTTTTTCTGCTGTTTTTTCTGTTTAGCTTTCAAGTCGGCCTCTTTCTTTTGCAATTCGGTAAGCATCTGTTTTTCGCGCTGACGATCAGATTCCAACTTTTTCGCTTCGCGCTCTTTTTCGCTCATCACACGCCCTTTATCGGCCATATCGGACTGCAGAGCCAAGCCTTTGGCCTCCAACTCGCCGGTCAGTTGCAAAATCTCGGCAGCCTGTCGTTTACGATAATCGCTCAACTCCTGCAAATAGCGGAATCGGCGATAAGCCTGACTGAAATTATCGGACGACAGGATAAACAGCAATGGCGAAAAATAGTTGCGGCGCGCATGCGTTTCGCGCACCAAGCGTGCATAATCCGCTTTTTGGAAAGCCAATTTTTCTTCAAGTCCCTTCCGCTCTTCCTCGAGTTGCACGATGTTTTGTTCCAGCAAACTGATTTCGCCATTCAACGATTTGATCAGTGCATTGCGTTCGTTGATGCTGCGTTTCAGCAAATTGATTTTGTTTTCGCTACCCTTCTTCGACTTTTGCGTTTCGTCGAGCAATTTATTGGTTTGGGCAAGACTTTCGAGCGTTTTTTTCTTCTGCGCTTCCAACTGCTGCCGTGTTTGCGCGGCTATCGGCATCGCCAACAGCGACACAAGCAGCACAAGCGGACACAAACGGTATTTCATCATCTTTATCATCTTATTTTCAGGGAATTATCTTCGAGAAATTGACTTTTTCGTAACGCGATAAATTTTGTGGCACATACTCCAACGGCTTGTCGAATTCCATTTTTTCCACCGTACACGCCAACGTGATAACCCGACCGGCGGCCTGCAAAGTCATGGCAAACGTATTTGGGAAACGCACGCCGTTTTGCACCCGATGTCCGGCATATTCGCACGTCAAGCGTCCCTGCTCTACCGCCACCGACGCTTTGGCTATGGCAGCAGGCTCCACCACTTCGAATTGTTGTATCAACCCCGATGCGAGGTGCAACAATTGCGTAGGCGCGCCGGCCATGGTTTCGACTGTGAAATCGGCAGCCGATATATCAGTTTTATCCAACAAAAACAAGCGATTCGACACCATATTTTGCAACACATCGAAGCGAAAATCGACTCCAAGTTTGTAGCGCAAAAACTCATACGAATTTTCGGTATAGCGCCGATTCCATTTATCCACCACCACAAAACGCGACGGTGTAAACTCCACGCGAAACATTTCGACGCCAAGCACCGGCTGCACCGATAGCACCAACAAACTATCAGTCAATAACTTGACTGTGGCTCGAAACGACAGTTGCTGCGTGCCGTAGGTCGCCACGACATTCATTTTCGAAATATGCAGCGTGGCGAAGGTCGGCTGTTCGGCCAGCACCTGATTCACCGTATAAGCCGCCGGCTTTTCGGTGGGTGTCGTGGGCAGTTGCTTGCTTTTGCAGCCCGCCATCAGCAACAGCAGCAGCGCACACGCCACTGCAACCCCGCTATTGTTGGGTGTCTTCAAGCAGTTCCTCATTTTCATCTTCGAGCGGTAATAAATATGGTATATATTGTCGCTTTTCTATTTTTTCGTGCAGTCGCTGCAACTGCGGATTCAGCGTCAGCGCCTTCTCCCATTGTGCGATAGCCAATTCGATGTCGCCCAATTGCGCCAAAATATCGCCATAATGTTCCAACAGTTCGCTGCTGAGTGTTTCGGCTGCGGCGATGGCGCGTTCCTGATAGAAGCGTGCCAACTTGTATTCGCCGCGCATGAACAGCACCCACGCATACGTATCGAGAAAGGTTGCCGAGTTTGGTTCGGCTTTGACCGTGGCACTACTGAGCGTTTCGGCTTTGGCCAAATCAATGCCGCAACAAGCCAACAGATAGGCATAGTTGTTTTTCACCGATATATCGTCGGGCGCCATGCGCAACACCTCTTCGTAGCAAGCCATAGCCATTTTGTAGCGTTGCATGGTTTGCAGAATATCGCCTTTCATCGTCAGCGCCCATACGCGCGTGGCATTGTCCGTTTGGTCGTTGTTGAGCAGCGCATCGAGCATCTCGACGGCCTCGAGGCTGCGTTGGTCGTTCACCAACAGCGCCGCCTTGTAGTAATACCACCGCGACGAATTAGGAAACCACGCCATCGCCTCCTTGATAATGTCCGCCATGCGTTGCGAATTATTCTCGTTCAACAACAAAAGTTGCACCCATTTCTCTTCGTCGAGCGGATTCCGGCTCAGGTATTGTGTCAAATAGTTCTGACAGGCCACCGTGTCGCGTTTCACCCGCGCATAGTCGTACAGCAAGGTCTGCAAATCCTCTTCGTCGGAATACATATTTTCGATACCATACAACAGTGAGTCGGCGCGCAGCGTATCGTGTGCCTGCAACAGCGTAGCTACATGCGAGCGCAGCCACTGTACTTTATTGACGAACGGATAATGCCGATCGTTCAAGGCACGCAGCATGTAGTCGTCGGCCAGCGTGTCGTTGCCTTTGGTCGAATAGTAGTGGGCGTAGGCAGCCAGCACGGTGCCGTCGGTCGAGTCTTTGGCATACTGCGAATCGTAACACTGCAAAGCCTTTTTTTCTTTGCCGACCGCCAGATAGAACTCGCCCAACAGAATGACATGCTCCGTTTTGTTCGGGAATTTGCGTATCAGTTTTTGAATTTGTTTCTCCACTTTTTTGGGGCGGTTCAAGGCTTGCAAAACAGCTATCTGGTTGTACGAATTTTCTTCGTCCACGCCGTTCAGTTCTTCCAAGCGTTGCAGCACTTCGAGTTGCTGTTGCGGTCGTTCGGTGGCGATGTACAAATCGAGTAAGTTATTCAGATAGAATTGGTTAGTAGGCTGTTGGAGCAGCAACTGCCGGTAACCGGCAATGGCATCGTCGAAACGGTGATGTGTGATGAGCCACGAAATCAGCAGTTCCTGATAATCGGCATTGTCGGGTTGCAATTCGGCCATTTTTTGTGCGCACGCGAACGCCTGCGGATAGTTTTTCAGCATTCTGTACGCCGCCACCTTGTTGTAGTACACGGCGGCATTATCAGGGTCGATGGCCAGACACCGGTCGAAATAGTGCAACGCCGAATCGGGCATCAAGCGATGCAAATAGCGTGCGCCCTCGAAAAAGCAAAAAGTAAACCGCTGTTCGTCCGTCGAATCGACAAGTTGTTCGGCAGCCACACGGCGCACAAAGAGCGAATCGACATTTTGTCCATGCACTTGCAACACGCCCACTACAGCCACGATACATGCTATGATTCGAAATTTTTGCATACGCATCCGTCGATTTTACTGTTTTCCCGTATGTCCGAACCCGCCGGTGCCACGTTCGGTAGCGTCCAATTCGACCACTTCGACCCATTCGGCTTGTTCGTGGCGGGCTATCACCATTTGGCAAATGCGTTCGCCATCGGCAACGACAAAATCCGTCGCCGACAAATTGACGAGTATGACCCCGATTTCGCCGCGATAATCGGCATCGATGGTGCCCGGCGAATTGAGAACGGTGATGCCGTGTTTGAGTGCCAAGCCGCTGCGAGGACGTATTTGTGCCTCGTAGCCGACGGGCAATTCAATGAACAGGCCGGTGGGAATCAGTCGGCGTTCGAGCGGTTTCAGTGTAACCGGTTCCGACAAATTGGCACGCAAATCCATGCCGGCCGATGCGTCGGTAGCATACGCAGGCAGGGCGTGACGCGATGTGTTGATGATTTTGACTTGCATAAGCGCACTATGGTCTTTCGTATTTAATCCAATTGGCAAAGATAGCAAAAAAAAACGAGGTTCCGAAATTTTAGCACAAATTCCGTGCAAAAATGTACGCTGCAAGTGTTTTTCTATTTACCCCACGCCTCGAAAAACTCCGTTTTGTACATATCGCCGATGGGAATATGCACTTTGCCAAACACGATGTGGTTGTTTTCGACGACACGCACTTTCGAGAGTTGCACGGCGAACGAGCGATGCACACGCATAAATCGGTCGGTGGGCAGTTGTTCCATCAGGGCTTTCAGGCTCATCAGCGAAAAGACGGGCATATCTTCGTCGCCGTCGAGCACGAGTTTCATATAATCACGCATCGCCTCTACATAGAGCAATCTATCCAAGTTGATACGCACGAGTTTGCGTTCGCTTTTGACGATGATGGTGTCGGCATCGGCGTGTTCCGACTGCGTGCCGGCCTGCATGTGTGTCAGCGCCAACGCTTTGTTGGCTGCCACCAAAAAGTCGTCGTACGAAAAAGGTTTCAGCAGGTAATCGACCGCATTGACCCGATAACTATCGACTGCATAGCGACTGAATGCCGTAGTGAAAACGACGCGCGTCGTTGCCGGTAAAAGTTTGGCCAATTCCAATCCGTCGAAATCGGGCATCTGAATATCGGTAAACAACAGATCGACAGGTTGTTGCTGCACGCCTTTGCGTGCTTGAAGCGCGTTGGAATAACTTCCGACGAGTTGCAAAAATGGTGTTTTTCGCACATAAGTTTCGAGCAATTGGAGCGCTAACGGCTCGTCATCGACAATGGCACATTTCAGCATCATGATTTTGTACGAATTATGAGGTTCGACGTATAGAGTGTTTGATCGTCCGAGCAGGTAATCGACCACTCGTAACGACCGGGATAGAGCAAATCGAGGCGGCGGCGCACCTGTTCGAGTCCGATGCCGGAACCGCCTTTATCTTTTTTTGTTTTAGGATGGTTTGTATTGATAATCAGACAGTTTACATTCCCATCAGCATCGTCGGACAGGGCTACGGAAATGAGGCTTGAGGCATTGGGCGCGACGCCGTGTTTGAACGCATTCTCGACCAACGAAATAAAGATTTGCGGCGCTATTTGCGTGTGATGTTCGGGTAGCACATCGAACTGCGTCTTCACAACGACATTGTCGGTCAGGCGCAAGCGCATCAGGCGGATATAATGTTCGAGAAACGCCACTTCGTTGACCAGCGGCACAAAAGTGGCGCGATTGTCGTACAGCACATAGCGCAACAATTTGCTCAATTCTATCACCGCCGTTTGCGCCGTTTGCGTATCGACAAGTATCAGCGCATAAATGTTGTTGAGCGTATTCAGCAGAAAATGCGGATTGAGTTGGCTGCGCAGGTTAAGCAATTCGGCTTTGGTATTGGCCGCCTCGAGTTCGTTGTTGCGTATTTCCATCTCGCGCACATACACTATCATTTTGACCAGCAGCGCCAGCACCACCGATAAAGTCAGGAATAACACATCGCGACCAAAAAACAATAATCGGCGCGGGAGCAACGCTTGGCTGTTGTGCGCACGTGCATGGCCTTTTACATGTTCCAATGGCGCAAAGTCCGGCCCGTCGGACAGCATCGGCGGAGGCGTTTCGATAGGCGGATGTGATAAAAAACCGCGCGGTTGCAGCCATTGCACCAAACACGTTATTGCAATAATAATCAATAAATTAGCAACAAAATACAGCGCACGTCGTTTGCTTGCATAGATTTTCGGTATCAGCACATAATAATTAAGGTAGAACAGCATCGCAAAAAGCAGCAATATCACACCATGACGTCGGAACAGATGCCAATTGATTTCGTAATTGGAACCCGTTTTTTCGGCAAAGAAACAGAGTGTGATGAACAAAATGATGAACACCACAATGTGGATCAGATACTCGAAATGTTTTGGTTTGGCTGTCATTGTCATAAATTTTTAGCGTAACAACACACTACATTATTCGTATCGCAAGGCTTCAATCGGGTCAAGAGCGGCAGCTTTTTTGGCCGGATACCAACCAAAGAAAATACCAGTCACCGTACAGACCAGAAAACTCAACAACACGCTCCACGCCTGTATATAAACCGGCCAACCTGCTATGATTTTGACCGCATACGATGCACCAACGCCCAACAAAACGCCTATCACGCCGCCGGTAACACTGATCAAAATCGCCTCGATGAGGAACTGCGACAAAATATCGACACTGCGCGCACCGACGCTCATACGCAAACCTATTTCGCGTGTACGTTCAGTTACACTTACATACATGATGTTCATGATGCCGATACCGCCTACCACCAACGAAATGCCAGCTACGCATGCCAGCAAAACCGTCATTAAATCGGTGGTTGACGTCATCATGGAACTCAATTCTTGCTGCGATCGTATGTTGAAATCGTCTTCCACGCCGGTCGGTAGTCGGTGGTTACGCCGCAAGACAGCCGTAATCTCCTCTATAGCCGTTTCGGTATCGTCTTCGGTGATGGCCGAACAGGTAATTCCGCTTAAATACGTTTGCGACAGCAGTCGTTTCATAACGGTTGAATATGGTGCCAACACGACATCATCTTGGTCTTGTCCCATGCTATTGTAGCCTTTCGATTTCAGCACACCAACCACACGGAATGGTGTTTTGTTGAACCGAATCACTTGGTCTATCGGGTTTTCCCCATTTTGGAAAAGATTATCGACAATCGTTTTGCCGATGACACACACTTTGGCATTGGACACAATCTCCTCCTCACCAAACATATCGCCTTCTGCGACAGACAATTGTCTAATTTCGAGATAGTCAGGCGACACGCCACTGATTGAACTCGGATAGTTGCTGTTTCCAAAAATCAGTTGCCCGCCGGCACTGCAATTTGCACTCACAGCCGCCACATGCGGACATTCATCGACTATGGAGCGATAATCGTCAAGTTTGAGTGTCTGCATTGCGCTGGGGTCTTGCCGCACACCGCCACGCATATCTGCCCCGGGATGAATCATTATCATATTACTGCCCATCTCGGCTATTTGCGACCGTATGCTTCTCTTCGAGCCTTGCCCGATAGCCAACATCGTGATCACCGAAGCCACGCCAATGATAATGCCCAACATCGTCAGGAAAGCACGCATCTTGTTATTGGACAATGCGCGGAACGCTATTTTGAAAAGATTCGCTATATTCATATTCAGTCATTTTCGCGTGGCAACGCGGCCAACGCAGCAGCCGCGTCGAGCGGGTTAGCGTTGAAAACATCTTCAATGACCCGTCCATCGCGCAACACAATGTTCCGCGTACAATATTGGGCAATCTCCGGATTATGCGTTACAAATATAATCGTTCGACCTTCCGCATGAAGTTTCTGAAACAACACCAATATCTCGAACGAGGTGCGCGTATCGAGGTTACCCGTTGCCTCATCGGCCAAAATCACTGCCGGATTATTGACCAACGCACGCGCTATGGCAACACGTTGCATCTGCCCACCGGACATTTGGTTACTTTTATGCTCCAATCTATTGCCCAAACCCACTTCCACCAATGCAGCGACAGCACGCCGACGACGTTCGCCTGCCGTTATATCCGCATTATACATCAGCGGCAGTTCCACATTTTCGATAGCCGTCGTTTTAGGCAATAAATTGTAATTTTGGAACACAAAACCAATTTTGCGGTTACGCAGAACGGCTCGTTCATTTTTACGCATCGTGCGCACCGCATGACCATCGAGCAAATATTCGCCTGAAGTTGGCGTATCCAAACAACCAAGCGTATTGAGCAACGTCGATTTGCCGCTGCCGGAAGTTCCCATGATAGTTACAAATTCCCCTGCATCGATCGTAAACGACACACCGCGCAAAGCATGCACCGTTTCATCGCCGACCACAAAGTCGCGACAAATATTATTCAATGTGATGACAGCCTTGCCCATACAACATTCGGTTGCAAAATAACTATTTTTTACGCTCGCCCGGACGCCCCGGCATAAACGGCGAACGTTCGCCGGCAGACGCTTCCGTGTTTTCGTCCATTTGAGTTTGTCCCTGCAGTTGTCCATCTGCGGTACCCACCAAGATGACTTGTCCCTCGTGCAATCCCGACACGATTTCCGTCTGGCTGCCGGTAGCAACGCCTACCTCGACAGGAAGAGCCACGAACCGGTGTCCTTCGCGTGACCAAACTTTATGTGTCGCTTCGCAATCAAGCAGCGTATCGATGCCTTGACATATCGGCGTAAACTTCAATGCTTTCGACGGCACCAACAATACGTTGTTCCGTTCCAATGTATAAATGGTAGCGGTGGCAGTCATGCCGGGCTTCAACTTTAGATCGGGATTGCGTGCCGAAATAACCACTTCGTAGGTTACGACACTGCTTGTCGTAGTCGCCTCTTGACGCACTTGTTGCACCGTCCCCTCGAATGTCAGGCTCGGATAGGCATCAACCGTAAACTGCACACGCTGACCGTCTCTCACCTCACCGATATCGGCTTCGTCCACATCAGCTACAACACGCATTTGTGTCAAATCCTCGGCGATGACAAACAACGTCGGCGTGCTGAACGACGATGCTACAGTCTGCCCCTCCTCTACCGATTTCGACAGCACCACGCCGTCGATAGGCGAATAGATAGTGGCATAACCCAAATTTGTCTGTGCTTTCGTCAAATTTTGTTTCGCCACATCGTAACTACTTTTTGCGCGGTGGTAGTTGTAATACGCCAAATCGTAGTCGCTATCACTGACCATTCCTTTGTCGGCCAACACTTTGATGCGCTCGTATTCTTTCTGTTGGTACTCCATCTCCACTTGACACATATTGACGTTGGCACGCGCCGAAGCCAACTCCGACTCCAACGTACTCTTATCAAGGACGGCGATGATCTGCCCTTTTTTGACCGGGCTGTTATAATCGACAAAAATCTTGTCCACGATGCCGGATACTTGCGTACCGACCTCAACCTGAGTGAGTGGTTCCACCGTTCCCGTAGCAGTTACAGCATTGTGAATGTTGCCGCGCGCAACCACTGCCTGTTCGTAGGTTACTTGCGGCTTACCGAGCCTCTCTGAAACAAACGCTCCAACGACGCAGAGCACTGCTGCCGCCGCCAGCGCAATACACATCCACATGGCAATTTTTCCTTTTCGTGTCATAATCACATGGTTATTTTGTTCCCCTGATAGAATTTTAACATATTCAAATTATAAATAGCCATATATTTGGCCTGCAGCGTCTGCTGAATCGACTGCAATAACACAGCCTTTTCGCTCAGCACATCGGTAGTTGTTTTACGACCGACATTGAATTGTTCCGACACCAAATCGAAACTGACCTGCGAGGCTTGCTGCTGTGCGCGAGCAGCCACAAATTGTTGTTGAGCCGAACGCGCATTGAGCCATAAGGTTTCGATGGCTTTGCGCAACGTTTTTTGCTCGTTCTGTTTCGATAGTTTCGCCGTTTCGTACTCCAAGCGCGCACGCTCCAAGGCACTCTTTGTCTGACGACTTTGCAGAATGGGTATCGCCAACGTTACGCCGGCAGTATTCGACCAATTCGATTTCATTTGGTCCGCAAACAGATAATTCGAATTGGAATTATAACTCAATCCCGTACTTGCATTCAACGACAATGACGGATAATAGCCGCTTTTTGCCGATTTTATACCAAGCGCGAACGATTCGATTTCGTAATCACAAATTTTTATTTCGGGGCGATTGTCCAACGCCGATGCAAACACCGCATCCACACTCTCGAGTGGCTCCAACGCCAATTCGTCGGCATAATCCACCGATGCCAACTGCAAATCGTACGACGACTCTAATTCAAGCAACTGCTTCAAGGCCAAAAGATTAGTGGCATAAGCGGCTTCGGCGGTTACCAAATTGTAAGTATCGCTGCCAAGTTGCGCTTCGAGTTGTGCATAATCGCTGCGGCTCAATGCGCCAACGTCCAAGCGTTGTTTGCCGCGTTCGCACAAAGCACGACTTGCATCGACCATACTTTGCTGTACCTGCACGGCATCGCCCGAATAAAGCACCTGCACATAGAATTGCATCACTTGTTCTTCCAACGTATTCAGGGCTTGTTCCACTTCGAGTTCGGCTTGTTTTGTCGCCAATTGTTGTTGCTTAATGGTTGTTTGCCTTGCTCCGTCATAGATTTTCCAACCCAAATTGAGTCCGGCAGTCGCGCCCAATGTATTTTGCGAAGCCGGCATCACATCGGAACTGCCGCCGTCGATGGTATTGGTTCCGCCCTGCACAAACGGACGATTCGAAAAATTGACACCGGTCGAAAAATTTAATGTCGGCCACCACGCCGCTTTGGCTTGTTTCAATGCCACTTGTTGCTGCTCCTGTGCCAATTTACGCTGCAATATATCGATATTCTGCGCTTTGGCATAGTCGATACAAGTGTGTAAGTCCCACACGGCCGGCATTTCTGTCGATTGTGCACACACTATTTGCGCCAACCATACAACAACGATGATGCTGAAAATCCGTTTCATTATTCGGGTCGTTTTGATACATCGGCAAAGATACAAAAATTGTGCAACTACGCGCACAACAATCGACCAACAGGGAGTTTCCGACTACAAACAGGCACCTATCGCGCCGGACGGCACGTTTTTTTTTACGAGATGCGCACCACCGAATTGACAAACGGCACTTTGCGCAAATTGGCGCACAGCACATTCAAATCGTCGGCGCTATGCACATACACACCAAATTGTGCAGTGAAAATGCCGTCTTTGGCATCGAGGTTTACACTTTTGATATTGATGGCATAATCTTCGGACACGACGGTAACGATTTTTTGCAACACGCCCCGTTCGTCGATGCCGTTGATTTCGATCATGGCCAAAAACGATTTTACATTGTGGGTTGCCCATTCGGCCGTTACAATGCGATTGCCGTAGTTGCTTTTCAGTTTCAGCGCCACGGGGCACTCGCGTTTATGCACCAGCACAGTGCCGTATTCGTCGAGATAGCCCAACACGGGGTCGCCGGGTATGGGGTGGCAGCATTCGGCCAACGTGTAGCCCTGCCCGACGTTGGTATCGGTAAGTACCACCTTCTTTTTCTTCTTCGGATCGGTCTCGACGGGTTCGTTTTTTTTGCCGAACTGCAACTTCCACATTTTCGTCCATTTGCTCGGATTTTTGGTTTGGAACACCACGGTCGTGATGTCCGACAAATCGACTAATCCGCGCCCGACGGCATTGTAAAATTCGGTGATGGTGTTAAATTTGTAGTGTTCGATGATGCGCGTGGTGGTTACGTTGTTCAGCGGCATATTCAGTTTGGCAAGTTCGTCTTCGACGGCTTTTTTGCCTTTCTCTTGCACGATACGGTACTCTTTGCGGAACACGGCACGCAGGTGTGCTTTGGCGCGCGGCATGGTAACGATGTCAATCCAATCGGGCTGCGGGTGTTGTGTTTTCGAGGTGAGAATTTCCACTTGGTCGCCGCTTTTCAGTTCGTAGGTGAGTGGCACCAACTTATGATCGACCTTGGCGCCGATGCAGTGCAACCCGATGTCGCTATGCAAGGCGAACGCGAAATCCAAGGCCGTCGATTTGACCGGCATTTTTTTGATGTCGCCTTTGGGTGTGAACACATAAATCTCGCTGGCATAGAGGTTTAGGCGGAACGTATCCATAAACTCCACGGCGTTGGCATAGTCAGCCGTGTCGAGCATATCTTTCAGCGACTTGAACCACGAATCCAAGTTGGACAATTCGCTGGTGCCGGTTTTGTATTTCCAATGCGCGGCCAAGCCGTGTTCGGCTATTTCGTTCATACGCTCGGTGCGAATTTGCACTTCCACCCAATTGCCTTCGTGGTTCATCAGTGTAACGTGCAACGCTTCGTAGCCGTTTGGTTTCGGGGTGCTCAGCCAATTGCGTGTGCGGTCGGGGTGTTCTTTGTAGAGCGATGTCAGTGCCGAATAGGTTACCCAGCAGTTGGCGCGTTCATCCTCGTCGGGGCGCGGTTTCAAGATGATGCGCACGGCCAGCAAATCGTACACCTCGTCGAATGGGATATGCTTGTTCTGCATCTTGCGGAAGATGGAGTACGGCGATTTGACCCGATAGGTGATGGTGTATTTGTAGTTGTACGAATCCAAAATCTGCTTGATGGGACCAATGAATCGCAAGTACGACTCTTCCAAGCGTGGTGTAACGGCATCGACCTGCTCCTGTATTTTGGCATAGACCGATGGCTGTTCGTATTTGAAACTGAGATTTTCGAGTTCGGTTTTGATGAGAAAGAATCCGAGTCGTGCAGCCAACGGCGCATAGATATACTGCGTTTCACCACTGATTTTAAGCTGTTTAGCCGGTGGCATCGACCCGAGTGTACGCATATTGTGCAAACGATCGGCCATTTTTATCAGAATGACACGCACATCTTCGGGCATGGTCAGAATCAGTCGTCGGAAGTTTTCGGCTTGTTCCGATGCTTTTTCGCCAAATATGCCTCCCGAAATTTTTGTCAGTCCCGACACTATTTGTGCGATTTTTGCGCCAAATCGTTCTTCGATGTCTTCCACCGTGTAGTCGGTGTCCTCCACCACATCGTGCAGCAACGCCGAGCAGATGGATGTCGATCCCAAGCCAATCTCTTTGACCACAATGCGTGCCACCGCCAAAGGGTGCATAATGTACGGCTCGCCCGAGCGCCGGCGCACGCCGTGATGCGCGCTTTTGGCAAATTCGAACGCACGTTTGATAATCTCTGTTTTTTGGGTATGACGTGTGGCTGCGTAGTCCTGCAGCAAGGTATCAAATTCGTGTTGAATCATCGACTCCTCGTCGGCTTCGGTGAGATTAAGGTATTTTTGGTCCATACATCAAAAAATATATTCCGACAACATGCTGTTAATCAAACATTTGACCGGCATTTTGTGATAATTGTATCATCTCGTCGTATTGTTCGGGCGACAAATCGAGGAAATAATAGTTGCGCGGATCGACCGGTTTGCCTTGATACCGCACCTCGTAGTGCAAGTGCGGGCCTGTCGATTTGCCGGTATTGCCCACCGAACCGATAATGTCGCCGCGCGTCAGTTTTTGGCCAACGCGCACCCCGATTTTGTGCATGTGTGCATACAGCGTTACATAGCCAAATCCGTGATTGACCGTAACGCAGTTGCCATAGCCTTGCCGCCAACCGGCTGATTCCACAGTGCCGTCGCCCGTAACATAAATATCGGTACCGATGGGCGCCGTAAAATCCATACCGGCGTGAAAGCGCGCCGTGTGGTACACGGGGTCGATACGCACGCCGTAGCCCGATGCCATACGTTTCAAATCCTTGTTCAGCACCGGCTGTATGGCCGGAATGTGGCGCAATTTTTTATCGTTCTGTTTGGCCAGGCGCACAAGTTCGTCGTACGACTGCGATTGGATGTAAATCTGTTTCGCCAAATCGTCCACACGTTTGGTTGCCTCGATGATGAGTGCGCTGTTGGACATATCGGCAAACTCCTCGTAGCGACGATTGTTGCCCAACGTACTGCGCCGCACGCCGGCCGGAATGGGTTCGGCCTGCAAAATGGCACGATACAGATTGTCGTCGCGCTGCTGCAGGTCGTCGAGCAAGGGCTGCAGGTCGTCGAGACGACGTTCGAGCAGTTTGTATTGCGCCCGCATCCGCGCATTTTCGATGACCAACTGTTTCTCTTTGGGCGATTCGACAAACGTGATGAACAAAAAGAAAAATGCCACGCCGATGCCGGCGCTCGTCAGCAAAAAGATGCCGATGCGCCCCACCACATCCCAAAACTTGACCGGCACACGCTCGTACGACAGCGTTTCGGGATTATAATGAAATTTTACTTTTCGAGCCATTGAATCGATGTTGATACCGGCCGCCGCCACAAATGTCGGCAACGACCAGAAAAAGCAACCGCAAAAATACAAAATAACTTTCAAAACATCAAACAACAACGGCGATTTTTTCAGAAAAAACACATCATTTCGCAGATTGCTTGTGTAAACGGACATTTTTTACTATTTTTGCAAACATTTTCGACTTGTGGGTACGCACCGCGCGCCAAAACCGCCGAAAATCAACTTAAACATCTGATAATTAGAAAATTAACAATACTATGACTTCAAAAGAAATCCGTCAATCGTTTCTCGATTTTTTCGCATCGAAGGGACATAAAATTGTGCCGTCGGCACCAATGGTCGTCAAAGGCGACCCGACACTGATGTTCACCAACGCCGGCATGAACCAATGGAAAAACATCATTCTCGGCAACGACCCGATAACCTATCCGCGCATAGCCGACTCGCAAAAATGCTTGCGTGTGAGCGGTAAACACAACGACCTCGAGGAGGTGGGACACGACACCTACCACCACACCATGTTCGAAATGTTGGGCAACTGGTCGTTTGGCGATTATTTCAAAAAAGAGGCTATCGCTTGGGCGTGGGAATATCTGACCGAAGTGCTGAAACTCGATAAAGACCGTCTGTATGTAACCGTGTTCGAAGGCGCGCCGGCCGAAGGTCTCGGCCGCGACGACGAAGCCGCCGGCATTTGGGCGCAATTCGTCAGCCCCGACCGCATAATCGACGGCAACAAGCACGACAACTTCTGGGAGATGGGTGACACCGGTCCCTGCGGCCCCTGCAGCGAAATACACATCGACTTGCGCCCCGACAGCGAACGCGCCAAAGTGAACGGCAAAGATTTGGTGAACAAAGACAACCCGCAAGTCATCGAAATATGGAATAACGTGTTCATGCAATACAACCGCAAAGCCGACGGATCGCTTGAACCGCTGCCCAACAAAGTTATCGACACAGGCATGGGTTTCGAACGCCTCTGCGTAGCCGTGCAAGGTAAAACATCGAACTACGACACCGACGTATTCCAGCCGCTGCTGAAAGCCGTCGGCGAAATCTGCAACTGCGAATATGGCAAAGACGCCAAAACCGACGTGGCCATGCGCGTGATAACCGACCACATACGCACCATCGCCTTTGCCATCACCGACGGACAACTGCCGAGCAACGCCAAAGCGGGCTACGTCATTCGTCGCATACTGCGCCGCGCCGTGCGCTACGGCTACACATTCCTCGGCCAACACAGCGCATTCATGTACAAACTGATTCCGGCGCTCATCGACAATATGGGCGAAGCCTATCCCGAACTCAAACATCAGCAATCGCTCATCGAGAAAGTCATCAAAGAGGAAGAAGATGCGTTCCTGCGCACACTCGAAACAGGCATGCGCCTGCTCGACAAAGTGATGAACGACACCAAAAAAGTCGGCCGCACCGAAATTTCGGGCGTCGATGCCTTCACGCTGTACGACACCTACGGCTTCCCGCTCGACCTGACCGAACTGATTCTGAAAGAAAACGGCCTGACGCTGAACATCGACGACTTCAACACCGAAATGCAAAAGCAGAAAGACCGCGCGCGCAACGCCGCCGCCGTCGAAACCGGCGACTGGATTACGGTATGCGCCGGCGACACCGAGTTCGTTGGCTACGACACACTGACGTGTGACACGCAAATTCTGCGTTATCGCAAAATGAGCACCAAAGGCAAAGAATTCTACCAAGTGGTGCTGAGCAAAACGCCGTTCTATGCCGAAATGGGCGGCCAAGTAGGCGACACCGGCGTACTGACCAACGGCACCGAAACCATCGACATCAAAGACACCAAGCGCGAGAACAATCTGCCGATACACATTGTGGCGAAAATACCGACCGATGTAACGGCCACCTTCACAGCACAAGTCGATGAACGCCGCCGCCACGCCATCGAAGCCAACCACACCGCCACGCACCTGATACACGAAGCACTGCGCACACTGCTTGGCACACACGTCGAGCAAAAAGGATCGTTGGTAACGCCCGAAGCGCTTCGTTTCGACTTCTCGCACTTCCAAAAAGTGAGCGCCGACGAATTGCGCCAAGTGGAACATATAGTCAACCGCAAAATACGCGAAAACATCGTCCTCGACGAGCACCGCCACATGCCCATTGCCGAAGCCAAAGCGATGGGCGCCATGGCCTTGTTTGGCGAAAAATACGGCGACGATGTGCGCGTCGTTCGTTATGGCTCGTCCATCGAATTGTGCGGCGGCACACACGCACACGCCACCGGCAACATCGGCATGGTACGCATCGTGTCCGAAAGTTCGATAGCCGCCGGCGTACGCCGCATCGAAGCCATCACCGGCGAAATGGTGGAACAGATGATGGACAGCGCACAAGACCTGCAAAATACCATCCGCGAATTGTTCAACAACACGTCCGACATCATATCGGCTGCACAAAAATCGTTGGAAGAAAATTCGGCGCTGCACAAGAAAATCGACGAATTTATGGCCGAGCGTGCCAATCGCCTGCGCGATGCGTTGTTGCAAACCGCCATCGACATCGACGGCATAAAAGTGATACGCTACCTTGGCGACACAGCACCCGAGATTATCCGCAACATCATTCCGCAACTCAAAGGCAAATTTGCCGACATCAAATTTATGTTGGTGGCCGGCACCGTGTACGAGGGCAAACCAACGCTCACCATATTCCTCAGCCAACCGATGGTGGCCGCCGGTTTCCATGCCGGCAATATGGTACGCGAAGCAGCCAAATACATTCAGGGCGGCGGCGGCGGACAACCGTTCATGGCATCGGCCGGCGGCAAATATGCCGACGGATTGGACGAAGCCATCGACTATGTGATGAACACCATAAAATAATATAACAACCATTTTTTCGGAACAACCACTATGGCAGAATTTGAATCGAGCAGTTACGATACGGCTGTCGAAATCAGCAAGAAGATAGAAGCAGGCATCGCCGTCAATCCGGCGAAATACCGCGTACTCACAGGCGACCGCCCGACAGGACGCCTGCACATCGGACACTATTTCGGGTCGCTGCAAAACCGCGTACGCCTATCGAAAATGGGCGTGCCAACGATGATACTGATTGCTGATTACCAAGTACTTACCGACCACGATGCGTATCAGGAAATCAGCCAAAACACCAAACAACTCGTCATCGACTATTTGGCAGCCGGCATCGAACCCGGCGAAAACGTGCTGATTTATCCACACAGTTATGTGCCGGAAGCCAACCAACTGATGGTGCCGTTTTTGACTTTGGTGTCGAATGCCGAGTTGAGCCGCAACCCGACCGTGAAAGAGGAAATTCAGGCTGCCGGGCTGAAAAGCGTCAATGCCGGCATGTACACCTATCCGGTGCATCAGGCAGTCGATATTCTGTTCTGCAAAGGCAACGTCGTGCCAGTGGGCAAAGACCAACTGCCGCACCTCGAGATGACACGCCTGATAGCGCGCCGTTTCAACGAAAAATTCTGCAAAAACGCGGCACCCGTATTCCCCGAACCACATGCGTTGTTGAGCAAAACACCGAGCATCATGGGGCTGGACGGCACGCAAAAAATGAGCAAAAGCCGCGGCAACGCCATCATGCTCAGCGCCACCGAAGACGAAACCGCCGCACTCATCAAAAAAGCCAAAACCGATGCCGACCGCCACATCACCTACGACCCTGCGAACCGCCCCGAAGTGGCCAACCTGCTGATGCTGATTGCGCTCTGCACCGGCGACGAGCCGCAAACCATTGCCGAACGCATCGGCGACGGCGGCGGCGGTATGCTCAAAAAACTGCTGACCGAAGCGTTGAACGAAAAACTGCGCCCGTTGCGCGAACGCCGCCGCCAACTCGAAGCACAACCCGACTACATCCGTCAGGTGCTGCTCGACGGTTCGCAACGCGCACGCGAAATAGCCGCCCGCACCCTCGACGAAGTGCGCACCGCCATGAACATGCAAATATAAAAACGGAAGACACAAACATAATAAAAACATTCAACCAAACAACAAGAAAAGCAACAAAATCAGACTAACATATTATCAACCATAGCGTTTGCTATTTATTCGGATACTCAGAAAATTTGCAGATTTTAGAGATGTGTTTATAGCGAATAAGTTCAGTGAACGTCCCGCGACAGCGTGGACGGAACTTATTTATAAACACGGGTCTCTGCAAATTCCCACTGAGTATAATAGGTGAACTTCACGCCTTTTTATATTCTGGGTTTTTGCGACTCGTGTTTCCGGTAAGTTGCTGACGCTGAAAAACAGCAAAAGTGTATGGCGAAAAACATTCAGTCCGTCGAGCCAAACATTGCCGACCTTGCCAATGGTTGGCTCAAATCGTACAACCTTGATTACAAACTCGAGCAAGAATCGCTGGGCAACTCCGAAATCGACAAAGCGCTAAAAGCCTACGAATCGAAACAAGGCGGCAAAGGCGGAAACAGACCCGACTGCAAATTACTGCTGCAAGACATGTCGGGTCATTTTTATCCCATCCTGATTGAGTACAAAGGCTACAAAGACAAACTCGTCAAGTTTGACAAAAATAATCAGGTAGTCGTACGAAAAGAGAATAACGAACTCGACTTCGACAGCATCAAAAATTACGCCGTCAATGGTGCCGTGCATTACGCCAATGCGCTTCTGCAATATACCACATTCGACCAAATAATCGCCATCGGCATGACCGGTTTCAGAAATGCCGCCGGACGGCTCGAACATCAAATTGGCGTTTATTGCGTGTCGAAAAAGAACCTCGGTGTCGGGCAGAAAGTGGACGACTACACCGACTTTTCGTTCTTAAAACAAGAGAATTTCAACGCGTTTATCGAAAAAGTCAAAACATTGTCGCTCACCGACAAAGAACTCGAAGCCATCAAGCAACAACGCGACGACGAGATTGCATCGTGTCTTGTAAAACTAAACAACGACATTTATCAAACCGAAAAAGGGCTTGGCGAAAACGATCGTGTTTATCTAGTAGCAGCCACCATCATTGCCACATTGGGCGTAACCGACCCCAACAATCCGTACAAATACATGGTAGTGCCGCTCGAGAAAGACGATTTGAAATCGAGTACCGAAAACGGCCTGCGCGATGGCGACATCGTGATAAATAAAATAAAAAACTTCCTGCGCGAAAAGAACGTGCCGCAAGACAAGCGCGAACTGATTGAACGCACGCTGGCCAACACACTGCTGACCGACAACATCAACAAGGTGGACAACAACGGCGAAAGCCAACTGAAACGGGTTTTCTGCAAAATTGTCGATGATTTGGGCTATTACTACAAAATCGGGCTGACCACCGATTTTACCGGCAAACTATTCAACAAAATGTATGGTTGGCTCGGCTTTACGCAAGACAAACTCAACGATGTGGTGCTTACACCGATTTACGTCGGGAAACTGCTCGTAAAACTTGCCCGCGTCAACAAAGATTCGTACGTCTGGGACTTTGCCACCGGTTCGGCAGGCTTGTTGGTGGCCGCCATGAACGAAATGCTCGACGACGCCAAAGAAAAAATAAAATCGCCTGAAGAACTTGCCAAAAAATCGGCAGCCATAAAAGCCAATCAGATATTGGGACTCGAAATTTTGCCAAGCATCTACATGTTGGCGGTGCTGAACATGATTTTGATGGGCGACGGTTCGTCGAACATTTTGAACAAAGACTCGCTGCTCGACTTTTCGGGCAATTATGGCTTTGGCGACACCGACAAAAAATTTCCGGCCGATGCATTCATACTGAATCCACCCTATTCGGCCAAAGGCAACGGCATGATATTCGTCGAAAAAGCACTCGGTATGATGAGCAAAGGCTACGCAGCCATCATCATTCAAGGGTCGGCCGGCAGCGGAAAAGCCACGGAATACAACAAAAAAATTCTGAAACACTCCACATTGATTGCAAGCATCAAAATGCCGATTGACCTGTTTGTGGGCAAATCGAGCGTACAAACCTACATCTATGTGTTCCGCGTGGGCGAAGCGCACCAAAAAGACGAAACCGTAAAATTTATCGACTTCGGCAACGACGGCTACACACGCGCCAACCGCAAAAAAGCAAAATCGAGCGTCAATCTGCGCGACACGGATAATGCCAAAGGCCGCTACGCCGAACTTGTCGATTTGGTACGATTCGGCAAAAAGAAACTCCGACTATTTACCGACAAAGAGTACTACGAAGGCACCATCGACCCCGAAAACGGCGCGGATTGGAACCAAACGGCACCGATAGACACAACGCCTACGCTCGCAGATTTCAAAAAGACCGTGGCCGACTACCTTGCGTGGGAAGTTTCAAATCTGTTGAAAAATCAAAACGCCGTGGAGGACAGCCTGGGAAAATAGATGCCCCGCTTGACAAAAAACTACAAGCGGTCAAGTGGGGAAAATTCAGGCTTGGAGATTTGTTCGAGATTGTTGGAACAAAATCTTTAGATTCAAATGCAATAAATTTTGTCCATAAAGGTATAAATTTTGTCGGAAGAACTTTTGAAAACAATGGTATTCAAGGTTTTATCGAACAAAGAGATTTTGAGCCAAACGAACCTTTTACAATAACTGCAACAGTAATAGGTAACTACAAATATGTAAAATATCAAAAAGAGCTTTATTATTGTTCACAAAACATAGACAAACTGACGCCTAAAGAAATCTTATCTCGTTGGAATGAATATATTGCTTATTTTTTTGTAACACTTATTCAGAAGTTTGTAAGTTTCTATGATGGTCAACAAGGTGGATATAAACTTGATGATATAAAGAATCATATAATTACTATTCCAATCACATCAACAGGCTACATCGACTTCGATTTTATGGAGTCGTTTATCCGCGAAATTGAGGAGGAACGCATGTGCGAAATTGACGCTTACCTTTTAACCACCGGCCTAAAGGATTACGCACTGACCGCAGCAGAACAAACGGTTTTGGAAGAATTTGAGCATGTCAAGTGGGGAAAATTCAGGCTTGGAGATTTGTTCGAAAAGATCAAAGTAAATTCTTTGAAATACAAGACCAGTGATTTACCAAATATTGCACAAGAGGAATATGATTTACCGGCATTGACAGCGGGAATACAGAATCAAGGACTGAATAATTATGTGCCGAGAAAAAACGCAACTGTTCTCAAAAATGTAATTTCCATTTCTGCAAATGGAGCAAATACAGGTGCCACCTTCTACCAAAGTAAAGAATTTACTGTTTTGCAAGATGCTTATGCAATACGATGGATTTATTCAGATAAGATTTTGACCGACGACCAATCTTTATTTCTTGTTAGTGCAATCTCAAAAAGAATTTATGGTAGTTATGAATGGACGAATAAAGCCGGTTGGGAACGTATAAAAAACGATTCTATCCAACTCCCCATAACTTCCTCCGACGAAATCGACGTTGATTTTATGGAAACCTTCATCTCGGCGGTGCAGAAACTTGTTATCAAAGACGTCGTGCAATATGCCGACAAGCGCATAGCGCCACGGCGAAATTGGTGAAATAGCGACTCCAAAATCCGACCGAAACGCCAAAAACTCAAATAAAATTACTACCTTTGCAAAAAATTTATTCAAGGTAGTACACATGAAAAATCTGACAGCCTACATCGCCATCATCGTGGCCATGATTATTTGGTCGTCGTCGGTCATTGCCACCGGCATCGGTTTGGAGAGTTTCCGCCCGCTGACACTGGTTACCATGCGTTTCACGCTGGCCGTGGCGCTGATGTTCGTCGTCGGGCGCGCCACCAAGTCGCTGCAACGGCTCGACAAGCAAGACATCAAACTATTCGTGGCCGCCGGCATCATTCAACCATTCTGCTACTACATGCTCGAGACCTACGGGCTGAAACTGCTGGCATCGCCCACCATCTCCGAAGTGATTTTGAGCACGGGGCCGCTCTTTGCGCCGCTGTTTGCATTTGTGCTGCTGCGCGAACGCGTTACATGGAACAACATCGTCGGCATCGTCATTTCCACCATCGGTGTGCTGATGCTGATAACGACCACAGGCAGTGTGGACATCGCATCGCCGGCGGGTTTGTTGCTGCTGTTCGGAGCGGTGTTTGCCGCCGTGCTCTATACCGTGTTGCTGCGCAAAATTCCCACCAAATACAACAGTCTGACCATCGTCTTTTATGTGCAGGCGTTCAGTTTGGTGCTATTCTACCCCACTTTTTGCGTAATCGATTTGCCGCATTGGGCGACATTTGCGTTCAGTTGGCGGTCGTTTGCAGCTGTGGTCTATTTGGCGGTGTTCGCCTCGGTGGCAGCGTTCGTGTTGTTTTGTTATGTGGTGCGCCGCATTGGTGTAACGCGCGCCAACGCCTTCAACAACATTCGTCCGGCTTTCACAGCGCTGCTCATGCTGCTGTTGTTCGGCGAGCAACTGACGTGGAGCAAATGGCTGGGCATCGGCCTTGTCATCGGCGGATTGTTCATTTGCCAATCGTCGCATAAACTATTCACGTTCAACAAATTACGCAAATGATCACAAAAATTTGTCCGCGCTGCGGAACCACCTTGATATGCAGGCACGACAATCCGATCCAATGTCAGTGCGCAGGCATTTCATTATCGCCGGCAACACGCCGGCTGCTACACCAAACCTATGGCGACGCCTGTCTGTGCCGAGCGTGCCTACAATCATTTGCCGAAAAATCATAACCTGCTATGAATCAGAACCAAACGCGCCACGGATTGTTGGCTGTTTCGCCCGTCATTGTTTTGTTGTTAGTCTATTTGGTCGGGTCTGTCATTGCCGGCGACTTCTACCGCATTCCCATTGCCGTAGCCTTTTTGCTGGCGTCGGTGTATGCCATAGCCATCACGCGCGGAACCACATTTTCTGAGCGCATCACTCATTTTTCGGAAGGAGCGGCCAACCCGCGCATCATGTACATGATTTGGATTTTCGTATTGGCCGGCGCCTTTGCCGCCGTCGCCAAATCGGTTGGTGCCGTCGATGCTACGGTGTCGCTCACGCTGAGCGCCATTCCGGCCGATTTTCTGCCGGCAGGCATTTTCTTGGCCACCTGCCTGGTTTCTATGTCAATCGGCACATCGGTCGGGTCGATAGTGGCGCTGACGCCTATCGTTACGGGCTTGGCCGAGCAAACCGGCTGTTCGGTCGAATGGTTGGTGGGCATCGTTGTCGGCGGCGCATTTTTTGGTGATAATCTGTCGTTCATTTCCGACACGACTATCGCTGCCACACAAACGCAAGGTTGTTCCATGCGCGACAAATTTCGCACCAATTTTCGGTTGGTCATTCCGGCCGCCATCGCCACACTGATACTTTACGCCATCGTTGGCAGCAACATTCACTTGGCCACGCACCACACCACGGTCGATTGGGTCAAAGTCATTCCGTACCTGATTGTGATAGTATCTGCCGTAGCCGGCATCAATGTGTTGATAGTGCTGTTGGCCGGCATCACTGCAGCAGGCATCATCGGTGTGGCATGCGACGCCATCAGTTTCATCGATTTGTTCACCTCGATGGGCGACGGCATTCAGTCGATGTGCGAACTGATCATTATCACGATGTTGGCCGGCGGTCTGCTCGAAATTGTGCGTCTGAATGGCGGTTTGGCCTTTCTGACCAACCTACTGACGCGCCACATCGGCAGCCGGCGCGGCGCCGAAATTTCCATCACATCGCTCACGGCTTTGGCCAATATCTGCACGGCGAACAACACCATCGCCATCTTGACGACCGGCGACATCGCCCGCGACATTTCAAGTCGCTACGGCATTACGCCACAGCGCACCGCAAGTTTGTTGGACACCGTGTCGTGCGTCATACAAGGCATCATTCCGTACGGCGCACAACTGCTGATGGTATCGGGATTGGCGGCTGTGTCGCCTTTGGCCATCATTCCGCACTTGTACTACCCGATGTGTTTGGCCGTCATCGTGCTGATTTCCATTGGGTTGCAATGGCCGAAGCGGTAAATGCGTGCGGACTTATTGTGCGTAATAGCGCCCGACGAGCGCTGTGTAGTTTTCCGGATCGCTACAATGTTTTTCCGCTTTTTTCAGAAATTTCAGTTTGAAATCGTTGTATGTAAACGTTTCAACTAATTTTTCCAATTGTACGGTCGTCAGCTTGTAATATTTGATGTATTTGCGGCCGAGTTTCAGCCGTCCTTCATCAAATTGTTCCCGTTTCATCAAAAAAGCCATGGCGTTGGCTTGGCCGTCGGTAGCCGTTTTGTATTTACAATAGGGTGTTTTGGTTTTGACGGCGGCAGCCACCGTGTCGGTAGCGGCTTGCAGCGAGTCGGCAGCCAAAGCGGCGTTGTCGTCGGCAGCGGCCAAAGTACCGCACGCCACTAACAGTACGACAAGAAGCGTGATTTTTTTCATTGCTGTTATAGAGTTTGATTGATGTTGCAAAAATACCAAAAAAATTACTTTCCCCACAACGTTTTCAGATGTTCGGCCAATTTTTGTTCAGCCGCATTGGTTTGCGGTTGCCACAAAGCCGTATCTTTCAACTCGTCGGGTTTGTATTGCTGTTTGACAAAATGGCCGGCAAAATCGTGTGCATACTTGTAGTCCTTGCCATAGCCGAGTTGGTCCATCAGTTTGGTGGGCGCATTCCGCAGATGCAGCGGCACGGGCAGATTGCCCGTTTTTTCGACAAGGGCGAGCGCATCGTTTATGGCCATGTACGCCGAGTTGCTTTTGGGGCTCGATGCCAAATAGATGGTCGTTTCGGCCAGCGGGATGCGTCCTTCAGGCCAGCCGATTTTCTGCACGGCATCGAAACAGGCATTTGCCAGCAACAGCGCATTGGGATTGGCCAAACCGATATCTTCGGCCGCCGAAATGACCAAGCGCCGCGCGATGAATTTGGGATCTTCGCCGCCGGCTACCATGCGCGCCAACCAATAGATGGCGGCGTCGGGGTCGCTCCCGCGAATGCTTTTGATGAACGCCGAAATGATGTCGTAGTGCATCTCGCCATCTTTGTCGTAAGCCATCGGATTTTGTTGCAGCCGCTCGGTAACCGTAGCATTGTCGATGACGATTTTTCCATCGGGTTGCGCATTGCAAACCAACTCGATGATGTTCAATAACTTACGCGCATCGCCACCTGAATAGCGCAACAGGCTTTCGGGCTCGGCAATGACAATTTCGCGCTGTTTCAGTTCGGTATCGCGCGTGAGCGCACGCTGCGCCAATTCGAGCAAATCGTCTTTGTCGAGCGGTTTCAGCACATAGACCTGACAGCGCGACAGCAGCGGCGTGATGACCTCGAACGAAGGATTTTCGGTAGTGGCGCCAATCAGTGTAAATGTGCCGTTTTCGACGGCGCCCAGCAGCGAATCTTGCTGCGATTTGCTGAAACGATGAATCTCGTCGATGAACAAAATCGGATTCGCCTGATTGAAAAAACGCACCTGTTTGGCTTTTTCAATCACCTCGCGCACATCTTTCACGCCCGAAGTTACGGCACTCAGCGTGTAAAACGGGCGTTCCATGCGGTTGGCAATGATTTTGGCCAAGGTCGTTTTGCCAACGCCCGGCGGCCCCCACAAAATGAACGACGAGAGATTGCCCGACTCAATCATTTTGCGCATCACAGCACCGGCGCCTACCAAATGCTTTTGTCCTATGTAATCGTCCAATGTTTTCGGACGCAAACGTTCTGCTAAAGGCAACATATTTACAAGTTCGTTTAATTTGGCAAATTTACACAAATAAATTGAATTTCCACAAAAAAAAGCGTTAAAAAGCGTATGGGCTTGTCAATTTGCATTTTATTTCGTATCTTTGCCCTTTCGGAATAATATTAACATAAACAAATAGTACACTAATGAAAAAATCCTTTCTGACAATGATTACAGCAGTTGCTTTGGCCGGATGCGGCACACAACAAACCCAATTATCCACCCCCGACATGCACGATTTCGACTATGTGGTCGATCGGTTTGCCGACCTGCACATTCTGCGCTACCGCGTACCCGACATCGAACAATTATCGCAGCAGCAGCAGGAGTTGCTCTACTACCTGACCGAAGCCGCCTTGCAGGGGCGCGACATTCTGTACGACCAAAACTGCAAATACAATCTGACTATCCGGCAACTGCTCGAGGCCATCTACACCGACGAACATCAAGACCGTAATTCGGCCGATTTTCGCGCGCTCGAAACCTATCTGAAACGTGTGTGGGTGTCGAACGGCATTCACCATCACTACGCCGGCGACAAGTTTGTACCCGAATTTTCGCAAACCTATTTTGAAAATGCCGTACGCAGCCTGCCTGCCGACAAACTGCCCCTGCGCGACGGTGCAACCGTCGATGCGCTGCTGGACGAAATAGTGCCGGTGATTTTCGACCCGACCGTGCTGCCCAAGCGCACCAACCAAGAGGCCGGCGCCGACCTTGTGCTGACCTCGGCCGGCAACTACTACGACGGCGTAACGCAAGCCGAAGCCGAAGAGTTTTATGCAAAGATGAAAGACCCGAACGATGCCGAACCGATTTCGTATGGGCTGAACAGCAAATTGGTGAAACGCGACGGCATCGTCAGCGAAGATGTTTATAAAATCGGCGGACTCTATTCGGCAGCCCTCGACAAAGTGGTTTATTGGCTCGAAAAAGCGAAAAACGTCGCCGAAAACGACCAACAACGCGCCGTCATCGAACGATTGATTGAGTTTAACCGCACGGGCAATCTGCGCACATTCGACGAATACGCCATTCTGTGGGTGGCCGACACCGCATCGACCATCGATTTTGTGAACGGATTTACCGAAACCTACGGCGACCCGCTCGGCATGAAAGCAAGTTGGGAGTCGATAGTGAACTTCAAAAACACCGAAGCGACCAAACGCACCGAGACCATCAGCGCCAACGCGCAGTGGTTCGAAGACCATTCGCCTGTGGATAAGCAGTTTAAGAAGGAAAAAGTGAAAGGTGTTACGGCAAAAGTCATCACGGCAGCCATTCTCGCCGGCGACTGCTACCCCACCACGCCCATCGGCATCAATCTGCCGAACGCCAACTGGATTCGCGCAGCGCATGGTTCGAAATCGGTAACCATCGAAAACATCACCGAAGCCTACGACCAATCGGCCATAGGCAATGGTTTTAGCGAAGAGTTTGCGTGGAGCGCCAACGAAACAGCCTTGATGGCCGCCTACAAAAATCAGACCGACAACTTGCACACCGACCTGCACGAATGTTTGGGGCACGGCTCGGGCAAGCTGCTGCCCGGCGTCGATCCGGACGCACTCAAAGCATACGGCTCGACCATCGAAGAGGCGCGCGCCGACTTGTTCGGACTTTATTTCATGGCCGACCCGAAAATGGTCGAACTCGGTCTGCTACCCAACGACTCGGCCTACAAAGCGCAGTATTACAGTTACTTTATGAACGGTCTGATGACCCAACTGATGCGCATCGAGCCCGGAAAAAACATCGAAGAATCGCACATGCGCAACCGCCAACTCATTGCCAACTGGGTGTATCAGAAATCGCAAGCCGACGGCGACCATGCCGTGGAATTCCGCACGCGCGACGGCAAAACATTTGTCGTGATAAACGACTACCGCCTTGTGCAAAAGCACCTTGGCGAACTGTTGGCCGAGATTCAGCGCATCAAATCGACCGGCGACTATGCAGCAGCCCAAGAAATTGTCGAAACTTACGCTGTGAAAGTGGATCGGCGTCTGCACGACGAAGTGTTGGCGCGCTATGCCAAATTGGACATCGCTCCCTACAAAGGCTTTGTCAATCCGGTTTATACAGCCTCATTTGACAGCGACGGCCACTTCGCCGGTTTGTCGATAGATTACACCGAAGGCTACGCCGAACAGCACCTGCGCTATTCGCGCGACTATTCGCCGCTGACGAACTGACAGACATTTTGGCAATACGCGGAAAGGAAAATTCAAAAATTCGACCAACAGCGTTGCGTTAATACCGCGCACCGATGTCGGTATAAATGTCGGTATAAATGTCGGTATAAATGAGCAAAAAATTATAGCACTGATTCGCAGCAATAGCCGAATAACCGCCCAAGAGATTGCCACACACCTTGACATATCATTGCGGCAAAGCGAGCGTCTGATGGCGGCGCTCAAGACAAAAGGCATCGTCAGGCGCATAGGTTCCAACAAATCAGGACATTGGGAACTGACAACAGACTGACATGGGCAACGCGCGTGGAGAAATGGTTGCTGCATATCGGGCATATAGCAATTTATGATTAACTTTGCAAAAAAATTACAAACCAAATAATTCAAAAAAATATGTTTTCGGGAATTGTAGAAGAAACTGCCACTGTGGTCGGCATCGAAAAAGACCGCGAAAATGTGCATTTTATGCTGAAATGCTCGTTTGTAGATGAACTAAAAATAGACCAAAGCATCGCACACAACGGCGTTTGCCTGACGGTGGTGAACATTGCCAACGGCACCTACACCGTCACTGCGATGAAAGAGACACTCGACCGCAGCAACCTCGGGCTGCTCCGCGTGGGCGACCGCGTAAACGTGGAACGTTCGATGCTGATGAACGGCCGCCTCGACGGACATATCGTGCAGGGACATGTGGACCAAACCGCCCGCTGCACCGAAATACGCAATGCCGACGGCAGTTACTATTTCCACTTCGAATACGAAAGCACACCGGAAATGCACCGCCGCGGTTATCTGACAGTGGACAAAGGTTCCGTAACGGTGAACGGCGTTTCGCTGACCGTTTGCACACCGACTGACAACAGTTTCGAGGTGGCAATCATTCCGTACACGTTCGAACACACCAATTTTCACGACATTAAAGTGGGTTCGATGGTCAATTTGGAATTTGACATCATCGGCAAATACATTGCACGCATCAATCAAAACTGACACGCATGACCAAGTCGGCAACCGCAGCCGGTTAGCCACCTGATAATGGTCCGAAAGCCCCAACAAGCAGATTGTATCGTATGAAAAAACACCTATTTTTAATAATAAGCGTATTGTGTGTGTCGTTGACCGGTTTTTCGCAGGACATACCCGAAAACCTGTCGTACACGCAGATTTACGATTTTATCGACGAATTGGCCATCGACCGCATCATCAGCATCAACTCGGTGGTGAAGCCCTACAGCCGCGATTACATTGCCCAGAAACTGCGCGAAGCGCAAGCCAAAGATTCGCTGCTGACCAAACGCCAACGCGACGAAGTCAAATTTTATCTGAACGACTACGCGCTCGAATGCGACACCGTGCCGAAAAACATTGTCAGTTGGACAGACAAAAAAACGTTTGCACTCTCGCTGCTGCAACCGTCGTTTCACTACAACAACAAACACTTCAAAGCGCGCGTTACGCCCATTCTCGGCATGGATTTGATTGGCGGCAAAAAAGGCCTGCTGATGAAACGTTGGTTCGGTGCCGACATCCAAATGGACATCGTCAATCATGTGTCGGTGTGGGCAAGTTTCCGCGACCAATCGTACAACGGCAACTATCTCAACAGCGACTATTTCCCCATGCAAGTCGATAAAATGTACGGCGCGCGCTTGGCACAACCATCGTTTCTCAATCAGGTGGATGGCTGCGAATACAAGGAAGCCACTTACGGCGGCGACTACAGCGACCTGCGCGGCGGCATACGCGCTTACGCTTGGTGGGGAAGCATCGGGTTGGTGAAAGACGTGATACAATGGGGCGACGCCTACAACGGCTCGAACATCATTTCGGGACGCGCACCAAGTTTCCCGATGCTGACGCTGAACTTGCGACCATGTAAGTGGTTCGAACTCAACTACATACACGGTTGGCTCGTCAGCAATGTCATCGACAGCACAAAATATTATGTAGAAAACTACAACGACGGCGTAACAGCAAAAAAATATCGTCCGCAAAACAAATTCATAGCGGCCAACATGCTGACTTTCACACCGATACAAGGATTAAATCTGTCGCTCGGCAATGCCATCGTCTATGCCGAAAACAACGTGCAGGCAGCCTACTTCATTCCGATAGCCTACTACAAATCGATAGACCATTTGCTGACCAAAGGCTTGCACAACACCGAGAACCAAAATTCGATGATTTTTTTCAACATCAGTTCGCGCAACATCAAACACCTGCATCTGTACGGCTCGGTCTTTCTCGACGAATTTAATTCCCAACGTCTGAAAAAAGGCAACGAGGAACGCAATCCGTGGTCGTACAAAGTCGGTTTCAATGTAAGCAACTGGCCGGTAAAAAATCTGTCGGTGCAAGGCGAATTTACACGCACAAACATCATCAACTACAAGCATTCCATTGCCGCATTGACCTGGTCGTCAAACAGTTACTGTTTAGGAAGTTACTTAGGCGACAATTCGCAGGACATCTATGTGGCAGTGAATTACAAACCTGTGCGAAGTCTCAGTTTGCATCTATCGTACACCAACGCCACCAAATACAACGACTACCAATACATCCGTCGGTTGGTGGAAGAGGCTTTGCGCCAAAAGCCGTTTAACGAAAAAGTGTGGCAAAACGACCTCGTTGCGTTCAAGGCCGTGTACGAAGTGGTGAACAACGCCTACGCCATCGTCAATGTGGAGTGGAACAACGCACGCGGTTACACACCGACATCCGAAGCCATCGCCAGCGAAGATCGGCTCGACGCACAAGGTTACCTCGACAAATACACGCCAAAACTCTATCAAGGCAAGAATTGGACGTTTACCGTAGGTTTCAGTTTCGGATTCTAACCCCAACAAGTGCCGCGTATGGAATATCGTTTGACCGATTTTTTGCCGACAACCAAAAAAGAGATGGAACTCCGTGGTTGGGACGCAGTCGATGTGGTTCTCTTTTCGGGCGATGCCTATATTGATCATCCGGCGTTCGGTGCTGCCGTCATCGGGCGTGTGCTCGAAGCCGATGGATTGCGCGTAGCCATCGTTCCACAACCCGATTGGCACGGCGATTGGCGCGATTTCAAGAAATTCGGACGCCCGCGCTTGTTCTTTGCCATCACCGCCGGCGCCATGGATTCGATGGTAAACCACTACACTGCCAACCGACGCCGGCGCTCGAACGATGCCTATTCGCCCGACGGACGCGCCGGCCTGCGACCCGACAACTGCACCATCGTTTACGCCAACATCCTGAAAGAACTCTATCCCGATGTGCCGCTTGTGATTGGCGGCATCGAAGCCAGTCTGCGACGTTTCTCGCACTACGACTATTGGACTGACAGCGTACACCGCAGCATTCTGGTCGAGAGCAAAGCCGATTTGCTTGTGTATGGCATGGGCGAAAAACCGATGCGCGCCATCGCGCAAAAATTCAAAAACGGGGAAGGCGTTACCGATTGCCACAACATTCCACAAATCGGTTATGTAACATGCGATGAGCCACATCTCGAGCACCAAATAATACTCAATCCGCACGAAGCAGTGGCTAAAAGCAAACGCCTGTCGGCCGAAACATTTCGCATCATCGAAGAAGAGTCTAACAAACTGAATCAGACACACTTGGTGCAACCTGTCGGCGGCAATTTCGTCGTCATCAATCCGCCCTTTGCGCCCATGAGCACCGACGAGTTGGACGCCGTTTACGACCTGCCATTCACACGACAGCCGCATCCGAAATACAAAGGCAAAACCATCCCGGCGTTCGACATGATAAAATTTTCGGTGAACACGCATCGTGGCTGTTGGGGCGGCTGCGCCTTCTGCACCATCTCGATGCACCAAGGCAAATTCATCGTTTCGCGCAGCCAAAAATCCATCTTGAAAGAAGTCCGTAAAATCGCCGAAATGCCCGATTTCAAAGGTTATCTAAGCGACTTGGGCGGACCGTCGGCAAACATGTACATGATGCGCGGCCGCAATGCCGACCTTTGCGCCAAATGCCGACGGCCATCGTGTGCATTTCCAACCGTCTGCAAAAATATGAACACCGACCATGCGCCGCTCTTGGCCTTGTACCGTGCTGTCGATGCACTGCCCTGCATCAAAAAAAGTTTCATCGGCAGCGGCGTTCGTTACGACTTGGTGCTGCACCGCACCGACAACAACGACATAAACCGCCACAATCGCGATTATGCACACGAATTGATCAGCCGGCACGTGTCGGGACGACTGAAAGTGGCTCCCGAACATACCAGCGAAGCCGTTCTGCAAACGATGCGCAAACCGAGTTTTGCGCTATTCAAGGAATTTAAGCGCTTGTTCGACACGATAAACACCGACGAACGACTAAATCAGCAACTGATTCCCTACTTCATTTCGAGCCACCCCGGATGCGGTTTGCAGGAGATGGCTGAATTGGCCATCGAGACCAAACAACTTGATTTTCAGTTGGAACAAGTGCAAGACTTTACGCCGACGCCCATGACGCTGGCCACCGAAATGTACCACACCGGCCTGAATCCGTACACGCTGAAACCGATTTTTGTGGCACGCACACCCAACGACAAACTCGCACAACGCCAATTTTTCTTTTGGTACAAGCCCGAAACGCGTGCGCAAATCAGAACCACGCTCAAAAAAATCGGCCGCATCGACCTCATCGACAAATTGTTCGGCAAAAAACCTAACCCGAACGCGCAACAATCCGCACGCACACATAAAAAATGATGCACATTTTGCTACTTGCGGCTATTTTTGTAACTTTGCAGCAAAATTCAGACGTATGTCGTTTTACACAAAAGAGAAATTGGAATTTTTGACCATGGCGGTCGAAACGTGCAAATTTTTAGAGCACGCCGGCGCCGAAAACAAACGCGATTTCGTTACCAAAACCGCGCGCCTGCTGCCGCTGCTCTATCTGAAAACAGCACTTGTACAGCCGAACGAACTACCCGACGACGAGCCCGAACGATTCGTTACCGAGACCGATTACGAACAAATCCGCGCACAAATAGCCGACCTGCTTGGCAGCGACGACGATTATCTCGACTCTTTCAGTCCCGATATGGCATTCAGCGAAACTACGCTCTACGCCACCATTTCGGAAGACTTGGCCGACACCTATCAGGCACTGAAAGATTTCGCCGTGTGCTGCCAAATCGGCAACGACGATTTATCGGAAGAGGCTTTGGCCGTCTGCATCGACGATTTTCGGAACCGTTGGGGCATGCGCTTGTTAGGCGCATTGCGTGCTTTGCATCGTGTTTCGGTCAGCCCTGCCACCGACGACGAATAGCCCCATGTACCAAGCCACCATCGACAAAGAATACATTGCCACACTGCCAATCGTACAGCCGCACGGGCGTATCGTTGTAGTGAAATCGCGCAAAGAAGCCGATGCCGCCGTCGCTGCGCTCATGCACGAAAGCATCATCGGATTCGACACCGAAACACGCCCGAGTTTCTCGCCACGCACCCACCACAGCGTTGCACTCATGCAGTTGGCCGCAGCCGACACCTGTTTTCTGTTCCGACTGCAATTCATCGGCGAACACCAAGGGCTGAAACAACTATTGGAATCGGACAACGTGCTGAAAATCGGGCTGTCAATCAAAGACGATTTTCATGCTCTACGCGCATGGATGCCGCTGACACCGAGTAACTTCGTCGAGTTGCAAACATTGGCCGGACAATTCGGCATCGCCGAAAAAAGTCTGCAAAAAATGTACGCCATCATCTTCGGCAAAAAAATATCGAAAGCACAACGCCTCTCCAACTGGGAGGCGCCCATACTCACGCCGCAGCAAAAAGCATACGCCGCCATCGACGCATGGGCTTGCCGCGACATATTCATCGAACTGCAAAAACGACACTGACTCTATACAGCCAACGCTATGACAACCATCACGCTGAAACCGCACAAAGACGAGAGCGTGCGACGCTTCCACCCTTGGATTTTTTCGGGAGCCATCGCCAAAATCGACGGACAAGTCGTCGAAGGCGACCTCGTGCGCATAGTCGATTGCAACGGCCGTTTTCTGGCCATCGGACACTACCAAATCGGCAGCATAGCCGTGCGCATCCTATCGTTCGTCGATACCGCCATCGATGCATCATTCTACCGACAACGCATCGCCGCAGCCTACGCCATGCGCCAAACATTAGGGCTGATAAACGCCAACAACAACGCCTATCGTCTGATACACGGCGAAGGCGACAATCTGCCGGGCTTGGTTGTCGATGTGTATGCCGACACCGCCGTCGTGCAAGCACATTCGGTGGGTATGCACAATATGCGCCACCTTGTGGCCGACATGCTGGTCGAAGAGATCGACACCATCAAAAATGTCTATTACAAATCGGAAGGCACACTGCCCTACAAAGCGCCCGTTACACCCGAAGATGGCTATCTGATAGGGGCTGCAGGCGACTGCACTGCCACCGAAAACGGCCTCAAATTCCATGTCGATTGGTTGCGCGGACAAAAAACGGGCTTTTTCATCGACCAACGCGACAATCGCGCTCTGCTCGAACACTATGCCGCCGGACGCGACGTGCTGAATATGTTTTGCTACACAGGCGGATTCTCGTTCTACGCCATGCGCGGCGGCGCACGCACCGTGCACTCGGTCGATAGTTCGGCCAAAGCCATCGAACTGACAAACCGCAACGTGGCGTTGAATTTCGACAACGACCCACGACACCAAGCTTTCGCCATCGATGCTTTCAAATTTTTGGACGACATCAAAGATAAATACGACCTGATAATACTCGATCCGCCCGCTTTTGCCAAGCACCAAAGCGCGCTGCGCAACGCCCTGCACGGCTATCAGAAACTGAATGCCAAAGCCTTCGAACAAATACGCCACGGCGGCATCTTATTCACATTCTCCTGCTCGCAGGCCGTCAATAAAGAGCAATTCCGCTTGGCCGTATTCAGCGCCGCCGCACAAGCCGGCCGACAGGTGCGCATCCTCCACCAACTGACACAAGCGCCCGACCATCCCGTCAACATCTACCATCCCGAAGGCGAATACCTCAAAGGATTGGTACTATATGTCGAATAATTTTAACAACATCTACTATGAAACGTATCATTTTTGTCATCGCACTCGCCGGCATCACAACGGCGCTGTTTGCCCAAAAAGAATTTTTAGGAAATTGGACAACCATCAGCGACAAAACGGGCGAAAAAGAATCCATCGTGCGCATATTCAAAGCCACAAACGGCCTATACTACGGCAAAATCGAACAACTATTACAGCCGGAATACGCCGGCAAAAATGTCGTGTGCGACAAATGTAAAGGCGCCGACAAAGGCAAACCCGTCGAAGGACTCATCATCATTCGTGATATGAAATATGAAAACGGGAAATTGGTCGGCGGCAACGTACTCGACCCCGACAGCGGCAATATCTACTATGGTTCAATCACTTACGATGCGGCTACCGGCAAACTGACGCTACGCGGATCCATCGACAAACGCGGCATCCTCGGGCGCAGCCAGGTGTGGATTCGCTGACCGATACCGACCGTGATACAAAATTTTCTGACACGCAAAATCAGCGCGCAACTGCCTTTCGAGCCGACTGCCGAGCAGCAATCGGCCATCGACGCATTAGCCGAATTCTGCATGTCCGACCAAACACACCACGCCTTTTTGCTGACCGGCTACGCCGGCACCGGCAAAACATCGGTGGTGAGTGCCTTGGTTGGTGCGCTGCATGCCTTGCGCCAAAAAACCGTGCTGCTCGCTCCCACCGGACGCGCCGCCAAAGTTTTCAGCAATTACGCGAAACAGCCGGCCTACTCGATTCACAAATGTATTTATCGTCAAAAATCCGCGTCCAACGAATTTACGCTCAACTACAACAACGCACGCGACACGCTGTTCCTTGTCGATGAGGCGTCGATGGTGTCGAACACGCCAAACGAAGGCACAAATTTCGGTTCCGGACGCCTGCTCAACGACCTGATCGAATTTGTCTATACTGGCGAAAATTGTCGGCTGATTCTCATCGGCGACACAGCGCAACTGCCGCCCGTCATGCAGCCATTTTCGCCCGCACTCGACCGCCGCAACCTCGAACGCTACGGTCTCGACGTTACAACCGCCGAATTGACAACAGTGGCACGACAATCGGCCGACAGTGGCATTTTGCACAACGCCACCACCATCCGACAAGTGCTCACACAAGCCGGCAACGCCCTCACACTCAGCCACAATTTTCCGGATGTGCATCGCATCACCGGCGCCGAACTCATCGACGAGATACAAAGCGCCTACAGCCGATCGGGCGTAGAAAACTGCATCATCGTAACACGCTCGAACAAGCGCGCCGTACTCTACAATCGCGGCATACGCAATCAAGTCATGTGCAAAGAAGACGAACTCTCGGCCGGCGACCTGCTGCTCATCACACGCAACAACTACTTTTGGAGCAAAGAGTATCCCGACCTCGAATTCATTGCCAACGGCGACGTGGCCGAATTAGCGCGCATCAAACGCTACCACGATATGTACGGAATGCGCTTTGTCGATGTTACGCTCCGTTTTTTGGACTACGATTGCGAAATCGACACACGCCTGCTCATCGACTCGCTCTACACCGAGACACCCGCTGCTGCTGAACAACTCAACAAAAAACTATTTGCTGCCGTCGAAGAAGATTATCTCGAAATAGGCAATCGCCGCCAACGCTACAAAGCGATGATGCAGAACGAATATCTGAATGCGCTACAAGTGAAATTCGGCTACGCCGTAACCTGCCACAAAGCGCAAGGCGGCCAATGGAGCGAAGTGTTCATCGACCAAGGCGGCCTCACGCCCGAACAAATCGACAGCGACTACCTGCGCTGGCTCTACACCGCCTGCACACGCGCCGAAACAAACCTATTTTTCATCAACTTCAGCGACCAATTTTTTGATTGACGCCAAGCGACGCCTCAAAACTTACGACCGGCACCGCCGCCGCCGAAACAGCCAAAGTTGTTGTCAAAATAGCGGTGCCATAGCGCGCACCACACAGCACATACACACACGGAGGCACTGCACGGCAGTGCCTCTTTTTGTCGATACGACGCAGTAAAAATCTGTCAAAATGTCAGCAAACACTGACAGCGGCGCGCATATTCAGCCGTCGGATATGCCATTTTGCCGCAACAGCACCCGCAAAAAAGTCTGGCACGCAAATTGCGTAAACAAAGTTGTCGCCGACAAATGGCGATGAAAATCGAATATTAACAAATAAAAAACAATACAACTATGGGAAAAATTATTGGTATCGACTTAGGCACAACCAACTCGTGTGTGGCTGTCCTCGAAGGAAATGAACCTGTCGTAATAGCCAACAGCGAAGGCAAACGCACAACGCCTTCCATCGTGGCTTTCATCGACGGTGGCGAACGTAAGGTAGGCGACCCTGCCAAACGTCAGGCGGTTACGAACCCGCACAAAACCGTCTATTCCATCAAACGTTTCATGGGCGAAACCTACGACCGCGTAGGCAAAGAGATTGAACGCGTGCCATACAAAGTGGTAAAAGGCGACAACAACACGCCGCGCGTCGATATTGACGGCAGGCTGTACACGCCGCAAGAAATTTCGGCCATGATTCTGCAAAAAATGAAGAAAACCGCCGAAGACTATCTCGGACAAGAGGTGAACGAAGCCGTTATCACCGTGCCGGCATACTTCAGCGATGCACAACGTCAGGCCACGAAAGAGGCCGGCGAAATTGCCGGTTTGAAAGTGCGCCGTATCGTCAACGAACCGACGGCAGCCGCATTGGCTTACGGTCTCGACAAATCGAACAAAGATATGAAAATCGCCGTATTCGACTTGGGCGGCGGCACGTTCGATATTTCGATTCTTGAACTCGGCGACGGCGTATTCGAAGTAAAATCAACCAACGGCGACACGCACCTCGGCGGCGACGATTTCGACCACGTCATCATCGATTGGCTGGCCGACGAATTCCAAAAAGACGAAGGCGTCGATTTGCGCCAAGACCCGATGGCACTGCAACGCTTGAAAGAAGCAGCCGAGAAGGCCAAAATCGAACTCTCGAGTTCGACATCGACCGAAATCAACCTGCCGTACATCATGCCGGTAAACGGTGTGCCGAAACACTTGGTAAAAACACTGACCCGCGCCAAATTCGAGCAATTGGCCGATCGTCTGATTCAGGCCTGCTTGGTTCCGTGCGAAAACGCATTGAAAGCAGCCGGTTTGAGCAAATCGGACATCGACGAAGTGATTCTCGTAGGCGGTTCGACACGTATTCCGGCCATCCAACAGTTGGTTGAAAAATTCTTCGGCAAAGTGCCCTCGAAAGGCGTCAATCCCGACGAAGTAGTAGCCGTTGGTGCTGCCATTCAAGGCGGCGTGCTGACCGGCGAAGTGAAAGACGTACTTTTGTTGGACGTTACGCCACTGTCGCTCGGTATCGAAACCATGGGTGGCGTGATGACCAAACTCATCGAAGCCAACACCACCATTCCGACCAAGAAATCGGAAGTGTTCTCCACCGCCAGCGACAACCAACCTTCGGTACAAATCAACGTGCTGCAAGGCGAACGCCCGATGGCCAGCCAAAACAAACAAATCGGTATGTTCAACCTCGACGGCATTCCGGCCGCACCGCGTGGCGTTCCGCAAATCGAAGTTACATTCGACATCGATGCCAACGGCATTCTGAAAGTTTCGGCCAAAGATAAAGCCACCGGCAAAGAACAGACCATCCGCATCGAAGCATCAAGCGGTTTGAGCGAAGAGGAGATCAAACGAATGAAGGCCGAAGCCGAAGCCAATGCCGACGCCGACAAAAAAGAGCGCGAACGCATCGACAAACTGAATCAGGCCGACGGCATGATATTCCAAACCGAGAAACAACTGAAAGAGTTGGGCGACAAGATTCCGGCCGACAAAAAAGCGCCTATCGAGAAAGCCCTCGAAGACCTGAAAGCCGCTCACAAAGCGCAAGATTTGGACGCCATCGACAAAGCAATGGAAGCGATGAACACCGCATTCCACGCCGCAAGTCAGGACATGTACAACGCCGCAAACGCACAGCAAGGTGCGCAGAACGCCGGTGCCGACTTCAACGCTCAACAGCAAGCCGGCAATAGCAACGCCAAAAACGACGACAACGTACAAGATGCCGATTTCGAAGAAGTGAAATAAGCGCGCGATAAACAATCGTTTATCACACAACACGAGAGTGCAACTCCACGAGGGTTGCACTTTTTTTTGTATAGTTTTAATCGTCGATATTTGATTGTTTGCGTAAAACTCACTACCTTTGTACGATCAAAAAGTGTCAATATTGGCAGAGAATGAACGTAGATTATGGAAATTTGAAGCGATGAATACCGAACTTGACAAAATAAATAGCGGTCATCTGATAGACGATGCACGGAAAATAATAGAATCTGCCCGCGCCAATGCCGTGCGCAGCGTTGATTTTTGCCGCGTGCAAATGTATTGGCACTTGGGGCGCCGAATCTTTGAGGAAGAGCAACAAGGCAAACAACGGGCCGACTATGGAGCGTACATCGTCAAAACACTTGCCGACAAGTTGGAAACGGAGTATGGCAGCGGATTTTCAAGGCGACAGTTGGAGTTTTGCCGTCAGTTTTATCGTCTTTATCCAATTGCGAACGCAGTGCGTTCGCAATTAAACTGGACGCAATATCGTCTTCTTATACAAATAGACGACCCCGACAAACGGGAGTATTACGAGTTGGAATCGGTAAACAATGCATGGACGGCACGCGAGACCGAACGCCAGATAAACAGCCAGCTATACGAGAGGCTGCTGCTCAGCAACGACAAAGAGGCGGTACTTGCAGTCGCACGGAAGGAGCGCATCCCCGAAACACCGCAGGAAATCATCAAAGACCCGATGGTCCTGGAATTCTTGGGATTGGAACGCAAACCGACCTATTATGAAAAGGAGTTGGAAAGTTCCATCATCGCCCACATTGCCGATTTCTTGCTCGAAATGGGGAAAGGGTTCTCGTTTGTGGCGCGGCAGAAACGTATTTTGATAGAAGACGACGAATTTTTCGTTGACCTTGTGTTCTACAACAGATTACTGAAATGTTTTGTTGTAGTGGAACTCAAAACGGGCAAACTCACACACCAAGATTTAGGTCAGCTGCAAATGTATGTCAATTACTATGACCGCACCGAGAAACTGCCCGATGAGAACCCGACAATAGGCATCTTGCTTTGCACAAGCAAAAACGACACAGCTGTAAAAATGGCTCTGCCCGAAGACAACAAGACAATCCTTGCCGGTGAATACAAACTCTATTTGCCTACAACCGAGCAACTTATCAAAGAAATAGACGAAGTGAAACAAATCGCCTTGAGAAACAATAAAACAGAAGACCAATGACAAACGTAAGGCACATATTATGACTCTGCCACAAAACACCCAACTCCCCATTTCCGCACTTACCGGAATTTTCAGTAACACCACTGCCACCTATAAATTCTATTAAGAGCGTAAAACAAGAATCTCCTTTTGGGAAATCATTATAGAGAATCAAAGGCGGAGTAAAAGTGTGATTCCATGGCAGCAGCAGTACTGATATAAGTTAAGTATGAGAAATAATATATTAGAAATATTAGATAATTCACCCAGCGTAGCAGCATTGCGATCCAAGAATAGTCGCATCATTATTGAATTCCTCACAGATGTCTTTGATGATACCGTGGCCATCTCTCAGGAGAACATACTTAACCATTTGGCGGAATTCCTCAACGACCATGGGGTTGATGTGGATGATGAGAATAATATACTTTTTACTGATACATACGAAGAAAAATCAGCTAAGTATATTAAGAAGTGGACAGATAGTGGGTTCTTGACAAATTACAGAAACGAAGACGGAGAAATTTATTATGAGTTATCTTCACATTCGAGCAAAGTAATTGACTGGTTGTCAGGACTAAAGCAAGAAGAGTATATTGGCACTGAATCGAAATTTAAGTCAATTATTAACCAGCTTAAAGAGTTGGTTGAATACACTAATGAGGACAGAGAGAAACGTTTGCAACTGTTGGAAGACAAGAAAATGGAAATAGAGCATCAGATTCAGCAGTTACAGATGGGTGAGGATGTAAAGGTGTTTGAGGAATATGAAATTGTTCCGAGATTTCAGCAGATTAACAAGCTAGCAAAGGAACTATTGACCGATTTTAAGGATGTGGATGACAATTTCAAGACGATTATCAAAAATATATATCAAAAACAGATTGACCCTTCTTTAAATAAAGGTGGTATTTTGCAATACACCTTTGACGCTTTGGATGAATTGAAATCAAGTTCACAAGGCAAGAGCTTTTATGCGTTTTGGGAGTTTCTCTTGGCTAACGAAATGCAATCAGAGTTAGACACATTGATTACAGAACTTTTCCAGACACTCAAGGAAAAGAACATCAACAGTGGTGATACATTCTTACAGAATATGGTAGAATACCTGTATGAATCAGGTCGTAAGGTATATCAGACTAACGATAAGATGGCAGACAAGTTGAGCCGTATCATTCGTGAAAATGAGATGTCGAAAGCGGACACGTCCAAGCGTATCGTACAAGAAATCAAGAACACCCTCATCGAAATTTCCAAAAAAGGTCGAAAGCCGGATTTGTCATTGGAAGTTGATGATGGAATGGAGATAAACATCCCATTTGACAGAAAAATAACTTTTGAGCAAAGTGAGAATACTGAATACGATTTTAAGCCAGATTTAGAGGCACTTTCAATCGAAGAATTTGGTGAGTTGGGCAAGGTGTTTGGTAATGTATATATTGACCGTAAGAAACTTGAGAGGAACATTAGAGAGGTTATGGATGGCAAAAGCCAAATAACTCTAGCAGATGTCATCGAGCAATTCCCATTACAGCAAGGACTTCCGGAATTATTCGCCTATTTTGGCGCATTAGGTCAATTTCCACATAAGTCAATCAATGAAGACAAGAGTCAAGCCATTGTGTTTGACTATGAAAATAACAAACGTATACGAATTCCAGAAATCATCATATCAATATGAACGAGCAAAAACCATATTCTAAAGCGATCATACTCCTTCTGAAAAAGACCGTTGAAAAGGGGTCACCAGTATGGGATGACATCATAAACTACCAAGTAGAGATTCAAGACTATCTGGCGGTTATTGGGCTAGAGCTGATTCTGAAAAAAGACGAGGGTTTCGCTTTTGTAAAACAGATAGTATTTGATGATGACACCACATTGAATTTGGTATCCAGACGGCAATTAGGATTTGAGGTGTCAATCGTAGTGATTGTTCTGCGTCAAATTCTGGAAGATTATGACAACAACCCCGTGGAAACGCAATCTACAGATAGGATTATCACGAGTAATGAGATAAAGGATGAGGTCCGATTGTTCTTACCTCAGAATTACAATAAGGTAAAGTTAGAGAAGGACTTGGATACTTATATACAGAGAGTTGCAGAATTGGGATTTCTTAAAGAAGTCAAGCGAAACAACGACGAAGTGCGATATAAAATACGCCGCATTATCAAAGAGAAAGTTACGCTTGAGGATTTAGATGCATTCAAGAAAAAATTGGAAGAGTATGCTAGAGCAATATGATTTGTTTACAACAAATGCCGGGACTGCTGGCTACAGGTTGAGTTATATGGAAATATTCAACTGGGGCACATTTAATAATAGGATTTATCGAATTGCTCCAGAAGGCAACAACTCGCTACTTACCGGAGCCAATGCATCTGGTAAGAGCACTTTAATTGATGCATTATTAACTCTGCTCGTTCCAGCAAAGAAAGACAGGTTCTACAACCAATCGTCTGGCAATGAACGGAAAGGAGACAGAACTGAGGAAACTTACGTTCTTGGTAACTATGGCAACATTCAAGCAGAAGGAGAGGCGGCCACTAAAATGCAGCAACTGCGCGATAAAAGAACCTACTCTGTCTTGTTGGCCTCATTTGCCAATAACCACAATAATATTGTAACACTCTTTCAAGTCCGATGGTTCGTAAATGGTGAGTTAAAATGCTCGTATGGATTCTCTTCAATGCCATTATCCATTAAAGAAGATTTTTCAAGGTTTAATGGTAGTAAAGGGGACTGGAAAAAGTCTCTTGAGAAGCATTACAATACCAACGTACCCCAAAAGCGAATAGAGTTTTATGACACTATCAAAGATTATAAGGATAGAATTATCAATGCATTTGGATTACGCTCGGACAAGGCGCTAACGCTGTTTAATCAGATTGTAGGCGTTAAAGTGCTGAATGATTTGGATGAATTCATTCGCAACAATATGTTGGAACAGCGTGATTCAGAAAACGAATACATTCACCTAAGCGAGAGTTTTGCCACGTTGATGGAGGCGAAGACCACTATTGAAAAAGTCAAAGAGCAAATAGCGCAGTTGCAACCGATTGACGAAAAAGCAAGGAAGCTTGAAGAAATAGCCAAAGCTCTTGATGAGTTAATGAATATACGGGAGTTGGCAGTGTATTGGTTTGCGAAGAAGAATGTTGAACTGGCAAATGCGAAGATTGCAGAGCTGAACGAGAAACTATCGGGATTGAGAGAAGAACTGGCAAAGTTGGAAGAAGAGAAAGAAGAACTTAAGAAAAAAGAGAGTGAATTAAGAGTCGCAATTGAAGGTGACGATGTCGGAAGGCAAATAAAAGCGCTAAAAGAAGAGATAGGTAGATTAAACCAAAGGAAAAGTAATCGACAGTCTAAACTTAACGAGTACAATAAAAAAGTTATTGAAGTGGGTTTTTGCCAGAATCCTAACGAGGAATTGTTTGTCGAAAATCGTGGAAAAGCAAAATCAGAACGGGATAAGTGCCAGATAGAGTTAGGCAAGAAGAACGAAGAATCACGTCTTGCGCTAAATGAAAAGGAACGGATCGAACGGGAGATTAAAGAAAATACGGAAACAATACAAGTCTTACAGAAAAACAAAAACAACATATCTGGTCGTGAGGCCGAAATACGAGAGGAGATATTGAAGGAGGTCGGAGCAACAGCAAGTGAGATACCATTTGTGGGAGAGTTAATTCGCATCAAGGATAGTGAGAAAGAGTGGGAAAACTCTATAGAGAAGATTTTGCACAATTTTGGGCTCCGTCTTATTGTGCCCGAAAAGTATTATAAAGCGGTAAGTGAATTTGTAAACTCTCATAACTTGCGAGGAAGAATTGTATACCATCGCTATGAGGGAACATCTTCTTTGAGGGGATTACAAATACCTCCTACTAATTGTCTGCTTAATAAGCTGGAGTTTAACACAAAGAGCCCATACGCTGGTTGGGTTGAAGACGCGATAAATGACCATTATAATTACGCGTGCGTAACTGATTTGGACGATTTCTATCGTTATAAAGAGAATGCCGTAACTATTGAAGGTCTAATCAAGTCGGCACATAATAAGCATGAAAAGGATGACCGCCCCCACACAAACAATAGGGAGAACTATGTCCTCGGATGGGATAATAAGGAGAAAATTACTGCTATTCGTAACATAGTAAAGAATTTACAAGAACAGCAGAAACAGAATCAAGCTGATATTCGAAAAATCAATGAGGGAATAGATGCAATCGATAAGCGAAAACTTTGTTTCCATGATATATTTGAAAACTTCACGAAGTTTGAAGAGATTAATTGGGAAGAATCCGCTCGAATCATACAAGAAAGGGAGGAACAGAAGAAAAAGCTGGAAGCTGCAAACAATAAGGTAAAGGAACTTGAGGAACAGCTAAAAGGTGTTCAAGAGGCTTTGTCGGTATTGGAAAAGAAAACGATTGTTTCCAAAAACGGAGAGATTTTCCAAATAGAGAAGGTTGAATTAGTCAATGCCAACAAGAGATTAGTGGAAAACAAACCAATTTTTGAGTCTTTTGGAGATATTGATGTGTCTCTCTTTGCGGAGAGAAATATAGCATGGCTTGATGTCAACTATGATACAATTGAGCCGAAGAGGAATGCATTACAAGAACATATAAAGGAGCAAGAAGAAAAGAAGAATTCTGAAAAGAATCTTGTTGAACGGGAAGTAGCCAGTTTAATAATGAAGTTCAAGAATCCAACTGAAGAGATTTCTCAAAGATTCAAGGACTGGCGCTCTGATGTACACGCTTTGCCGGAGGCAAGCAGTATTAACTTAATCAGTGAATATCAAAAGCTCTATGAGCGGTTGAAGAATGAGGACTTGGTTAGGTACGAGAAGAAATTTGATGAATATCTGCAAGAGACAGTTATCAACAAAGTTTCTGACTTCAGAATGTTCTTCAATAGCTGGGACGGGTCAATAAGAAGCACCATTCAGATGCTTAATCAGTCGCTCTCAGAAATAAATTTCAGCACGGCACCAACAACTTATATTCAGTTGGTTAACTCAAAAAGGATTAATACGGACATAACTGATTTCAGGCAAGTGTTGGAGAATGCGATTCCAAACATCCATGAAATAAACGCAACTATTGATGGCAAGCGGACTCATTTTGAGAAGAAAATCCTGCCATTGATGGAGTTGCTAAAAAATGAGCAATGGCGAAAAAAAGTGATGGATGTAAGAAGTTGGTACTCTTACCGAGCAGAGGAGTTCTATAAAGAAACCAGACAGAAGTTCAAGACATACGAGAGTATGGGACAACTTTCGGGTGGTGAGAAGGCTCAGTTGACATACACCATTTTAGGTTCAGCCATTGCCTATCAGTTTGGACTTACCAAAGACGGTTTGCAGGCAAAGTCCTTACGATTCATCGCCATTGATGAGGCCTTCAAAGCCCAAGATGAAGACAAAGCGAGATACCTGATATCACTGTGCAAACAATTGAACCTACAGTTGTTGGTGGTTACCCCAAGCGACAATATCCATATTGTAGAGAATGACATATCGTTTGTTCACTATGTGGAACGCAATGGGAATGAGTCGCGACTATTTGATATGCCGATAGAAGTATTTAAGGAAGAACGTGAAAAGTATCAAGGCAATGATTACACCAGCTGAAATAAAGAAAAAGGCAGAAAATAAGTATATCGCTTATCTGCAGTCAATAGTGGAAGAAAGTCAATTCTTTCCGCTTGTTATTGTTGGCAACAAAAAGCCTAACGGAGATACTGCTATATTCAAGAGAGAATTAGAAGAACTGATTGACAACTCGAAAGAAAAAAGAGTCTATGGCTACACGATAGAATACAAAACAGTAAAGACTAAACTTCATGGGACACAAGATGTTCCAACATCCATAAGTTTTCAATCAGAGGTTGATTATCTGAAATTTTTGCATAAAGAACGGGAAGCTGCAAAGTTTAGAGATGATATAAGTAAAATAATATGTTCTTTTCCGGACTTGAAAGATTGGGTCCATAAATATCCAAGCAAGATAGTCGACAATAATTGGGATGATTTGCTAAAAGTGTGTTCGTATTTCAAGAACACTCCAAAGCCAAATCTGTATATCCGTGAGTTACCAATAAAAGTACACACAAAATTCATAGAAAATAATAAAGGCATTATAAGAGAACTTTTGGATATCATAATATCAGAGCATATCAATGCCAATGAAAAGCAATTTGAGAAGCGATATAACCTCAGATATGATGAGCCTCTTGTGCGTTTTAGGATATTAGATAGTTCCATATGCCAACAATCGCTTTCGGGAGTTGAGGATTGTAGTATTCCAATAAGTCAGTTTCAAAAACTCAATCTACCCATTGATATTGTCTATGTCGTAGAAAATAAGATGAATCTATTGACATTCCCGTTAATTGAAAAAAGCATTGTAGTTTGGGGACATGGCTTTGGCGTGGATCTCATGCGTGATGTCGAATGGATGAAAACAAAGAAGATGTATTATTGGGGTGACCTTGATGCACATGGATTCCAGATACTTTCTGAAATTAGAACGCATTTCCCACATGTAGAAAGTTTCTTGATGGATCGTGAAACATTTAACAAATTCTTTATGGGTGACAAAGGGACAGAAACAAATCTCGAAAAGGAACTCTGTCTCACTCATGAAGAAAATAAGATATACAGATATCTGAAAGAGAATAATTATAGATTAGAACAGGAAAAAATTCCATGTGAGTTCGCATCAAAAAATATTCCGTGTCAAAATGAAAGCAAACAGAAAAGATATACGATTTGTGGGCAAACCGAAACCCACAATGGGAAAAGAGATACGAGGACAGCATCATAAAAAACTTTTGTGATTATGGTCGTGGAGCAACTTCTTTACGCGAGGATAGAGGTAAAATCTTTGGAGGTGGTTATGAAATCTTTATTGTCGCCTTTTTTATTGGCTTATATTTCAACCAAAAGCGACCACTAATTGCTGACACACAAAAACGCAAAACGTTCGGTCAACCAATTCAATACTGGGGTAATATCGAGCAAAGAGGAGCAAGAAAAGCTTATCCAAAACTTCGTGAATATATCTTCACCGCTCTTGTTGCCCGCACAGATATTGATTTTATTGCTCTTGAAAAAGGCGAAATAACATCACGCAAAGCGGTCGATATGCTTATGCAGACAATGGAAGAATATGCCAATTGGGGGTTCCATTTTATGGAAGACAAACTAATGGACGACCCTAACTATTTTTTCCGTGAAACTGCTTTTCTTGAAGTCTTTTTGGCTTTCAATGCAACTGTGCCGGAAAGTACAGACGACGCCCCCGAACCTTTAGACTAACCCCTTTTCACCCAAAAAAATTTGCGGTACCGCTTATGCAGTACCGCATTTTTGTTGGCGGGGTGAGCTGGAATCAGAGTTCCAAGTCGCCATCGACGATTTCGTGCCACGGCAAACCGCTTTCGGCTACCTTGGCCAAGAATGGATCGGGGTCAAACTCCTCGACGTTGAACACGCCTGCCCCACCCCATTTGCCAGTGAGCAACATATATGCACCCGTCATAGCCGGCACGCCGGTAGTGTAACTAACGCCTTGCGTACCCGTCTCTTTGTACGCGGCTTCGTGGCTGCAGTTGTTGTAGATGTAATAGGTTTTCGGGCGGCCGTCTTTCACGCCTTTGATGCGGCAACCGATGGAGGTGTAGCCCGTGTAGTTCGCGCCCAACTCTTCGGGGTGCGGCAACACGGCTTTCAGGAACTGAATCGGCACAATTTCGCGCCCTTCGTACACGATCGGCACGATGCTTGCCATGCCAATGTTCTGAATCACACGCAGATGCGTCAGATATTCCTGTCCGAATGTCATCCAAAAACGCGCCCGTTTGATGGTCGGGAAGTTTTTAACCAGCGACTCCAACTCCTCGTGATACATCAAATAGGATTCGCGCGCGCCGATTTCGGGATAAGTTACCGGCTGATGAATTTCGAGCGGCTGCGTTTCTACCCATTCGCCGTTCAGATAATAGCGTCCTTTTTGGGTGATTTCGCGGATATTGATTTCGGGATTGAAATTGGTGGCAAACGCCTTGTGATGGTCGCCGGCATTGCAATCGACGATGTCCAATTCGTGAATCTCGTCGAAATGATGCTTGGCGGCATAGGCCGTATAAATGCTGGTGCAACCCGGGTCGAAACCGCAACCGAGGATGGCGGTCAGCCCTGCTTGTTTGAAACGGTCGTGATACGCCCACTGCCACGAGTACTGATATTTGGCCTCGTCGAGCGGCTCGTAGTTGGCTGTGTCAAGGTAATGGCAACCGGCAGCCAAGCAGGCGTCCATGATATGCAAATCCTGATACGGCAACGCCAAGTTCATCACCAATACGGGCTGAAACTGTTTCAGCAACGCTGTCAGTTCGGGCACATTGTCGGCATCGACCTGCGCCGTGGCCACCTCGACGCCATAACGGGCTTTCAGGTCGGCGGCTATGGCATCGCACTTGGCTTTGGTGCGGCTGGCAATCATTATTTCGGTAAACACATCGCTGTTTTGAGCCAATTTGTGAGCAGCAACCGTTGCTACGCCGCCGGCTCCGATAATCAACACTTTTCCCATGTCTGTTCTGTTTGTTTTGTTTTTTTGTAACTGACTAACTAAAAATCGAGCATTGCACTCGCTATGAAATTTCTTGCAAAGATATAAATAAAAAAAATACCGACAATACTTGTTCAACAAAAATATTCTATATACCTTTGCAATATCGTTATCAGGCATCACATTTATCGTATGCAGACGAAAAAATCAACTGATTTTCAGCGTAGGCGAAACCGCCTTGTCGCCATAGGCGTGTCGGCGGTTTATGTTGCAGTGGCCGTTGTTTTGCAATGCTGTTTGGGCAACATTGCGCCTGCATGGTGGGCTTTTCCAATGAACGTAGCCATATTGTTGGTGTTGTTGATTGGTTTGCTGATTGCATGGCGCGAGGCCGGACAGTGCGCACTCGTACAGTTTTTGACATCGGGCAAATGCAGTGTGTTGGCGCTCACGCTGGTAGCCGGCGGCTGTTTAATCAAAGGCGTCGTGCCGCCCGCAGCGGCCGAATCGGCCTTGTGCGTGCGCTTGGGTCTGCACGACTTCACGGCGTCGTGGGTGTTTGCGTTTTGCATCGTGTTGCTCGTCGGCAATTTGTGGTTGGTCGTCGTGCGCCGCAGCACAAAAGCGCCGCATGCGTGGCGTTTTGCATTGAATCACATCGGCGTACTCATCACCATCGTCAGTCTGTTTTTCGGTGCAGCCGACACACACAAACGGCATATTGTGGCACAACGTGGTGTTCCCGTCGATATGGGCTACGACGCCGCAGGCACGCCACACGGATTGGGTTACGAAATCACGCTCGACACGTTTGCGATAGCCCGATTCGACAATGGTCAGCCGGCAGCGTTTCAGGCCGATGTCGCCATCGATGGGAAAAAACATGTAATTCGTGTCAATGAGCCGTTGCGACACACTTGGTGCGAAGATATTTATCTGACCGATTACCACACGACCGACCACGGCGAGGTGGCCTCATGCGTATTCGAAAGCGTGATACAACCGTGGAAATACATCACGTTGGCAGGCATCGTCATGATGATGTGCGGTGCGTTGTTGCTCTTTTTCGACGGCAGAACGCATAAATCAGTTTCTAAAACCAAATCCGACCGACCATGACGTGGAGCATTTTCCCATATTTTGCCATTCCGGCCGTTGTATTGGCAGTCATCGGCGCTGTTTTTGCACTGATAGACAAGCAGTTGTCGCGCACAGCGCAATGGCTGATGTTAGCGGCAGCGATACTGCTCGGCGCATTCATCGTCGGGTTGTGGACGGCGCTGCAACGTCCACCGCTCAAAACCATGGGCGAAACGCGTTTGTGGTACGCATTTTTTGTTACGGCGGCGGGGTTAATTACTTATCATCGTTGGCATTTTCGTTGGTTGCCGGCCATTACGGCCGTGTTGGCCATTGTATTTTGCATGGTCAATTTGTTGCGCCCCGAACTGCACGATGCCACGCTGATGCCGGCACTGCAAAGCGGTTGGTTTGTGCCGCATGTGGTGGTGTACATGCTGGCCTACGCCGTGTTTGGCTGCGCTTTTGCCCTATCGGTTGTCGGGCTGTGCGACGGCCAAGCGCGCTATCTGTCGTCGATTGACAATTTGGTGTACATCGGCGTTGCGTTGCTGTCGCTCGGTATGCTGTCGGGCGCCATTTGGGCCAAGCAGGCGTGGGGCGACTTTTGGACATGGGACCCGAAAGAGACGTGGGCTGCCGCCACTTGGTGCGTTTACCTCGTTTACATACACCAACGCCTGACGTGCCGCACCTCGCCGCGCAAGCAGTACGCCACAGTCGTCGTCGGATTCATTTTGCTGCAAATGTGTTGGTACGGCTACCAATATCTGCCGACAGCACAAAGCAGTCTGCACGTTTACGGAACTTAAATAAATGATATACAACTAATTATTAACCAATTCTAAAAACAAGTAACATGAAAACGAGTTCAAAAATCATGCTCGGAGCAGTTGCCGTAGTAGCGGCGGCTGCCATCTGTTATCGGGCGGTGAACCAAGCCCCCGATGCAAGTCTGCCTCTCAACGAGCAAGCACTTGCGATTATGGACGACGGCGGTTGTGTTTCGTGCCACTCGGCCGACCCGCAATTACCGTTCTATGCCAACATTCCGGGTGCCAAAGGCATCATTCGCAAGGACATCGACAAAGGCTATGCCGCATTCGACATTGAGCCGATGCTGACGGCCGTTCGCGAAGGCCAAGCTATCAACGAAGTCGATTTGGCCAAAGTCGAGAAAACCGTCATCGACGGCACAATGCCCATCGCCAAATACTATTTGGTACACTGGGGTTCGTCGCTTACCTGCAAAAAGTCGGCTATCATGCTCGATTGGGCAAAACAACAACGTGCCGAATTTTATCCGAACACGCTGGCTGCGCCCGAATTTGCCAACGAGCCGGTGCGTCCGTTGCCCGACCAAGTGGAAGTGGACGCCGAAAAAGCCGCACTCGGCCAACTACTCTATCACGACACGCGTCTGTCGGGCGATGGCACCATTTCGTGCGCCACATGCCACAATTTGGCAACCGGCGGTGTCGATAATCATGCCTATTCCGACGGCATCGGCGGACAAGAAGGCGGCATCAACTCGCCAACCGTTTACAACGCTTACTTCAATTTCGTACAATTCTGGGACGGCCGTGCCGCCAACCTCGCTGCACAAGCCGCAGGTCCTCCGCTCAATCCTGTGGAGATGGGTTCGGCCTCGTTCGACGAGATAGCCGAACGCCTCGCTGCCGACAAGGAATTTGCAGCACGCTTCAACGCCGTTTATCCCGAAGGTTTGAACGAAGCCACCATCACCGACGCTATCGCCGAATTTGAAAAAACGCTCATCACGCCAAACTCGGCATTCGACCGCTACCTGAAAGGCGAACAAAACGCGCTGACCGAACAAGAGGTACGCGGCTATGCGCTGTTCAAAGAGAACAAATGCGCCACCTGCCACGCCGGCGTCAATATGGGCGGATTGAGTTACGAACTGATGGGACAACGCGCCAACTATTTTGCCGACCGCGACATGAACGTCAAATCAGGTTTGACCGATGCCGACAACGGTCGTTGGGCACAAACAGGTATCGAGCGCGACCGTTACCGCTTCAAAACGCCGACGCTGCGCAACATTGCCCTGACATGGCCGTACTACCACGACGGCAGCGTGAAAACGCTGAACGAAGCCGTCGATATGATGGCTAAATATCAAGTCGGCACGCAACTCAAGGCTGACGAAACAGCCGACATTGTTGCATTTTTGGAAACACTCACCGGCGAATACAACGGTGTGAAACTGACCAACAGCAACGTTGCCGAATAACGACTGCCACCCAACAAGAAACCGCGCTACGGCGCGGTTTCTTTGTTTTATGACGATGTGTGATTACACCAAGCGCATAATCAGTTCGCGACGCGTACCTGCCAAAAAGTCGATGGGTGGAATTTCAATCATCGTATAGCAGCCCGGACGCTGTTTGCAAGCGGCGCGCGCACACGACACAAGTACTTGTCCCGTCAGCGCCGGATTATTGATGCGCATATCGAACTCGAAAAGTTGATTCTGCGTGCGTCCCGACACGCCTTTGCGCACCATTTGCACGCCGTGTCCCATATCTTTCAACGCATCGACACTCGGCACAGCCACCACATGCGTTTCGTCGTGTACGAAATACGGGTCGCATTTAATCTGCCGTTCGATGTCGGCAAAATCGTAGCCTGCCGCCACTTCGACATACACCATGCGGCGATGAATGCCCGTTCCGAGCGGTATCGTCATCGACAACGCCGCCTCGACGCCCTCAATGGCTTTCACCGCAACAGTGTGTCCCATGCTCATGCCCGGGCCGAAATTGGTATAGGTGATTCCTCGGGGCGACATGGCTTCGAACAAAGCGCGCACCACCGAATCGCTACCGGGGTCCCAGCCGGCCGCCACTATCGACACAGTGCCGGCGGCTTTGGCCACGGCGTCGAGCGACTCCACGACATCGGGTATCGACTGATGAATATCGAAACTATCGACAGTGCTTATACCTTTGACTAACAGCGACTTCGCCAATTCGGGCACCTTACGACTCGGTGCGCACAATATGGCCACATCGACCTGCCCCAGCGCACTAATATCAGTTACAACCGGTAGTTGGTCCAACTCGTGCGGGACAACCTCCACCGAACGGCGTACCACACCGGCCGGCTCCAAATCGGGTGCCACCTGCAAGGCTTCGAGCGCAGCCTTGCCTACATTGCCATAACCTACGATGGCTACTCGTTTTTTCTCCATGAAAATCTTGTTTTTGTGGCGGCAAAGATACGTCAAAGAATCGAAAAAACAAGCGGCCACGCCACATTTTTTTACCAACAATCGTCATCAGTAAGCGAAAATGGCAAAAAATTTGGCAGAAACTATTTTTTTATTTACCTTTGCAGAATATGCACAAACGGTTTCTGATAATATGTCTTGCGGTCGGATGTGTGCTGCACGCGCTGCACGCCACACCATGGCGCACCCAAGCCATGCAGCCGCAAATCCATACGGTGCAGGCACAACTGTCCGACAATCCGCTGGCGCTGCCCGTCATCGAACTGAACTCCGACCAACAAATTCGCATCGCATTCGACGAACTATCGTACGAGAGCCGCAGTTTCACCTACAAAATTGTGCATTGCAATGCCGATTGGACGCCTTCGGCGCTATCCGAGGTCGAATACATCGACGGATTTTACGACGGCATCATCAGCGACTATGCCCAATCGACCAACACCATAACACTCTACACGCACTATCAACTATTTGTGCCAAACGACGAATTGCGTCTGCGAGTTTCGGGCAACTACGCCGTACTCATCGCCGAGAATAACGACTTCGACCATTTGGCCGCCGTGGCCTGTTTTTCGGTAGTCGATTCGCGCATTGCGGTTACAGGCACCGTGCGCCCAAACACCGACATCGAGTTGGCAAATCGTTATCAACAACTTGATTTTGAACTCGATACACGCGGATACGAGATACGCGACCCATTCAACGAACTCAAAGTTACCGTCCGACAAAACCAACGTTGGGACAACGCGGTAAACAACCTGCAACCGACCTACACATCGGCCACTACACAAGTGTACAAAAACAATCGGCAACTCATTTTTGAAGGCGGCAACCAATATCGCAGCATCGATTTTTCGTCGGAATACACATACGGCGCAGGCATTGATCGCATCGTGTTCGACCGCGAACAATTCCATGTGCTGCTGACACCAAGCGAATTACGCACAGGGCGAGGCGTTGCACAAGGCGACGATGCCAACGGGCGGTATCTCGTCAATCGGCAACTATCCGACGACAGCGACAGCGAAGCCGACTACATGTGGGTGCATTTCGTACTGCCTATGGACGAACCGTTCTTCACGGGCAGCGTCTATCTGCTGGGAGAACTCTGCGGCAACGACATCGGCGAAGCAGCACGCATGACCTACGATTTCGCCGAACACGCCTATATCAAGTCGCTGCTTTTGAAACAAGGAGGCTACAATTTTCAGTATCTGTATGTGCCAAAAGGCAGCGCCACAGGTTCGCTGCAACCCACCGAAGGCAGTTATTGGCAAACCGAAAACGCATACACCATCTACGTTTACCACCGCGCGTGGGGCGAACGCTACGACCGTTTAGTGGCCGTCAAAACCGTTTATAGCAATTAAAAGAACTAACATCTAAATAACATGAACAAAAAATTACTTGTCAGCATCATCTGCCTTTTGGCGTATGCAAGTGCAAATGCTTTCACACACCGCTTGGATAGCATTGTCAGCCAAAAAGGCGACCAATGGTTCAAAAACACATTCAGTTACAACGACGACCTTTCGGTAGCGGCCTACACCACGTTCGCCAAAATCGATGGTAAATGGGTGCAGCAGCAACACACAGCGTTCACACGCGATGCCGCCGGCAACGACACTGTCAGCATCGTCAGCACGGCAGACAACACGTTGAAACATGTCTATACCTACAATGCGCAAAACAAAATAACCACCATCGCCACTTACAAAATAGATGGTGCCACCGCCACCGACTCTGCCAAAACGACATACACCTACGATGCCACCGGCAATCTCAAGAACGAAGAACATTGGCTCATGAAAAACAGCACATGGACACGCAATATCAAATATGAATACACCTATACAAACGGCCTTGTCAGTGAACAACTAAACTATTCGGCAGAACAAAATGCATGGAAATACAGCAATCGCAGTCTCTACGAATACGATGCCGAACGAAATCTGATAAAAGAGACTTACCAATACTATTTGAACCAATGGTTCGACAGTTACACGCGATCGTACACATACAACGAAAACTCGCAACTCCAATCGGCTACAAGAACCACATTCGACGATTTCGATGAAGTATGGAAACTGACTGACAGCACCACCTACACTTACACGACGGCCGGCGATTTGGCACAGACGCGATACTACAAATACAGCGATGGTTGGTATGAGGCCGGCACCGACACCTACACCCACACCACCACCGCAGCCGACCAATGCGCCGGTTTCGCCTTTGCACGGCAACAACTCTACGGCGATGCACAACACCACTACACCATCGCCACGCTGAAAGCCATCGGCGGCAACGACACCTATCACTACACCGCTTTCGCACCGACGAACCTCGACCAGGCCGACACTAACGCGCCACGCATCTATGCACACGACGGACGCATCTACACCGATGCGCCCATGCGCATTTACACATTGACAGGGTTAGACGTTACATCGCTAAATGGCTCGTTGAAAGGCATTTATATTGTAAAAACGCCAACATCGGTTACCAAAATCATCGTAAAATAACGAGATACAATACAAACAAAAAACGGACGCCATCAAAATGGCATCCGTTTTTTCGTTACATAGAAGCGATGTCGTCGATTACATCATGCCGCCCATACCGGGATTCATCGGCATTTGCGGAGCGGGATTTTCCTCTTTTTTCTCCACAATCACGCATTCGGTCGTCAAGAACATGCCGGCAATCGACGCAGCATTTTCGAGAGCCACACGCGTAACTTTGGCCGGATCGACCACGCCGGCAGCAAACATATTTTCGTATTTGTCGCTGCGTGCATTGTAGCCGAAATCGGCTTTGCCTTCGCACACTTTTTGTACGACCACCGCGCCTTCTTTGCCGGCATTGGCCACAATCTGACGCAACGGCTCTTCGATAGCACGTTTTACGATTTCGATGCCGGTACGTTCGTCATCGTTTTCGGCTTTCAAGCCTTCCAACGATTCGATGGCGCGAATGTACGTTACACCACCACCGGGAACAATTCCCTCTTCGATAGCGGCACGCGTAGCGCTGAGTGCGTCGTCCACGCGGTCTTTCTTCTCTTTCATCTCCACTTCGGACGCAGCGCCGACATACAGCACAGCAACGCCACCGGCCAATTTGGCCAAACGCTCCTGCAATTTCTCGCGGTCGTAATCAGAGGTTGTATTGGCTATTTGCGCCTTGATTTGTGCCACGCGGGCTGCAATCTGCTCTTTGTCGCCGGCACCGTTTACGATGGTTGTATTATCCTTGTTGACGGTTACTTTTTCGGCAGTACCGAGCAAATCGAGTGTTGCGCTTTCGAGTTTGATACCCTTCTCTTCCGAGATAACTACGCCGCCGGTCAGCACGGCAATGTCTTCCAACATCTCTTTGCGACGGTCGCCAAAGCCCGGAGCCTTGACCGCGCAAATTTTCAACTGAGCACGCAGACGATTGACAACCAAAGTTGTAAGTGCCTCGCTATCAACATCTTCAGCAATAATCAACAGCGGACGACCACTTTGAACGGCTGGTTCGAGAATCGGCAACAACTCTTTCAGATTCGAGATTTTTTTGTCGTAAATCAAAATATACGGCTTATCCATCTCGACCTCCATCGTTTCGGTGTTCGTTACGAAATAGGGCGAAATGTAACCGCGATCGAACTGCATACCTTCCACCACTTTAATGTCGGTATCGGTGCCTTTGGCCTCTTCGATGGTGATAACGCCATCTTTCGACACTTTGCGCATGGCATCGGCGATGAGTTTACCGATTTCGGCATCGTTATTGGCCGAAATGGTGGCTACTTGCTCGATTTTGTCGTAGTCGGCGCCAACCTCGTGCGCTTGTGCTTTGATGCTTTCGACCACTTTGGCAACCGCTTTATCGATACCGCGTTTCAAATCCATCGGATTGGCACCGGCGGTTACGTTTTTCAGGCCTACGCCCACGATAGATTGTGCCAAAACGGTAGCCGTTGTCGTGCCGTCGCCGGCTTGGTCGCCCGTTTTCGACGCGACTTCCTTAACGAGTTGTGCGCCAAGGTTTTGCATCGCATCATCGAGTTCAATCTCTTTGGCTACGGTTACGCCGTCTTTGGTGATGTGCGGTGCGCCGTATTTCTTTTCGATAATCACATTGCGACCTTTAGGACCGAGCGTTACTTTCACGGCGTTAGCCAACTCGTCCACGCCTTTTTTCAATTGGTCGCGGGCATCAATATTAAAGGAAATTTCTTTTGCCATAATAATAAAATTAGTAATGAGCAGTGAGTAATGAGTAGTTGTTTGCACTGCCCGAGGTTAAACATTTAAGCGACGTCAGAGTCGCTATTTTTTTCTAATTGTTTTTTAGTCGTTTGAGTTATTTTGCTCAAGATTTTTGTCAGTTCCCTGCAATCCGCATCAAGCGAGTCATACTCTTTTTGCGACAAGTAATCGGTTTCTTTCAGTAAATCAAGCCAATACAAAGTTTCAGCGCACTCTTTGAAAGCGATATACATCTTAGCTAAAAAATCTTTTTTAGAGATGCCGCATTCCGCTTCTGCAACGTTTGCCCCAATACTCGTTCCTGCGCGCATCAATTGTTTTGACATAACAAACTCGCGTTTTTCGTCGCACAAATAATTATACACGCGTACTACACGAATGGCGAACGCCCTGCTTTTTATCTCTACTGCAGTTTGCATTACTTCTCACTACTCATTTCTAACTTCTCATTGACTTTAGATGATTGCGAGAACGTCGGATTGGCGCATGATGAGGTATTTTTCGCCATCGAGTTCGAGTTCGGTGCCGGCGTATTTGCCGTACAACACTTCGTCGCCGGCTTTCAGCACCATTTGTTCGTCTTTGGTGCCGGTGCCAACGGCCAACACTTTGCCCTTCAGGGGTTTTTCTTTTGCCGAATCGGGGATGATGATGCCACCGATGGTTTTTTCTTCTGCAGCAGCGGGCTGAATCAGCACGCGGTCTGCCAATGGTTTGATGTTCATAGTGTTAAGATTTTATTTGTTAGAAATTGATTTTTCTGCCTATCACATTGCACATTCCGTGCCAAAAGGAAATGACTGACATTTTGTCAGTATAACAAAAATCTATGTCGGTCAAATATCGGGAAATAATCGCGCCATCAACGAAATAATGACATTTATTTCAGCAAAAAATGGGCTTTCAAGCGCAATATGGTGTACAAAATCAGCATTTTTGCACAGACACTCTTCGCTGTCCGAAATTTTGCATGCAATGCGCGAAAAAGTACCTTTTCCGCGTTAACATTACGAACGGCGGTTGTAGAGGAAGGATTAGCCGTATAATTGTAACCGCAATAATCCCACATCATATACACCGGATGTGCAGTCCATAAGTCAATCGCAAAAAGTACATCTTCATAAATCATACCTTCAGGGAAACGCAGATGGTACCGATCGATGAATGTTTTTCGGTACATTTTACCCCAAGGCGAAGTATATTGGTAAAAATGCTTTGGTCTGTACGTTTTGATAATCTCTCCGTTTTGCTTTACACGGCGGTAACCTGTTTGCACACAATCTATTGTAACATCTGCCGTTTGGAGCATAGTGGAGAAATAGTTGCTATCAATGTAGTCATCGGAATCCACAAAGGCAATATATTCCCCTTTTGCATGCTGCAATCCGACATTGCGCGCCGCAGATTGTCCTTGGTTCGGTTGGTGATACACCTCAATACGCGAGTCCTTTGCCTGCCATTCATCTGCCATTGCGCCGCTCTCGTCCGTAGAGCCATCGTCAATGAGTATAATTTGCAAATCGTCATGTATCTGATTTACAATCGATTCTACACACCTCGACAGATAATCGGCGGTATTATAAACGGGCACTATGACACTTATTGTAGGCATTGCAAAAAGAGTTCTTCAAATTGCTGTGTTTCGTGCTGGCGGGTAAATTGTTCTTTATTCTTCACCGGTTGGCGGGTAAAACCTTTCTCTTGCCATTCATGGTATTTCTCTAAGATGAACTGCTCCACTTCTTCCGTGGTCGTTGCCGCCAAACCGGCATTTGTTTGGCGAATGACCTCCGCCAAGCACGCTTCGTCGCTACGCACACACAAAACGGGCTTTTCCACGCCCAACGCTTCGAAAAATTTCGTCGTCATCACGCCGTGCGGACCTTCGGCACGCTCTTTATTCGAGAGTACCAGAACAACAGATGCTGTATGCAACAAGGCCGGCACCTGCCTATAATCAACATAATCATGATAACGCATAATACGCTCAACACCATAATGTTGCGCTAAGGTTTCCATCCGTTTCTGCCCGTTTCTATCGGTGTACCACTCTACCGCAAAATGCTGCAAATCGACACTTTGATCATCGACAATCTGCCGCAACGTCTCGAACAACAAGTGCGGATTTTGCATAGCCTCGCCATACACTTTACCGGCATAAATCAGCGTAAAACAAGGCGACACAACATCTTTCGGTATAAACGCCGCCGCATCAAAACCATTGTAAATCAGCGACACATTAGCCGCAAAGCTGCGTAAAAATTCCACATGCCATGGCGAAACGCTACTGACCGATTGAGCCTGCCGCAAAACCGCATTGCGCCGCCGAATGTTCACACGCCGAAACCAACCTAAAAAAGGCAGTAACCAACGGTTCTGATGATCGTTATATTGATGGCCGCTCATTTGCTCGGCGACATCACGTATGTCAATGTGTAACGGAATGCAACGTTTGGTGGCAAATTGGTGGGCTGCCCGCAGTGGAAAAGTATGAAATGCGCTGCAACAAATTATATCAAATTCGTCATTGGCGTATAATTGCATCAAGCGCGCGGCAAAACGACGATTTTTGTAATCAAACAACAAACTGAACAACGACTTGCACAACCACTCCACTCGTCCACAAACGCCATTGTACCGATATAGTTTGACTTCATCAATCGGATAAGCGTGTTCAAATGGTAAATTGTGGACATATTCCGTACACAAGCGCACACACCAACCTGTTTGTGTCAAATGCTGACACAAAAAACGGACACGCGCGCCATACAAAGGCGCCGTTAGAGCATCGGATATGACAAGAATGCGTTTCATGACACAAAGTACTCAAGTACAGTGCGATACAGCTGTCGATGATATGTTTGCATGTCCAAACTCGTATTATGCCACAGCAGTACTGCTTCGCCATGATGACGGCGGATTGTAGCCAACAGCGAACGAACATAGTGTGCGGCTTCGTCCTCCGATAAATGCATGTAATTGGCGTTGCTCAAAGTACAATCCATCACAGTGAGCGGATGCAACACCAACGGCGTTACTGCGCCGGTTTGTGCATCAATCCAATGCACAGCACGACAAGTGCCAAGCCGAAATCCGGCCACATCGGCATAACCCATCGTAAAATCGTCGGTAATGCCGGCTTGCAGCAATGCCCGAAAATCGGCCGGTTGCAACGTGCGCAAGTAATGCCAACGATTGGCTGTTATCGGTTGCTGTAACACAGCCTGCAATTTCTGCTGCTCGTCGGGAATGACAGCCGGCTGCGCGCCCGAAAAATAGCTGGCATGCAAACCAAATTCGCAACCATTATTCCGCAACAAATCAAAGAGTTGCTGCGCATCGCCACCACGCAAACGGTATTGCGGATAATCAAACCGATCCAATTTGACAGCGGCTTTGATAAAATAGAGTTTGTGCGCCTGCGGCACGCTTGCATCCTGCTCCAGCAGCCACGGGAACGTATATGCCGCGTCATTGCTTAAGGCCTTCGAGGCGCGCAATACATCGTGCAAGGAGGTTGCGCGTCCAAACATTGCCCGCTTGACGCCGCCTAAAAACCCGCGCAAGTGGCGATAATAGGCAATGGCATCGACGTCGTGAGTGAGATAGATTTCCGAAAATCCGGTTTCTGGCTCGCGCACTACACAGCCGGCATCGCGGAGCCACCGGCGCAGCAGCGCGCCATACTCATCGACTATCGGGCGATGCAGAAACCCTGCACGCACAGGCAAAGATTTTCGCCCGACAAAACGACCATGCACATCGCGCGCATCATGCGGATGGAGCCACTCTTCGTAGCGCGACAGCAGAAAAAAAGCACTCGCCACAATATCGGCGTAAACGACCAACGTCGCTCCGTACTGTTCCACATGCGGCACACCAAAAAGCAATGGCACGCCATCGATGTCAGACAATGGCAACGCAGGCTCGGCACGCAGCGTACCAAACACATCCGCATCCCAAAAACGCGACGGGACAATCGCCACTGAGTAACGGTCAAACTGCGTTGCGTCGGACGTATAACCCACACGCATCGCCAATTCGTCATTGCCATGGAGCAAAAAACGAATGATATATGCCACCGCATCGCTATTCATCGCCGACAAAGGTACAAAAAAAGTTTGAAAGGGTCAAAAACTTTAACGTTAAGAGCGCTATTTTTTTCGCCGTAAATGATCAGCCGACACAAAAAACACGACAAGCGCCGGTTTCCCGACGCCTGCCTATGTGATACACAAAAAAACTCACGCCAATTTCTCCAATTTGGCAACATTTCGCGCGATTTCCTCGTCGCTGACAACGTAATTTTGCAATTCGCCGGCAAAATAGCGGTCATACGCCGCCATGTCAATCAAGCCATGCCCCGACAGGTTGAACAAAATGACTTTGTCCCGTCCTTCTTCTTTGGCCTGCAACGCCTCGCGCACCGCAGCAGCAATGGCGTGCGTCGATTCGGGTGCCGGAATAATGCCTTCGGATTGTGCAAAGAGTACACCCGCTTTGAACGAATCGAGTTGGCTCACATCCGTCGCCTCTATCAACTTATCCTTCAGCAACTGACTGACGATGGTGCCGGCGCCATGATAACGCAATCCGCCTGCATGAATCGAAGCCGGTTCGAAATCGTGTCCCAACGTGAACATGGGCAGCAGCGGCGTAAAGCCTTCGGCATCGCCAAAATCGTATTCGAACTTGCCGCGCGTCAATTTCGGACACGAGGCCGGCTCGGCAGCAATGAAACGCGTCTGTTTGCCTTCGACAAGATTGTCGCGCAAGAATGGGAACGAAATGCCGCAGAAGTTCGAGCCGCCGCCGAAACAGCCTATCACCACATCGGGATAGTCACCGGCTATCTCCATCTGTTTTTTGGCCTCCTCACCGATAATCGTCTGATGGAGAATGACATGATTCAGCACGCTGCCAAGTCCGTAACGCGTATCGGGTTGTGTCATGGCCACCTCTACCGCTTCGGATATCGCCATGCCCAAACTGCCGGCCGTGCCAGGAAATTCGGCCAGCATGCGACGCCCCACTTCGGTGGTATCGCTCGGCGATGCGATGACTTGCGCACCGTAGGTTTGCATCACCGACTTGCGATATGGTTTCTGATTGTAACTGATTTTCACCATATAAACTTTCAAATCGAGCCCAAAATGTTTGCACGCGATGCTCAATGCCGAGCCCCACTGACCGGCACCCGTTTCGGTGGTCATGTGTTTGATGCCCTGAATTTTGTTAAAATAGGCCTGCGGGATGGCCGAATTGAGTTTGTGCGACCCTACCGGGCTGACGCTCTCGTTCTTGAAATAAATTTTCGCCGGCGTATCGAGCGCTTTTTCCAAACCCGACGCACGCACCAACGGCGTCGGACGATAGATGCGATACAAATCGCGCACCTCGTCGGGAATATCAATATAACGTTCCTGCGAAAACTCCTGCTCGACCAATGCTTTTGCAAACAGGCCTTCCATCTCTTCGGGTTTAATCGGCTGTTTGGTGGCCGGATGCAACATAGGCAGCGGTTTCGTCGGCATATCGGCCACAATGTTGTACCACTGAGTCGGCATATCATGCTCCGACAATACAATTTTTTTTGTTACTTTCATGATTGTTTGTATGTTTTAGGTTAATAAATAAATTGAATTTCTACCAAAAATTAAAAAGTCGCAGGAGGGTTCCTACGACTTTTGTTTCTTTTCTGCTTTTGATTTATGCAACGACAAATACGATGTGCGACCCTCCTTTTACAAGAACGGTTGCCACCACCAAAAATTTGTCGTCTGTATCATGCCTGTATCAAATTATCTTTGTTTCGACGCTGCAAAAGTACAACTTTTTTTTGAATAATCATACGTTTTCGCGATTTTTTTTCTTCGTTACAAACATTTTTTCGTCAATCTCCAGCGGATTCGCCGCAAATTCGGCCTCCTGCACCCGCCGTCTGACAACATCGACCGCCATATACAAAGCCTGCCGCAATGACGATTCGTCGGCTTTATTTTTGCCGACCAACTCATACGCGGTGCCATGGTCGGGCGAAGTGCGCACAAATGGCAAACCGGCCGTGAAATTGACACCTTCGCCCATATACAGCGCCTTGAATGGCACCAATCCCTGATCGTGATACATGGCCAACACGGCATCAAATTTCTTCGCACTCGGCGAACCCCAAAAACCATCGGCAGCAAACGGGCCAAAACACAAAATGCCGCGTTCGTTGGCTTTTTGGATGGCCGGCGTAATAATTTCGGCCTCCTCGCGACCGAACAGACCATTGTCGCCGGCGTGCGGGTTCAACGCCAACACGGCGATGCGTGGCGCAGTGATGCCAAAATCAGTCTGCAACGATTTTTGCAAAATATACAACTTGGTCAAAATGCGTTCTTCGGTAATGTTGACCGCTACATCTTTCAGTGCCAAATGGTTGGTAACCAGCGCCACACGCAGTGCATCGTGCACCAACAACATCAAGCCTTTCTGATTGGCTTTGGCTTCTAAATACTCGGTATGACCGGAATACGGGAACCGTTCCTGCGGCATCACGCTCTTATTGATTGGCGCCGTCACCATGGCATCTATCACGCCGTTTTGCAAATCGAGCGTCGCCATATCCAACGCAAAGAAAGCATTCAAGCCGCTGTCGGGTGTGGCTTGTCCCATTTCGATTTTCAACTCGTCGGAACAGCAGTTCACCACATTGATGCGATGCGCTACGGCATCGTTGCCCGACTTTACCACACTCACCGTCAGATGTTCCAACTCCAACACCTTTTTATAATAGCCGACGGCTTTCGACGAGCCATAAATAATCGGCGTACACAGATCCAACACCCGTTGGTCGGCCAAGGTTTTCAGTATCACTTCGTAACCTATGCCGTTAATATCGCCATGAGTTATGCCTATTTTCAGTAATTTTTCCATATTGATTTGATATTTTTTTGTCGTTTAACGAATTACGGACGTGGCGCCACCACCGTTACAGCCATGGCATCTTGCGGCATCTGCACCGAATAGACCATCGCCTCGACCTGCCGCAGCAGATTCCGTTTGTCGCGCCCGGGTGCGAACACAAATCCCTCGATGGTAATCAGCCGATTATGCAACTCGTCCAAACGCGTATGGCTGATGAATGGGCCGCCCATGGTTTCGCCGTTTTTCATCTCCCACAAACCGCGCATTTGGGCGCAATAGGCGCTATCGACCCAAATAGCCTCGAGCGTCGGCGGTTCGTAGGCCACAGCCGTGCCCATGCACGACCCTTCGAAAGCGCCCGGAATGTGTTGGCAGAGTATCGAATCGCGTTTTGCAATCAGCGCTTCGCGCGTCAGTTGCCGTTGGTCGGTGTACGGATAACTATAAATCACAATGTCTTGTCGCGCCGTGCCGCTGCCATTCGATATCCACAGAAAGTCGTCGCTTTCGTTATATTTGTTCAGACTCGATGGCACTGCTATTTTGACATTGAATTTGTCGTACGCTTTTTGCAACGCCGTGGTATTGATATTGTGTTTCAAATAATCGATTTGACGTTCGCGTTCGGCATCGACAAAGAAATCGATCAACATGCGTTGACGGCGCTGCAACAGTTGCTCCAAGTGTTCGGCATTGTCGGTGGTGATGACAGCCACAGCCTGCGTGCGCGACCACTTATTGCGCGTCAGGCGGAGCGTCGCTTTGGTATATTTGGTGGAATCGATATACACCATCACTATATTGCGCGTCGGGCGCAACAATTGGTCGAATTGGCTATGCGGCACACGCGATATGTCGAACATCGGTTCGGCTTGCGGCAGCGCCGGCACATCGGTCGTCAGCACATCGAACAAGGCCCGACCGCCATCGGTGCGCCAATCGGCATCGTCCATCACCACCAACACCTCGTTGGCAGCGCCACTTGCGTTAGGCAAAAGAGTGTCGCCATTGCAGGCCACACACAGCACACAGACGCCCATCAGGCACATCTGTTTTATCAAGTTGATTACATTGCTCTTCATACCAAAAACTATTTTGCAATACATTTTACAAAGATACTTCAAAATTGCCATATTGCAGGCATAAAAAACGATTTTTTTCATTCAGAACGCAACAAAAACTTCACAACAATCTAATAATCAACAATTTGCGATAAAATATTTTTTTCGGCCAAAAAATTGGCACATTTGGCATATTTTTTGCTTATTCACAAATAATAACAATTTATTTTATTCACCATTAAATTATCCAAACTATGAAAAGCAAAAAATTGTATTTGGCCATAGCGTTGTTGCTGGCCACAAGCCTGAGTGCGTGCGAAAAAAACGACACGCCCATCACTTTCGACGAGTTACCAACCATCTCGCAACAATTTATCCAGCGGCATTTTGGCGATTTGGACATTGCGCTGGTTGTCAAGGATTACGACGATTTGTCATTTACCTACGATGTCAATTTTGTCAATCTGTACGAAGTGGATTTTGACAAAAACGGCGAGTGGATCAAAGTCGATTGCCAGCGCGACTCGGTACCGACAGCGATTGTGCCGGCCGGCATTGCCAATTACGTCGCCACGCGATTCAATGGGCAATACATTGTCGAAATTGAGCGCAACACGCGGAGTTACGACGTGGAATTGAATACGGGTGTCGATGTTGTATTCGACAAAGACGGCAATTTCAAACGCATTGACGACTAACGCTACCGAACGACAGAAACAAAAACGGCGAGCCTTGTTGCTCGCCGTTTTTGTTATTATTTCTCGTTGTGTTTCAGTCGTTGCCACAAATCGAAAAGCGCCTGATTGGTGGTGCGCTCCTGATGTTGCGCGCGCGTTGTGCGAAACACATAGCGTTGTGCCGACACGCCGTTGGCATCGGCCACGGCAATCCATACGGTGCCAAGCGGTTTTTCGTCGGTGCCGCCGGTTGGTCCGGCAATGCCCGTGGTGGCTACGGCATAGTCCGTTTGCAGGCGTTCGCGGCAGCCTTGCGCCATTTCGCAAGCCGTTTGTTCGCTCACCGCGCCATAGGTTTGCAACGTTTCGCTACTAACACCCAACAAATTTATTTTCAACTCGTTAGAATAACTTACAACACCGCCTTTGTAGTATTGTGATGCGCCCGCCACTTCCGTTATGCGATGTGCAAGCGTGCCGCCGGTGCAACTTTCGGCGGTGGCCACCGTTTGGTGATGTTGCAGCAGCATTTGCCCGACAACCGAAGCAAAAGTGTCGTCGTCGTAGCCATAAATATATTCCGAAATTTGCGGAATCAATTTGCATAGTTCGTTTTCTATCTGTTGTTGCAGTTCGTCGCGGCTATTGCCGTGTGCCGACAGACGCAAACGTACTTTGCCGGCATCGGGCAGGTAGGCCAGACGCAAATTGTCGGGCAAAGCATCTTCCCAAGCAGCAATTTTTTCGGCCAAAAACGATTCGCCGATGCCGCAGGTCAGAATGGTTTTGTGCAAGATGGCTTCGTGTCCCATGCGTTGTTGCAATTTTGGCAACACATAGGTCGTCATGAGCCATTGCATTTCGAACGGCACGCCGGGTAACGACACGACAATCCGGTCGGCGCGTTCGAACCACATGCCGGGCGCTGTTCCGACTTTATTCAGCAGTGCTTCGCAGCAGTCGGGCACCATGCCTTGCATACGATTGACGTCGGAGAGCGGCAATCCGCGCTTGGCAAAAAAATCGGCCACATTGTCGAGCGATGGCTGATGCAACACGAGTTTTGCACCAAAATAATCGCAGAGTGCGGTTTTGGTGATGTCGTCTTTTGTAGGGCCGAGTCCACCGGTGATGATGACCACTTGCGCGCGTTGGCAGGCGGTATCGAGCGATAGTTTGATGTCGTCGAGGTCGTCGGCAATGGTTACGATGTGCGACACATGCACATTATGTTTCTCCAATTCGGCAGCCATCCACGCCGCATTGGTATTGACGACCTGCCCGATGAGCAGTTCGTCGCCGATGTTGATGATTTCGCAATTCATTTTGTTGGGCTGTGATTAACTACGCAACACTTGTTTTACGCCTTTGATGGCTCGTATTTTTCGCATCAGTTGTTCCAATTGTCCGACTTCTTTGACCATCACGGTGATGTTTCCTTCGAACAATCCGTCGTGCGAATCGACTGATATAGAGCGCATATTCACATTATTTTCTTTGGTGATGACGGAGGTGATGTTTGTTACGATACCGATGTCGTCGTGCCCGATGATGCGCAATGTGATGGGATATTCGCCACCGGCATTTTGCTGTCCGCTCCACCGTGCATTGACGATGCGGTAGCCGAATTTTTCGATCATTTGCGGTGCATTCGGGCAATTTTTGCGGTGGATTTTGATGCCGTTATTGATAGTAACAAATCCGAAAATATCGTCGCCATAAATCGGGTTACAACATTTAGCCAACGTGTAATCGACGTTTTTCAGGTTGCGGTCGATGACGAGCGCATCGCCTTGCGACGAGATGCGTTGCAGTTCGGTTTCGGCAGTGAACGTGCCGGCCGAATGTTGTGCTGTTTCGGGTGTTTCGTCGGGTTCGGTGAGCTTGTCGCGCAGTGTCAGCACGTTGATTTTGCCGTTGTGAATGGCCACATAAAAATCGGTAAGTGTTTTGTAGCCCATTTTTTTCGACAGGCGGGTTACTTCGCCATCGGTTACTTCTATTTTCCAATTTTTCAGGCGCCGCCACAAGATTTCGCGTCCGTCTTCGGCCTCTTTGTGCTCTATGTCCTTGATACTTTGTCGAATTTTGGTGCGTGCGCGCGTGGTAACCACATAGTTAATCCAATCGTTTTTGGGCGTTTGGTTAGGCGACGTCAGCACCGAAATTTGGTCGCCGTTTTGCAACACATATTTGAACGAAACGTGTTTATCGTTGACCACCGCGCCCATGCAATGCGCTCCGATAGAGGTATGAATCGAGAAGGCAAAGTCGAGCACCGTTGCGCCTTTGGGCAGATTGTGCAAATCGCCTTTGGGCGTGAACACAAACACATCGTCGTCGTAGAGTTGCATCTTGAACTCGTTGATGACTTCGCTGTCGGTGGCATCGGCCGAACTTTCGAGAATTTCGCGCAGGTTTTTCAGCCATTCGTCCATTTTCGACGAGTCGCTTTTGATGCCTTTGTATTTCCAATGCGCGGCCACGCCTTTTTCAGCCACTTCGTCCATGCGCTTGGTGCGTATTTGCACCTCAACCCATTTGCCCTGCGGTCCCATCACGGTAACGTGCAAACTCTCGTAGCCGTTTGGTTTGGGTGCCGAAATCCAGTCGCGCAAACGATTGATGTTGTACGAATACATGTTTGTAACCACCGAAAAGGCTTGCCAACAAGCCGCTTTTTCCTGTTCTTCGGGACAATCGATAATGACACGGATGGCAAACAAATCGTACACTTTTTCGAACGGCACTTGCTGTTTGCGCATTTTGTTCCAGATGGAATGTATCGATTTTGTGCGTCCTTTGATGGAGAATGTAAGCCCTTGTGCCTCAAGCGCTTTTTTGACCGGTTCTATAAATTGTGTGATGTACGCGTCGCGCGAGCGTTTGGTTTCGTTCAGTTTGTGGGCTATCTCCTTGTAGATGTCGTACGATGTATATTTGAGCGACAAATCTTCCAACTCGGTTTTGATGGCATACAAACCCATGCGGTGTGCCAGCGGCGCATAGAGATACGACACTTCGCGCGCAATTTTTTGTTGCGCGTCGGGCGGATATTTGTCCAACGTGCGCATTGTAGCCAAACGCTCCACAATCATAATCATGATGACGCGCACATCTTCGGCAAAGGAAATCAACAATTTACGAAAATTTTCAGTATCGACCGCCACGTTTCGTTCGTACAAGCCATAGGCTTTTTGCAGCCCACGCACAATCACGGTGGTCGATTCGCCATAGTCGGCCTCGATTTGTTCGAGCGTGATAGCGCCATCGACCAACAGAGCGTACAACACAATGGCACTGATGCCATGATGTCCGAGCGCAATCTCGCGATGCGCCAACACAGCGGTTCCCAACGTCTGTTGCAGACGTTCGTCCGACAGGGTTCCCGATTGCACAGCCGCCACTACGGCATTACGCAGTCGGCGCCAATCGGCCGGCGCATAAGCCTCGCTCAATTCGCAAACGGCTTGACGATAACACCTTTCTAACACCTCATTCATAGTTTTCTCATCTTATAATTTTCAACACTTGTACCTCGCTGCCGCAGTGTATTTTCAGCAAATAGATGCCGGCGGCCGGCAATGCACACGACATGGCAGACGCGGCCGCACGCTTAGTCAGCAACACACGCCCGACAGCGTCGTACAACACGATTTGTGCCTCTGCGGGCAGATTGTCGAGATACAACACATCGCCACACACCATGGCCGACGGCTGCGACACCGCCACATCGACCACTGCCGACGGCACCGACGTAGCGACAGCCACAATTTCAAGGTCGCCATCGACATCGGGAATAACAAGCCGACCGTTGTGAAACGAGAAATCCTCGCCGGCTTCCAAATCGTCATCATCCATAGTGATCATTAAATTGTCGGGCGGCAGGTAATAGCCGGTTTCCACCACAAGGTCAGCGGAATAGGTATGCCCGCGACCGACACATTCGGCGCCGTTCAACGTACAATGTTCGCCATCAAAATAGACGGCGGGTTGTGCCGTTGCCAAAATCCTAATCGACACATCGCCAATGAGTTGCTGCGGCTGTAGCGCGATGGTTAATCGGCCATCGTCCACGGCATGAGCGTATTTTATTTCCTTATCGCCCACTTTTATCTCGACCAGCACATTGCCCTTGGCGAGTGTTTCGTAGCACGAGGCCGCCGTCCACGTTTCGACAAATGGTTCATTTGTAGCAATATCGCGATTTTCCATCACTCCATTTTGCGGCACCACGCCTTCGATAAAGTCGTAACGCAGCGCCACTTTGTCGATCGCAGGTCGGAGCGTCGCCACCGCATACACCGCTACCCTGCCCGTTACGTTCGGCACTGTGAGCAGGCTATCGGCAAACGAACAATCCGTGCCGAGGGTCAAATAGTCGTCACCCATCATTATAGTGAAATGGTCGTCGTCGGGCAATAGTTCGTAGCCGAAGTCGGGCGCCAACTTGACAACGTAGCGTTCACCTGCCTGCGTACATGTCGTTTCGTACACTATTTGACAATGATCGGTGTAGCACGAATGGCGATACGGGCAATCGGCACCACCCATAAATTTGAACGACACTGCGCCGTCATGTTCCTGAATATCAGTCAAATCGTACTCGCCGACAGGCAGATACGCGGTAACATTCTTGGTACCGGGGAAAGGGTCGCTATCGTTGCCGAAAAACGATTTTTTGCCGGCGGCTTCCTGTATATCGACATGCATGGCGTCTTCGGTATTGACGGTATTCTGTTGCCATGCTTTCGCATTATATTTCACTTTCGTAACCAGCAGGCCGTGTCCGGGCAAATAGGCATCCCAACCTTGCTGTTGTCGATTTTCAAAAAACCACATATTCGTCGTTGTGGTAGCAGTGGGCATGGCACCATTGGCCGTTACCACGCGTGCCGTATTCGATGCCGCCAACGATGCCAATGTTACATCTTCGTGGGCGTTCATAATTTCAGGCGTCATCCAACCCATGTAGAAACGATCGTAAGCCGAATAGAGCGGCGGTGTGCGTCCATCGTTGTTGTAGCACCCGTAATCCATAATATTCCACCGACCGATGGTTTCGTCGTTGTCGCTGTCTTCCGTATCGTAATAGTCCGGCATTCCTATCACATGCCCAAATTCATGACAAAAAGTGCCGATGCCGGCCATAGTGTGTCCGGTTGTGCCGTCGAGTTCCGAACCGCACGCATACAAATTGATGGTGTACCCGCCGTAAGTTCTCTCATTCCGCGGCACATCAAACATCGACAATGTTGCCGAATGCGGCCAAATGGCATTTGAGGCATGTTGCGCAGCGCTGTAACCGGCATAAATCACATAGACATAATCCACCACTTTGTCGCCATCGAGGTCGTAATCGGCAAACGACACGCCGCTTGCGTAGGCCAGCGAACAGGCTTCGTTCACCATTTTATAGGCATAATCCCAACCGCGTTTGCCGGCATATTCGGCCGTTTTGCGGCTCACTTTGAATGGGCCGACAACCTCAAATTGCGGCTTATAAGCATTGTGCGACGAGGCTGCAAAATAGTCGCGCACCGAACCGGTTGCACCATCGGCCTCAAAGCCCTCTTTGTTCATCATCTCCGAAAAATAGGTTTGTGCCGATGCACCTTTGGTATGTGTACGGTCGGCCAAATCGACAAGGATGACCAGACCTTTCGGCACATTTTGCACATGCCCCACCGATTTGTTTGCATTCCGCCGGCGGACTGCCATTTGCGCACGCGCTTGCCGATGCTGTCGGGCTACATACGCTGTTACGGCGTGCGGGTCAATCGTAGTCAGAAAACGACATTCGTCCGTCGTGCGCCGCTCGGGTGCGTGTGCTTCGATGCCCGACAAGCGCGCCGTGTCAGCCAAAGCATCGATCAAGGCATATTCGTAGATGCCGGCCGCATTTTTTTGCACCAAACAGCCGTCGGTCGTCGTTACATAATGAAAATATTCATCGCCATGCAAGCGCACCTGCAACGTAGAGCCGTCCGATTGCCGCACCGACACCACATTGCGCATAGCCGGTACTGCCCACAGCGCTCCACACACCGACAGGAGGCCACACCACACAAGCGCAAATAGTTTTTTCCTCAGGTTCATAATTTAACGTTTTATGCCTTTTTTGGACAAATATTTTTGTTCGCATTTCGACCGTCGCGCAGGATCGTGCGCCACACGGCACCCTACGCGCTGTTCGCCGCGCGCATCAGTTACGACATAGCAATAGAATCCCTTGTCGTTTTGGTCGATGACGAATCCGTCGGTTGTAGTACGCCAATGCGCCCACTCGTCGCCGTGCAACATCACCGTCAGTGTGGTGCTGTCGGGCTGCACCACTTCGATGGGTTCGCGCACGGCAGGCACACGCGCGGGCTGCGCCTTTGTACCGACCACAACAATCAACAACAAACTAATTATCAGCGTTATACGTTTCATTCTTCTGCGTCTTGCAATAAATTTTGCGGTATCGTTTTACCGGCCTTGGCGCCAAGTTCTTTGATGCGTTCCGCCGTATTCAGCATATTGCCTTTGCCGGCGCTCATTTTGCCGAGAGCATCGTTGTAGGCTTTGTCGGCGGCATCCAAACTGCGTTTTATTTTCTGAAAATCGTCGATAAATCCGACCAATTTATCGTACAACACGCCACCGAGCCGTGCTATTTCGAGCGCATTTTTGGTCTGATTTTCTTGCTGCCAAATGCTGGCCATGGTGCGCAACGTAGCCAACAATGTTGTCGGGCTGACAATGACGATTTTTTTCTCCCACGCATACGCAAAGAGATTCTGATCGGCCTCGACAGCCACCGCAAACATCGCCTCTATCGGCACAAACATCAGCACAAAATCGGGCGCATTCAGTCCCGGCAGATTCGGATAATTCTTCGCAGCCAATTCCGCCACATGCTTCTTCAACGATGCCACATGCTCTTTGAGAGCCGTCTCGTAAGCGGCTTTATCCTGCGCATTCACCAAGCGATCGTAGGCCACAAGCGACACTTTCGAATCAATTATAACATGCTTATTATCAGGCAAATGAACAATCACATCCGGCCGCAGATTGGCATTATTGTCATCTTTTGTAACGGCTTCGCGTTCGTACTCGCGCCCTTTGTGCAATCCCGACATTTCGAGCACGCGTTCCAAAATGATTTCGCCCCAATTACCTTGCTGTTTCACATCGCCTTTCAGGGCTTTCGTCAGGTTGTTGGCCTCGTTACTGATGCGCGTATTTTGTTCGGCCAGCAGTTTCAACTGTTCGCGCAGACCGGCTTTGTCGCGCATTTCGATGGAATAGGCCTCGCGCACTTGCTGTTTGAACTCGGCGATATTCTCTTTCAGCGGATTCAATATGGCGCCGAGGTCTTTTTTGCTTGTTTCCGACAGTTCGGCAGCGCGCTCTTTCAGTATGCGGTTGGCCATGTTTTCAAATTCGGTCGTCAAGCGCTGTTGCAGGTCGGCCATCTCCTGTTTTTGCGCCTTCAACTGTTCTTGCAGGCCTTCCATTTTGGTGGCCGTTGTGGCTTGTTCCACCGTTTTGTCGGCCAATTCGTTACGCACTTTGTCCAACGCAGACGCCAAATTATCCTTGTCGGTTTGCAGCGTTGTCAGTTGCGTTGTCAGCGCCGTGTGTTTACTTTGCTGTATCACCCAAGCCAACACAAAACCGACGATAAAAATCATTAACGCTCCGATTATCAACAAGATAACATTCATTTTCAAACTCCTCCCATATTTTAGTCGAACAACGTCGGCCGGTCTTCGTCGAGTTGATGCAACACCGTGCGCATCACGGCATCGCGCAAAAATTTCGACACATTATCCACTTTGTAGCGGCTGACATAAGCCTCCAAATATTTGCGTTCCTCGTCGTTCAGCATAAACGCCACACGATGTGTACGTTTCAACACCGGTCGATTGCCGGTCGGTTTATTCTTGTTTTTCACACTACAAACTAATTTAATTTGCAAATGTACGATTTTTTGTTGAAAAAACAAACAATCGGTGCCGTTTTATATAAATATTGTGTAATTTTGCAGACAAAATACCGACAAACGCATGGCACAACACAACGATTTTGGCAAAGAGGGCGAACTGCAAGCCCAGCAATTTCTGCGCGACCGCGGTTACACCATCCGCGACTGTAATTGGCGTTTCGGGCACGACGAGCTCGACATTGTGGCCGAAAAAGACGGCTGGCTGGTTGTGGTCGAAGTCAAATCGCGCTCAACCGAGCACTTCGAACACCCGAAAGACGCCGTTACGCCCGCCAAGATACGCCACATCGTAACGGCTGCCCACGAATACATTTTGCAGCACAACATCGATGCCGACGTGCGTTTCGACATCGTCAGCGTCATTCCCGTCGGCGACACTTACCGCATCGAGCACATCGAGGACGCCTTTCTGCCGCCCATCAACTGATTAGTTATCAACAAAATAGATGCGAAACATATTTTTTTGAAAAAAAAGTTGATTTTATTTGGTCAGGTCAAAAAAAAGCACTATCTTTGCAACGCAAAATCGGAAACGATATTTGATATGCTTCATTAGCTCAGTTGGTTAGAGCACCTGACTGTTAATCAGGGGGTCGTAGGTTCAAGTCCTCCATGGAGCGCAACACAGCGGAAGCCGCACTTTTTACGAGCAGCGGCTTCTTTATTTTTTTTTCAGAAACAGCACACGCGACACACCAAAACAGACACACGGCGATGAAAAAAATTCTCGGTATGGGCAATGCCCTCGTGGACATACTGATGCGCCTCAAATCCGACGACCTTTTGCAACGGCTCGAATTGCCGAAAGGCAGTATGCAGCTCATCGACGAGGACAAAATGCGCGCCATACAAGAGGCCACCATTCTGCTCGACCAACATGTGGCCACCGGCGGTTCGGCATCGAACACCATTTCGGGTTTGGCACGGCTTGGCGTCGATGTCGGATTCATCGGCAAAGTGGGCAGCGATTCGATTGGCGATTTTTTCAAAGTCGATTCGTTCGAAAATGGTGTACTGACCTATCTGCTCGGTTCGCAACTGCCGTCGGGGCGTTGCCATGTGCTGATTTCGCCCGACAGCGAGCGCACCATGTGTACCTATTTGGGCGCAGCCAGCGACCTGCGTGCCGCCGACCTCAGCGCCGACATGTTGCGCGACTTCAATCTGCTGCACATCGAAGGCTACATGGTCGAAAGCCACGAACTGATGCTGCGGGCTGCCAAGTTGGCACACAATGCCGGCATGCAAGTTTCGCTCGATTTGGCAAGTTACAACGTGGTGGAAGCGCACAAGGATTTTCTGCGCGACTACGCCAAACGCTATGTCGATATTGTATTTGCCAACGAAGACGAAGCCTTTGCTTTCACCGGCAAACACGACGAAGAAGCGGCGCACGAGATTGCCCAACTCTGCTCCATCGCTATTGTAAAAGTGGGCAAACGCGGTTCGTTTGCCGTATCGGGCGACACCGTATTCCGCATACCAGCCGCCAAAGTGAACTGCATCGACACCACCGGCGCCGGCGACCTTTATGCTGCTGGATTTTTGTACGGCTACGCGCGCGGTTTGTCGCTTGATAAATGCGCCAAAATCGGTACCATCTGTGCCGGACACGTCATCACATTCGTCGGCGCAAAAATGGACGACCGCACTTGGAAATCCATTAACGCCATCGTCGGCAACTTTTAACAAATTGACAACCAATGTATTGCGAGAAATCATCTTTTTTTGCTCGCAACGTTGCATATATGGTCAAAAAGCATTATCTTTGCAGCCACATTTGTGGAGAGATTTGACCGCTTGCAACCACGCTAAAAAATGCTAAAGAAGTTCCGCTTCCGCGTTTTTTCCGTCCGCACACGCGAACATCCTCCCAAAACAAACTGTATTTTTTGAAACCAAAACCTCTAAAAATCTGTTGTTATGGGTTATTTATTTTCATCAGAATCCGTTTCGGAAGGTCATCCCGACAAAGTGGCTGACCAAATTTCGGATGCCATTCTCGACAAATTGTTGGCATTCGATCCCGCCTCGCACGTTGCGTGCGAAACGTTTGTTACCACCGGACAAGTAGTGCTTGGTGGCGAAGTATCGTCGAGCGCTTACATTGACTTGCAGGGCGTAGCGCGCGACACCATTCGCAAAATAGGTTACACCAAAAGCGAATACAAATTCGACGCCGAGAGTTGCGGCGTGCTGTCGGCCATACACGAACAATCGGAAGACATCAGTCGCGGCGTAACACAAACCGACCCCTTGGCACAAGGCGCCGGCGACCAAGGCATGATGTTCGGCTACGCCACCAACGAAACAGCCAACTATATGCCGTTGACACTCGACCTCGCACATCAGTTGCTGATAGAATTAGCCGACATTCGCAAAAACACAACCTTGATGCCTTATCTGCGCCCCGATGCCAAGAGCCAAGTAACGGTGGAATACGGCGACGACCATCGTCCGCGACGTATTCACACCATTGTGTTATCGACGCAACACGACGAATTTGTACGCCCTCGCGACACATCGCTTGAAGCGCAAGCCGAAGCCGATAAAGCCATGCAGGAAAAAATTCGTCTCGATGTGCAAACAATTTTGATTCCGCGTGTATTCGACAAACACCCCGAATACCGTCAGTACCTCGACGACTCCTACGAACTGTTGGTCAACCCGACAGGCAAATTCGTCATCGGTGGGCCTCACGGCGACACCGGCTTGACAGGACGCAAAATCATAGTTGATACTTATGGTGGCAAAGGTGCGCACGGCGGTGGTGCATTCTCGGGCAAAGACCCTTCGAAAGTTGACCGTTCGGCCGCTTATGCAGCACGCCACATTGCCAAAAACTTAGTGGCTGCCGGCGTAGCCGACGAAGTGCTGGTACAGGTGTCGTACGCCATTGGTGTGGCACAACCGCTCAACGTGTATGTAAACACCTACAATACAGCGCACATACAATTGAGCGACGGCGAAATTGCAGCGAAAATCGCCACATTGTTCGACCTGCGTCCAGGCGCTATCGAACGCGACTTGAAACTACGTAATCCCATCTACTCCGAAACGGCTGCCTACGGACATTTCGGGCGCACCAACGAAGTGATAACCAAACACTTCTGTTCGCCGTATAACACACCACACGAAATCGACATCGAAGTAGAACTTTTCACTTGGGAAAAACTCGACCGCGTGAATGACTTGCGGCACGCTTTTTTCGGCAAAGAATGAGCCAACATACATAAAAAACAGTAGGGACGTGCCATGGCGCGTCCCTACTGTCTATGTTCCAAAATCTATGCTCTATGTCTGATATTATTTTACCACGACTTTAACGGCGGTGTCGGCAGTCTTGACAACGTAAACACCACACAACGAGCCGTTTAGGCGCGTTACGTCGCGGCCGAGCAAGTCGTAGATGCGGAACTCGCCCTCACACACGATGCGGCCGGCTGTGGTGTAAACATTTACTGCGGCTGTGGCCGGCTGCAACGCCGTAGTGCTGCCGCTTCCAGGCACACACACCGCACGCACAGAACGACCTGTATAGCGATAGAACACGTCTTCTTGAAGTTTGTTATTCGATTGATTCAACCACAACACCCACGCTCTTGATTCGGATGCCGTATAAAGATTACTTGTCCAATAGTACCCTATACTACCGCCCATCGAAACACTACTTTGGGTTTGTTGATAACCGGCCGCCGGCAGAAAAATGCTATTGTCGTTAGTTTTGCTCGTAACCACATAACCTTTCACGTTTTTGTCGTTGTAAGTGGTAGTATAAGTCCATGTACATGCTGTTAGCAACTCGTTTATTTCCTCTCTTGTAGGCATACGCCATGCGCCGCCCAAATTAACACGAGCGGCATCGTCATCGAGATCGAGCACGGTTTTGCCACCGACGGTATATTCAGTAAAAGTACTACCTCCGTCGGTTGTATCAAAATAGGTACTCCAATCATAAGTCGCTTTTGTTTCGGTTTCGCCCCAAGCGAAATAGTCGCCATACTCTTCAGGCGAAGTGGCACCTACGTTGCAGGTAGCCCAGCACACACCACTCGACAGTCCGAGGTCAACATATTCGTGGCCGTTCTCGTTATTTTGCGCCGTAGCGCACCATGCGCCGCACATCAAGGCGGCCATCAAGAGAGTAAATTTTCTCATAATTGTAATTTTTTTAAGTTATTAAAAAGTTTAATGTTTCAAAGTTTAAGAGTTTCAAAGTTTCAAAAAATCTCTATTCTTTGTCATTTATTCTTTATCCTTTGTTTATTATTTTCTTATTTTATTGATAATCAACTAATTACCCCCCCCCGAAAATGATCGGAGGAGGGTAATTGAGTCTAGTTTTCGCATGCAAAGGTACTATTTTTCCCAAACATGCACAATAAATATCGCTATTTTTTTGTGTTTATTTTACGATTTTAAGCAAACCTTGTGCCGCACGCACGATATAAACGCCCTGAGCGAATGCACTTATATCGACATTTGTACAACTTTCGGCCATCAAATAGCCGGCCACGCTATAGATGCGAAGAGGCAACCCCTGTTCATTATAGATAATGCCATTCGCATACGAAACGCCTGTCAATTCTATCGACGGCACAGCTACATCGGGATTGTCGGGGTCGGCAATCGGGTCGTCGTCGCTGATGGTTTGGTTTTCCATACGGTAGATTTGCAGCGCGGTTTGGTTCGATGTGTAGTTGCAGAAAGTTTTGTTGCTACCGTTGAACTGCAAGCGCCCCATCGCCGCGTCGCTGTTTGCGATAACAACGCTGTCGCCGTCGTTGAAAAAGTCGATAGTCCACGTCTGTGTGCCTTCGCCTTTGATTTGCAGATTTTTCACCTCGGCCGCACGCAAAGCCACCTCTTCGCTGTAGTCGATTCCCAACTCGTCCACCAACCATTGTTTGACAAGAATTTGCCATTTACCGCCTTCGACAGCCACCAAATGCACCTCTTCGGCACCCCATGCGCCAATGCGGTCGCCCTCGCGCACGATTTCGGTCGATGGCGTAACGATGCGCCCAACGCCCTTATCCGACAATTCAAATGCGCCCGAAACGCGATTGTATTTTTCGCACACAAGCACCACCGTGTCGTTTGTATGCAATTCACTGAGGCTCTTAACCTTATAATAAATATCGCGCCCTGCGAATACATCTTTTTTGGTTACTACGACATGGCACTTCGCATTCAAAGTCGGGTCATTCACACTCGTAACGGTGATGTCGGCTTCGCCGGGTGCCACGGCCGTTACCATGCCGGCTTCAACCGTTGCCACTGCCGTGTTCGAACTTGTCCACGTTACGGCTTTGTAAGTGGCATCGGCCGGAGTATAAGCCACTTTCAGACGATACGTCGCAGCCTCTTCGAGTTCGAGCGACGCCGTATCGAGCGACAAACTTGTCAGGGCTACATCGTCGAAGGCTTTGTTAATAGACCATGTAAATACCACTTTATCAAAATAGGTAGCGCCCGAACTAACAGCCAGCAAACCAACGTATTTGTAATTTTTTGTTACTTCAAGTTGTGCGCTTACATCTTTAGTTTTATACTGCAACACGCCCAAAGTATCAAACGCAATAATATTTTTATACAAATCGGCTGCAGAAGTTATTGCTTCATTAGATGCCAAAACTTGTACTGTCTTACCATCTTCATTGTTACTATTCCAGAATACTTCTACCTGTCGCAAATACCCCACATTAGACGTATTTACAATGCCGGTTTCCTTTTTACTATCACTTGTACTTGCGCGGCTTGTGATTTTAATCGCATTATAAATCGTAGCCGATTTCCCTGCATATTTGGTTCCTGACAAACAAGTTTTATCAGACCAAATCGTATATGAATCCACGGTTACTCCCGTCGTGTCGGCAGTGATGACATCGCCCATCAGCACTTCGCCCGAAGCCGTGGTAACGGTAACTTTGCACGAGGCGGTTTTGACGCCGTCCACTGTTGTAACGGTGATAGTGGCCTCGCCGTTGGTCAGTGCCGTAACATTGCCTTCAGCATCGACCGAAGCCACGCCGGCATTGTCGGACGACCATACCACGCGCCGATTGTCGGCGTCGGCAGGCTCGACCGTCGCAACAATCGTAAACATCTGATTGACAAAGATTTCCGTTTCGATTTTATCCAACGAAACGCCGGTTACAGCGATGGGTTCGAGCCATGCATACTCACTCGAATTTTTCGCGCCCGGCACAGCGAAATAACTTTGCGGCACGGTGCGCAGTCTGACTTTTTGTCCGATGTACGAAGCGTGTTCGCACAAGTTCAGGTCGGTGCGCGCGTCCATGGTCAGTTCCACCGGCATGGCATTGGTACCATAAATATCGTCGGCCAACATTATCTGCTGACAGTTGGCACTGCCAATTTCAGTGGTAAAGGTAACAACACCCCCTTTCCCCTGCACGGGCATCCCGACGATAAAGCCTTTCACCCAAACGAGTGTCGGGCTGTAGTCCGAAGTTTTTTGCAGCGCAATGGCCTCGGCGCACGAATAGGGATTTTCGGCTGTGCCATCGCCGGCAAAAGCGGTCGAGACGCACAGCAACGCCAAAATAGACAAGAATACTTTTTTCATGATATTGAATTATTTAAGGTTATAATTATTTGATTTTCTGCGGATTGCGCTCTACAAAATCTTTCCAGCCGCGATACTTTTTCGATTCGGTCGCGGGTGTGCATGTTTGCAAAAAATGACAATAAGCCGCTCCGAGTGCATCGGTGGCATCGAGTTGCGGTGGCAGCGATTGCGGGTCGAGTTGCAACAAGCGGCACAACATGGCCGCCACCTGTTCTTTGGCCGCCGCACCATTGCCCGTGATGGCCATTTTAATCTTCAGCGGCGCATATTCCGTCACGGGAATATCGTGTGTAATGGCACACGCGATGGCCACTCCTTGCGCGCGCCCGAGTTTGAGCATCGACTGCACATTTTTCCCGAAAAACGGCGCTTCGATGGCCAATTCGTCGGGCAGATATTTGGCTATCACCGCTGTCATTTCGACGGCAATCTGTTTGAGCGACAAGTATGGATCTTTGATTTTGCGCAAATCCACAATGCCGAGCGTTATGCACTCCGCCTTACGTCCGACGACGCGCAACACACTGTATCCCATCACATTAGTCCCCGGATCGACCCCCAAAATAATCCGTTCATGCGGGTTTGTTTCGACCATGTCATTATTTTTGGTGCAAAGTTAGTGAAAATATTCGTAAATTTGCAAGTTATTTATTTTTTATCTATCTTTGTCTGTCGGAATTAACACTTACATTCGCATTATGAAACTTTCGAAAATTATCTTGACATTCGGCTGCATAGCCGCCATGTTATCGGCCTGCAAGGTACAAAATGCCCCCGGCGCCTACATACCGGCCGAAGGTAAAGCGCCGGCCAAAGAGGTGCTGACCGAAAAACCCAAAGAGGTGCCGCAACCGCAGCCGGCCGTCGTAGCCGAGCCGCAGCCGACACAAACGCCACAAGCGGCGGAACCCGTAGTCGAAGCACAACCGGCGGCGCCCGCACCGGCCGAGAAAGAAGTTACCCGCGCCGAAGTGTTCAGCGTAGTCGAAGGCGAGTCGGAAAACGAGTTGAAAAACTACCACGTCGTCATCGGCAGTTTCAAAAATCAGGACAACGCCAAACGGCTGCAAGCCCGCATGCGCCCGGAATACAAGCCGGTCATCGTCATCAACGAGCAAGGCATGTACCGCGTGCTGCTGGTGTCGTTCGACGATTACGCATCGGCCAAACAGAAAATAGCCGCCATACACGACCAATTTGGCGACGCGTGGGTGTTGGTACAAAAGAAGTAGCGCCAAATAGTCTTTGCTTGTGGAATCGATGCACCTCACCATACTCGGTTCGGGCTCGGCCATGCCGACGCCGCAACGTTTTCAGACCGCACAACTGCTCGAAATGCGCAATAAGCAATTTTTGATCGATTGTGGTGAAGGCGCGCAGAACCGTCTGATACAGAACGGTATACGCGCAACTCGCCTGAATCACATCTTCATATCGCACCTGCATGGCGACCACTGTTTCGGGCTGATGGGTTTGATTTCGACGCTCGGTATGTTGGGGCGTACCGCCGATATCGAGATACACGCGCAACCCGATTTGGCCAAACTGCTACAGCCGCAAATCGATTATTTTTGCAGCGATTTCCCGTTTGCCGTCCGTTTTCACGACTTCAATCCGCACAAATCGGCCGTGATTTACGACGACCGCAGTCTGACCGTAACCACCCTGCCGCTGAAACACCGCGTGCCGGCAACCGGTTTTTTGTTCGAAGAGAAAGCCGGTGAACGCCATCTGATTCGCGAAATGATAGAGGCTTACGACATCCCGATTTGTCAGTTGAAAGAGATAAAAGCCGGTGCCGACTTTGTAACGCCCGACGGGCAAATTGTGCCAAATGCGCGTCTGACCACGCCGCCGACGCCGCCGCGCCGCTATGCCTACATATCGGACACGGCCTACACCGAGAAAATCATACCTTACCTGCACGGCATTGATTGTCTGTACCACGAGGCCACCTTTTTGGCCGCCGATGCGCCCCGCGCCAAAGCCACGCTACACAGCACGGCGGCTCAAGCAGCCACCATCGCACAGCAAGCACAAGTGGGCAAATTGATCATCGGGCACTACTCTGCTCGCCATCGCGACACGGCGCCCTATCTCGACGAAGCACGCGCCATATTCCCCAACACCATTGCCGCCACCGATGGATTAAAAATCGAAATATAAAAAAATGAGATTGATTATCAGCATATTAGCATTACTCTTCGCCCTAAACATCACGGCACAAAAGCCCGCAGATGTTTTCGCCTTGTTCGACGAAGGCCGGTTTGCCGAAGCCGCCGACATCAATCGCCAACTGCTGAAAAAGAAGCCCAAAGATGCCGTATTGAACGTGCGTTTGGCACGCTGTTTGGCCGCCATGGGCGCCACCGACGAAGCCATCGAATACTACCAAACTGCTGCCGAAAACGGCTACAGCAAAGCCTATCTGTACTTGGGCGACCTCTATTTCGACCATTACTTTTTTGCCGAAGCCGCCGAAGCCTACACCCATTGGATAGACGAAGGGAAACCAACTCCGCAAGAAACTTTGCACGCTGCCGAGCGCCAACGTCAAGCCACATTGGGTGCGCAAATGCTGCGGCGCATAGAAGACATTGCACTGATAGACAGCACAATAACAACAAAAACAAACTTCTTTGCGAAAATAGCCATTCCGCGCGAAATGGGTACATTTTTCGCCAGCAACACCGACTATGTCGGGTTCGAGTCGGGACGACAAGACCGCCGCTACCTCACCTTGCGCAACGGCGGCCAAACCGACCTTTACCAAACCTACAAACTGATGGGCGAATGGACACAGCCACAACCGCTGTCGCCGATGCTGAACACCGCGCACAACGAAGATTTTCCGTTTGTAGCAGCCGACGGTATCACCATCTATTTCGGTTCCGAAGGACACGACGGTCTTGGCGGTTACGACATTTTCACCTCGCGCTACAACAGCGATACCGACAGTTATCTGCCACCGCAAAATGTGGGACTGCCATTCAACTCCACCGGCAACGATTACATGATGGCATTCGACGAATTGAACGGCATCGGCTGGTTTGCTACCGATCGTTTTCGCACGGACGACAGCGTGGTCATCTATCGGTTTGTGCCAAATGCCACGCGACTGATTCTGCGCGACAAAACCGACGACGAGTTGCGTGATGCAGCCTTGTTGCGCACCTATCGAACAGCCGAAGCGCCACAAAAAATCATTTTGTCGGGCGACGCACACCAAGCGACACAGGGCAAGCAGTTCATTGTCAACGACACAACGATTTATTCGTCGGAAAACGACTTCAAAAACACTGAGGCTCGAAAAAAATTTGTAACTTTGTGCGCGCTGCAAATGCAGTTGGCACAAAAACGGTTCACGCTGCAAGCCAAACGCGAATTGTGGGCGATAACCGACGTCGGCGACGAGCGCACACGCCTTTCCAACGACATTTTGACATTGGAAAAAACCATCATCATCACCGAGCAGCAAATACGCCGTTACGAACAAGAGATACGTCTGTGCGAAAATGCGATGCTCCATACAGAAAATTAAATAACACCCTATTATATTATGTCAGAGATTTTTTTAATTGTATTATTCATGTTGCTCGGCATCGGGTTTCTGTTGCTCGAGTTGTTTCTGATTCCGGGCATTTCGGTCGGCGGATTTGCCGGTTTGGCTTTTGTGGTAGCCTCGGTGTGGTACGCATTTGTTACCATGGGCACCACCATCGGCTGCATCACGTTGGCGTGCGGCCTTGTAACGTTGAGCATTGCCGTGTGGCTGTTTGTACGTTCGCGCGCGCTCGACAAGATGTCGCTCAAAGCCGAAGTCGATAGCACCAGCAGTGCGCCCAAAAACACACAAGTGGCAGTTGGAGCGCGCGGCATCACGGCATCGCGGTTGGCACCTATCGGCACAGCCCGTTTCGATGGCATTACCCTCGAAGTAAAATCGCTCGACGGCCTCATCGACCCCAACACCGAGGTGGAAGTGGCTGAAGTGTCGGGCGACACAATTTCTGTACGCAAAGCGAATAATTAACTCTTTATTTTTTAACCATTTAACCAACAATTTTATGGGACTTACACTCACTATCATTTTAGGAATTGTCGCTCTGATATTCCTGATCATTTTTCTGTATTATGTGCCGTTCCTGTTGTGGTTGTCGGCGCGCGTATCGGGTGTCAGCATCTCGCTGATACAACTCTTTTTGATGCGCATCCGCAAAGTGCCGCCATCAATCATTGTGAACGCCATGATTGAAGCGCACAAAGCCGGTTTGGTCAGCGTACGTCGCGACGACCTCGAAGCGCACTATCTGGCCGGCGGTCATGTAGCCCGTGTTGTACACGCATTGGTGTCGGCCAACAAAGCCAACATCGACCTATCGTTCAAAATGGCCACCGCCATCGATTTGGCCGGCCGCGACGTCGATGAGGCTGTCAAAATGTCGGTAAACCCGAAAGTAATCGACACGCCGATTGTGTCGTCGGTTGCCAAAGACGGCATTCAGTTGCTGGCCAAAGCGCGTGTAACCGTGCGCGCCAACATCAAACAATTGGTGGGCGGCGCCGGCGAAGAGACCATTTTGGCACGCGTTGGCGAAGGCATCGTGTCGAGCATCGGCTCAAGCGAAACGCACAAAATGGTGCTCGAGAATCCCGATTCCATTTCGAAACTCGTATTAAGCAAAGGTCTTGATGCCGGTACTGCATTCGAGATTTTGTCCATCGATATTGCCGATGTCGATGTTGGTAAAAACATCGGCGCTAATCTGCAAATGGACCAAGCCGAAGCCGACAAAAACATAGCGCAAGCCCGCGCCGAGGAGCGTCGTGCGATGGCCGTGGCGTTGGAACAAGAGATGAAAGCCAAAGCCCAAGAGGCGCGCGCCAAGGTTATCGAAGCCGAAGCCGAAGTGCCAAAAGCCATGGCCGAAGCCTTCCGCAACGGCAATTTAGGCATCATGGATTATTATCGCATGAAAAATATCGAAGCCGACACGCAAATGCGCGAAGCCATAGGCAAACCGGCTGCCACCGCAAAAGCGGCAAAAAAAGAGAAATAAATCAAGCCGCCCGCAAAACAACGACGGCGCGTTTTCCATAGGGAGATGCGCCGTCGTTGTCGTTCGAAGCACCACATTAAGCCGGCTTGTGTTTCTCGTAGGCCTCGACAATGCGCTGCACCAATTTGTGGCGCACAATATCTTTTTGATTAAATTCCACCCGTGCAATGCCTTTCACATCGCGCAGCACATCGAGGGCATCTTTCAGACCTGATTTTTGTGCGGCAGGCAAGTCTATCTGCGTCATGTCGCCGGTGATTATCATCTTGGTATTCAAGCCCATACGCGTCAGAAACATTTTAATTTGCTGCACCGACGTATTTTGCGCCTCGTCGAGAATGACCACCGCATCGCTGAGCGTGCGTCCGCGCATAAAAGCCAGCGGCGCAATCTGTATGGTGCCATTCGCCAAATAGTCTGCCAACTTGGCAGGCGGAATCATATCTTGCAGTGCGTCGTATAACGGTTGCAAATAAGGGTCGATTTTCTCTTTCATATCGCCAGGCAGGAATCCCAATTTTTCGCCGGCCTCGACCGCCGGACGGCTCAAGATGATGCGCCGCACCTCACGATTGCGCAACGACCGCACCGCCAGAGCAATGGCCGTGTACGTCTTGCCCGAGCCGGCCGGCCCGATGGCAAACAGCAGATCGTGCGTGTCGTACTCCTTGACCAATTTGCGCTGATTGGCCGTGCGTGCCACAATCGACTTGCCGCCCACGCCATGCACAATCAAATCGTTGGTACGCACCACGTTGGGCTCGTGGCCTTTCACGATGTCGATGATTTGTTCCTCGGCCAAGCAATTATTTTCGATGCAATACTGTTCCAACAGATGCAGCACAGCCGCGAACGCCAGCACCTCGTTTTCGGTGCCGGACACCTTAAACATATAGCCGCGCGCCACGATATGCAAATTCGGGTACAAATCCTTGATAAGACGTATATTGCCATTATTGACCCCATAAAACAAGATGGTGTCAAGATTGTCCGATAATTCTATAATTTGTTCAAACATAACATGTTACAATTATTCGATAGTAAAAAAAATAAGCCAAAACGGCGATTACTGCAACGCCTCGAATTTGATGCGGCGCGTCTTATAATACCGCGTGAAATGCAGCACGGCCGCCAGCCCCAACCCGACGATGAAAGCCGTCCAGATGCCGACAGCGCCAAAGCCGCACGGGAACGCCAACAGATAACCCAACGGCAGCGTAACGCAAATATAAGCGATAAACGCATTGCGCATAATGACATTCACATCGGTCAGCCCGCGCAAAATGCCGATGCCGACAGCCTGCAAACCGTCGGATATTTGGAAAATGCCCACGCACACACACAATTGTGTGCCAAGGTCTATCACTGCCGTGTCGTTAGTGAACACCGACATCATGGCACGTCCGCCAAAGACGAAAAGCAGCGCGGTAACGATTTCGGCCATCAACGCCAAATGCACCGAAGCGGCCGCCGCCATTTTCATCGCCTTGTAGTCGCGCGCCCCAATCTGATGACTGACACGGATAGTCGTGGCCGACGCGATGCCCAGCACCAGCATAAAGGTCAGATTCGACAAATTCATTGCCACCTGATTGGCCGCCAACGGCACAGTGCCTAACCAGCCCACCATGATGCCCGACAGCGCAAACGCCGACACCTCCAGCAACATCTGCCCCGAAATGGGTAAACCGATGCGCAACAACTCGCTCAAAGCCGACCAACTGAACAAACGCCAACTGAACGCGCGACAATAGGCCCACCAAGCACGTTTCAAGCGCAACCACACGATAAACAAAATCGGCGAAACGGTACGCGCCGCCAACGTTGCCACTCCTGCGCCAAAAACACCCCATTCAGGGAATCCCCATTTACCGAAAATCAGCACATAATTCAAAAATACGTTGATGACGATAGTAATTATCGTTATCCACATAGCCACCCGCGTATTGCCAAGTCCTTCGAGAAACTGTTTGATAGTCAGGAAGAAAAGTTGCGGCGCGAGGCTCACCACCAAAGTCAGAAAATAGGGTGTGGCAAGTTCGACCACCTCGGGCACCTGCCCCATAAACGGCATCAAGCCCGCCACTACAAACATCACCGAGCACACCGCCACGGCCGCCAACAACGCCAGCAAAAACGCATTTTGGAACAAACGCGCGCAGACCGCGTGTTCGCCGCGCACAAACGACTGCCCCACCAACGGCGTAAGCCCCAGCACCACGCCCATCGAAAAAACGTTGCCGATGGCAAACACCGACGATGCGAACGACACGGCAGCCAACTCCACCGTCCCCAAATGGCCCACCATCAGCGTATCGACCAACTGCACAATGCCGATGCACAGTTGCGAACACACAATCGGCAGCGCCACCTTCAGGTTGCGTTTATAGAAAGGCAAATATGTCTTCAGCCAGTGTATCACACTTCACGGATAAAAAGTGTGCAAAGGTACGATTTTTTGCCGAAATGCCAAACTGCGCCACCGCCATGCGCCCACATCTGCATCGTTTTTTTTAGAAAACGCCTTGTTTATTCACAAAAAATATATTATCTTTGCCGCGTTAAACACCTGCAGAAGTCCGCGACGGGCTTTGAGGGTGGGACACAGGACATACGAAAAAGCGTTTACTGCGCTTTGTTTCTGACACTTCAAACTTCGCAACTTTGAATCATTCAGGAAGAAACGAGGCAACGGTAGATGACTACGGAGTGTCGTATTTTTTGTAATACGGCACTAAGCGTGGACTTCTGCGTTGCTTATCTTCTTGAAGGGCAATGCGAAGGCCTGAAGTGTAGGATAAGTAACAAAAACAGACTCCCACGCTTTTTTTATTGTTTGTCGGTTACTTTTTGCGGTGGAAAGTCATATATAAGATGTAAACACACAATTAATAATCTAATAATAACTAATGTCCGAATAAGGAGCGGACGTAAAACAAACCAATATGACATTCACACAAAATGAAATGGTTGCAATTTTTAAATTGGCAAAATTAATGGCTGCAGCCGACGGCAAAGTAACAAATGATGAAAGAGCAACAATTTTTACGGATTTAGCTTCTTTTGGAGTTGCTTCCAATAGTTTACAATCTACCATGTTAGAAAAAATGGCAGATGAGATGGAGCCAACGAAAGCTATTACTATTGTTGCAAATATGACAACAGAAGAAAAAAAATATGTATGCGGTTATATGGCCGCAGTAATGGTTGCCGATGGCGATATTGACGCTACAGAGCAAGCGTTGTGGACACTGGTATCTACATTGGCATCATTCCCAACAATGAACATTGCTGAAGCTATAACTTTTTGGAAGAACAACTAATAAAATTTATTAAAACATTGTATTATGCCAACTATAACTCATCTCTTTGAAAGCCATAAACGCATTCAAAATGGGGTATTGATATCTCATGATTATGTACAAAGATGTGCGATTTTAGAATATGACTCCACAGGAAGAAATGTAATTATATCTATTATGCCGACATTATCTCCCAAAGAGGCACACTTTGTGAAAGATGAAAATAATATTTTATATTATCAAGGAAACGACCCTGACTATCGATTTGCGATAGAAACATGGAGCGACAATAATACCATTAAGCGTCTCTCAATATTTCGTGATGATATAAACTTAGAGATCCAATATTTAAGTAACCATCAAGATGCGATGTAATACTTCTTATCCAAATAGTACTAACAAAATAAAATCAAATATTATTCTATTATAAAAACAATTGATGTGATATGGCAAAATTTGTAGAAATTTCCAATGAACAAGCTATTCGTAATGTAAACTTAGTAGGTTGTCCTGAATACCGGGGATATGCCACTACTACCCAAGATTGGGTAAAACACGGTTTTTATCCCAAAGCAGGTGTAGTTGGTCAAGTGGTGGGTGAAGCGCAAAGCAGAGAAGGATTACTATATTTGATTCAAGTATCCGATTCCATAATTGTTGCCGTACTTCCTTATGGTCTTCGAAACATTTCATATATAGAAGCTAATAAACGCTATCCTTCAAACATGGCTGTTGGCCACATTGTTTCGGATGAAGCGGAAGAATATGAACTCCAAGCAATCCAAAACGAGATCGACAATTTGATGCAAAGTTTTATGTAAGGATATCTGCACACAATAAAATAAAAATAAAATAAAATAAAATAATATAATATAATATAAATTATGAGCATAGAAGAACTAAATAGGTATCTACAGATGAACGTAAATGTTCTTTGGAAAGATTCAATAATCCTGCTCCATTTGTAGATGATTATGATGTGTTTTGCCGTGATGATGCTATATATTGTTATAGTGCCATGAATGCCTTGGTGTTGCAAATGTACTCTGATCCAAGTTTCTGTCAATATTTATCACATAAAGCAAAGACGATCCATATACTTATGCAGAAAATGATATTATTTTAGATACATATAATGCCGTAAAAGCAGATGGAGATGATTTATGCGATGAACAAAGTGCTGGATGGTACTTGTATATACCTATATCTATTGTTTAATACACAATGATTATGGTTACGAACAGATATTTTGTAATGGATGGAATCTGTATTATTCTGTTGCATTCCAAAATAAGATCAGAAATAGTATTTGATAGGAACAAAGTATAGGAACAATTTTATATTAAATAATTTATTATGGTAGTATCTGATGAGTATGAGTACGAACAGTACCAGCAACAAGAAGATGAACGCCTTGAATATGAAGGTTATTGTAATAAAATTCGGAAAGGTTTAGAAGATCTAGACGAAAAAAGTAGCGAACGTGCGATTTGGGAACTTATCCAAAATGCTAGGGATATGAGTAATGACGCACGCATTAAAATTGAATTAACGGATCAAAATATCATTTTTGCGCACCACGGAAAGCCGTTTGATTACACTTCTTTTATATCTCTTGTTAAGCAAGATAGTTCAAAGGATAGAAATGGCGCGGATTCTGTAGGGCAATATGGTACAGGATTTATGACAACTCATGCTTTTAATCGTAAAGTCTATGTAAGCGGTCCGTTTGAGGCTAAGAAAAGAAATGACATTGTGGGTGGGTATGTTTATATAAAAGATTTTGAATTAGATCGTACATCGGTTGATACTCCAGAAGGAATAACCACAATGAAAGCACAACTTGATATAGTAAAGAACTTTTGGAAAGGAGCATTACAACCTGATATTCAAGATGATACTACAAGTTTTCGATACGAACTTGATATAAGGCAAGTGGAAGAAATTTCCAAACAATTTAATAATGTTACGCGATTGATGCCATTTGTTTTAGTAATCAATGAACGTATAAAAGAAGTGGAAATATATAATCATCATACGCATGAGCATTATGTACTAAGTCGAACAAACCAACGAAATGTTGATTCTTTGAATTATAATAATTGGAATTTAATTACAGACAAAATATTACTCAGCAACTTTGAAGGTGAAATAAGAGAAAATTTTGAAATAGATTGTAAAAGTTTACAGTCATCAAATGGTGATGTAATTATCATTCCGCCTTATCCAGAATTATGTGGTGATGTTAATAGTATTCCTAGTCTTTTCTTATGGTTTCCTCTGTTGGGAACAGAAAATTTTGGTGTCAATTTTATATTTCACTCCAAACGATTCTATCCTGTTGAAAAACGAAACAATATTATGCTACCAGAATCAACTCCATTAAAAAAGGAAATGGGCGGCCGTAATGAGAAGGTTTTGAGGGAGATGATGGATGTCTTGTTTGTTTATTATGGCATTGCGGAAAATGCACATACGCTTTCGCGTGAGATGTGTACTGTACAATTCCCACAAAACTGCGAGGACGAAGAAACGCAGACATTCTACAATGGAATGCAGGAATGCTGGAAACAAGAAATTGTAAAATGGGAAATTATTCCGGTAGGGAATTCTTTTTATTCTATCCATGGCAATAATGGTGTAGCACTGCTTCATCCGGATTTTTACAAAACACTAACTGCAGAGCAAAAGGATAATTATGAACATATCCTTATAAAGTATGCTTCGTTTCCAAAACAAAAAGATGGTATAACATCATATTTAATGCCATCAACAGATTTAATTGCTTGGTCTGAAACAGTATATCAATGGGGATGCAATGACAACAATTATTTCATTACTGTAGAAGAAGTTTGCGAATCAATTAAGACGAAAAGTGAAGATCTCCATTCTTTCTTGTTACTTATGTGTGAAAGTGGCAATTTAAAAGTGATGGAAACATATCCGCTAGTACCCAATAGAGAAGGTACATTGTGTAGAAAAAATGAGCTGTGCAATGCTAACTTTATGACAAAAGAAAAGTACGATATCGTGAAAGTTATTATGGGTGATGATGTCAACAAAATGATTGACCCTGAGTTTTTAGATGTTTGTTCTGTTAGTGATTATACTATAGTTGATTTGCAAAAGGCTATCACGTCTACCATTAGTGGATGGAGAAAGGATTATATCGCAGATAAAAAGGCAATACCCAAGGAATACTTGTATGCGCTCATTAATTTTTGTTCAGTGAGATATTCCTCTGAATCTACTAATGTCAGACTTCAAATGATGCCCTTAATTACCAAGTTTTTGGGTGTAGAGAACACAGGATGTCAAGTTCAGAGGTTTCGTGAAGATAATGAGGAGGACTTTTACACTAATGCTTTCAATTTCTTGCTAGATTATACACTTCTGCAAATAGACACTAAAGATAGTTCTTGGGTAGCAGATGAGGAAAACAAAGTGTGGTTAAAGTCATTTCTTACTCTTTATAGCCCTAAAACAAATACTGACCATCAAAATCGTTTGGATTTATATCGAGTATTACCTAATCAAAATAGTGAACTCTGTCTAATGAAAGACCTTGTTCAAAATATGGGTGTACCTGAACAATTAGCAGACATTTATCAAACGATATTTAATAATGACCTACATTCCAAATGGATTGATCCTCAATTTGAATGCTTGATTGATTTAGACAAAGATACTCCTACAGAAGTGGCAACTAAAGTTGAACGCACAATAGTGGAAGATATGAAGGAAGAAACGAATCGTCGGTATGATAAAGAAGTGCGTGACATAATATTGAAAATTGCAGAATCCCAAGATTGGAAAATGTGGTTTAACCAGATTGATGAGAAAAAAGCAAAATATATATTCAACATGAAGAGTGGAGATGCACAGAAGAGTTTATTCTCACTAATGGACATTTCTGATGCGACCCTTGGACGGCTGGCACAGGTTGCTGAAATAGGAAACATAGAGAAAATGTTAGATACAATGGAGAGACTGCAACAAAAAGAGTTAGATGATAAAGCACGCTTTAATCATTTACATGCCATTGGCAAACACATAGAAAATGTTTTGCGAGAACGAATTAAAAGTGGTATATTTGAGGTGAAAACAACTCAAGAGCAAGATGCTTCTGCTGATGATATGCAGAATGGTCAAGATATTGTTATTCGAGTCAATAAAAGTGGTGAGTGGAAAGAAGTCTATTACATCGAAGTTAAAAGCAAATGGGATTTCTCTGAACCAGCACACATGAGTACATGTCAGATTCGTAAAGCGACATGTCATCCGGATTGCTATGCACTATGTTGTGTTGATTTGCGAGATTACAGAAATGAAGACTTAATTAATTTATCCGAAGAAGTAATTATAGGTAGTACTAAAGTTAAGTTGGATATTGGAAAGCAACTAGGGAATATGGTTCAGAATATTTTGACTGCTGATAACTATTCTGATGATGTTCAAATTAAAATATCAGATTACCGAAGCAATATGTCCGCTAAAGTATTTTCAGAGGGAGAGACAATAGATGGTCTTATTTCAGAGATAGAAGAACATCTCAATACCGAATTAAAAGTATAAAAGTATAAAAGTATAAAAGTTTAAAAATACAAAAAAATCATCCTATTTTGAGTACCAGAAAATATCTAATAACATATAAATTAAATTATGTACAACAGAAAATTTACTCCTGAACGGATTAGCATGCTTGCCGAAAACGAAGTGTTTGTTTTTGGCAGCAATCTGGCAGGCGCACATGGGGGTGGCGCCGCACGGTTGGCTTACGAGCGGTTTGGTGCCGTGTGGGGCGAGGGCGTTGGTCTGCAAGGTCGAACATACGCCATTCCTACCATGCAGGGCGGTGTGGAAACCATCAAACCATACGTAGATGCATTTATCTGCTTTGCCAAAGAGCACACGCACTTCACGTTCCTCGTTACCCGAATAGGTTGCGGCATCGCAGGATTTCGTGATGAGGAAATCGCTCCGCTTTTTACCGACGCCATTGATGTGGAAAATATCATTCTGCCAAAGGAGTTTGTTGAAAACATCACCGCCCAAGGCTAACTAAACTCAATATGAGAATCCAATCCAAGCCCGTGCGCATCGTGGCAATGATTATCATGGGGATAATAGTGGCAAGTGTATTGGTAGGCTTTGGTTGCTCACAGCATCTTACGGTCGGTATTACCAGCGGAATACTCTTTTTTGCATGGCCTTGGTTGGGCGGTAAATGGTAACCGACATCACACACGTTGATTAATAATAACAATTATTTTGCAAAAAACATTATCTTTGTCGGTTACTTTTTGCGGCGTAAAGTCATAATAAGATAGAATATTGACTCAAACAAAAAAAGACCGTTATGCGAAAACATGTGGTTACAATTTTGATGTTGTGCTTGGCGGCGATGCCGTTGGCTGCACAACAATGGACAAGCGAACAACTTGCGCAGGCAAACACCGCACGCGATGCGTCGTATCTGTCCGAACAAGAGAAACAGGTTGTCTTTTTGTGCAATTTGGCGCGCATGGACGGCGCACTCTTTGCCGCCACCTACTTGGTGCAACATACGCCCAACGACCCGTCGAATTGGTACATCTCCTCGTTGTACCGCGATTTGCAAACCGTCAAAAACCGGCAACTACTCTACCCCGACAAACGACTATATGCCACGGCCGCATACCACGCTGCCGACATGGGGCACAGCGGGCGCACCGGTCACACAAGTTCGGACGGCACTTCGTTTGCCGACCGTGTGTATGGCGGACTTGGCGAGCGCAATACCTACATCGCCGAAAACTGCTCGTACGGCTACAACAACGATGTGGCGTTAAACATCGTGATACAACTATTAGTGGACCAAAACACCAGTTCGCTCGGGCATCGCAAAAATATTCTGAATCCCGATTTGAACGCCATAGGGGTGGCCATTGCACCGCACGCTACCTACGAATATATGTGCGTGATGGATTTTGCCAAACTCACCAACGTCAGACGATAGCCACCACACCAGCCTACCGATTGTCCCTTGGCACGATTGTGCATTTTTACCAAGCGAACAGCGGATAATCGGCCATCATGTCATTGACCCGCTGCCGTACTTTTATTATAACATCCTCATTTTCAATGTTTTGCAAAACTTCATCGATTAAATCGACAATTACGGGCATCATATCCTCTTTCAGACCGCGTGTCGTGATGGCCGGCGTACCAAAACGTAAACCGGACGTTTGGAACGGCGAACGACTATCGAACGGCACCATGTTTTTGTTGGTAGTGATGTCGGCCGCAACCAATGCTCTTTCGGCCGCTTTGCCGGTCAGTTCGGGAAACTTGGTACGCAAATCGACCAGCATCGAGTGGTTGTCGGTACCACCGGAGATGATTTTGTAACCTTTGTCGATGAACGCCTGCGCCATGGTAGCCGCATTCAATTTCACCTGTTGTTGATACTCCTTAAATTCGGGTTGCAACGCTTCGCCGAAAGCCACTGCCTTGGCTGCGATGACGTGTTCGAGCGGACCGCCCTGTGTGCCGGGAAACACTGCCGAATCGAGCAGCGCAGACATCATTTTTACTTCGCCTTTGGGCGTGGTTTTGCCCCACGGATTCGGGAAATCCTCACCCATCATGATAACGCCGCCACGCGGACCGCGCAGGGTTTTGTGCGTTGTCGATGTTACGATGTGTGCATATTTCACAGGATTGTCGAGCAAACCGGCTGCAATCAGACCGGCCGGATGCGCCATATCGACCATAAAAATGGCACCAATTTGGTCAGCCACCTTACGAATGCGGGCATAGTCCCATTCGCGACTATAGGCCGAAGCGCCGGCAATAATCAACTTCGGACGTTCGGCCAAAGCGACACGTTCCAATTGGTCGTAATCGACACGTCCGTCGGCCTCCTTCACGTTGTATTCGAGCGCATGGAACAGCAATCCCGAAAAATTGACCGGCGACCCATGCGACAGATGTCCGCCATGCGCCAAATTCAGTCCCAAAAATTTATCGCCGGGTTGCAGACACGCCATGAAAACCGCCATATTGGCCTGTGCGCCCGAATGCGGCTGCACATTAGCCCAGCATGCGCCATAAAGTTGTTTCAGGCGGTCGATGGCCAACTGTTCGGCTTGGTCAACCACCTCGCAACCGCCATAATAACGATGTCCGGGATAGCCTTCGGCATATTTGTTGGTCAGTACGGAACCCATGGCACGCAGCACTTGGTCGCTGACAAAATTTTCGGAGGCAATGAGTTCAATGCCTTTCAGTTGGCGTTGCCGTTCCTGTTCGATGATGTCGAAAATTGCTGTGTCTGTTTTCATAGTCTGTCTGTTTTTAAGTGTTTGTTCATTTTGTTATTTCGCCTTCGTAAACCAATGTAGCAGAGCCTGTTAGGTACACATGATTCGTTTGCGCCCATGCCACATGCAAGGTGCCGCCCCGCAAGGCGATGTCTGTTTCGCGGTCAGTTTTGCCATTCAACACCGATGCTACAAGCGCCGCGCATGCGCCCGTGCCGCACGCCATCGTTTCGCCGGCACCACGTTCCCACACACGCATCCGCAGATGTGTACGGTCAACCACTTCGACAAATTCCACATTGGTGCGCTGCGGGAATAGTTCGCTATATTCGATGGCTGCACCACGCCGCGCCAAATCCATTTTGTCGATGTTGTCGGCAAAAATGACGGTATGCGGATTTCCCATCGACACGCATGTAATGTCGTACACCTCGTCAGCGATAAACACCTGTTCATCAACGACTTGCTGTTTGGGTAAATCGACCGGAATGCGCTTCGTATCCAACACCGGTTCGCCCATATCGACGGTTACGCGCTCCACCCGATTGTGCGCATCGACAAACAGCCGCAACGGACGAATGCCGGCCTTCGTTTCGAGTGTCAATTCGGTTTTGTGCGTCAAGCCAAAATCATAAACATATTTACCGATGCAGCGTGCCGCATTGCCGCACATTTCGGCTTCGGAGCCGTCGGCATTGAACATGCGCATCCGGAAATCGCACACATCGGAGGGCAAAATCAGCACCAAGCCATCGGAGCCGATGCCCGTGTGGCGGTCGCTCCACAAACGCGCGAAATGTTCCGGTTGTTCCAGCGGCCGTTCCATGCAATTGACATAAATGTAGTCGTTGCCGATGCCGTGCATTTTTGCAAAACGAATTTTAGCCATACGATTACTTCTTTTTGCGAACGCTCCACCCGAAACGTCCGATTTCTTCACCCAATTTGTAATAATGTCCGTGCGAATAGGCTATCAGTCGGGCATCTTCCAAGCGAAAAGCACCCGTTTCGTTGTCGATAAATTGTGCGTCGGCTTGCACATTGACCACTTCGGCGATGAACATATCATGACTGCCGAGCGGCATCACCTGCGTTACGCGGCACTCTATCGACAGTGGCGCTTCGACGATGATGGGCGCCGACACTTTCTCGCCACGCTGCGGTGTGAGGTGCATTTCGGCAAATTTATTGTAATCTTTGCCACTGCGCACGCCACACCAATCGGTAGCAAACGCCATCGCTTCGTTTGTCAGATTGAGTACAAACTCGCCCGTCCGTTTGATAATGTCGTACGAATGTCGTTCGGGACGAATGGAAACGTAACACATGGCCGGGTCGGAGCAGATGGTGCCCACCCAACTCGCCGTCATCACGTTGTATTCGCTTTCGTCGGCACCGCACGACACCAAAATGGCCGGCAGCGGATAAATCATTGTTCCGGGTCGCCAAGATTGTTTCATGATAACTATTTTATTTGCATTTATTTTACAAACAAATCGGTAAATTCAAATTTTGTGGCATCAAACAAGCCTTTGTCGGTCAGTTTTAGTTCCGGGATAACGCTCAACGACATGAACGCCATGGTCATAAACGGCGCTTTGTATCGGCATCCCAACCGTTCGGCAAAATTTTTGAGTTGGAAATGTCTTTTCGCCACACGTGCGCCATTTCGATACGACATCAAACCTGCTATCGGCAATGCCAATTCCACTGCATCTTTGCCATCGACAACCACCAAACCGCCTTTCATCTCGATGATGGTATTGATGGCACGAACAATATCTTCGTCGGTAGCGCCGAGTGCAATAATATTGTGCGAATCATGCCCGATAGTCGAAGCAATGGCACCACGCCTCAATCCGAATCCATGAATGAATCCCATTACGGGTTTTGCTTTCGAGTGTCGCGACAAGCACACCAATTTCAGCACATCATGCGGTATGTCAGACACTACAAACCCATTTTCGATTTTTGGTTCCATCAACATTTGTGTTGTCAACAACGAACCTTCGGTAGTGCCTATCACTTTTATTTTTTTGCCCTCGTTCGCCGGCACTTTAATGTCGGCCACAGCAATCGGTTCGGCCAGGAAATGGTTTGGATAATTAGTATCGAGCGGTGTGTCGTCAATCACGATTTGCTCGGTACACAAGCCATCATCCACCACATGATAGCCATCGATATAGGTTTCTTGCAGATTGAATTCTTGCAAATTGTCCACCACGATGAAATCGGCATTATCGCCCACCTGCAACAAGCCATGTTTCAGACCGTAGAGTTTCAGCGGTGTAACACAGGCTGCCGTGAGAACGTCCCACAATGGCAAGCCGCGGTGAATGGCACGCCGACACATTGCGTTTAGGTAGCCTTGTCCGATTTCGTCGGGATATTTATCGTCGGAACAGAACATCACTTGTCCGGGTGCTTCGGCAATAATAGGCGCCAGCGCATCGAAGTCGCACGCAGCACTGCCCTCGCGAATCTGAATCGTCATACCCAATTTCACACGTTCGCGCGCCTCGGCCAAAGTCGTACATTCGTGATCGGTACTGATGCCGGCTGCACGATATTTTTTCAGGTCGTCGCCGGTAAGCGCGGGCGAATGACCATCGACAATTTTTCCTGCAGCCAATGTTGCATTGATTTTTGCCATTGTTTCGGTGTCGTTCGACAGCACACCGGGTACATTCATCATTTCGCCCAACCCGTAAACCTCGTCGCGTTTCAGCAATTCGGCTACCATATTGCTATCAATGGTGGCACCCGCTGTTTCGAACGGCGTGGCCGGCACACACGCCGGGGCGGCAAAATGAAAATGGAAACGTACTTTTTTACCGTTGTCAATCATGTATTTTACGCCATCAATACCCAACACATTGGCTATTTCGTGCGGGTCGGTTATCACACCGATAGTTCCCTGCTCTACAGCCAAACGAGCGTAATGCTCTGGCGTCAGCAGGGTCGATTCGATATGAATGTGTGAATCGTAAAAACCCGGCATAATGTAAGGAGCGTTATCAGGCACTACCGTTTCGGTTTTACGTACGATTTTACCGTTCTCAAACTCAATCTCACCATCAAACATGCGGCGATTGAGTACATCTACTATGTGACCTTTTACTATCATAACTTAAATTATTTTCTAAAGATGAATTTTGCCCAACCAAAATCGCCTGGTTGCGTCATTTTTATCCATGCTATATGTGCACTGCCATTAATAATCAGGAACGCAGCATTGAGTACAATAAGGAATGGGTCAAGCAAAATGGAGAATAATACGATACCGGCAAGGCTGTAAACTACCCACCACATCCAGGCATCATTTTTTTGCCAAATCATCAACAAATTGGCAAGGAATGACGATGCCACCACAATACCACTGAGCAATTTGATGTGCCAATCGGCGAAGAAATCGTGATTTTCGTTTGTGTATGTAAGTAAAACGAAATCGAGCAAAATCAAGGTGATAAGTGCCAGCATTTCAAGTACAAAACCTTTCGTATCAAGATATTTTGGGCGCAACTCCGCAACACCGGATGTCGGTGCAAGCGTATTCCGACGCCAGCCCAGCAGCGATTTCAATTGGAACGGTACAAAGATGAACAGATACAGAATCATTTGGTCGACAGCGCCAATCATATAAAATTTGATGGCCAACAACAACGACATAACGACACCCAGATAGAAACCTGTATAGTTTTTCGGATTGGTAATGGCCAATACGTATGCCGTGCCAAATATACTACCGGGAATACCTATTATAAACGCCCAATTCACAGCATCGCCATTGTGCCATTGCAACAAACGACCTTCAAGCGAAGGACAAAAATACTCCACCACAAAAAGGACAACAAATAAGGCTGCAAAAATCAAAACAGACCACAACGTTTTTTGTCCAAGTTCTTTCAATAAGTGTTTGCGAATAGAATCCATAAAATTGTATTTAGATTTGAAGGTTAAACTCGTGTACGACGCAATTTCGGCCACTCACACCGATAAACTACCCAGCCATAAACGGCTATCAGCAACACCCGACAGAGATAACAAGCCCAAACAACATCGTGCAAATAATACATACACAACGCATAAACGCCCAACAACACACATGCCAACGCAAAATAGCCACCAATGGCACGCAAATCGTACGGCACGCGCAAATAGCGTTGTCCCACCACATACGACAGCACCATGATAACCAGATAGCAAGCAAACGACGCCCACGCCGATGCCATATAACTCATCGACGGAACACACAATATATTGATTATAAGCGTAATACCACAGCCTATCAGCGAAAAATATGTGCCAAAAATTGTCTTATCTGTCAGTTTGTACCACAGCGACAAATTGAAAAATATGCCCTGAAAAACGTACGAAAACAGCACTATCGGCACCACACGCAATCCCGACCAATACGACGGACTGATGATCAATTTCAAAATATCCAAGAAGAATATCATGCCCAACAGAATGAATAACGAGGCGATGATGTAATATTTCATGATGTCGGCATAGGCTTCTACGCTGTTTTTATCTTTGTGGCGCGCAAACACAAACGGCTCGTAAGCATACCGGAACGCCTGCGTAAACATCATCATCACCATGGCGATTTTGAAGCACGCACCATAAATGCCCAATTCGGTTTGCGCATCGCCGGCCGTGTACAAAAACGGGAATAGAATTTTGTCAACCGTCTGATTCATAATGCCGACAATGCCCAACACCAACAGCGGCAACGAATAACGCAACATCTGCGACAGCACGCGCCACGAAAAGTCGTACTTCTCGGCCAGCATGGCCGGCAACAAGCACAACGTCTGAATGGCCGTCGATAAAATATTGGCCACAAACACATACCCGACGCCGTAATCAGGCCGGTAGAACCACGACACCAATTCCGGACGCCAAACCATAATTTTCGGGCAAAGCACCAAGAAAAACAGGTTCAGCGCAATATTCAAGACCACAAACAGCAACTTGAGCGCAGCAAACCGCACCGGTTGCCGACGATAACGCAAGTAGGCAAACGGAATGCTGGCAAACGCATCCATCGCCACCACCACAGCCAGCATCGCTATAAATTCGGCATGCGTGGCATAGCCCAGCACATTGGCAATAGGCTGACTGAACACCACACAACACACCGCAAAAATCAACGACGTGACGCCAACCGAAGTCAAAGCCGTCGTATAAACCTGATTCGGTTTTTGGTCGTCGCGGTTCGCAAAACGGAAGAAACCCGTTTCCATGCCATACGTCAGAACGACCAACAACAACGCCGTCCACGCATACAGGTTGGTAACGATGCCATAATCGGACTGTTGCGCCAGCACAAACGTGTAAAGCGGCACCAACAGCCAATTTAGGAATTTTCCCACAATGCTGCTCAAACCGTAAATCACGGTTTCTTGCGCCAATTTTTTCAATCCGGACATCGTTTGAACTTCCTTTTACTCAAAACAAACTGCCTTGTGCGGCCGGTTTGATACGTCCCAAATGTTTGTAAGCCAACTCGGTAACTTCGCGACCGCGCGGCGTACGCTTGACAAATCCTTCTTTTATCAAGAATGGTTCGTACACCTCTTCTATCGTTCCGGCATCTTCGCCCAACGCCGTGGCTATCGTGCCTAAACCCACAGGGCCGCCATTGAATTTATCGATGATGGTCAGCAAAATTTTATTGTCTATCTCGTCGAGGCCGTATGTGTCGATATTCAACGCTTCGAGCGCAATACGGGCTATTTCGACATCTATTTTGCCACTGCCCTGCACTTGGGCAAAATCGCGCACCCGACGCAACAAGGCATTGGCTATGCGCGGCGTACCCCGACTGCGCAACGCTATTTCCGTCGCGGCATCGTCGGCTATCGGCACGGCAAGTATCGACGCCGAACGTTTGATGATGTTGCGCAGCACCGACTCGTCGTAATACTCGAAATGACAGTTGATGCCGAAACGCGCGCGCAACGGGCTGGTCAGCAAACCGCTGCGAGTAGTCGCGCCGACAAGCGTAAAGGGCTCTAAATCAATCTGTACCGACCGCGCGCTCGGACCTTTGTCAATCATAATGTCGATGCGGAAATCCTCCATCGCCGAATAGAGATACTCCTCGACAACGGGGCTCAAACGATGAATTTCGTCGATGAACAACACGTCGTTGCGCTCGAGGCTCGTCAGCAAGCCGGCCAAATCGCCCGGTTTGTCGAGCACCGGCCCCGACGTAACTTTGAACCCCACGCCCAACTCGTTGGCAATGATGTTCGACAACGTGGTTTTGCCCAATCCCGGCGGGCCGTAGAGCAACACATGGTCGAGACTCTCGCCACGCTGCTTGGCCGCCTGCACAAAAATCGACAGATTTTTCACCACTTGCGCCTGTCCCCGAAAATCGGAAAACGCCAATGGGCGCAAGGCACGATCGAAATCGCTGTCGGACTCAACTTGCGAACGGTGTATATCAAATTCCGGCATATCAACCTAAATGCTTAACAATCAACAAAAAACTTACTGCGTCAGTTGGTGGAACGCCTCTTCCAACGTACCGACGCCGGCCAGCACATCGGGTGTTCCGTCGGCCACGATGCGCCCACGATTGATGACCACAACACGCCTGCACAACGCCTGCACCTCCTGCATGATGTGCGTCGAAAAGAGAACGGTCTTTTCCTGCCCGATTTCAGCTATCAACTGACGAATTTCCAACAACTGATTCGGGTCGAGTCCCGTAGTCGGTTCGTCGAGAATGAGCACTTGCGGGTCGTGTATCAGCGCTTGCGCCAAGCCCACTCGTTGCCGATAGCCCTTGGATAGTTGCCCGATGCGTTTGTGGCATTCCGGCGTCAAACCGGTGCGCTCAATCAACGTATCGATGCGTTCGCGCCGATTGGGTAAAGCATAAAATCCGGCTGCAAATTCCAGATATTCACGCACATACATATCGAGATGGAGCGGATTGTGTTCCGGCAAATAGCCAATCAAACGCCGCAGCGCACGATTTTGCGCCGACATGGTTTCGCCACAAATGCACACACGGCCTGCATCGGCCTGCACATAGCCGGTAACAATCTTCATCAGCGTCGATTTGCCGGCACCATTCGGACCGAGAAAAGCCACAATTTCGCCGGCATCAAGCGACAAACTGACATCGTTCAAGACCTGTTTATCGCCATAGTGTTTGCTGATATGTTCTATCGTCAACGACATAATTTTCTAACTTGCAAAGATACTGTTTTTACCCATTCGACGCATCAAAAAAAATCGATTTTTAGTTCCGTTGTTCGCCTCCGCCGACAGGTTTAAGCATGCGGATTGTTGCTCGACAATAGTCCGCAGGCTGCTGCAATGTCCTCGCCGCGCGACCGTCTGATCGTACAAATAATTCCGTTATCTGTCAGATAATCACGCATTTGAACCATATTTTCCATTTTAGGGCTACGCAAATCCAAATCGGGAATGGCGTGGAAACGTATCAAATTGACACGACACGGCAAGCCGGCCAACAGACGCACAATTTGGCGTTGGTGGCGTGGCGAATCGTTCACGCCTTCGAACACGATATATTCGAACGACACACGCCGCTGACGCGCGAAATCATGCTTTTTCAGTTCGGACACGACACGCTCAATCGGATAGGCTTTTTCGGCCGGCATCAACGCCGCACGCCCATCGGCGAATGGGTTATGCAAACTGATGGCCAAGTGTGCTTCGCTGTGTTCCAAAAACTGTTTCAGCCCGGGCAAAAGTCCTACGCTCGACACCGTGATGCGGCGCGGACTCCATGCCATCGCCCAATCTGCCGTCAGAATTTCGAGCGATTTCAGTATTTCGAGCGTATTGTCGAATGGCTCGCCCATTCCCATAAACACGACATTGGTCAGCGAGCCGCTGTCTGGCACGCTGAGTAGTTGGTTGAGTATTTCGGCAGCCGTCAGATTGCCACTCCAACCCTGTTTGCCCGTCATGCAAAAACGGCAGTTCATCTTGCAACCCACTTGGCACGACACGCACAACGTAGCACGCTCATCTTCAGGGATATAGACCGTTTCGACCAATCCATGTGTCGTCTGAAAAAGATATTTTTTCGTACCATCGACCGACACGGCTTCGTGAACCGGCGCCACACGCCCAAGCACATAATGTTCGGAGAGCAGCGCGCGGTTGGCCGCCGATATGTCGGTCATCTCGTCAAACGAGGTAACGCGCTTCAGATAAATCCAACGCAAAATCTGTTTGGCGGCAAACTTTGGCAGGCCAAGTTCGACCACCAGCGTTTGCATTTCCGTCAAATTTTTTCCTATTAAAGTTGGTTTCTGTTGCATCGTCGGTTGATATGGTCGAAACAGCAAAGACGCAGTACACGCCACGTCTTCACCGTTATCGAACATCGTTTTGCTTTATTTGATAATGACTTTTTGAACAGCCGTTTCCGTAACGACCACATAAACACCTCGCAATGAGCCGTTTAGTCGAGTAACATCACGACCAAGCAAGTCGTACATACGGAATTCGTCGGCACATACCACACGACCATTCTCCACACGAACAGCGTCCGCTTCAACCTGTTGCAATGCCGTTGGCGGTATTACCTCTATCGCCGTCGGGCAGAACACAGGGCGATTGTAGTAATAGACAATGCCTTCGATGTGGTACATATCTTCTTCGTTCACGGGCGCCATGCTGTTAAACATATCGTAAATCGGCACAGCCACCTCGCCAATCGTTACCAACGAATCGCCGGTGAAAGTAACATTTTCGGCACTGATGTAGCGACACACATCTGCCGAATCGATAGGTGCGGTTTGCACTTCGGGCAACACCTCTTCGCCTTTGGTCGATTGGAATGCCGCCGTCAAAGTGATATTCGGATTGCCGTAATAGTTTTTGTAAAGTCCTGTTACATTGCTCAATACATAGCCGTTGGTGAGATCTTTGCCATACAGATTGCTACCGTCGAACAACATCATCGAGCCGGTGTCGTCGCGCACAAAAATGTATTTATCGTATTTTTTCGTAACAACCACCGGTTTCAGATAGCAAGTCGTCAAATCGTCCAGCGCCTTGACTTCGGCCACAGTCAAACGTTTATCCACCGTCAGCGACACGATGAATTGGGTTTTGGTCGAGCCGCTCGTCAGCAACAGCGTATCGATATAATGGCCGACAGCGTCAGCCTTGTACGACACGGTGATGTAGTCGCCATCGCGGTCGAGCAACGTGGTGTCGATGCTGAACACCGTGCCATTGGCCAACGCAGCAACGATATTTTCGGTCAGATTAATGGCATTGACTTCGACCTTGCGGCTACCGGCTACAGTTGCTTCGTCCAACAACGCCGTGCCAAAGTTCACCATGCCGCTTTTGATGTAGGGTGCGTCCACATCTTCGACCGTATATAGTTTATACAGAGCCACTTTTGTGAAACTAATATCGGCATAACAACCAAAAATAGGCGTACCACCATTGTAGTTGTATTGTATGATTTTGCCCAGCGAAGTGCCTTGACTTGTGATAGTTGCTGCACCGTCAGCCGCTATTTCGACATCCCAAGCACCATCCCAACCATACTCCGAGCTATAAATGGTATCCCACACAGCCAAGCGATTTTTGGTTTTGCCGCCGCTGGCCACCAAATACCAATCAGTATAATCAGCAAAAGCGAAATAAGGTACATCGCCCTCGCGCACGCCTTTTTCGACGGTATAAATAGCCGCTGCATTTTCGTTCACGGTGCTGCGGTCGGCCGAATAGACGCCGTCAATGGCATGAATATTGTTTTTGCTGATTGCTTCATCAAACACGCCCATAAGTTTATTCGACGATCCATCGGCCACGCCGAAAATCACTTGGTCGCCATCTTGCAAAGCGTTGACATCGGTTACCAAACGATACTCGTCCATCGTCAAGCCCGGCACATTCGGGCTCGCATTGTCCGCTTTGATGGTTACCGAATTGATATAAATGGAATTTTCGGTACACCACACGGTCAGGGTAATTTTTCCGCTCTGCCCTGCCGGCACCGCAATCTCGACATCGCGATTATAAACACCGGCGCCGCTTGTTTCCGGCTTGAGAACTTCAATCTTCAGCGAATCGTTATCGCCCACTCTGAACACGATAGAACCTTGACCTTTCGATGAGTTTTGGCAAAAATTCACGCTGATGCGGCGTACATTATTAAAATCCAACACAGATGTCGCGCCGGCGCCCGACTCGGTAGTCGTTACCTGTATGCCCTTGCCATACACACGACCATCGGCGGCCACATTACCTTTATTTGCTTGTCGGCCTTCTTTGTTCGCCACCCAACCGTCGGTTTTTCCATCAGTGGACACCGTACCGACTTGCGATTTCCACTCTTTCGACGTAAAGGTGTACGTTGTGCGTGCGGCAAATGCACCCGTGCAGAGGCACGCCAGCAACAGAATAGAGATATTTCTTTTCATGATTATAAAACATTAAGGTTATACAAACGTACAAAGTTAGTACAAATATTTCGACAAAACAAGCATCCGGGACGTTTATTTGCACAAAAAAAATCCTTTGCGAATCAATTCGCAAAGGATTTCCTGCAATTTATTCTAAATGAAGGCTGTTTAGGCCTTGACTTCGCCCTCTTTGCCGGCTTTTTTGCGCAACTGCAAACGACGCAATTCGTAAGCAATCGGTGTAGCAACAAACAGAGTCGAATACGTACCCACGATTACGCCCAGCATGATGGCGAATACGAAACCGCGAATGGTTTCGCCGCCGAAGATAAAGATGGCAAGCAACACGATGAACGTACTCAACGATGTGCTGAACGTACGGCTCAAAGTCGAGTTCAACGAGTCGTTAATCTGACGTGCCGGTTCGCGTTTCGGATAAAGACCGATATTCTCGCGGATGCGGTCGAACACAACCACCGTGTCGTTGATAGAGTAACCGATTACCGTCAAGATGGCAGCGATGAACGATTGGTCGATTTCGAGCGAGAACGGCATGATGCTGTAGAATATCGAATAGACGCCCAAGATGAAGAGCGAGTCGTGTATCAAACCGGCCACAGCACCTACCGAGAAACGCCAATTGCGGAAACGTACCAAAATGTACAGGCCAATGCCGAGCAGTGCAAACACGATAGCCCAAACGGCCGACGTTTTGATGTCGTCGGCAATCGACGGACCCACTTTTTGCGAACTCTGAATGCCGTAGTTGTCCACACTGCTATCTTCGTTCGATGCAGCATATTCGCCATCGACAACCGTGTAGCGTTGCACGAACATATCTTTCGTAACTTGCTCATTCAGATAAGGTTGCAAGTTGTCGTACAACATTGTTTCGATAACATCGTCGATGGAATCGCTATTGTTTTCGACAGCGTAGTTGGTCGAAATGCGTACCTGATTTTCAGCACCCATGGTTATCACGTTCAGTTGTGCGCCCTCGAATACCGGACTGAGCGTTTCGCGCAGTGCTTCGGCATCGACAGGCTGTTCGAAACGTACCACATAGTTACGTCCGCCCGAGAAGTCGATACCTTGTTTGAGGCCGCGTGTCGAGAGCGACACCACAGCAGCCACCAGCAGCACGCCCGAAATGATGTAACCGACTAAACGCGCTTTGACAAAGTCGAATTGCGTATTTTGGAACCAACGACGTGTGATATTTGTGGTAAACGTCATATTGCGTTCTTTGTCGTTTTTCACCAAGCGTTCGTACACCAAGCGTGTCAGGAACACGGCTGTGAATACCGATGTAATGATACCGATGATCAACGTCGTGGCAAAGCCTTTGATGGGGCCTGTGCCGAAATAGGCCAGAATGATACCGGTCAAAATGGTGGTAACGTTGGCATCGATGATGGCCGACAAGGCGTTGCCATAACCATCGCTGATGGCTTTTTTGAGGTTTTTGCCGGCGCGCAATTCTTCGCGAATACGTTCGTATATCAGCACATTAGCATCGACAGCCATACCCATGGTGAGTACGATACCGGCAATACCCGGCAATGTGAGTACCGCTTGGAACGACGACAAAATGCCGAACAAGAAGAATATGTTGCACAGCAACGCCATATCAGCGATAAGACCCGGAATCAAACCGTAGTAGAACACCATATATAATAGCACGAGGCAGAATGCAATGATAAACGAGATGAGTCCGTCGTGTATGGCTGCTTGTCCCAACGATGGTCCGACAACATCTTCTTGCACGATGCGTGCCGGAGCCGGCATCTTACCGGATTTCAAGATGTTGGCCAAGTCTTTGGCTTCGTCTTGTGTGAAGTGGCCGGAGATTTGCGAACTGCCGCCGGTGATTTCGGTATTTACCGTGGGGAACGAATAAACATAGCCGTCGAGTACGATAGCGATGGATTTGCCGATATTCTCTTTGGTGAGGCGCGCCCATGTTTTGGAGCCTTCGGCGTTCATCTTCATATTGACCACAGCGCCGTTTGTGAATTGGTCGAAATCGACACCTGCATCGGTAATGACATCGCCTTCGAGCGGAGCGCGTCCGTCGCGGTTGGTAGCTTTGATGGCAATCAGTTGGAAGGCCAATTGTTTAGCCGTTTCGTCCACCGGTTTCACTGTCCATTTCAGCATCAGTTCGCGGGGGAACAAGTCGCGCACCTGTTTCATGCCGAGCATAGCGTTCACTTTGGCCGTATCCGAAGCCAGCACTGTGCCGACGATGGGACCATAGTTGTTTTCGGTGTGCAGCACAGCGAACAGCGGGTTGTTGCGTTTGAACTCTTCGTAGCGTTCGGCATCGGCGGCGGAGTCGTCGGCTTTATCGTCGGCTTTGAGTGCCGCCACGAGTTCATTGGCTGTGGTATCGGTCGTTGCAGCAACCTGTTCGGGTTGCGTTTCGGCAGCCGGTTGTTCTACTGTTACGCCGTTCAGTTCGCGCACGATGTCGTTGGCTTGCACGAATATCGGCATCAACTCTGCGGCGTTGTACGTTTCCCAAAACTCGAGATTGGCAGATCCTTGCAGCAATTTGCGTACGCGTGCCGGCTCTTTAATGCCCGGCAGTTCGACCAAGATGCGTCCGCGTGCGTCCAAACGTTGGATGTTTGGTTGCACCACGCCGAAGCGGTCGATACGCGAGCGCAGCACATTGAACGAGTTGTCGATGGCACTGCCCACTTCGTCGTTCAGCACTTTCATCACCTCTTCGTTCGACGAGCTGAGTTGAATGCGATCTTTCAGTTCGTACGTGCTGAAGATGGTGGAGAGCTGTGCGTTTGGCGCAATTTTTTCAAATTCTTCTTGGAACAACACCAAGAAATCGGCGCCCGATGTGGCCTGACGTGCGCGCGCATTGTCCAGCGCCTGCGTAAATTCCGGCGTCGTGTTGTAGCCCGAAAGTACGCGCAAGATGTCGGGCACAGAGACCTCCAAAATGACATTCATACCGCCTTTCAAGTCGAGGCCGAGGTTGATTTCTTTTTCGCGGCATTCTTTGAGGGTGTAACCCAACCACACATTGTCGCCTGCGATGCTGTCGAGATATTCGTAATACTTCTGATTGTCGCCCTGCGCGGCCTCTTTGGCCTGCGAGTCCCAATAGTTGGTAACAAAGCTGAACGACAGATAGAAAAGGCAGATACATGCCAATGCTATTGCGAATAACCTTACTAATCCTTTGTTTTGCATAACTAAAATTTTTGTTTATTTTACGATTAACTATTCAAATGCCAATTTAGCGTGCAAAGTTACGTTTTTTTTTTGGCATTTCGCACATTTTTGCGACTTTTTAGTGCTAAATATGTTATTTGCACTGACAATCAGACATTTACGAATAAAAAATATTATTTTCGAGAAAATCGGAAAGAGTTTACAAAAAAAAATCTATCTTTGCAAAGATATTCACCCTAAATAAATAGGCACGATTTTTGTTGAACTAACCCATAAAAAACACCACGAACAGATGAAAGGAATTATTTTGGCCGGCGGCAGCGCCACGCGTCTTTATCCGCTTTCGAAAGCCATTTCCAAACAGATTATGCCGGTTTACGACAAGCCGATGATTTACTATCCGCTCTCCACGTTGATGTTGGCCGGCATTCGCGACGTGCTGGTTATTTCGACGCCGCGCGATTTGCCCATGTTTCGCGACCTATTGGGCGATGGTGCGTCGCTCGGCATGCACTTTTCTTATAAGGTGCAGGAAACGCCCAACGGTTTGGCGCAGGCGTTTGTGCTTGGAGCCGAATTTTTGAACGGCGAGAAAGGTTGTCTCATTCTTGGCGACAACATGTTCTACGGACAAGGTTTTTCGAGTATGCTGAAACGCGCCGCCGCGATCGACAAAGGCGCCTGCGTCTTCGGTTACTATGTGAAAGACCCGCGCGCCTACGGTGTGGTGGAATTTGATGCCGACGGGCGCGTCATCTCATTGGAAGAGAAGCCGGCCGTGCCCAAAAGCCATTATGCCGTGCCGGGACTCTATTTCTACGACGAAACAGTGACGGAAAAAGCCGCCAACCTGAAACCATCGGCACGCGGCGAATACGAGATAACCGACTTGAACAAACTCTATTTGGCAGAAGGTACGCTGAAAGTGGAACTTTTTGGCCGCGGATTTGCTTGGCTCGACACCGGCAACTGCGACAGTCTGCTCGAAGCATCGAACTTTGTGGCCACCATCCAAAACCGACAAGGATTTTATGTCAGTTGTATCGAAGAAATAGCGTGGCGCAACGGCTGGATTTCGGACGAACAATTAGCCGAACGCGGTCATGCTCTCGACAAAACGAATTATGGCCAATATCTGCTCGATTTGCTGCAAAAATAACGATCAATGGACCAAAACAGCCACACCGCCACCGCCGACATGCGCCATGAATTTTGCATCGACGCCACCGCCGACAATCTGAAAATCAGTGTATTAACATCAGAACCGGCAGCCGACGTTACCCCGAAAGCCATTGTGCAAATAGTGCATGGCATGTGCGAGCACAAAGAACGTTATCTGCCGTTCATGCAATATTTGAACACGCGCGGCTACATCTGCATCGTGCACGACCACCGCGGTCATGGCAAAAGCATTCGTTCGGCCGACGATTTGGGCTATTTCTACGACGGCGGCTACACGGCCATGATTGACGATGCGCACGCCGTAACCGCATGGGCGAAACAACATTTTCCGCGCCTGCCGCTCTACCTATTCGGCCACAGCATGGGTTCGATGGTGGTGCGCGCATACACCAAGCGCTACGACAGCGAATTGTCGGGATTGATTGTCTGCGGCAGCCCGAGTTACAACGCCGGCAGCATTGCCGGACGCGGTGTAGCCAAATTGCTCTCGCTGTTGCGCGGCAACCATCACCGCAGCGCGTTTATCCAGAAATTAGCGTTCGGCAACTACAACCAAAAATTCGGGCAGGTGCAATCGCCCAACGCGTGGATCTGTTCCGACCCCGAAATCGTGGCGTGGTACGATGCCAATCCGCTCTGCAATTTTACATTCACAGTCAATGGTTTCGACAATCTGTTTGCCCTGATGCGCGATGCCTATTCGCTGAAACAGTGGGCAATGGCGCAGCCGCAACTGCCGGTGCTGTTCGTTTCCGGAGCCGACGATCCGTGCTTGATTTCGCCCGCAAAATTCGACCAAGCCGTATCGCTGATGCGCCAAGTAGGCTACGAACATGTAACGAGCAAACTCTACGCCGGCATGCGCCACGAGATACTGAACGAACAAGGCAAAGAGCAAGTGTGGCGCGACATAGCCGACACAATCGACACATGGCACAACGCTGATAAACAATAAATTAGAACATGAAACTAATAGAAACTCCAATCAAAGATTTAATCATCGTACAGCCCGACGTATTCGACGACGCTCGCGGTTTTTTTCTCGAGACATACAATGCCGAACGTTACCACGCTGCCGGCATCGTGCAAAATTTTGTACAGGACAACATGTCGAAATCGTCGTACGGCGTAGTGCGCGGATTGCACTTTCAGCGGGCGCCATACAGCCAAGCGAAATTGGTGTCGGTAACCGTGGGGCGCGTGTGGGACGTTGCCGTCGATTTGCGTGCCGGTTCGCCCACCTACGGACAGTGGTACGGCGTGGAACTCACCGACGAAAACCACCGTCAGTTTCTGATTCCGCGCGGTTTTGCACATGGTTTTTCGGTATTGAGCGACACGGCGATATTCACCTACAAATGCGACAATTTGTATCACCCCGAGGCCGATGGCGGCATTCGATTCGACGACCCCGACTTGGCCATCGATTGGAAAATTCCTGCCGACAAAATGCTGCTGTCGGGCAAGGACACACGCCATCCGTTGCTGCGCGAAGCCAAAATCGCATTTTAGGCTTGACAAACCAAATACCGGTTTATCATATCACAAAAAAAATGCTAATCCACTAACACAAAATAGATTAGCATTTTTATATAAGCGGCGCCGCGCAACTTCAACGCAGACGGTCGGCAGCGCGTACTTTGGCTTCGTCCTTGGCGATGCCGCGCAGAGCGAGCCACGTCAGAATGATGTTGACCACCGGAAATACGGCGGCCAAGCGCGGCACAAACGACACGTCGAACTTATCGACCACCTGCCAAATGCAGACGCCCAACACAGCATAGTAGCCCAACATAAACAGGATGTTCAGTATGCACAGGCGAATTTGCAACATACGTTTGCGATAGATCCAAATGGTGGAAAATGCCACAATCGGTATCAGCAGCGAAATGGCGAACAATCCCCAAAAGTGTGCAGTCAGTGCGGCCGGCTGCCCCGACAACGATTGCAGTTGCCACGCCGACAATTGCAGTTGCCACAAGTCGTTATCGAAAATCACCACAGGCAAAGCGCAAGTCAAGGCTGCCAACATGGTTACGATCATCAAATAAATAGTTTGGATGCGTTGCAACATAGTGTAAAATATTTAAGGTTATACTTTCGTTAGTTTCCGAGCAAACGCGCCAACAAGCCTTTGCGTTTTTTGGGTTCGTGGTCGTTGGTGCCCTGCAAAGCCTCGTCGAGCGTTTCGCCAAATTTGACCATACGATAGATGACGCCCCAATCGGGCAATGTGCCTAAGCCGCGGTCGTCGATGTAGAGGTCGGCCACCACCTTGCGCGACTGCATATCGTCGCGTTTTTCTTCGGGATAATTGGCATTGACGGCATAAAATTCCAAGCCGTTTTTGCGGCAAAACTCGACAGCCTCGTCGAGCAAGGCGCCCTCGCGCACGCTCCACAATATCAAATTGCACTGACACTCCTTTTGCAGACGTTTCAGCACATCGAATGCAAACGGAATCGGCTTACCGATTTTTGGATAAGCATGTTCTACTATGGTACCGTCGAAATCTACTGCTATTGTCATATCACAAGTCAAAATTACGAGTTAAACAGGCTGATTATCATCAGATTGAGTTATTTCGTCGGACAAATCTTGTTCGACTTTGGCGCGTGTCGGTTTGCAAAAATAGAGTGCGATAGCCGCGATGCCTGCCAGCCACAACAACGACTGTTCGCACAATACATAATAAAAGAAGAGCGATCCGACCAAACCCACCGTTACCACCGCCAAACGCACTTTGGCCACGCGCCCGTAGCGACGGCATCTGTCGGCCGCATCGGGCACAGCGCGCAAACGTGCCACCATACGACTGAACCATTTGAGTATCAATGGTGTACTGACGATAACATAGAGGATGATGAATGTGTAAATCATCGTATTGGCTTGTGTTTTCGGCGCTACGACGAACCACTGACGCGCCACACAAAAATAGCCCAACGTGGCAGCCGCAACGGCCAAAATGAATGCGCCGTAATACCACAGAATCAATGTTTTACGTAATTTTTCCATACTATTTTTAGTTTTGTTTTAAGGTATCGAACGCCACGCGATTGCGAATCGAGCGTCCCAAAGTTACCTCGTCGGCAAACTCGAGTTCGTCGCCCACGGCCACGCCACGCGCGATAGTTGTAATTTTCACATCGTAATCGGCCAATTTGCGAAAGATGTAGAACGCCGTCGTGTCGCCCTCCATATTCGGGCTGAGAGCGAGAATAACCTCTTCCACGCCGCCTTGTTTCACGCGCTCCACCAGCGATGCAATCTCCACATCGGCCGGTCCAATGCCATTCATCGGCGAGATGATACCGCCCAACACATGGTACAAGCCGTTGAACTGCTGTGTGTTTTCGATAGCCATCACATCGCGCACGTTTTCGACCACACAAATTTGTTCGCCCCGCCGCGACGCATCGCTGCAAATGCGGCAGACATCGGTATCGGATATGTTATGGCACACGGTGCAATGTTTGATTTCGGTGCGCAAACGCACAAGCGCTTCGGCCAATTCGGTTACTTCGGCTTCGTCCTGTTTTAGCAGGTGCAATGCCAGCCGCAACGCACTTTTACGCCCGATGGCAGGCAGTTTGCCAAGCGCGCTGACCGCGCGTTCCAACAATTCCGACGGATATGTTTGCTGCATCGACATCTACTCTCTCTCCGAAACAGGCCACAAAGATACACAAAATCCGTCAGAAATAAAATCTTTCGGTACAATATCTGTTGGACGTGTAACTTTTATTTTGTACTTTTGCAAAAAATTTCGTATTACACTATTATGGAAACTTGGAAAAAATATGTAGCGTTACTGCTTATTTGCGTTGCGCTATTGGCTATTTTTGTAGTCGAGGACAAACCGGCGGCGCGTCAATACTACACCGATGCCGGTTACGTTTTCGGCACCACCTACCACATTACCTACGAGGCCGACACGCCGCTCACCGCCGACATTCACGCTGCGCTGCGCCGTGTGGACAATTCGCTGTCGATGTTCAACAAACACTCGACCATCGCGGCCGTCAACCGCAACGACAGCGCCGTCGTGCTCGACTCGCTGTTTGTGCGTGTATTCAGGCGCAGCATCGAAATTGCCGACATGACAAACGGCGCATTCGACATCACCGTGGCACCGCTCGTCAATTTGTGGGGCTTCGGGTTCGACAAACGCAGCCTCGTAACTCCCGACCGCATCGATTCGGCTTTCCGTTTGGTCGGCTACCGCAAAGTAACGCTGACCGACGGCAAAATCGTCAAAAGCGACCCCGGCGTGATGCTCGACGCAAGCGCCATCGCTAAAGGATTTGCATGCGACATCGTGGCCGAGACATTGGCACAACGCCATGTTGAAAATTACATCGTGGAAATAGGCGGCGAAGTAGCCGTGAACGGTCATAATGCCAAAAACGAGGCCTGGCGCATCGGCATCAACAAGCCTGTAGAAGATAGTTTGTCGGTAACGAGCGAAATACAACAAGTAGCCACGCTCACCCGCGGCGGCATGGCCACATCGGGCAATTATCGCAATTTCTATGTGAACAACGGCAAAAAATTTGCACACACCATCGACCCGCTGAGCGGCTATCCTGTGCAACACTCGCTGCTGAGCGCCACCATCGTAGCCGACGACTGCATGACCGCCGACGCCTGCGCCACAGCCTGCATGGTGATGGGACTCGACAGCAGCCTGACTTTCTGCCGCCAACATGGTTTGGAAGGCTATTTCATCTATGCTGAAGGCGACAACTTCCGCGAAATATGGACTGAAAATTTTCCACTCAAACATTAAATCAATGACACACCGCCATCTACTCATCGCCGTGCTGCTCTTGTGCAGTGCCGCCACCATTGCCGACGACGCCACGCCGGCCGCCAAAGACAGTCTGAACGAACAATCGGGATTTGCACGATTTTTCTCGCGCCTATACATTCCGTGCGAAATTGGCGTATCGTACAGTCCGTCGGGCATGTTGAAACCCGGCTACACGCTGAAAGTGGCGCTCGAATGGCGACACAATCAAGCCAAAGGACTTTACTACTGCCTGATATACAACGACCGCGCCCTCGGCTACAGCGACCAACTGCCCATCGGCAGCAATCTGACCAAAGGCAAAGCGCACTTTTCCGATGTCATCATCGGGCCGGGTTACCGATTTGCCGTATGCAAGAATTTCTGCATCGCCACATTGCTGCAAGCCGGCGTATCCATTTGCGAATACAACAGCGTGAGTCCCAGCAACTTAACCAACACAGAGAATCCAACCGAGCCACTCTACGATTTGGAAGACCGGATGAACATCACGCCCGTATTACGTCTTTCGGCCTATTTCGAATACTATCTGTTCAAAACCTTCGCGCTCTTTTTGTCGGCCGGCTACACCCAGCACCTGCAGCCAACGCCATTCAGCCACACATTGGGCACCGACGGCTGCCTCGGCGTCAATTTCGGCTTCACCACCACGCTGTATTGAGGTGGGAGAGGGAATCACAAAAATTGAATATAGTGTACCACCTTTTGAGCAAATCCCTCGTAATCATTATATATTACAGCAGAGGCAAAATTGCCATATTGTGCTTGTGACTCACACACTTGCATACTTTGACAGTTGGAATAATATGACACATACGCTTTTCTGTCTTTTATTTCACTCTGAATTTCAGGAAGATGAACAACAAAAAGCAATGTTTTTGTTGCCGTAATTCGGATAAGTCAGTTTTTTGAGAAAGAAAAAACGAACAATAGCGGTTTACTATCTCCGAAAGAAAAGCCCCGTCGCCACAACTATTGTCTATGACATGCTTTTGAAGAATGGAAACACTATTATATTTCCCGAAATCAAGAATAATTTTGACTAAATAATCAGGCGTATACACTCGCCCATGTTGTTTGACTGCCGTTGCCATACGCATTGTCTGTGTGCGTTTAGCAATTCATTCCCTACAAACACAAAGAATGGGCAAACTCGCCCAAACTCTGCGGTCGTAGGAAACCGGTTGATACAGACAAGAATGCCCACAATGGACATTCGCAATCTGTTCTCGGTTTCAACTTTTGAAATTTCCTACGTTTCAGAGTTTCTCGAACAAAGAGCAAACGCTATGATTAATATTTTATGTTAATTCCGTTACATTTATCTAATAATCAAATAATTAATATCTCAAACAAATATTTTGTACAAACTCCGGTTTGGTTATTGTTGCTCGGTCAGGCGTTCGTCCTCGCAGACGAAGATGCGGCCGGGATAAACGTTCAGAAATGAATGATTGTGCGTAGCCACAATGACACATGTGCCGCCACGCGAAATCTCGTACAACAGCGAAAAAATCTCGTTGGCCGTTTCAGGGTCGAGGTTGCCCGACGGCTCATCGGCCACAATCACTTCGGGCGAATTGAGCAACGCACGCGCAATGACCACACGCTGCTGCTCGCCACCCGACAGTTGGTGCGGACGTTTGTAGCCTTTTTTGGACATGCCCACCACCGACAGCACCAATTCTATCTGTTCGGCTATTTTGCGCTTGTCTTTCCAGCCGGTGGCACGCAACACAAATTCCAAATTGTCGTTCACGCTGCGGTCGCCAAGCAACTGAAAATCCTGAAACACGATGCCAATCTTACGACGCAAATTCGGCACATCGCGGCGTTTCAGGCGTGTCAAATCGTAATCGAAAATGTGCGCATCGCCACGTTTGATGGGTACTTCGGCATAGAGCGACTTGATGAGCGTGCTTTTGCCGCTGCCCACTTTGCCCAACAAATAGATAAATTCGCCACGTTCGACCGCGAAATCGACATTGCACAGCACAGGCATCTCCTCCTGATAAATATCTACGTTTTTGTAATCGACCAACATATCACTTTCGGTTTTTCTTTTCGTACAACTCTTATTCTCAATAATTTAACGCCGAACAACACGCGCGCGAACAATCCGCACATCATCCACCGGACGGTCGGCCTGCCCCGTTTCGACGGCACAAATTTTATCGAGCACATCGAACCCTTCGACTATTTCGCCAAACACGGTATAGTGTCCATCGAGATGCGGCGTGCCGCCAAACATACCATATTGCAAGCGTTGCGCTTCAGTGAATTTGAAAGGTTTGGTGGAGCGCAACACCATATTTATACGATGTTCTATTTCGTTCAACTCCTGCTCGCTGTATTTTTTGCCTTGCACCAAATAGAATTGACACGCCGACGAGGCGCGTTCGGGATTGACCACATCGCCCAAACGGGCTGCCGCCAAAGCACCGCGTTTGTGGTACAGTTGCGGAAAAACAATCTCGGCCGGAACGGTATAATCCAATCCGCCGGAGCCCAACCGCACCGTCGAGTCGCAATCGCGCGACTTGGGGTCGCCGGCCTGCGCCATAAAATTCTTTATCACACGATGAAACAGCAAGCCATCGTAAAAGCCCTCATTGACAAGTTTCACAAAATTGTCGCGATGCTGCGGCGTTTCGTCGTACAACTGCACTTTTATCCGTCCCAACGTCGTAGTCAATTCTACCAAAGTCGGTTTGGCCGGTTTCTCGGCACACACTGACGCCGCCAACACAGGCAGGCACAGCAACAAACAAACAATTTTTCTGCGCATCATTTTCGATTTTTGTAATAGAGTGCAAATATACGCCATTTTTTTGATTGTTGCAAATTTTCGGATACATTTGCCACAAAATCGAAATAAACAGCGGCAAGTGCGACCATCTTTTTTTTGCACACGCTGCGCCGGCACAAAATCGTCAATCCGGACAACAACACGCCGGCCGTCATCGACAAAATGGTACAAATCAGGCAACTTTTTGCACGCCGACAGCGAAAAAGTTACTCAAAATGTTGGTTTTTCAAAAAGAAAAGCGTAACTTTGCAAAATATATTTGTCAACTTGCAGTTATATACAGATTCATTTCGATAAACTCATATAAAACTAAATATCAAGCAGTTACATAATTTTCAACATAACAAATCCATTATGAAAAAACTAATCATTAGTTTGGCATTGTTCGTTTCGTGCAGTTACGTTTTGGCACAAGAAACGGCTATACGCAACAACGATGATCATCTGTTTTACGAAGGTCGCGCGCTCTTCGAGCAACGCAAATTCGGAGCATCGACCAAAAAATTTGAACAATTTTGCGCCACCGCAGCCAACAAAAACAGCGGTCTGTATGCCGATGCACAATATTACATCGCCTGCAACGCCTACGAGTTGAAACGCAAAGATGCCGTCGCCACGCTGAAAAACTATCTGAACAACTATCCGTTTGCGCCCATGCGCGAACATGTGGCGTATATGATTGGTCGTTGCTGTTTCGAAGCAAAAAAATACGACGAAGCCCTGACTTGGTACGAACAAGTGCAAAACAACCATTTGGACGGCGACGAAAACATGACCTATCTCTACACCAAAGCCGTGTCGTATCTGCAACTGAAAAAATATGAGCCGGCGCGCATTCTGTTTGCCACGCTGAACGGCAAAAAGACAAAATACGAAAAAGATGCGCTCTACTACTACTCGTACACCGAATTTTGTTTGGGCAACTACAACCGCGCCATCAACGGATTTTTGGAACTGTCGCTCAGTTCGCCCTACGCCGAACCGGCGGCCTATCACGCCCTGCAAATATACGACCGCACCGGCAACACCGACAAAGCCTGCGAATATGGCAAAACACTCATTTCGCGCTGGCCAAACAGCAAATACAACTCCGAAGCCTACCGCATACTCGGCGAATCAGCCTACTACCAAGGCAACTACAGCGAAGCCATCGACTATCTGAAAAAATACGAGCGCAACGGACAAAAAGTACAACGCGCCGACATGTATATGCTGGGTATGGCTTGCTATCGCCACGGCGCCTATCGCGACGCGGTGCCTGCGCTGTCGAAAGTAACGACCACCTCCGACAGTTTGTCGCAAAACGCCTATCTGCACATCGGATTGAGTTATGCGCAATACGGCGACAAAGCCAAAGCCCGCATGGCATTTCAAACCGCAGCCAAAGAGAATTTCGACCCTGCCATTACCGAAGAAGCCGACTACAACTACGTGCTGGCCGTGTACGAAGATGCAGCGCCATTTGGCGAATCGATTACCGCGTTCGAACAGTTTCTGAAAAACTACCCGAACACCAAACATCGCGATGACATCTATAACCACATGGCCGACATCTACATGGCCGAAAAGGACTACAAAACCGCTTACGAGTCGCTGAAAAAAATAAAAATTGTCAATCCGAAAATCAAAGCCGCCAAAGAAAATGTGCTCTTTCAGTTGGGCGTAGGCGAATTTATCGCCAAAAATTACAAAGACGCGCGTTCCTATTTCACGCAATCGATAGCCGAATACACGGCCAACTCCTATTCGGCACAAGCCTATTTGTGGCGCGGCGAAACCAACTATCGTCTGGGCGCCTACAGCGATGCGCGTCAGGACTTGACCACTTTTCTCGGGCAAAAACAGAAAAAATCGAGCGACGAACTGCAAAAAACATACTACACCATAGCCTATTGCTACTACGAAGAAGAAAATTTTGCAGCAGCCATCGAATGGTATCAAAAATATTTGGCCGCCAACAAAAACCATGGTAACCGCATGTACTGCGATGCCCTCAGCCGCACCGGCGATTGCTACTTCTACACACGCGACTTCGACAATGCCGGCAAATACTACCGACAAGCCATTGCCGACGCTCCACGCTACGCCGACTACGCAGCCTTCCAGTACGCATCGATACTCGGCATACGCAAACAACACGCCGAAGAGATCAAAGCCTTGGAACAGTTGCTGACCAACTATCCGCGCTCCGACTACGCCGACGATGCCATGTACGAAATCGGACGTGCGTATGTGCTGTCGCAACAAAACGACGCAGCCATCACCGCCTACAACCGCGTATTGGCACAATTTCCGCGAACCAACGTCGCGCGTAAAGCCGCACTCGAAATAGGCATGCTCTACGCCAACAACGGAGATACCGAAAACGCCATCGCCGCCTACAAAGAGGTGGTCAACAAATACCCCAGCAGCGAAGAAGCCAAAGTGGCCATCGAAAGCATGCAGACCATTTATGTGGACAACAACCAAATAAACGAATATTTGGCCTACCGCGAATCCATCGCCGGAAGCACCATATCGACCGTCAAAAAATCGTTGGAGGATTCGTTGAACTTTGCGGCCGCCGAACGCTTGTTTATGCGCGAAAACTACAAAGAAGCCACCACAAATTTCAAAAATTATCTGACCAACTACTGCGACAATCAAACATTAAACTGCATCGCCGCCGAGTACTATTTGGCCGAGAGTTACTATCAGACCGGCTTGAAGGATAACGCACTAACACACTTTGCACACCTCACCCAACTGACAGGCAATCCCTATCAGGAATATGCGCTAATGCGCTGTGCCGAAATAACTTACGAACAGCGCGACTACACACAAGCGCTCGACTATTTCGGACAACTGCGCGAAACCGCCGACAGCAAAGAGCATAAAAACATAGCACGCATCGGCGAACTGCGTTGCAGTTATGCGCTGAAATTGTACAACAAAACAATACTTGCCGCCAACGACCTGTTGGACGACGCTGCCACCGACGCCGCCATTGTGCGCGAAGCACGCTACTGCCGCGCCAAAGCATACATCGGCACCGACGAAGCCCTGCTGGCCAACGACGATTTGCTGGAACTCAGTCAAGACCTGCGCCACGAAATGGGCGCCGAAGCAAAATATCTCTATGCCGAGCAACTTTACAAAAGCGGTCAGTACACAAGTGCTGAAAATGAAGTGATGGACTTCATTGACAAAAACACGCCGCATCAGTATTGGTTGGCACGCGCATTCGTCCTGTTGGCCGACATCTATGTTGCTACGGGCGACGATTTCCAAGCCAAGCAATATCTGTTGAGCCTGCAAAACAACTATCACGCCGACGACGACATCGAGAGCATGATAGAGAGCCGTCTGCTTGCCATATCGGAACGCGAAACAGAACAAGTTGACGAATAAAAAATTTGACATACACCATATTATTATATAGACACACGACAATGAAACGCATCACATTCCTTATCGCAGCCGTAACCATAAGCGTAGCCAACATGGCACAAGACTCCGACTCCACACTGACACATTCGGTGGACATAGCCAAAGAGTTTACGCCACAAATAGTGAAAGTGAAACGTGCCGATATAGAACTGCCATCGACGGAACCGCAAGTCGAAAAATCGGCGGTGGTGTACAGCAGCGAAGCCGAAACCATGAACGTGCAATCGCAGTTCTATCCGCTACCGCCCACCGACGCTAAAAACACCGGCCGGCCAACCTACAAGCCCGGCTACGCCTGCATAGGCATCGGTTTTCCGCTGGTATGGCAAGCCGACGCTTGGACGCCTATCGTCAACAACAAAACCGACAAATTGGAAGTCGAACTGAGCCATTACGGCATTTGGAACGGCACAAAAAAACTGATTCAAACCGACTTCGACCTTAACTATACGCGCGCCATGAAGTACAGATCGTTGTACGCCAACATCGGTTTCAGCAACGACTATTTCAGTTACTTCGGCAACGACTCGGTATTCGACGAAAGCACCTACTACCGCGCCGACCTGAATCGCGACATTGCCGGCGTAGGCCTCTCGCCGCAAACGCGCACAACCACAGCCGCGCACGCCATCATCGGTTTTGGTAGCAACACCGAACGCAAAGGTTGGACATACAACGGCCACGTGTCGTACGACTTTATGACATCGTTTCCAACCATCACCAAAGACTATGTGGCAGTGCGCCAAGCCTCGCAACGCGAACACAATATCGGGCTGCATCTCTTTGGCGGATACAACATCAACGGCCACCACATCAACGCCGACCTCGACTTTGCCGCATACGTGTACAACACGCCGGCACAGAGCATCTACCTCATCGATTCGATTACGCCGACACACAAACGCATTTTGCACGACTCCACATTCGTCGATGCCACATGGAAACCGCAATTCCTCATCGCATTTAACCCGCGCTACGAGAAATCGTGGAAAAACGTGTCGTTGCGCGCCGGTGCCAAATTGTGGTTCTCTATCAACAAAGGCAATGTCGTGGCAGCCGCACCCGACATCGAAGCGCGCTACAAGTTTCGCGACATATTCGACCTGTATGGCGGCATCGGCGGCGACTATCAGTTTACATCGCTGCAAAGCATGCTGGACGAAAACCGTTACTACGACCCTCGGACACATGCCGCGCAAAACGACTATACGCCATGCGATTTGCATCTCGGCTTCAACGTCAAACCGGTGCACAACTTTTCGATTGACGCCTTTGTCAGTTACCAATTCATCAGCAACACGCACTTCTTCCGCAACCGCGTTTATGCTTGTACCGCCACACCCAACGTATTTCCGAAAACCGACCTCGAATATGTGTACGGCAACACTTTCACCGCCGTCGATGCGCAAGCGCGCCTGCTCACCGCCGAACTGCGTCTGATGTACAACATCAAAGAACGTTACAATTTTCACGTCAAAGGCAAATACAACGGTTGGCAAGTGCTGACCGAAGGCGTGGAAGCATGGAACAAACCGGCCTGGGAAGCCGACGCCGGCATCGAAGCCTTGTTTACCAAAAACTTTGCCGGCAACGTCAATTTCTACTACGCATCATCGCGAACGGCACAACTGCCCCGACAGGAAGGTGGCACGCGCCTCGTTACGCTCGCCCCGATTTACGACTTGAACGCATCGTTGAGTTACACGTTCCCGAAGAATTGGACGCTGTGGCTGCAAGCCAACAACCTGCTCGCTTTGTCGAAAGAGTTACGCTACCAAGATTGGTACGGCTACGACAACATCGGATTCAACATTTTGATAGGCCTGTCCGTCGCCTTCTGACGCGGTCGGCAGCAACATTTTTATACAAAAACAGCAGGTTATTGAAAAATAATTTGGACAATTCGCAAAAAATATCTATTTTTGCACACCAAAACAACACAACAAATGAATATGCCGTCTTTGTATTTTAGCAGTTTCTTTTTTTACTTTTACTACCGACAGTAGAAGCAGGAATTGACGCGCAAAAATACGAAAGCGACCTAAACAAAAAAGCACAAAATCCTGCTCAATTTTGATGGGCAGGGTTTTATTTTTGCCAAACACACGACATGAAAACCGAAATCGCCATACAAGGTTCTTACGGCTCGTTCCACGACATAGCCGCACATCTCTATTTCGGCCACGACGCCACCACCATTCCCTGCGACACGTTTAAAGAGAGCGTCGATTGGGTGCGCGCACACCCACACGGATTCGGCGCCATCGCCATCGAAAATACCATTGCCGGCAGTTTGTTGCAGAATCATCATTTGCTGAAAGACAGCGACTTATGGATTATCGGCGAACACAAACTGCGCATCAAACAAAGTTTGGTAGCACTGCCCGGACAATCCATCGACGACATAGCCGAAGTACACTCGCACTATATGGCACTGCTGCAATGCGCCGAATTTCTCGCCAAGTATCCGCACATCAAACTCATCGAAACCGACGACACGGCCAAAAGCGCCTACGAGATAGCCCAACAGCAACAACGCGGCATCGCCGGCATCTGCTATGCCGATTCGGCACGCCAATTCGGGCTGCAAATCTTGGCCGAAGGCATCGAAACGAACAAACACAATTTCACGCGATTTCTGATGATTGCGCACAAGGACAATCCCGCAGCCGCCAAAGCACACGCGCAGTGCAACAAATCATCCATTGTGTTTGCCCTGCCGCACGAAGAAGGCAGTTTGTCGAAAGTGCTGACCATTCTGTCGTTCTACAACATCAATCTGACCAAAATTCAATCGCTACCCATCATCGGACACGAATGGGAATATCAGTTCTACATCGACCTGAAATTCCACAACTACACACGCTATACACAAGCCATCGACGCCATCAGGCCGTTGGTGAGCGACATCAAAATTCTCGGCGAATATGCCGAAGGCGAACAAACCATCTAAACCACAGCAACCATGTATCATTGTGCAACACGCGTCGAAGCCGTCGAAGAGTATTACTTTTCGCGCAAACTGAAAGAGGTAGCCGCCATGCGCGCTCAAGGCATCGATGTCATATCGTTAGGCATCGGCAGCCCCGACATGCCGCCATCGGCCGCCACCATCGAAACCCTCTGCCAATCGGCACAACAACCCGACGTACACGGCTACCAACCCTACACAGGCATTCCCGAATTGCGCCAAGCCTTTGCCGATTTTTATGCCCGACAATACAGCGTGCAGTTGAACCCCGCGAACGAAATTCAACCGCTCATCGGGTCGAAAGAGGGCATTTTGCACATCACGTTGGCATTTGTCAATGTGGGCGAACAAGTGTTGGTACCAAATCCCGGCTACCCCACATACACTTCGTTGAGCCGACTGCTCGGTGCCGAGCCCATTCCCTACGATTTATCGGCCGACAACGGCTGGCAACCCGATTTCGATGCGTTGGAACAGATGGATTTAAGCCGCGTCAAACTGATGTGGACCAACTATCCGCACATGCCCACCGGCGCCAATGCCACGATTGAGTTATACCAAAAATTGGTCGAGTTTGGCAAACGGCACAATATCATCATCGTGAACGACAATCCATACAGCCTGATTCTTAACGATAAGCCATTGAGTATCTTGCAAATAGCCAATGCCAAAGACCACTGCATCGAACTCAATTCGATGAGCAAAAGCCACAATATGCCGGGCTGGCGCATCGGCATGGTCGCCTCCAACAGCACCTTCATTCAATGGATACTGAAAGTGAAAAGCAACATCGACAGCGGCATGTTCCGTCCACTGCAATTGGCAGCCGCTACCGCCCTGCATAACGATGAGGCATGGCATCAAAACATGAATATCGACCTCTATCGGAAGCGGCGACACATTGCCGAGCAGATACTCGACACGCTCAGATGCGCCTACGACCGCACGCAAGTCGGCATGTTTCTGTGGGGCAAAGTACCCGATACGGTCCCCGATACCGAGCAATTAGCCGACCAACTGCTGCACCAAGCCCATGTATTCGTTACGCCGGGATTCATCTTCGGCAGCAACGGCGCGCGCTACATTCGCTTGTCGCTCTGCTGCAACGAAACGATGCTGACCACAGCACTCGCACGTATTCAACAACTGAAAATTTACAACGATTGAAAATATCAATATGGACTTTCAAGCATTTCAACTCCCCAATTTAGGCACACAACGCCCCATCGTCATTGCCGGTCCGTGCAGTGCCGAAACCGAAGAACAAACCCTGACCACCGCTCGCCAATTAGCACAAAACGGCATCAAAATTTTCAGAGCCGGCATTTGGAAACCCCGTACCAAGCCCGGCGGATTCGAAGGTATCGGCGTAGAAGGACTGCAATGGTTGCGCCGCGTGAAAAACGAAACCGGCATGTATGTAGCTACTGAAGTGGCGACCGCCAAACACGTTTACGAAGCCCTGAAATACGGCATCGATGTGCTATGGATAGGCGCGCGCACCACTGCCAACCCATTCGCCGTGCAAGAGATAGCCGATGCGCTGCGCGGCGTTGATCTACCGATACTGATCAAAAATCCCGTCAATCCCGACATCGAATTGTGGATTGGCGCCATCGAACGCATCTACAACGCCGGCTTGCACCAATTGGCCGCCGTGCATCGCGGGTTCAGTTCGTACGACAAAAAAGTGTATCGCAACCAACCGCAATGGCACATTCCCATCGAACTGCATCGCCGTCTGCCCGACCTGCCGCTATTCTGCGACCCCAGCCACATCGGCGGCAAACGCGAACTCATAGCGCCCTTGTCGCAACAAGCCATGGATTTGCAATTCGACGGTCTGCTCATCGAAAGCCACTGCACCCCCGATAGCGCGTGGAGCGACAAAGACCAACAACTATCGCCCGATGTGCTGGACGTCATTCTGCGCAAACTTGTGCTGCGCGAAATGAAACAAACCACTGAAGACTTGGTTGATCTGCGCCGCGAGATAGACACCATCGACAACGAACTATTGGAACTATTGGCCAAACGTATGCGCATCTCGACCGAAATCGGCACCTACAAAAAAGAGCACGGCATCGCCGTACTGCAAACGGGACGCTACAGCGAAATTCTCGAAAAACGCATCGTCAACGGCGAGAAACTCGGCATGAGCCGCGAATTTATGCGCACCATTTTGGAGGCTATACACGAAGAATCCGTCCGTGTACAGGTAGAATTGATGAACAGATAACAAACACAGAATAGTTTTATGAAAATACTCATTCTCGGTGCCGGCAAAATGGGCACATTCCTCACCGACTGCCTCTGCACCAAGCACGAAGTGGCGCTCTACGACACCAACATCAATCGTCTACGGTTCGTCTTCAACACGCAACGTTTTACACGTTTAGAGGAAATTCGCGCCTTTGAGCCGGAACTATGCATCAACGCCGTAACGCTCAAATACACGATTGAAGCCTTCGACAGCGTACTGCCCTACCTGCCCGCGACGTGCATCCTATCGGACATAGCATCGGTAAAAACAGGCCTGCAAACCTACTACGCCACCATCGGGTACCGCTACGTTTCGACACACCCGATGTTCGGCCCGACCTTTGCCAACCTCGACAACCTCAGCACGCAAAACGCCATCATCATCGCCGAAAGCGACCCCGAAGGCAAAGCATTTTTTCACGATTTGTACGCCTCGCTGCAACTCAACATTTTTGAATACACCTTCGACGAGCACGACGAAACCATCGCCTATTCGCTGTCGATACCGTTTGTGTCGTCGTTGGTGTTCGCGGCCGTAATGAAACACCAAGACGCGCCGGGCACCACGTTCAAAAAACATTTGGCCGTAGCACACGGGCTGTTGTCCGAAGACGATTATCTGCTGTCCGAAATTCTGTTCAACCCGCACACCGCCGCCCAAATCGACGCCATTCAAGCACAAATGAGCACGTTGCGCGACATCGTAGCCCACAAAGACACCGCACAAATGCAACAATTTCTGGCACGAGTACGCAAAAATATCGAATAAACCTGACAATTTGACATAAATCAAGACAGAACATAAGACAATTTGACATAACCAATACAAAAACAGCCGAAAAATAGGTTGGCACGCAAATTGCAAGTGTATAAGCGAAGACGTTCGCAAAGAACGCCACCAATCAGAAAAATCGTTTAACAATTTAATTGGAGGATATAGTTATGACACTTGTAAGAAGAAATCAAAATTGGTTGCCGTCGGTTTTTAACGACTTGTTTGACAACGACTTTATGGTACGCGCCAACTCGACTGCGCCGGCCATCAATGTCAAAGAGAACAAAGACGCCTACGCCGTAGAAGTAGCTGCGCCCGGCATGACGAAGAAAGACTTCAGCGTACGCATCGACGAAGACAACAACCTCGTCATTTCGCTCGAAAAGCACGAAGAGCACAAAGACGAGAAAGATGTTCTGTATCTGCGTCGCGAATTTGCCTATTCGAAATTTGAGCAGACGATGATTCTGCCCGACGACGTGGACAAAGAGAAGATTGCCGCCACGATGGAAAACGGCGTTTTGGAAATCATTTTGCCGAAACTTTCGGAAAAAGAGATTAAAAAAGCGCAACGCATGATCGAAATCGCATAACGCGGCATCATAAGTCGAACGCCCGCCCTCGAATCGAGAGCGGGCGTTTCTGTTTTGTAGTCGAGCCGTGTGTTTAGGCAGTCAGCAGGCGTTTCACGGTTTCGGAGATGGCGCGTCCGTCGGCTTTGCCGGCCAACTGTTTAGTTGCCACGCCCATCACCTTGCCCATCTCTTGCGGCGAGGTTGCCCCGACCTGCGCAATGATTTCGCGGAGCACTGTTTCTAACTCGTCAGCGCTCATTTGCGCCGGCAGATAGCGCTCGTACACAGCCACTTGCGCCAAATATTCTTCGGCCAAGTCGTTGCGGTTCTGTTCGCGAAACAGCGCCGCCGCCTCCTTGCCCTGTTTGGACATTTTTTGCAGAATGCGCACCGCCGCCTCGTCGGACAGTTCGCCATTGCCGCCTTTGGCCGTCTTGGCTTCGAGAAATTCTTTTTTCACGCCACGCAAAGCCTCAAGTTCGGCGTGATTGCGAGCCAACATCGCCTTTTTGATGTCCTCGCTGATTTGATCAAACAAATTCATGGTTCAGTTTATTTAATAAATTGATTTACATACGTTTATAAGCAGGTTCATTTTGTATTTCGGCTAATTTTTCTTCGTCATCCAATTGGTCGAGTGTATAGTGATGTTTCCGGACATTCATGTTGCCGTAATATTTATCTCTCGAGCGGTTTATCTCCTCATCGCCGGCCGATTTATCGGCTGCGCCGCCTTTGTTTTTTGTCGGTTTCGGCAGTGCGTCGCACGAGAAGCCTGTGGCAATAATCGTAATGCGTACTTTTTCGCCCAACGAATTGTCGAATGTTACGCCCGAAATCACCTCGATGTCGTCGCCCATTTGCTCCATAAATTCGTTCACTTGCCGAATTTCTTCCATGCGGATGCCGGTTTCTTCGGAGCAACAGATGCTCAGCAATATTTTTTTCGAATCGCGCACATCGGTATTGTCGAGCAACGGCGAGTTGAGTGCGTCCTCGATGGCCTTTGTTACCCGATTTTCGCCCTCGCCGACGCCCGTATTCATGATGGCCACGCCGCTATCTTTCATGATGGTATTGACATCGGCAAAATCGACATTCATATAACCGGGCACCGTGATGATTTCGGCAATGCCCTTGGCTGCAATCGTCAGCACTTCGTTGGCCTTGTCGAACGCGTTGCGCAAGTTAAGGTCAGGATAGATTTTGCACAACTTTTCGTTATTGACCACCAGAATAGCATCTACATTGTTGCTCATTTCGCGCACACCGCGCAATGCCTGATTGATTTTCTGCGTGCCCTCGAAAGCAAACGGAATAGTAACGATGCCCACGGTAAGAATGCCCAAGTCATGTGCCACCTTGGCAATGACGGGCGCAGCGCCGGTACCGGTGCCTCCGCCCATGCCGGCCGTGATAAAGACCATTTTCGTGGGCGTTGATTTAAGCATTTGTTCGATGCGCAACAACGATTGTTCGACGGCTGCGCGCGCGTTTTCGGGTCGTCCGCCGGCGCCAAGGCCCTCTTCACCGAGCATAATACGCTGGTTTACAGGCGAATGATTTAATGCTTGTTGGTCGGTATTGCACACCACAAACGACACGTCAACGATGCCCTGATCGTACATATAATTCACAGCATTGCCGCCGCCACCGCCCACGCCTATTACTTTGATGATGGACGAATTATTGTCGCGCAGCGTGTCCGATAAATCGACTAAATGTTCCTCGAGTCCCATATTATTCCAATTATTAATGTTGTTTATTCGTTAAACAGATTCTCCATTTTGTCCACAATGCCCCTCCAACCCTTTTTAGTCTTTTTTGCCGTTTTTCCTTTTTGCTCCGATACCGTTCCGACACAGCCGCCACTACCCTGCGCCAGCACACCCACAAGTTGTGCATACTCATTGCGCGCAGCCGTTTTGACACTGTCGGCCGTTAAACGGGCAGCATGCGATCCGATGCGAGCCGGCACGCCGGCAATGTCCGCCACAATATCGGCACAATTCGCCATATTGGTCAAACCGCCGGTCAGAATCAACCCATGCGACAGTTGTTCGGGCGGAACGCATACAGCAATCTGCGCCATGACATACTTGATGATTTCGGTCAGACGGGCAGTAAACGCTTTTTTGAAATCGTCCACCGGCAACATCCGTTTCGTGCCATCAGGCGCATCTGCTATCGAAATCCGCTCTTTTTGCGTATTTTCGGCCGCGTATTTGCTACCAAAAAGTCCTTTCAGCGACTCGGCCTCCTGCGCCGACAAATCATTCAGCGCCATCAAATCGGCCGTAATATGCTGTCCGCCAAGCGGTATGACAGCGAAGTGTTTCAGTGCGCCATCCACAAACACGGTTACCGACGTACATCCTGCACCAAAATCGACCACGGCACAGCCTTGACGGTCGTCGGGCGTAGTCAGCACCGCGGCCGTCGTTTTCGGAGCGAGCAGACAATCGGCCAAAGCGCATTCAGGCAGTTGTGCCACACATTGTTTCAGTTTATCGACAACCGCGGCAGCGGCATTAGCCACAGCGTATGTAACCAGCAAATGTCCGCCGGCCACATCGTGCGGTTGCGCCACCACGTTGTTATTCGACACATACGTTACAGCCGACACCTCCAACACTTGTTTTTCGGCCGGCACTTGGCGCAGCGCCTCTTGCTCCCAATCGGCCAACATATCGTCCGTCAGCGACTCGCCGTCGGCCACCGAATGCGACACAGAGATAAGCGTGGTGCGCAATGTGTGCGCATTCAGGGCGACATAAATTTTGGTGATGCGGACAGAGGCTCCCAAGCGGTTTGCCAACTTTTTGAGCAGGCTGTTCAGCACAGCCACTACTTCAGTCGGTTTGCAAACGACACCATTGCGCACACTATCCGGCGGTGTCGATTCCTTTTCGACGGCCAGCACATGCAGTTGACCATCAGTCGTTTTACGCGCAGCCATCACGGCCAATTTGGCGTTACCGATTTCGGCTGCTACAATAACATTTTCCATATATTTTGTTTTTTTGTATTTTCACAACTAATTATTTGGCCACTTGGTACAAACGACCTGATTTTTGTACCGCAGGTCAATCGTGCGATAGCGATTCCACCCGACATAGGGCAAGCCTTTGCGATAGAAAGTCAGCATTTTGTCGAGTTTTGCTTCGGCATCGTCCACCTGCCCCAGCACAATGACATGGTTGCCGACTCGCGGCACCAACTCGACCTCCAGATTGGGCAACACGCGTATTTGCGTTATCTGATTTGCCCAAAAATCGTCGTGCTGCATATCGTCGATAAAATCGAACAGCGCGCCGCAGAGAAATTCGTCATCGACAAAACCCGTTACCACCGGCACATACACGCTGAAACGTGTCGAAATGGGCATACGCCGGCGATTTTGATCGATGTAGAAATTGCCATACGGTGTCATCACGCGAAACGCCGGCCGACGCTGCTTTATATCGATGTGCAACGTACCCGACAGCGAATAATAACACGAAACGAATTCGATAAACGGATTTTTGGCGATTTCGTTTTCGAGCGATTGAAAGTCGATATTTTTGAATTGCACCCCGATATATTTTTGATGCATACGGCCAAGATGCGCCAAAACATCTTTGTTCGACACAAAGCCAAACTCCGCAGAATCAAGCACATGCGCCTCTATTTGTCGGCAAATAGGATCGCCGGCCGTAGGAGTTACCTTGACAAACGACACCAACATATATGCGCTCAGGAAAAGCACGCACAGCAAAATCAATATGTTACGCAATATTCGCACGTTCGGTTGTTTATTTTAATGCTTCGACAATCTGCGGCAACATCGTATCGAGGTCGCCCGCACCAAGGGTCAAAAGTACATCAAATTGTTTGCTTTGCAAAACCCGTATCAGTTCGGCTTTGGTAGTCAGGGTTTTCGGGCAGGTGATTTCGTCGTAAATCGTTTGCGACGAGATGCCCGCTATCGGTACCTCGCGCGCCGGATAGAGTTCCACCAGCATCGCCTCGTCGAGATGCGACAAGGCCGCCGCAAACTCCCGATAAAAGTCGCGTGTGCGCGTGTAGAGGTGCGGCTGAAACACGCCCAGCACTTTTTTGTCGGCATAGAGTGCCTTCACCGATTTGATGCTCGCCTCCAACTCGGCCGGATGGTGCGCATAGTCGTCGATGATGGTAAGGCGGTCGGTTTTGAGCCACGTTTCGAAACGACGCCGAATGCCCGCAAACGAGCGCATGCCGCTGCGCAATTCGTCGGCCGACACGCCGTTGAGCCACGCCACAGCCATCGCCGCCACGCCGTTTTCGATGTTCACCTGCACCGGCACGCCAAGTTCGATGTCGGCAATGGTTTCGGTCGGCGTTACAAAGTCGAACACAATCGTGCCGTTGCCAATGCGCACATTTTCGGCATAAAAATCGGCTTTTTCGGCAGCCGAATAGGTGTAAAGTTTCACGCCGTTGCCCAAACGCGGTTGCAGCGCAATGCCTTTTTTCATTATCAGGCAGCCGCCCTCGACAATGAGCGATGTGAAATGCGCAAAACTCTCGAGATAGGCCTCGTGCGTGCCGTAAATGTCGAGATGGTCGGCATCGACAGCCGTAACCACCGCCATGTAAGGCGTCAGGTGGTGGAACGAGCGGTCGAACTCGTCGGCCTCGATGACCACCAAATCGCTCGTATCGGAGAGTAGCAGATTGCTTGTATAATTTTTTGAAATTCCGCCCAAAAAGGCGTTGCAATCAACGTGGCTCTGTTTGAGCAGATGTGCGAGCATGGTCGATGTAGTGGTTTTGCCATGCGTGCCGGCCACGCACAAACCGCGCTCCACACGCGTGATTTCGCCCAGCACCTGCGCCCGTTTTTCGATGGTGAAACCGCCTTGTCTGAAATAGACAAATTCGCTATGTTCGGCCGGAATGGCAGGCGTATAGACCACCAAAGTCGATTCTTTTTGCAAAAATTCGGGAGCAATCTGCGCCACATCGTCGGTGTAGTGAATGGCGATGCCTTCGGCTTCGAGTTCCTCGCACAAGCGACTGCGCGTGCGGTCGTAGCCGGCCACATTGTAGCCTTTTGCCTTAAAATAGCGGGCAATGGCACTCATGCCGATGCCGCCGATTCCGAGAAAATAGATATTTTTATAGTTCATGGTTGGGTTATTTTTTTATACAAATCAAACATTCATTCCACATCCATCATGCAACGGACACAAATACCGGCCGTTTTGGCCGTCGTAAGTTCTTCCACTGCCGCTTGTTGATAACCGATATAAACCGTATAAGCCATCCACGCATTACCTGCATCCGCCGCCCAAAACAACGCATAAAAACCATACGGGTCGAATCCGTCCACAACACCTTTGTCAATCATCTCCTGCGACAAAATATATTGCGCCGCAGGCAGCACCTGCAAGCCGGATTCGTTCGTTGCACCAACATTTGGCTGTTGCCAATCGGTTTGTGTTTTCAAGCTGCCACCGGCCACGGTCATTCCGCCTAAATTATTCCACAAAATCTGCCAATCTTTTCGGCTTGGCAAACGCCAACCTTCGGGACAAACGCCCTGTGTTTTTGTCGGCGGTGTCGGCAGTGCCGAACTGCCATTTTCAGCCCTCGTCGCCGCAGCCCAATTATAATACAAACCACAGGCATCAGGGTGATAATCAGCACGTTCGAACAACTGTCCGCCAACTTCATAACTATCAGGATATGCCGTCGTGATGCAACTATCAGGTGCGACAGCGATAGCCGTTCCGTCGGCATAATGGCGCACGCGCAAATTTTCGGCCATCCAAATTTGCGAACCGATTTTAACGGTAGCATACACATTGCCATCGATGTCGGTTACAGACGCAGCAGGTTCGGGTTGCAAACTACGAATAGTTTCACGTTCACATGCCACACATAGCAACACCACGATTATCCAAACATATTTTTTCATACCCATTTATTTATACAATGCAATTGCCAACCCTCCATAAATATTGTATCCCATGGCAATAGGGGCTTCGGGGTGCGTAAAATCTTTTTCGACAATAGCGATGTCCGACGCCAAAAAGAACCCGACACCCACCGATTCCGTAACCATTTTCCATACGCGAAATTCGGCGGGAACAGAATAATGCAAAAACAGATAACGACCATCATTCGGCTCATACGTTTCCTTTATCGGATAATATTGTCCGCCGAATTGACGATCGGGTGTAATCCAAAGTCGATGCCCCGAATTGGCGCCACGCACGCCCATATTCGGTGTGATATTGCCACCAATGGCAATAGATGCAAAGTTAATTTCAAATGTAGCAAACCAACGTCCCACATAAGCATGGTCGGCAAAAGCAGCCATCGGTTGTGTCAGATAGACACCCAAGCCGGCCACGCCCAAATTGACATTCATCAAGTTCATTCCGCCCGACATCGACCATGTATTATCGTATTGCAAACGAACACTCGGCACATAGTAAACGCGCTGTGTACCAAGCATATATTTGTAGGAAATCAGACTTTGAACCTCCTTGCGCGAACCCTGACTCCACGGGAAAGGTCGCCAGCCTGTCGTGCGAGTCATGCCCATGTCGCCCCAGCCTGCGCCGACCTCGACGACGTGTTGCGCCACAAGCAGATTGGCAAACAAATTAAGACACAGAAATAATATAATTTTTTTCATCACCTTATTTTTTCACTTTATACCATTTCAAACGTCGATAAGTGTGCCAAATCATCAAGGCAAGTGCGACAAAGCCAAGTTTGCCGTGAATGCCGCCGACAGGCGTATGGCCATGCGAGAAATAGACAACCGTAGCCGCAATACCGCTCACAAACGTCAGCACCGAAAACCCAAACAGCAATTGCGTCTGCCACCTTTGGCGACGAATTTTCGAAAACCATTGCGTAACATTGCCACAATTTGCCCACAGATGTACGCACACGAACAACAACATCGGCAAACAGATGGCCAAATGTATGATTGTCAGCGTGTTGTTTGTCAGGCACTGCAAATTGGCACCTCGCAAAAATTCCTGCAGCAGCGAACTGACCAAAGCCGGCACAAGCATCACCAGCAACAACACATTTATTTTATACAAACAACGTTTTTCCATCGGTTTTGGTTGTTTTGGGTTACACATAGTCCGTATTATATTCGTCTGTTGCCCAATTATAGGGATTTTGTTCTATATATTCTGCAATGCGGTTCATTTCCGTGCTACTGCGTACAACGTGTTCGTAAAAACGCTGTTGCCATGCAAAAATAACGTTATTTTCGTTGGCAAATCGGGTTACCGCCGATTTGATGCCGGCAACCACCGATGCCAAATTTCCGCGTTGTGGTCCAAATTGTAGGGACGCACTGCGTGCGTCCGTATGTTTCGCATTCGATGTAGCGGACGCATTCAATGCGTCCCTACGAGCATTGATTATTATGATCAGATGCACATGATTTGGCATAATCACATAACATGGTATTTCTACTGCACCCACCCGCAATTTTTCTGTTATTTCTATCTGCATTTTCAAATATTCGCCAATTTTGGTTAATTGTATTTCACCATGTTCTATCTCTCCAAAATAATGCACACGCCCTTCGGTACAAATGGTTACAAAATATTCGCCTTCGGCATAATCGTAATCGCACAAACGAACAGTTTTTCTATCCGGCAAAGATTGGGACATATTGTTGTTTTATCAACGGACGCATTCAATGCGTCCCTACATATTTATTTCAAAAATCCGTATTCGTAAACTTTGGGTTCTATTTTCTTTGCCAATTCCTTCAATGCCTGACGCAAATTTCCTATCAATGTATTATAGCATTCGTCGGTGCTGGTGTTGTTCATTTTGCCTTTTTCGTTACGTCCTTGAAAATGCGCACGAATATCATAAAGCGAAGCATTAGGATTGACATCGGGTTGGGCATGATAATAACGCCATAACTCACGCCCTGCATCCATTACGGTTTGCGCTGTGGTCGAAAACTGCAACGGCTCCGCAGAAACCGTGCGTTCGACCTCGTCAGCAAACAAATCGGGCTGCTCCGTAGGGACGCGGCACGCCACGTCCCTACCGGCAATGAAATCGGTCATAAAATGGCTGTCGAATTTTTCCTTGGCATCCACTTCCGATTCCGTGAACGGAATCCAATGGTTTACACCCTGTTCACAACTGATGCGATTTTGCCCATGAAACAATGTAAACGCCAAACAATCCGAATGGAACTCCTTATCCTCCTGCCAGCCGTCGTTCGGATAGAGAAACTGGTCGCGGTCATTCAGCCAAGTTGCTTCTATACATTGGCGAACAGAAAAATAAATAGAGAATAGAACTACATTCGTTTCTGAAATCGGATAACAATATCTTTGCTGTGCCTTTGATAAAATTGCTAATTGATTGTTATGTTGAAAATCAGAAGGTGAACTTGGAATTAATCCGATAGGAGTTTTATCGCTTGTATTCTTAAAGGTATCAAGCCATCTGTTTAACATTAAATTGTTTTCGTTTAATGCTAATATTTTTTTTGTTTCAAGAAATTCAGTGCTTTTATTATAAGCATCTACAATTGTTTCTGTGAAAATTTCTTTTCTGCTTGTATCCCAGATAAAAAAGCCAATAGGGAATTTACCCTTTACGTTATCAAACGTATCAGCAGGAACAATGAAAGCGCGTTCCAATTTTGCTCGAAAAATTTTTCTGAAATCCGCGAAATTACTCGCTTGCAGAATTTTCAAAGTTGAAAATTCTGCAAGCGTCGCGCCCGGGATTTCTTGATAAACGCGAATAAAAAATTGAGCAAACAATTCATTACTTGCTTTACCAATCTTTGTTTTATATTTTTGATATATCTTATTTTCCGTCGCTACTTTTGCCTTATTTTTCCCCGTTCCTGTTACCGTTGTTGCAGTTGTTGCTTCTGCATAAGGCGGATTGATATAGATAACGAGTTTTTTACGTTTCTCCTCATCATTGATTACATCTTGTAGCGATTGCGGCAGTTTGGAGAAATCGTCGTTGAGAAAATCGAACCGGAATACGTGCGAATCGAGCAGATTGGCACCATTTTTTATGCGGTCGCGCATCACGTCCACATCGGCTTGGTCGAGTGTCGAAGCCCAAATGTTGTATTTGTTGGTAAGCCCGGCAAGCAGATTGCCCGTACCTGCACAGCAGTCCCACACATAGTATTCGTCCTGCCAATTTTCGCCCAGCACATCGGCAATGTATTGTTGCGAAAGTTCCACCCAGATTTGCGGCGTAAAAAACGAGCCTTTGCGCTCGCGCACGTCCTGCGGCACAAGCAAATCGCGGCGCTCCACAATGTAGTCCCAATATTCGCGTTTGGGCGGTCGGTTGTAGCGATTCCAAAATTGCGTATGTGCCTTTTGTTTGTCGGAAAATTGTGCTTCTTGACTACTAAAAAGTCCCATTTCGTTCATACGGCGGTCGAGTTCGTAATGGTCGTCGCGCAACAAAACATAGAGTTTTTCTTTCAACGTAACATTATGCTCGCTCAATATGTCAGCAAGGTAAAAATCTGCGTCGATAATACCATTCTTTTTTGCCACTTCCCAATTTACAGAAATGGTAGGCTTTACTTCCAGCAACCATTTATTGTAGATGTTTGTGAAGTTATTTTTGTTGATGCGTATTTTTGAAACGCTTGATTTTCCGACTATAAAATTCTGTTTGATAAAACGATGCAACTCCTTATCGTCGCCACCAAAACGATAAATATATGTATTTGCCTCAAGCGTGGCTTTCACGGTTTCGTACACCTGCTGAAACTCTTTCGTTTCGTGGTCGCTGGGCGTAACATTCCAATTAAAGTCGTTTTGATAGAACACATCAAGCACGGCATTATATTGAATAAATGCTATTTTTTCGGCATCGAATGCGCCAAGAAAAGCAGGTGGTAAAAACTTATCGAACGTGCGTGCCTTGCCAATAGTCAAAATGAGTTGCACGAGCGAGGCATAAATATCGGCTCTGTTACCTTTTTTTGCCTCCGCCCACAACAACGATTCCTGCTCAAAAAGTTCGTTTTTATCTGTCGGTACGGCAATGCAAAAATCGACATTACCAATAATTTTGGTAGTATCGTACTCTGCAAAAAAATCAGTGGCAACTTTATTTTTCAGTTCTTCTTCGCGAATATTTAAGTCGTAAGCCATCGTTGTTTCGTATTTATCGTTTTTCTACAAAAATGCGGTTATTTCACAAGTTTAATTACCTCGTCGGCGATGCGGCGGGCGGAATCGTGCTGTGCCAAAGCCGAAACGTTGGCGGCGAGTTCGGCGAGTTGCGCATCGTCGTTTATCAATCGCAAAGCATTGTTTATCAATTCGTTCTGTGCATCAACATCTTTCACCAACACCGCTGCGTGTTTGTTGACCAGCGCCATGGCGTTGTGCGTTTGGTGGTCTTCGGCCACGTTGGGCGACGGCACCAAAATGCTCGGTTTACCCAGCAGACAGAGTTCGGAAATGCTGCTGGCGCCGGCGCGCGAAACGACCAAATCGGCCATGGCATACGCCAAATCCATGCGCGCCACAAAATCGGTAACAATCAAGCCGCTGCCGGCAAACGGTTCGGCGGCCTTGCGGCAATCGTCGATGTAGAATTTGCCCGTCTGCCACAAAATCTGAATGTCGCTCGCAACCAACTCCTTGAGGTGCGCCTTCACGCTGTTGTTGATGGTGCGCGCGCCAAGGCTTCCGCCAATGATGAGCAACGTTTTCTTATCGGGCGAAAAGCCAAATTCCTTGTAGGCGTCGGCTCGATTGCCATGCGTCAAATTTTGGCGCACAGGATTTCCCGTCAGAATGATTTTGTCGGCGGGGAAAAAGCGTTCCATGCCCTCGTAAGCCACGCAAATTTTGGCGGCATCGTTTTTCAGCAGTTTGTTGGTAACGCCGGCAAAGCCGTTCTGCTCCTGCAACAGCACGGGAATGCCCATGCGCGCAGCCACTTTCATGGCCGCACCGCTGGCATAGCCGCCCACACCGACAGCCACATCGGGGCAAAACTCGCGAATGACGCGTTTCACTTGGCGCATGCTTTTGAACAGGTTCCACAAAATGGGGATATTGCGCAGCAGGTGTTTGCGGTCGAAGCCCTGCACAGGCAATCCGACGATTTTGTAACCTGCCGCCGGCACGCGCTCCATCTCCATACGTCCGAGCGCACCCACAAACAGAATTTCGCAGTCGGGTTGCGCCTCGCGCAACGCATTTGCAATGCTCACGGCGGGGAAAATGTGTCCGCCCGTGCCGCCGCCACTAATCAAGAATTTCATTCGTTTTGATTGCATATTCACACCATTTTTTATTCGTTTTCGATATTTTCCGATGGCGCCGTTGCCACCTCCGTGGCCGACTTTTGCGTATTAGAAACATAGATACTGACATTCTGCAAAATGCCGAAATAGATACTCGTTACAATAATTGACGTGCCACCACGCGTAATCAAGGGCAACGGTTGCCCCGTCACGGGAATCAGTTGCACACACACCGCCATGTGAATGAGCGCCTGCAACACGATGATGGTCGCCACACCAATAGCCAGCACGCGACACGACAACTGATCGGTTCGATTCACCAAACGACCCACAGAATAGAGTAACGCCAAATAGATCAGCATCAGTCCCAAACCGCCCACAATCGATCCAAGTTCCTCGACGATAATGGAATAGACAAAATCGCTATAGGCCTGCGGCAATTTGTTACGCACTTCGCTGCTGCCCGGCAGATGCGGTAAAAAACCGCCACGCGCGATGGCTATCTGGCCGTAGAGCACCTGTCGATTGTTGTCGCGAATGCGCAACGTTTCGTCCGGCGCTTGGGCGTCGTCAAATCGTTGAATGCGCGCCACCCAGGTGTAAGCCCGCTTGAATGGTTTGTAATAGGCCTTTTCCAACACGCTCAAATCGCTGCGGATATTGCCATCGCCATCGTAGAAGTGGCTTTGCGGCACGGCAAATGCCACCAACAGCACCAGCGCCACACAAGCCACCACCGAGCCACACAGCGCCGCAATGCGTTTGAAAGCGATACCGCCGCACCACATCATAACGACTACGACACCAAACAGCAGCACCGCCGTCGATAGATTTTCGGTGAAAATCAAGCCGCACGTTATAAACACAGCCAACGCAAACCACTTGAAATATTTTTTCTCAAACTCCTCGTTACCGGGACGTTTGGCACGCGTTATCCAATCGGCACTCATCAATATCAGCCCGATTTTGGCCAACTCGGACGGCTGAATACCCATCACCCAACGTGCGCCACCATTGACAGCACTGCCGCGAAACGACGCATAAACAAGCAGCAGAACCGACACAACCCACAGGAAATAACCGCCCATGCGCACACTCCAATACGGCAGGCGCGACACCGCCACCAATACAACAAACCCCAAACCCAAATGTACCACATGTTTCAGAAAGGGCTGTATGATCGACGAAGCCCGCGCCACAAAAAAACTCTGCGAACTATAGCCTTCTATCAGCGAAATAACCACCAACAGAGCATATAGAAACCACAATGCACGGTTACCCTTTAATTGTTGTCTGAAAAAATCGTTCATAAATGATTAAATCAACTTATCGGCTCATTTGGTAACGAAAATGGGTTACAAATCGATGGCGCTTACAAACGACGCACCGCCGCTTTGAATTTTTCGCCGCGATCTTCGTAGTTTTTGAACAAATCGAAACTTGCGCAGCACGGCGACAACAACACCGTATCGCCCTCGTGCGCCACTTCGTAGGCTTTCTGCACGCACTCCTCTACCGACTTCACTTCGTACATCGGGCAGGTGCAGTGGTCGCGCCAAAAGTCGAACAGTTTTTTGTTGTCCACACCCATGAAAATGAGCGTGTGCACTTTTTCGCGCACCAACAGTTCGATTTCGGAATAGTCGTTGCCCTTGTCGGTACCACCAAGTATCAGAACCACAGGCGTTTTCATGCTCTGCAGCGCATACCAGCACGAATTGACGTTGGTGGCTTTCGAGTCGTTGATGTAACGCACGCCGCGTACCGAAGCTACATACTCCAACCGATGTTCCACGCCTTGGAACTCGGCCAGCGACTTGCGAATGGTTTCCTTGCGAATGTTCACAAGTTGCGCTGCCAAACCCGCCGCCATCGAATTGTAAACATTGTGCGTGCCACGCAGCGACAACTCCTCGACAGGCATCGTCATATCGTTTTCGGGAAGCGGTGCTTTTATCGTCAAGTCCTGCTCTACGACAAACGCCCGCGTCGTGTCGCTCTTTTCGAGCGCAAACGGCAGCAGTTGCGCCTTGATGTTACGTTTCTCGATTTCGGCTTTCAGTACAGGGTCGTCGTTCCAAAAGATGAAGGCATCTTCGGGCGTTTGATTCTGCAAAATGCGAAATTTCGAGTCGATATAGTTCTGAAATTTATAGTCGTAGCGGTCGAGATGGTCGGGCGTAATATTCAGAATGATAGACACATCGGCCTTGAAATCGTACATACCGTCGAGTTGGAACGAACTGAGTTCCAGCACATAGTAGTCGTAATCGCACTCGGCCACCTGCCATGCAAAACTTTTGCCCACGTTGCCCGCCAAACCGACGTTCAAGCCTTCGTTTTTCAAAATGAAATAGGTGAGCATCGTGGTTGTGGTTTTGCCGTTGGAACCGGTGATACAGATTTTTTTTGCATGCGTATAGCGCGACGCGAACTCTATTTCGGAGATAATGGGTGTGCCTTGCGCGCGTAACTGTTTGACAATCGGTGCTTTTTCGGGAATGCCGGGACTTTTTACCACCTCGTCGGCATTGAGAATCAACGCCTCGGTGTGTCCGTTTTCTTCGTAGGCAAAACCGCGTTTTTCGAGTTCGGCCTTATACTCCGGTTTCAGAGCGCCTTTGTCGGACAGAAAGACCTCGTAGCCCTGCTTTGCCGCCAAAATGGCCGTTCCGACACCGCTTTCGCCACCGCCAAGAATTACTAAACGTTTCATAGTTTTATTTTGTTTGATATTTTTATCTGATTTTCAATGTTAAGATGGTCAGCGCCGCCAAAATGATGGTTACAATCCAAAAACGCAGCGTGATTTTCGTTTCGTGATGCAACTCTTTCGAGCCATGGAATTTGACCGTACACGTCGGGTCAATTTTCAACACCTGATCCATCGACGTGCGGAAATGGTCGTGAATGGGCGTGCGTTTCCACAGCCGTTTGTGCCGGCCGTGGCGTTTGTTGAACACATAATAGTTGCGTTGCAAAATCACCGACAGACTCTCGATGAGGAACACGCCGCACAAAATCGGCAGCAGCCACTCCTTGTGAATAATCACCGCCGACACGGCAATAATGCCGCCGATGGTCAGGCTGCCCGTGTCGCCCATAAAGATTTGCGCGGGGAACGAGTTGTACCACAAAAATCCCACCAACGCGCCCACAAATGCGCTGAGAAAAACCACCAACTCTTCGCTGCCGGGAATGTACATCACGTCGAAATAATCCGCCCAAACGTAACTGCCCGACACATAAGCCAACACTATCAGCGCCACGCCGATGATGGCCGAATTGCCGGCCGCCATGCCGTCCATGCCGTCGTTCAAATTCGCGCCGTTCGACACAGCCGCCACCACCAACACAACCATCAGCACAAAAAATGCCCAGCCTGCCCAATACTTCAGCGGTTCGCCTAGGAAACTGAACAAATCGGCGTAGTTGAAGTTGTGATTTTTGACAAACGGAATGGTTGTGCGCGTCGATTTTACGCTCGGCGACTTGTACACCACCTCCACATTGTTTTCGATGCGCGTCGTAACGGTTTCGTTCATCACCGTTGCCGGACTATAACGCAATGTCAGCCCGACGATGAGGCCAAGCGTTACCTGCGCCGCAATTTTCCACCAACCGTTCAGTCCCTCTTTGTTGTGTCTGAACGTTTTGATATAATCATCGACAAAGCCCAGCAAGCCGAGCAGCAACGTCGTGATAATCATCAAAATAAGATAAATATTTTCCAATTTGCCAACCAGCAGGCACGGCAACAGCACCGCAACGATTATCACCACGCCACCCATCGTTGGCACGCCTTTTTTCTGCGTATTGAACGGGTCAAGTTTTTCGTCGCGCTGCGTTTCGGAAATGTTGCGCCGTTTGAGCAACGCAATGAAATATTTACCAAACCAAATGGCGATAATTAGCGCCAAAATGGCCGCCAACACGGCACGAAACGAGATATAGCCAAACATGCCTGCACCGGGCACGTCGAACATTTTATCCAGATAATCAAACAGATAGTAGAGCATATTTCTTTTGTGTTTATTATTTAATATTCAATGCGTTGCGTACCTCTTCATGGTCGTCGAAATGATGTTTCACGCCTTTGACGATTTGGTAATTTTCGTGTCCCTTACCGGCCACGAGAATCACATCGCCACGTTGTGCCAACGCCGCTGCCGTTTTGATGGCTTCGCGGCGGTCGGCAATGACCAACACGCTGCGTTTTTGTTCGTCGTCGAGTCCGGCAAGCATATCGTCGAGAATGGCTTGCGGCTCCTCGTCGCGCGGATTGTCGCTGGTCAGAATCACGCGATTGCTTGCATTGACGGCTTCGCGCGCCATCATCGGACGTTTGCCTTTGTCGCGATTGCCACCGCAGCCAACCACCGTTATCAGCGTGCCTTTGCCCAAGCGCACATCGTTGATGGTTGCCAGCACATTGGCCAACGCATCGGGCGTGTGCGCATAATCGACAATGGCCGTAACACCCGACGGCGACACTATGGTTTCAAACCGTCCCGAAACAGCGTGCAGCGCACTCAAACGGCACAATATTTCATCTTCGTCAAAGCCCAACAACACCGCTGCGCCGAACACTGCCGTCAGGTTGCTGGCGTTGAAACGCCCCACGAACGGCAACGAAATCTCGCGACCATTCATTTCGAGCAGCATTCCTTCGAACGAACTTTCGAGGACACGCGTTTTGAAATCGGCTAACGTGCGAATGGAATATGTTTTTTTCTGCGCGGCGCAGTTTTGCAACATCACTTCGCCGTTTTTGTCGTCGAGATTGGTCAAAGCGAACGCCTCGCGCGGTAAATCGTCGAAAAAGCGTTTTTTGGCTTTCAGATAATTGTCCACCGTTTTGTGATAATCCATGTGGTCGCGCGTGAGATTGGTAAAAATGCCGCCGCGGAAACGCAATCCGGCAATCCGCCGCTGGTCGATGGCATGCGAACTGCACTCCATAAACGCATATTCGCACCCGGCAGCAACCATTCGTGCCAACAGCGCATTCAACTCCAAGGCATCGGGTGTTGTATGAGTAGATTCTACTGCCTCGTCGTCCACATAGTTGCACACGGTCGATAACAATCCGACTTTGTAGCCGAGACTCCGAAAAAGTTGATACAGCAGCGTGGCGATAGTGGTTTTGCCGTTGGTGCCGGTTACCCCGACAAGCGTGAGTTGCTGCGACGGACGACCGTAAAAATTCGACGCCATCACACCCAAAGCCTCGGCGCTGTCGGTCGTTTGCACATACACAACTCCCTCGGCACGGTTTTCGGGCAAGGTTTCGCACACAACAGCCACTGCACCCTGCTCCACCGCCTTCGCAATGAAATCGTGTCCATCGACAGCCGTGCCTCGCGTAGCCACAAACACGTCGCCGGGCTTCACGGCACGCGAATCGAAGCACAAGCCCGACACTTCGCAGTCGGCAGCGAGCGCGGCACACAGCCTTACATTTTCTAATAACTTGCTGATTTTCATATATTTATTTTATCTTAATTCCAATATTACCGTTTGTCCGCGATGCGCAGCGGTGCCGGCCTCTATCGACTGCTGCACGACACTGCCACGGCCGTACAACTGCACATACAAACCCGCTTGTTCCATCAGGAATACAGCATCTTTGGCTCCCATGCCCACCACGTTCGGCACCACACGTTCCGACACTTGCAGCGGCGTCAATGTCAGTGGGTCGTTACCTTTGGGCTTGCTCCACGCCGCCGCGCCACCGCTCCAATCGAGATCCAACTCATCGAGGGCTTCCGTAACCGGCGCCGTCATGCCGCACTTCACCGCCGGAACCGCACCACACGGCGTCGCCATCGATAAATGCTGCCTTTCGGTTTGCGAATAGATGCGCTCGGCAATTTGTCGGGCTACCGGCCCACACATGGTACCGGCATCGGCCGGTTCCACCGGTTTGCGCATCACCACAATCAGCGAATATTTCGGATTGTCCGCCGGAAAATAGCCACAAAACGTTATCTGATGCCGCACCGGCGCATTTTTCCAATATTCAATCTGTGCGGTGCCCGTTTTGCCGGCCAACGCCACAAACGACGAATTGGCGCGGCGGGCAGTGCCATCGGTTACTACGGCACGCAACATCATGCGTATGTCGCGCAACGTGTGCGAGGAACAGATTTTCGAATTGACGGTTTCGGTTTTGAACGTTTCAAACACACGGCCATTCTGCCCGATCGATTTCACCAACATCGGCTTAACATATTTACCATTGTTGGCGATGGCATTGTAGAACGCCAAGGTGTAGATGGGCGGAATACCCGTTTCGTAACCTATCGCCATCCATGGCAACGTCGTCTTCGACCAACGCACGCCGGCATCGTTCGGGTGGCGCACATCGGGCAGCGGGGTTTTCACAAGGTCGAGTTCGAGCGGTTTGCCGACGCCCATTTTGTAAAGCGCATCTACAAAATCGCCCGGTTTGTCTTTATAATAATCATCGATGACGCGCGACATGCCGATATTCGACGATTTGGCAAACACTTCCGTCATAGTCAGTACGCCATTGGCGTGCGAATCGGTCATTTTGCGACCATACATCATCCACTCGCCGTCGCCCGTGTTGATTTTGTCATCAGGTTTTACAATATTGTTTTCCAACGCCACCATCATCGCCATCGTCTTGAAAGTCGATCCCGGTTCCGGCCGCGAATAAAAGAGCATATCGTCCGTTTCGGCATACACGCCCGGCGACACACGATTCATGTTCACACACGCTTTCAACTCGCCCGTTGCCACCTCCATCACCGCCACGCAGCCCTGCTCGGCACTGAAACGCTTCAGTTGTTCCACAAACGCGCTCTCGGCAATGTCTTGTATTTCGATGTCGATCGTGGTAGTGATGTCCAAACCCTCCTCCGGCTCGATTATCGGCACATAAGTGGCATAACTGCCCAAATGCTGATACTGTCCCAAGCCCGGGCGTCCGCGCAACACGGAATCGTACGCCAACTCCAAACCGCTTGCACCACCTTTCTCGGCCTGTCCGTAAATATTGCCGATGGTACGCGACGCCAGCGACCCGAATGGTTTGATGCGACGCACATATTTTTCGGAGATTAAACCGCCACGCATCTGTCCCTTGCGGAACAACGGGAACGTCTGCAACTCCTTCAGGTCGTTATACGAAATCTGTTTCGCATAGAGCGGCAGCCGACGCGCCTTGGCGCTTTTGCTCTGATGTGCCTGCATAATCATGCGCTTGTATTCGGCCGGCGTGCGATCGCCAAATTTATGCGACAAGCACCACGCCAACGAATCAATCTCCTGCCGCAGATGCTGCCCGCCGTTCGCTTTCAGATACTCGGTTTGCGTATCCATATACACGCGATAGAAAGGCACTGTGCTGGCCATCAGTTTGCCATCGCACGAATAGATATTGCCACGCGTCGCCACTATCTCCCGATTAGGAGTCTGCTTGTCCAACTCCAACAACTCGTCGCGCTGAACCGTTTGGATGATAAACATTTTGACCGCAACCGCCACAAAGCACGCCGTAACCATCACAAAAATGACGGCCATACGAAACACTATCGGCTTTTTTATCAACGGCATACCTCTCGTTTACACCACAAACGACCAACAAAAAAATCACTCTATCTCGGTAGCAGGTTCGCAAGGCAACTGCAATGCGCTGCCCTGCTCGCGCAATTTTTCCACCACACACGACTGCCGGCTCACCTGCATCAACTCTTTCGACAACAACAACGATGTATTTTTAACATCGACCAACTCTTTTTTCAGCGTTTCGACGCGGCGCAAATCGGCCTCGTGCGCGAACCTATTATATACCAACAACAGCGACAGCAGCACCAACATCACGCCGAAGAGCAACTGCCGACGCACAAAATCGCGCTCGAACACCTCGCCCGACGTAATATCGCGTAACGTGATGTGCGGACGCTCCGCCCACCCGCGCGACACTTTCGTTTTCAAATCGCTCCACGACATACATCACCCTCCAACACGCTCGGCCACCCGCAATTTCGCGCTACGCGCACGCGGATTGTCGGCCACCTCGCCGGCCGAAGCCGTCAAGACCTTATTATTTACAGCCACAAACGGCGTTACCATTTTTCCATAAAAATCGCGCTCGCCATGCCCATCGCAATCGCCCGTTTTGACAAAATTTTTCACCAAACGATCTTCGAGCGAATGATACGTCAGCACAGCCAAACGTCCACCCGGGCGCAACACATCGGCAGCCTGCGCCAACAACGCACGCAACGCGCCCATCTCATCATTCACCTCGATGCGCAACGCTTGAAACACCTTCGCCGCCTCTTTTTTGTCGCGCTCTCGCGGGAAAAACGGCCGCACCACATCAAGCAACTGCGCCACCGTGGCAATAGGCGCCACAGCACGCGCCGCCACTACCGCGCCCGCAATACGACGCGCTTGACGCAACTCGCCATAAAAGAAAAACAGATCGGCCAAACGCGCCTCGTCATAACTATTCAGCACATCGGCCGCCGTGAGCACCGCCCGCCGATTCATGCGCATATCCAACGCCGCATCGAACCGAAACGAAAAGCCGCGCTGCTCGTCGTCGAAATGGTGCGACGACACGCCCAAATCGGCCAAAATGCCATCAACTTGTTCCACGCCATAGTAGCGCAAAAAATTCTTCAAATAGCGGAAATTGCCGCGCACGAACGTAAATCGCTCATCATCAAGCGCATTGGCAGCCGCATCCAAATCCTGATCGAAACCCAAGAGCCGCCCGTGCGCACCAAGCCGTTCCACAATGGCGCGCGAATGTCCGCCGCCACCAAACGTCGCATCGACATACACGCCATCAGGTTTGATACACAACCCCTCGAGCGTTTCGGACAACATCACAGGCACATGATACATAACTCGCCACTCCTCAATCATTTACCGACGGCCGTTTCATCATCTTGGCCGACAAACGTTTTGCAAACTCGGCTGACGACATACGCGACTGCTCATACGCCGCCTTGTCCCACACAGCCATACGATCCAACATACCGACGAACAGCACCGACGACGACGCGCCAATCTGTTGCAGGTAGCGCTTGGGCAGCAACACGCGCCCCTGCGCATCGATGTCGAGCCACTCGGCATCGGCCACAAACTGCATCAGCAACATCTGATCTTCGGGATTCCACTCGTCCAATTTCTCTTTGAAGTCGGCCACCTTGCGATTCCAAACCCCTTCGGGATACAACACCAGACACGCGTTGTCCGGGTCGATACGCATCACAAGGCGCCCGCGTTCCGCCTCAGGAAGCAGCCTACGATACGTCGAAGGCACAAAAACGCGCCCCTTAGCATCTAATTTTGCTTCGCTATTTCCAATAAATGTCGACATTTTTGCATGCTAATTATTCGGGTGTAAAGTTACAACATATTTTTCAATTCCCCACACTTCCCCACTAATAAACTTATCAACAACTATTTTGGCTAAAATCAACCGTATTTAACAAGTTTTCAACAAGTAATCAACAACACAAAACAAACACTAACAAACTAATAATCAACAATAAATCGACAAATTAGACAGCAGATGGTTGAAAGTGGGGAATTTTTCAGCAGTTGCGCCACAAAACGACACTCGACAGAGGCCTTGCACACAAAATTGCACACGGGCATTAAACTTTTTTAGAAAAATCTTTTGTCAGACAAAAAAAATGTCGTACTTTTGCAGATTGAAAACAAAACGCATTTTTTCACCGTCGAAAGCGCGCAACCGCCGTAGGCAAAACAAAACGTAACACATTGGCTATCAAGAAAAAAGACGAAGACCAACATCGTATTAACGAACACATACGCGGTGTACGCGAAGTTCGTTTGGTGGGCGACAATGTCGCAACAGGCATCTATTCCATAGAGCGAGCGCTGGCCATGGCCGACGAACAGGAACTCGACCTTGTCGAAATTTCGCCAAATGCGCAGCCGCCGGTCTGCAAAATCATCGACTACCAAAAATTTCTGTATCAGCAGAAGAAACGCGAAAAAGAGTTGAAGGCCAAGGCGGTGAAAATGGAGGTGAAAGAGATTCGTTTCGGGCCGCAAACCGACGACCACGACTACAATTTCAAGTTGAAACATGCGCAGGAGTTCATCAAAGACGGCAACAAAGTGAAAGCCTACGTGTTTTTCAAAGGTCGGTCGATTCTGTTCAAAGAGCAAGGCGAAGTGCTGTTGCTGCGTTTTGCCAACGACCTGGCCGAGATTGCCAAAGTCGATTCGCTGCCAACCCTCGAAGGCAAACGCATGATTATCATGTTGTCGCCCAAGAGCAAAAAATGACACTTTTTATTCATTAACTAAAATTATATTACTGAAATGCCTAAATTGAAGACTAATTCCGGTGCCAAAAAGAGGTTCGCCCTTACCGGAACAGGAAAAATCAAACGTAAACACGCTTTCAAAAGTCACATCTTGACAAAGAAAACGCTGAAACAAAAACGCAACCTGACACACACCGGCATCGTTAACCGCGTGGACGTCAAAAGCGTTAAAGCGTTGCTTGCCAACCATTAAACTTGTAGTAAAGCGAAAAAAATTAACATTAGTGATTAACCGAATGTTCAGCCCCGCAAGATTCCGATGGAACGCTAACATTCAAAAAAACAAAACATTATGCCAAGATCAGTAAATCACGTCGCCTCGAGAGCGAAACGTAAAAGAATTCTGAAACTCACACGCGGTTATTTCGGCGCCCGCCGCAACGTTTGGACCGTTGCCAAAAACACTTGGGAGAAAGGTCTGCTCTACGCTTACCGCGACCGCAAAAACAAAAAACGCAACTTCCGTGCCTTGTGGATTCAGCGTATCAACGCTGCTGCCCGCTTGGAAGGGTTGTCGTACTCGCAACTGATGGGTGCGTTACACAAAGCCGGCATCGCCATGAACCGCAAGGTGTTGGCCGACCTCGCCATGAACCATCCGGAAGCATTCAAAGCGATTGTAAAACAAGCCGCCAACGCGAAATAAACGTTGCGCGACACAAACGCAGTAAAATCCACCCTTTTCGGGGTGGATTTTTTTGTGTGCAAAAAACATTGACACAAATATAAAAATTTTATATATTTGCAGACGAATAAAAAATAAAAATCCATAACCATGAAAAAAATTTTAGGACTCGACCTCGGCACCAACAGCATCGGCTGGGCGGTGGTGAATGAAGCGGAAAACGCAGAAGAAAAATCATCAATTGTAAAACTGGGAGTGCGCGTAAATCCGCTCACTGTTGATGAACAGCAAAATTTTGAAAAAGGGAAAAGTATTACTACAAACGCGGACAGAACGCTAAAACGCAGTATGCGCCGCAATTTGCAGCGTTACAAACTTCGTCGTGAAAATTTGATAGAAATTTTGACAACATCAGGTTTAATTGACGACAAAACGATTCTTGCAGAAACAGGCAACGCAACCACTTTCCAAACATATCGGCTTCGCGCAAAAGCCGCTACAGAACAAATTTCATTGAGTGAATTCGCCCGTGTATTGTTGATGATAAACAAAAAACGCGGTTACAAAAGCAGCCGTAAAGCCAAAGGGACAGAAGAAGGGGCTTTGATTGACGGCATGGATGTGGCTCAAAAGTTGTACGACGAAAATTTGACTCCAGGACAGTATTGCTTGCAGCAACTACAAAATGGTAAGAAGTATTTGCCCGATTTTTATCGTTCTGATTTACAAGCGGAATTTAACAGAATCTGGGACAAACAAAAGGAATTCTATCCCTTTTTGACCGATGAATTAAAAGAAGAATTGAACGGCAAAAATGAAAAGGCGACATGGGCCATTTGCGCATCAAAATGGGAATGGCAAGAAAACGGCATAACGAAAAAACTTGTCGGAGAAAAGCGAAATGGCTCTATTGCGGCTCAGAAAATTGAAAATTTCAATTGGCGCGAAAAAGCCCTTACCGAAAAAATGCTTCCGGAACAATTGATTATCGTTTTGCAAAAAATTAACGGACAAATTAACAGCTCAAGTGGATATTTAGGAGCAATTTCCGATCGTAGCAAGGAACTGTATTTCAACAAACAGACTGTCGGACAATACCAGATGGCAAAACTAGCCGAGAATCCGCATTACAGTTTGAAAAATCAAGTGTTTTACCGTCAAGATTATTTAGATGAATTTGAACGAATTTGGGAAACCCAAGCCAAATTTCACAAAGAGCTCACTCCCGAATTGAAAAAAGAAATTTGCAACGTTGTTATATTTTATCAGCGTCCGCTGAAATCATGCAAAGGGCTGATCTCATTTTGTGAATTTGAAAGCCGACAAATCGAAGTAGAAAAAGACGGCAGAAGGAAGACAATAACTATTGGCAACCGTGTCATTCCGCGCAGTTCTCCGCTGTTCCAGGAATTTAAGATTTGGCAGACGCTGAATAACGTTGAAGTATCGCTCAATAGAAGAAAAACAAACAAAAGAAATGGTAATCAGACTTTGTTTGATAATTCAAAAGAAGATCAATTGGAAATAAATGGACACAGAAGTCTTTTCCAAGAAGAAAAAGAACGTTTGGCGAAGGAACTATTCGTGCGCGAAAAAATGACGAAAGCAGAAGTGCTCAAGTTGCTTTTTGATAATCCACAAGATTTGGATTTGAATTTCAAGACAATAGACGGCAATCGCACCGGATATGTACTCTTTCAGGCATACAATAAAATAATTGAAACGTCCGGACACGAAACGATTGATTTCACTAAATCTGCAGAAGAAATAATCCATTATGCAAAAACTATTTTTGACGGATTGGGTTGGAATACAGATATTTTGGAGTTCGATTCCGACAAAGAATTGAATGATCAGCCTTTCTATATGCTTTGGCATTTGCTCTATTCCTTCGAAGGCGACAATTCCAAAACCGGCAACGAAAAACTAATTGAGAAACTGAAAACGAACTATGGTTTTGACGCTAATGCTGCCAAAATACTCGCAAATGTAACTTTTCTTGATGATTATGGTTCATTATCGACAAAAGCGATTCGTAAAATACTGCCACATATGAAAGAAGGTAACGGATATGATGTGGCTTGCATTTATGCAGGATATGGGAAACATTCAAAATCGTCGCTGACAACAGAAGAGATTGACAAGAAAGTTCTAAAAGACAAATTGGATATTCTACCGAAAAATTCTTTGCGAAATCCTGTTGTTGAAAAAATTTTGAATCAGATGATTCATGTTGTGAATGGCGTAATTGAGGCATACGGCAAACCAGACGAAATTCGCATTGAACTTGCCAGAGAATTAAAGAAAAGCGCAAAAGAACGCGAGGAACTTTCGAAAAGTATTAACGAAACAACAAAAATACATGAACAATATTGCAAAATATTGCGTGAAGAGTTCGGCATTGCAAATCCAACCCGGAATGATATAATTCGTTATAAATTATATCAGGAACTTGCCGGAAACGGCTATAAAACATTGTATTCCAATCAGTATATTTCGCCCCAAGATATCTTTAGCAAAAGAATTGACATTGAACACATTATTCCGCAGGCCGTTTTGTTCGATGATTCTTTTTCCAACAAGACTCTGGAATTCCGCGATGTCAATATTGAAAAAGGGAGAATGACTGCTTTCGATTTTGTAAAAGAAAAATATGGCGAAAAAGGGCTTGAAGAATACAAATTGCGAGTAGAACGTCTGTTCGATGCAAAAAGGCGTAACGAAGATTCGGATACTGATGAAACGAAAAAAGCGGGAACGATTTCAAAAGCGAAATACAAAAAATTATTGATGACTAATGCCGACATTCCTGATGGATTCATTGATCGGGATTTGCGAAATACGCAATATATCGCCAAAAAATCTTGCGAAATTTTGAACACTCTGGTGAAAACCGTCGTGCCAACTACGGGAAGCGTTACCGACCGTTTACGTGAAGATTGGCAGTTGGTCGATGTGATGAAAGAACTTAATTTCCCGAAATACGACAAACTCGGAATGACGTTCAATGAGGAACATGTCGATTATGAAACTGGTGAAGTGCGTATAGTAAAGAAAATTAAAGATTGGACTAAACGCAACGACCATCGGCATCATGCCATGGATGCTTTGACTATCGCGTTTACAAAGAGAAATTTTATTCAGTATCTGAACAACTTAAACGCTCGTGTGCAAAAAGGAGTTGATGAATATATTGATCTGGACAATATCGAGATAAAGAACCTTGGAAAAGACGAGAAAAGAAATGCGGTGTACGGCATTGAACGGAAAGAATTGTATCGTGATAAAAACGGACGACTGCATTTCAACCCACCAATGCCACTTGACGAGTTCCGCGCCGAAACCAAACGTCAGTTGGAGAATATTCTAGTTTCGATAAAGGCGAAAAACAAGGTTGTTACTCGCAACATTAACAAAGCGAAAAATAATGTAACGTCGGAAGTTGTTGACAAAGATGGCAATAAGAGAACGATAAAAGGGCAATTGACTCTCACTCCACGTGGACAGTTGCATAACGAAACCATTTATGGGTGCATCAAACAATATAAAACACATGACGAAAAAGTTGGCGGTTCTTTTGATGCTGCAAAAATCGCAACTGTTGCCAGCAAGCGTTATCGCGAAGCATTAGCAGTGCGTTTAGCCATGTTTAGTGGGGATGCAAAAAAGGCTTTCACCGGCAAAAATAGTCTTGATAAAAACCCTATTTTCCTTGATGAACTACATACAGAACAAGTCCCGTCAAGGGTAAAAACGGTTACGTTTGAGAATGTTTACACAGTTCGCAAAGAGATATCAAAGGATTTGAAACTTGACAAGGTGATTGACGCTCGCATTCGCAAGATACTTGAACAAAGATTGCAAGAGTTTGGCGGCGATGCAGGCAAAGCGTTTTCAAACCTCGAAGAAAATCCGATTTGGCTTAATAAAGAGAAAGGAATTCAAATAAAGCGCGTTACCATTTCCGGCGTAAGCAATGCCGAAGCGTTACACCAAAAACACGACCAGCACGGTCAATTGATATTAGACAAAAATGGTCAACCGCAACCTGTCGATTTTGTGAGTACAAGCAACAATCATCATGTTGCTATTTATCGCAAACCCGTAACCGATAAAAAGACAGGTTGGTTTAAGTTGGATGAAAACGGCAATATAGAATACGAATTAGAGGAAAATATCGTTTCGTTTTACGAAGCTACCGCGCGAGCTAATGCTGGTTTACCTATCATCGACAAGACGTACAAGCAAGACGAAGGCTGGCAATTCCTTTTCACCATGAAACAAAACGAATATTTCGTTTTCCCGCGCTATGAAAAATACATAGATGATAATGGTAAAGAACAGGAACGGATAACCTTTAATCCTTTGGATTATAGTGAAGAATGGTATAAGAATCCTGACAATTCCGCTCAAATTAGCCCGAATTTGTTTAGGGTGCAAAAAATTACAACAAAAGACTATTTTTTCAGACATCATTTGGAAACAACAGTTGAAAACAATAATAATTTAAAAGAAATTACATGGAAACGTGGTGGGTTATCTGTTCTTGCGAAAATTGTCAAAGTTCGCATCAACCATATCGGACAAATTGTTGCCGTAGGAGAATATTAAAACACAAAAAACTATGATTAAACGCACGCTTTGTTTCAGCAATCCGGCCTATTTGTCGCTGAAAAACGCGCAATTGGTCATCAAACTGCCCGAGGTGGAAAAAGCCGACGTCGCCGAACTCATCAAGGCGGAGGCCGTACGCACCATTCCCATCGAGGACATCGGCGTGGTGGTGCTCGACAACCGCCAAATAACTATCACACAAGGACTTGCAGAAGCATTGCTCGAAAATAACTGCGCCATCATTACCTGCGACAGTGCGCATCTGCCCGTCGGACTGATGCTGCCTTTGTGCGGCAATACCACGCAAAGCGAACGTTTTCGCGCCCAAATCGACGCATCGCTCCCGCTCAAAAAGCAGTTGTGGCAACAAACGGTGCAGTGCAAAATTCGCAACCAAGCCGCCGTGCTGCAAAACACCCGCAACGCCATCGTCAAAAACATGTTGGTGTGGGCCGGCGATGTAAAAAGCGGCGACAGCGACAACCTCGAAGGACGCGCCGCCGCCTACTATTGGCGCAATCTGTTCCCCGACATTTTGGGCTTCACCCGCGACCGCGAAGGCGTGCCGCCCAACAATCTGTTGAACTACGGTTACGCCATATTGCGCGCCGTCGTGGCACGCGCATTGGTTGGCAGCGGTCTGCTGCCCACGCTCGGCATTCATCATCACAATCGGTACAACGCCTACTGTCTGGCCGACGACATTATGGAGCCTTACCGACCATACGTCGATGCGTTGGTATGCCGCCTTGTGGCCGACGGACACCTTACCGAAGAACTGACGGTGGAACTAAAACGCGAATTGCTGCAAATACCGACGTTGGACGTAGTAATCAACGGCAAACGCAGTCCGCTGATGGTGGCCGTCGGGCAAACAACTGCCTCGCTCTACCGCTGTTTTAGTGGCGAGCAGCGCAAAATAGTTTATCCCGAAATGTCGTAACGTGGAACGTTTCAGCGAATACCGCATCATGTGGGTCATGGTCTTTTTCGATTTGCCGACCGAAACCAAAAAAGAGCGCAAAGCGTATGCCGATTTCCGCAAGCGCCTTGTGTCCGATGGTTTCACCATGTTTCAGTTTTCCATCTACATGCGCCATTGTCCGAGTGTCGAAAACGCCGAGGTACACATCAAACGCGTCAAAAACAATCTGCCGCCCTTGGGACAAGTGGGCATTCTCTGCATCACCGACAAGCAATTCGGGCAAATGGAACTTTTTTACGGCAAAAAGACGCAATCGCTCAATCCGCCGGTGCAGCAATTGGAAATGTTTTGAACCAAAAAACGGCGCACTACGCACAAAAAATTCCACCCGATCGGGTGGAATTTTTATTTCTGAAACAAGTTCTAATCGACTGATTTTGTGAATTTTACGCACATCGTATTGTTTCAGATGTGCAAAGATACTAAATTTTGAGCCAATTCACAACACTATCGTTAGTAAAAGTCAGAGTTACAAAATTGTTTCAGATGTGCAAAGATACTAAATTTTGAGCCAATTCACAACCAAAACGTCGTAAGTTGCTGCTGTGAAATAATTGTTTCAGATGTGCAAAGATACTAAATTTTGAGCCAATTCACAACTGCAGGTTTAATGTTTTCTCGGTCTTCTACATTGTTTCAGATGTGCAAAGATACTAAATTTTGAGCCAATTCACAACAGTTTCTTCTTTTTCTTTTTCTTCTACTACATTGTTTCAGATGTGCAAAGATACTAAATTTTGAGCCAATTCACAACTTATCCTTGTTATTCGTTGTAAATCGGTCAATTATTTCAGATGTGCAAAGATACTAAATTTTGAGCCAATTCACAACAGGATGAAAAGCAAGCAAACAGATTTGCACATTGTTTCAGATGTGCAAAGATACTAAATTTTGAGCCAATTCACAACCGCAGATAGTTCTTTGTCTGCATTATACAATTGTTTCAGATGTGCAAAGATACTAAATTTTGAGCCAATTCACAACGTGCCTTTTGATATGTCAATTTCGTGCCCTATTGTTTCAGATGTGCAAAGATACTAAATTTTGAGCCAATTCACAACTGAGCGCT
>JBJECE010000027.1:0-2135 GCA_051870755.1 Paludibacteraceae bacterium | reverse complement strand
TACATATCCGCTGTTTTGAGGGACTTGCTTTGTGCGAACGAAGTGAGCATCTCCACACACACACACACACACACACACACACACACACACAGAAATAGGGCGTTTGCGGCGATTTCGGTGGTAGAATGTATTTATTGTATTGACTTGTTTTCGAGGAGAAAACGGGTCGATTTGTTTTTATATGGTGTTTTTTGAGGGAGCGGATATGGCACAAATGGCAGACATCATAGCAGCCGAAAAGGCACGAAACGGATTTGACGCACAGCGCGAAATCCGACTCTATGGCGATGGCAGTTTTTATCGGGCTTACGAATGGAGCGCATGGTTGTGTTGCCGGTATGTGAGGCAAAACAAAGTTACGCGGCGTTTTGTAAAATTGCTCGATAGCGATGTGGTTTATATCGGTTTTCCGCGTACAAGTTTGCAAAAGTATGTGTTGGACGGAACCGAAGTAGAGGAGTGCGAAGACGGCTCGGTTGTTTTGCGCCTGTCGGCAACATTGTTTCCGCCCGAGAGTGAGTGCGAGGTGTTGTCGGTCGATTTTGAAGCGTGGCGCGAACATCTGCCGATGGCTGAAAAAACAGTACAGAAACAAGCAACGGACAAGCAGCCGACGGTTCAGCCCGTGTCGCCGACAGGGATTATGCAACAGGTGCTGATGTTTCCGATAGAGAGTCGTTCGCCGATAGAGTGTATGCTGTTTTTGGCGGAGATTAAACACAAATTGGCACAGAACGACAAAATGAAAATGTAATGAAAACGAGGTAAATTCAAAGGCAATCTGTTACAAGGAGTTGTAAAACGAAGCGTGAAATGCAGGTATGCTTTTTCGTTTTGAAAATTCGTATCTGTATCAGTATCAGACGATTGCCGATTTTTGGTTGACGCTGATTTCTCCCTGCGGCGGGCTATCGCAACAACGATGACTTGAACAACGCGGGCAACAACGGCAACTATTGGTCGAGTTCGCTCAACACGGACAACCCGAACAACGCGTGGAACGTGAACTTCAACTCGGACAACGTGAACAGGAACAACAACAACCGCTACTACGGTCAATCCGTCCGCCCTGTTCTTTTTGGAGCATTTGGCTCGTTTTTGATTTTTTTTGAAAAAAGCGATCTTTGACATGTATGGTTTAAGTTACAAACAACTGTTGGACGATTTGTATCGTGCTTACTACGATGCCCGCCGACACAAGCGCGGCAGAGCTTATCAGCAACGTTTCGAACGGCGTGCCGATACGCTGCTTGCCGAGTTGTGCCACGACTTGTACTATCGGCACTACGAGGCACGCCCGTCGTCGTGCTTTACGATAACCGACCCGAAAAAACGGGAGGTGTTTGCGGCCGATTTTCGCGACCGTATCGTGCATCACCTTTATTATAACTATACGCATCGGCTGTTCGAGCGCACCTTTGTGGCCGACACTTATAGTTGCATCAAAGGGCGCGGCACGCATTTCGGCATTGCACGCCTGCACACGCAGATACGCCGTGCAAGTCGTAACTACGCTGTGCCGTGTTTTGTACTGAAAATGGACATTCGCGGCTATTTTATGCACATCGACCGACAAAAACTGCTGGACATTTGCCTGCAAACCATCGATGCGATGGCAGGGCATAAGGTGCAACGCCGTATGCCGCAACGCTGGTGCGATGTGCTCGACATCGAGTTTGTCAAATACCTGACGCGCGAAATCGTGTTGCTCGACCCGTTGAGCAACTGCCGCATTGCGGGACGTCCGTCCGATTGGGACGATTTGCCGCCCAACAAAAGCTTGTTCAACAGTCCTGCCGGGTGCGGCCTGCCGATTGGCAACCTCACCTCGCAACTCTTTTCGAACGTCTATCTGAACCGGCTCGACCAATATATGAAACGTACGCTGCATTGCCGTTATTACGGGCGTTATGTCGATGATTTCTATGTGGTCGATACCGACAAACAGCGTCTGCATCGGATAGTGGGACTGGTGCGGACATGGCTTGCCGACGAGCTCGGTCTGACCTTGCACGAGGGTAAAGTGGTGATACGCAACGTGCGTTATGGTGTCGATTTTCTCGGAGCCTGCGTGCGACCCTATCGCATCGAGGCGAGTGCGCAATCGTTGCGCCGAATGCGGCCGAAAATAGACA
>JBJECE010000026.1:0-2139 GCA_051870755.1 Paludibacteraceae bacterium | reverse complement strand
CTCCCTGCCGACGAAAACGAGGTAAAATTCCCCTTAAAGAACAGGGCGGACGGATCGACCGTAGTAGCGGTAGTAGTAGTACCTGTACACGTTGTCCGAGTAGAAGTACACGTACCGCGCGTCGTACGGGTAGCCCGTGTAGAGCGAACTCGACCAATAGCTGCCGTAGTTGCCCGCGTCGCCCAAGTCATCGTTGCTGCGATAGCCCGCCGCAGGGAGAAAAATGGAGTTCCCGTTGATTTTACTCGTTACTTCGCGGCCGTTTACACCATTGCGGGTCGTCCACGTCCATTCGCAGTTTTCGCGCAGTTCCATCCATTCCGCATCGGTGGGCATACGCCATGCACCGCGCCAATTTACAGCAGCGGCATCGTCTTCGAGGTCAAGCACAGTTTTGTTATCCACGGTGCCATAACTGCTATTGGTGCAGTACTTGGTTTGGGTATCGTAACTGCCGTTGCACCATTTGTAAGTACTCCAATAGTAATAATCTTTAGGCGTCGTTTCGCCCCACGCGTAGTAGTTACCGTACTCTTCGGGTTTGGTGGCACCTACGTTGCAGGTTGCCCATTTCACGCTCAAGCCGAGATCAACCCACTCGTGGCCGCTTTCGTTGCCATTCGGATTGGCAGCAAACATGGCCGTATAAGTGGCATCGCCTGTTACGGTAACGGTGCGCGGATTGTCGGTGCTGCCATCGTCCCATTGTTGGAAATAACACCCTCTGATCGGTTCCGCCGTCAGAGTAATCGTAGCACCATATTCATAATCGCCTGCGCCTGTAACGGTACAATAGGTATTGTTTGAGGAGGTGGTAATCCTGCTCAACAAATGCACGGAATCCACCTCGCCGTAATAGTACTTGGTATTCACCGACACATACGCGCTGTAATAGACATACCGGCCTCCTTCTAAGTCATCTATAGCCACCGCATATTCGTTGGCATGTGCGCCTTGCAATTCGGTGGTACATTTCACCTTGGTTGCCTCTTGGTATGTATGCGCCAAGGCAGCCTCTTTGGTGTATGCCCATTCTATGCCCCAACCGGTTACACTGCCTACCGCTTCCAACGAATCCGTATTCAAACTGCCGTGCAGCGTTACACTGTTGCGTGCCACATCGGTGGCCTTGCCCGTAATCACCAAACCCGAGGTCGGACGGTTGTTGCCGGTATTACCATTATCGGGTTGTCCGGGGTCGGGATTTTTTACATCGTTATTAAACGGTTCGCACGACACGAGCCCTGCACTCAGCGCCGCCACAGTCAGTGCGGCAAATAAAAAATTTTTCTTTTTCATAGTTTTTTTTAATTTTTTAGTGTGTAAATAATTAACATTCATGATTCTCAAGCCCATAAAGTGCTGTCGTAGAGGTAAATGTCGGCGTCGGGGGCATTTTGGAATTGTGCCTTGGACGCATTCACCGCTTGGTTCCACGGGGTATTCTGCTTTTTTAAGTGATCTACCACATGCGAATCCCAAATCAGCGGATAGGCGTGCGGATTGATGATGTGGCAAATCTTCGCAATAAAACTTTTTGGATACGTGGACACGCCTGGAATCGGCATCCGAACGTCATACACAAACGTGCCGTTTTTGATGTCATCCAAATGGCTGTACAGCCATTCGGCAAAAGCGGGGAACTGCGCTTTAGAAATACTGCGCAATACATTCGCTGCTTTGCCGCAGAAATGGGCGGCGTCGCTAAATTCTTGCAACGTCTTTGCCAAATCAAAGAGTTGTTTGCAACTGCGTTTCCAAGTCATGGACAGGTCAACGCTTGCTTGTTGAATAGGTGTCAATGGTAATTGTGCCATAACATAAAAAAAATTACTCATTCTGCCTCCACTTCACTATCGGGCTATCGGCATTCTCCCATGGTTTGTTTGTAGTTTCAAATGGTTACGGGCATAAAAAAGCGCAGACCTCAAGTTGCCTATTCACAATCTGAGGTCTTCGCATTACCTTATAGTCCAAATAAAACAACAAGAAACCTACGCCGATATGAAGCCTGCCACGCATGTTGGCAGCATACTGTCATACCCATAGGCATCTATTGATTTACCTTGCATTTGAACTATACGATTTGAAAGTTGCGAAGTTTCAGATTGTTCGTGCAAAGCGTCAATAAACGCTATC
>JBJECE010000025.1:0-47126 GCA_051870755.1 Paludibacteraceae bacterium | reverse complement strand
GTAGCCGCCGTTTTTCGAAAGCCTTCACGATATTTTCGTGAAGGCTTTCTTGCATACGGAAACGTGCATTGCACGCCCGCAAACGCTGTGCAGCGTGTGCTGCTTACGCGTTGATCCACAGGCCGTGAATGTTGCAGTAGATGCGTGCTTTGACGGCGTGTGCCGAAGTTGTAAAGGTGGCTTCGGGCTTGTCGGCGGGTTTTAACTCTTTGCGGAGCACTTCGGTTGGCGTGAGCAGTTCGATCCATTGAATGTAGTGGTCGGGTTGCATAGGGTGGGCTATGGAGCCTACTGCAACGTGGTAGCCGCCTTCTACCTTTTTTACGACAGGGACATGTTTTTCGCCCGAGGCATCGCTGATGTTGCCGTCTAAACACTGCATCGGTTGGCCGCAGCAGACGAGTTGGCCGCCGCCTTGGTTCACGATTTCCACACAATTGCCACAAATAGCACACTTGTAAATTTCTCTTCGTTCGGTCATAGTAGTAAGATTTAAGGGTTTACAATTTATCGAAAGCAAATTTAATGCCAAATCCTCCCTCGTAAATGATAATGGATAAATGATAAATGATAAATGATAAATGATAGGGGTGTATGTGGTGCGAGTAAAAAAGAAGGCTGCCTAACAAAAGTTAGACAGCCTTGCTTTTTGCAACTGCTACAAATCAGCGGACAACGATTTTTTGTGCGGTGTCGGCTGTTTTGACGATGTAAACGCCGTTCAGTTGGCCGTTCATGTGCGTTACGTCCAAGCCGAGCAGCGTGTAGATGCGCATGCCTTCGGCACCGTAGATGCGACCGTCGTGTGCATAGAAGAGCGGTTGTGCGGCCTCAATGGTCTCGATAGCCGTGGTTTGGGCTTCGATAACGATAGTGTCTGTTACTACTACGCCGTCCTGCAGTACGGAGTAGTAGAGAGATTCTTCGTTATCTTTGCCGATTTCGGCACCTGAAGGACTTACGATGTTACAATTTGTCAGCGTGATGCTCTTGAAACGGGCAATGGAGCCGTTTGCAGTGCCTTTGGCGCGGACGGTGGACTTACTGATTTCGAGCTCGCTGTTGGACGAACCGTAAATGCCGTATTGCGCGCCGGAGGCCGTTACCTCGGCTTTGGAGATGACGAGCGACTCACTAAACGAATTCAGTGCGGTGTTGCCGGCTGTGATGGCGAGTTTGCCGGAACCGTTGCCGTCGATGGTGAGGGCGGTGTAGGCAAAGATGCCGTTTTTATCGGATTTGATGCTGTTGTCGCCAACGAGTTCAATGGTCAGACCGGTGCTGCCGATGGTTTCGATGCCGTTTTTCGTCGTTTCGAGAACGACATTCTCCAACGTCAGTACGTTGTTTTCGTCGTCGAAGGTGATGGTGCCGGTGCTGATGCCTGCGGCCGTGGCGATGTCGTCCTTATTGATAGCATTGAGTTGCACGCCGGCCACATAAACGGGATATATGCGGGCAATAACCACTTCATCTGTTACGACAGAGCCATCTTTCGACTCTATTTGATGATTGGCCGACTTCCAAATAGCCGATTCGGGCGACACGATGCTGCAGTCGGTGAAGTCTAAGGTTTGCAAATTGCAGATGGAGCCGTTTGCAGTGCCTTTGGCGCGGACGGTGGCTTTGTCGAGGATCAGTGTTTCGCCTTTTGTGCCATCGATGCCGGTAATGCCTCTTGTTGCACCGTTCACAGCCACTTGGCATTCGCTGATGGTCAGTTGGGATGCGGACGACAGACCGATGCCGTTCTGACTACTTTCGATGGCCAGCGAGCCATCGCCTGCGATGGTAATCGTATCGTTTTGACCTATATACAAGGCATACGTTCCGCCGGTTGTGAGGCTGTCTTCGCCAATCAACTCTATCAGGACGTTCATGTCTCGAGAAATGTTGATACAAGCGCTTGTCGCAGAGGTTATTTTGGCATTGTCGAGCGTCAGGGTGTGGGTGTCGATGTCGTAACGTACGGTGCCGGTGATGCCTTCGCCGATGACGTTATCTTTGTTGAGTTCGTGCACCGATACGCCGGCCACCGTAATGCCGTAGGTGCGGCCGATGAATACTTCGGAACATAGAGTACCGTCTTCGTTATATAAAACATACATATCCCAGTTGTTGTAGTATGCGCCTGCCGGCGACAGAATTTGGCATCCGCTCAAATCCAACGATTCCATACCGCCAATGGCTGTCGTTCCTGTCGAACATTTGATAGAAACTGTCGAGTGATCGATGGCGAGTTTGGCAAGCGTCATGTCCATGTTACAAATACCATGTTTGGCCGAAACCACCTCGAGCGATGTGTTGCGTATGGCCATTGCGGCGCCCGACTCCAACTGAATGGCAATTGAAAAGTCGTGCAACAACTCTGACTCAGGTAGTTCGACGTAGAGATGACCATCGCCGCTGATGCTCATAGCCGTATTTGTGTAGAGTAAAATAGGGGTGTCCTTACCACGCACGGTGTCGTTGCCGACGACGTTAATGTGCAGGCTGTCCAACTCTGTGAGTTGTTTGATGCCGAACGTCGCTGTGGCTGCAATCGACGCATTGTCGAGCGTGAGGGTTGAGGTTTCGCTGTCGTAACTGATGGTGCCGGTGATGGCTTCGCCGGTGATTTTGTCTTTGTTTCGGTCGGTAACTTCTACATCGCCCACCACGAGTCCGTATGCGCGGCCGATGACTATATCGTCGATGATTCCATAACCATCAGCGTCCACGACGGTTTTTGCGGTGGCGTTGAATGACGCAGACGCGGGATAGAGAAATTCGCAGTCGGTTAAGTTCAATTCGGAGCAGACGATGGTTTCATTATTGCGGTCGCCGGAGAGCGTAACATACGCTTTGTTGAACGCGAAAGTGGCGTTGGTGCTGGGATCTTCGACGTATAGGCGCTCTGCTGTTACCGTTGTGTTTTTGAATGTCAGGTCGGCGTCAGTAACGATGTCGCCGCTGTTTTCCAACGAGCCGGGACCGGTGATGGTGCCGGCTGCGCCAACGTAGATGCAAGAGTATTGGTCAGGCAAGATGGTGTTTTTCCCTTCCAAACGGATGGTCAAATCGGGCCTGTAGAATTCGATGCCGTGTGTTGTTGATGTGGTGGTGATGGTGGCATCGGAGAGCAGCAGCACGTTGGCTTCGTTGTCGTAGCGCACGGTGCCGGTGATGCCTTCGCCGGTGATGTTGTCCTTGTTCTCGGCGGTTACTTCTATGCCGGCAATCGTGATGTCGTAGAGGATGTATTCAAAACCATTTGTAAACATTTTCCATACGGTAGCTGCTGCGTATGCCGCCGTGTCCGGCACTTGGGGTGAAAGGGTGCTAAACAGATTATCATCAAATGGGTAGACAAAGGTAACTGTCCCGAAATTAAGTTTTGATGCCGTTCCCAAAGTCGGCGGCGTGGTGGCGTGGCAGCGTATTGTGCTTAACGCTGTGCAACTACTAAAAGCATATACGCCAATAAAATTTACCGTAGCGGGAATTTCCACCACTGTGATAGTGCTGCTTTTGAAAGCATTCGGACCGATGGTATCGACCGTGTAGGTGCCTTCGCTGCTGACGATGGTCGATGGAATGCGCACGGCGCCCGTGTAGGCTGCCTCGCCGTCCGGCGGCGCTACGATGGTGGCGTGCCCTGCGACCGTCGATGTGTACCACAAACCGGATGCTGCATCCTGCGTTTGTGCCGTGAGGCTGCATACAATGGTCATCAGCCCCAAAAGTGAGAGAAGTTTACGTTTACTCATAATAAAAAAGATTAAGTTATAAAAAGGTTAAAATAGTTTCAGAGTTAAAAAGTTTAATAGTTTAAGAGTTTCAGAGTTTCAAAGTTAATTTTTCGTATTTTTTGTTGTTGTCTACCTCCCAAACCCTCCCTGCCTACCGCAGGCAGGCTAAAGGAGGGCTTCAAGTCCCCTTTAGGGGATTTAGGGGTAAAAATAATGCAAAATAGTTTAATAGTTTAATAGTTTAAGAGTTTCAAAGTTTCAAAGTTTAATGTTTCAGAGTTTCAAAGTTAATTTTTCGTATTTTTCGTAAATTTTGTTGTTTGCGTATTTTTCGTTGGTTTTGCTGTTTATTTTATAATTAACTGATAATCAACTATTTGCCCCCCCCCCGAACGGTTCGGGAGAGGGCAATGGCATTATTATTCGGCGACAAAGGTAAACAAAGTTTTTGAAATATACAATACGAGAAAACTCGTATTTTGCATCTGTTTTTTGCGATTGTTCATAACTTTTTGGTTGCAGTGTCGGAATTTTTGTCTATCTTTGCAGCGAAAAAATGTTACGGTCTTGGTGTTCGTGCGGTGTTGCCGTGCGAATTGAAGAGGGAATCAGGTGCGAATCCTGAGCAGACCCGCTGCTGTGAGTTCCGTGATACGATGGTTGCAAATACTTTAGCCACTGTTTTTCCGTTGTGGGAGATGGGAAGGCGCAAGCCATCGGGAGCGAGCCAGAAGACCTGCCAAGAGCCATAGTCATCATCACGCTTTCGAGGAATAGAGCGTATGGGTTCGTAGGGGCGTTTGTTGTGAGCGCACACCCACAAAGTTTCATACACACACATCGCGGCACGGCGGACAGTTGGGTTGTCGTGGTTTTTCTCGGGCAGGGCGGTTGTTGGCTGTTGTTTTTTGAATAACTAAACCGTTTTTTATATGAGTTCGAACGAGATTTTTATTGTCAAACGCGACGGAAAACGCGAGTCGTTTTCGTTGGAAAAGATTAAGAATGCTATTGCCAAAGCGTTTTTGTCGGTGGGCAGTTTTGCCACCGACGACGACCTGACGGCCATACTCAGTCGGTTGTCGATAGGCAACGGCATGAGTGTGGAAGATGTGCAGAACCAAGTGGAAGTGGCGTTGATGGCGGAGCGTTATTACGCTGTGGCTAAATCGTTTATGCTCTATCGTCAGAGCCACGCCGACGACCGCGAAACGCGCGACAAGTTGGATTTTCTCATCAGTTATTGCGACGCGGCCAATGCGGCTACGGGCAGTAAGTTCGATGCCAACGCCAACGTTACCAACAAAAATATCGCGACGCTCATCGGCGAGTTGCCCAAGCAGAGTTTCATTCGTCTGAACCGGCGTCTGCTTACCGACCGCATCAAGGAGATGTTTGGTAAGGAGTTGTCTGATAAGTACTTAAATCTGCTGAATCGGCATTTCATCTACAAAAACGACGAGACGAGTTTGGCCAACTATTGCGCCAGCATTACGATGTATCCGTGGCTCATCGGTGGCACCATTTCGATAGGCGGCAACAGCACGCCGCCGACCAATCTGAAGTCGTTTTGCGGCGGTTTTGTCAATATGGTGTTCATCGTGTCGAGCATGTTGAGCGGTGCGTGCGCCACGCCCGAATTTTTGATGTATATGAACTATTTCATCGGTTTGGAGTATGGCGACGACTACTATTTGCATGCCGACCAAGTGGTTGATTTGAGCAAAAAGCAGCGCACGATAGACAAAGTCATCACCGACTGTTTCGAGCAGATAGTTTACAGCATCAATCAGCCGACGGGTGCGCGCAACTTTCAGTCGGTGTTTTGGAATGTGGCCTACTACGATCGTTACTATTTCGAGAGTCTGTTTGGCAATTTTTATTTTCCGAACGGCGAGCGTCCGCATTGGGATTCGCTGAATTGGCTGCAAAAACGGTTTATGAAGTGGTTCAACCAAGAGCGCACCAAAACCGTGCTGACATTCCCCGTAGAGACGATGGCGCTGTTGGCCGAGAACGGCGATGTGAAGGACAAAGAGTATGCCGACTTCACTGCCGAGATGTACGCCGAAGGTCATTCGTTTTTCACTTATCTAAGCGACAATGCCGACTCGTTGTCGAGTTGCTGCCGCCTGCGCAACGAGATTACGGACAACGGTTTCAGTTACACGTTAGGCGCCGGCGGTGTATCGACTGGTTCGAAGAGTGTACTCACCATCAACCTGAATCGTTGCATACAGTATGCGGTGAAGAACGGCATTCCGTATCAAACCTATTTGGAAGAGATAGTCGATTTGACGCACAAAGTGCAGTTGGCCTACAACGAGAATCTGAAATCGTTGCAGAGCAAAGGCATGCTGCCGCTGTTCGATGCGGGGTATATCAATATCGGGCGCCAATATCTGACCATCGGTGTGAATGGTTTGGTGGAAGCCGCCGAATTTTTGGGGCTCGAAATCAACGACAATCCGCAGTACGCCGAATTTGTGCAGGGCGTTTTGGGCATTGTGGAGCGTTACAACAAGAAATATCGCACCAAAGAGGTGATGTTCAACTGCGAGATGATTCCTGCCGAAAACGTCGGTGTGAAACATGCCAAATGGGACAAAGAAGACCACTATGTGGTGCCGCGCGACTGCTACAACAGTTATTTCTATGTGGTGGAGGACGATTCGCTGAACATTATCGACAAATTTCGTCTGCATGGGCGCAAATACATCGAGCATCTAACCGGCGGTTCGGCGTTGCACTGCAATTTGGAGGAGCATTTGTCGCAGGCGCAATATCGGCAGTTGCTGCGCGTGGCCGCCGTCGAGGGTTGCAACTACTTCACGTTCAACATTCCGAATACGGTGTGCAACGATTGCGGCCACATCGACAAGCGGTATCTGCACGCATGCCCGCATTGCCACAGCGCCAACCTCGACTATCTGACTCGTGTCATCGGCTATATGAAACGCATCAGCAACTTTTCGCACGCGCGGCAAGTGGAAGCGGCAAAACGTCATTACGCTAAATGGAACGACGACGCAACATGCTGAAATACACCGATTTCGATATTGTTTTTCAGGAAATTCCGGACGAGGTAACGCTGGCCATCAACATTAGTAATTGTCCGTGTGGGTGTGCGGGATGCCATAGTCCGCAGTTGGCCAACGACATTGGCGACGCATTGACCGAACAGGTGATAGATGCGTTGCTCGATAAGTATGGTGCAGCCGTTACCTGTGTCTGCCTGATGGGCGGCGATGCCGATCCTGCGGCGGTAAACGCCTTGGCGGCACACATCCGGCTGAAAGACAAGAAATCGGCATGGTATTCGGGGCGCGCCGCGTTGCCGGACACCATCGATACGGCGCATTTTGATTTTATCAAACTCGGCCCTTACATTGCCGAACGCGGCGGCCTGAAATCGCCCGAAACCAACCAACGGCTGTTCCGTATCGAACAGGGGCAAATGTACGACATCACTTGCCGATTTTGGGAAAAATGAGATTTTTCAAAAAAAACTAATCACTTAATAATCATTTAATTAACAATTAAAAAAAACAACACAAGATGAAAAAATTACATCTCTTCTGCTTGGCTGCCTTGGCTGCCACCTTCGTTGCCTGCGAAAAGGGTAACGATCCTGTTGACAACGCAACAGTCGTTACTTTCGAAAACGTGGCATTGGACTCCACCGGCTATTGGAACGGCTCCGACCTTTCGGGCGGCAAAACCGTTGATGGCGCGTTCTTTGTGAACGATTTCAATAGCGAATGGAGTTCGTGGACCGGCTTTTCGGTTTCGTCGAACACGGACAAACAGACGCGCGGCTATCTGAACCAATACAGCGTTTATGCCGACGGCGGCGCCGACAATTCCAAACAATTTGCCGTGCTGTACTACAGCGCGTGGAGCGCGCAAAATTCGCGCATCCAATTCGACAAAGCCGTGTCGCCCAAAAGCGTCAGCCTGAACAACTCGACCTACACCTATTGGTCGCTGAAAGAGGGCGATGCCATTGCCAAAGCCTGTGCCGACGGCGATTGGTTCAAAGTTACCATCATCGGCCAAAACGGCGACACGCGCACCGACAGCATCGACTTCTATCTGGCCGATTTCCGCGATGGTAAAACCTTTATCTGCGACACATGGACAGCCATCGATTTGTCGTCGCTGGGCGCAGTTACCGACCTTTATTTCACGTTCGACGGCACCGACAAAGGCGCTTGGGGACTAAACACGCCGGCTTACGTCTGCCTCGACAACCTGAAATACGAATAACACGCATTTGCTGCATACGCGCGAGGCCTTTCCGTTTGTGTGGGAAGGCCTCGCTTGTGTTCTGTCGGGTGGCTTATTTCTTGCCGTGTACGGCTTCCGACACATTGATGATGTAGTCGCCCATGCGTTCCAACTCCGACACAACGTCCATGTAGTAGGCGCTGTTTTGGTAGGCTACGGCTGTGTTGGCCACTGCCTCGTCGCGCAGGGTGTTGCGCAGGTTGTTGATGGCAATTTCGCTGTCGATGGCGGTTTGCAGGTTGCCGGTGTGTTCCAGGTTGGCAATCATCACTTCGTAGGCTTTGTCCACAAGCGCAATCATCGATTCGATATTGGCGATGTATTGGGGCGAAAAACTTTGTTGTTGTGCGTTGCGTCGCGACAGAATGCGGCTGACCGCTTCGCCCGAATCGCCCAAACTTTCCAACTCGCCAATGATTTTGTACATGGCCGTGATGCGTTGGCGCGTGTGCTCGCTGATGCTGCCTTCGGGAATGGCGCGCAAAAACGTGGCAATTTCGTACTCGATGCGGTCGGCAATCTCCTCGTATTTTACCAATTTGCCGCAGTAGATGTCGAACTCTTTCGGCGTGGAGGCTTGCACCGCCGCTTTGATGTACGCCAATCCTTTGCGCGATATTTGTGCAAAGTGCACTATCTCGTTTTGCGCTTGACTGATGGCCAACTCGGCTGTTACCATCGGGCCGGCCTGAATGAATTGTAGTTTGAAAATTTCGTCTTCGGCGCTGTTTTTCGATTTGATGATGGCTGTTACAATCTTCTCTATCTGCGGCACGAACCAAATGAGAATGAACGTGTTGATGGCGTTGAATAGCGTGTGCAGCATGGCGATGCCGTAGAGCGCCGCCGTCGCTTCGGGTGCAGTCGGGTCGAGGCCGGCCGTGTAGTTTGTTTCGACCGGATTCGGGTAACCCATTCCGCTGATAATCAGTCCGATGAGCGACAGAAATGGTCGGTACAGACACAAAGCCCATATCACACCGAATAGGTTGAAAAAGGTGTGTGCCAGCGCTGCACGTTTCGCATTGATGTTGGCTACGGCCGCTGCGATGTTGGCCGTGATGGTGGTGCCGATGTTTTCGCCCAACACCATGGCGGCCGCCATTTCGAACGGAATCCAGCCCATGCTCATCATAATCAGGGTGAGTGCCATCGTGGCGCTCGACGATTGCAGCACCAGCGTGAGTAGTGTGCCGATGACCAAAAAAATGAGTACCGACCAGAATCCGAAACCCGTCCAACGTGTGATGAAGGCCAAAACTTCGGGCGTGCGGCTTAAATCGGGGACAGAATTTTTCATGAGCGATAAGCCCAAAAACAACAGCGAAAAACCCACGATGCACTCGCCGATGTTTTTGTGTTGTTCCCGTTTGGCGATGCTCAACACAAACCCGACCGCCATCAACGGCACGGCCAAAATGGAAATGTCCATTTTGAAACCCAGCAACGAAATGAGCCACGCCGTAACGGTGGTGCCGATGTTGGCGCCCATGATAACGCCGATAGCTTGGCCGAGTGCCAATAGACCGGCATTGACAAAGCCGACGACCATCACGGTCGTGGCGCTCGACGATTGTATGATGGCCGTAATGGCCAAACCGGTCAGCACACTCGTGAACCGATTGGAGGTCATGGCCGATAAAAAATGTCGAAGACGATTGCCTGCCGCTTTTTGCAGGCCGGAACTCATCAGGTTCATGCCGTAAAGAAACATGCCCAAGGCTCCCAAAAGCGTGAAAAATTGCAGTAACATAATAGAAAATAATTTTGTTGTCGTAAGGTTGAAAAAAAATAGTAACTAAACGTGCGGCAGCGCCTGCGCTAAATGATAAGTTTGCCGAGCGCACTGAAAAATTGTGTGTAACAACGGGTGCCGTTCGGCAAAAGGTGCCACATGGCAATGCGGTGCAGCGTAGTCTGATAGTTGTGTGCTTTGCCCATGGCCACATGGCAGACAGTGTGGCGTCGCCTGCAAAACAGGGTGCGCTGTGCCGTGCGAGCGTACAACTGATGGTAAGATGCAAAAAGTGGAATGTCGGTGGGCGGTAACACCACCGTAATGTCGGGGCAAAAATGGTTGTCGCTAAGGGTCGCGACCGCCATGTCGGTGCCAAGCGCCATATAGCCCGAAGCACCCGATAAACGTGCTAAACTGATGAAAATCAATATCAAAGTAAGCCTATGCCGTAGCATTCCGGTACGATGAATGTACGTTTTCATACTGCTGCAAAGTTAGTGCTTTTTGGTGATATATCCTACCTTTGTTACAGCAAAAATGATGCCTTACCACGTTTTTTTTGACGAAAATGTGGGCACTAATTGTATTTTTTGTAACTTTGCGCCAAAGTTATCACTATCAAACGTATGAAAAAACGTCTTTTCCCCTTCATTTTGGCGGCGATGGCCGTGCCTGCGATGCTGGCTGCCCAAACCGACATGCCGACCGATTCGGTCGAAGGATTTGTGTTTACCACTGTCAAGGCGAATCCGATAACAAGCGTCAAAAATCAGCATCGCTCAAGCACTTGCTGGAGTTTTTCGTCGATGGCCTTTTTCGAATCCGAACTGCTGCGGATGGGCAAGGGCGAATATGATTTGTCGGAAATGTTCGTCGTGCATCACACCATGGTCGATCGTGCCGAACGTGCGGTGCGCATGCACGGCGATGTGTCGTTTGCACCCGGCGGCAGTTTCAACGATGCGGTCTATTGTTTGTCGCACTACGGTCTGGTGCCGCAGGCGGCTATGCCGGGCATTATGTATGGCGACACGCTGCCTGTACACACCGAGTTGGATGCCGTGGCCGGCGCCTACGTCAAAGCACTGACGCGTGGCACACTCAAACAGCTGACGCCCGTGTGGCGACAAGGCCTTTCGGCCATCTACGATACCTATTTGGGAGCCTGCCCCGAAACGTTCGACTACAACGGCCGACAATATACGCCGCATTCGTTTGCCGATATGCTTGGGCTGTCGGCCGATGATTATGTGTCGGTAACATCGTACACGCATCATCCGTTTTACGAAAAATTTGTCCTCGAAATTCCTGATAATTGGCGCTTGGGCGAGTCGTACAATGTGCCGTTGGACGAACTGATTGCCATCATCGACAATGCCATCGACAAAGGTTATACGGTAGCGTGGGGCGCCGATGTGAGCGAAATCGGTTTCACGCGCAATGGTATAGGCGTGATGCCCGATGCCGACCGCGGTGCCGAACTCACAGGTAGCGACATGGCGCGTTGGACGGGCTTGTCGAAAGACGACAAGAAAAAGGAATTGACCCAAAAACCATTGCCCGAAATAGAAGTTACGCAAGCCATGCGCCAAACGGCTTACGATAATTGGACAACAACCGACGACCACGGCATGCTGATTTACGGCATTGCCACCGATCAGAATGGTAAAGAATATTATATGGTGAAAAATTCGTGGGGAACGAACAACAAGTATAAAGGCACATGGTACATATCGAAAGCGTTTGCCGCCTACAAAACCATGAATATCCTTGTACACAAAGATGCCGTACCCAAGGCTATTGCCAAACAATGGCGATAATATCTCCGCTATATTCGTACACATTCCCAAAACATAAAGGCGCATAATTTTATGCGCCTTTATTATAAAAAAATGAAAACCACCCCGCAAAAAGTTTGGACGTTATAAAATAAATGCTTATTTTTGCAGCGTCAAATTGTATACAGTATCAACGGATACTGAATTTGACAGACATAAATAAAGCGTTTAGTTTCCTTTTTCGAAAATCGGCAAAATTTTCATCGCATGAGGAACAGTCCGGACGACTACGCGATTCACAATTCTCTTTCGGGAGGATTGTGATGATGCGTGGGGTGGTTGTTTATTTCATGCAGGGTGTTTGCCGATACCTCGAAAAAAATAAACTGACGGTCTCCACGCTTTTTTTTGTATCTAATTTTTAACCGCTGAACGAGGGGACGGTGAGGCACAAATACTAAAACAATCATGAAAAAAGTAATTTTAGGTGTGGCTGCATTTGCAACCCTTACATTAGCAAGTTGTTCGACGGGCAAATATTTGAATACGTCCTCAAACTTGAACATGAATCAAACACAAGTCGTTTTGTCGGAAGCCAATTACAAAGTGGTGAAACACGTGCAAACAAGTGTTGTCTATAAACAAAAAGTCAATTTCGATGCTAAACAAATGCAACAAAGTGCTTATGCAGCCTTGGTTAAAGAGGCTAATTTGAAAGGATCGCAAGCTCTCGTGAATGTAACTATCGAACAAGTGAATCGCGAAAAAGCGGCGTTCCTCGGACTTGGTATCAAAAAGTACGAAAGTGCACTGATTGTGAGTGGACTTGTAATTGAATTTACTAAATAAAATTTATTTTCAAGGTTTTTCTTGTCGTCCCAAGAAAGACCATTCTAAATAGTCGGTAGAATGAAAAAAATATTGTTAATCATATTGTGTGTGGTACCATTAATCGGTATAGCACAAGAGAAAAAGAAAGTAACTCTTTCGGCCGGAACAGTGGTTTCTGTTAGAACGTTGTCTACAGTAACCTCGCAGAGCTCAACTACGCCACAATGTGTGGTTAATGCTGACGTGTATGATGACAACGGTGAAGTTGTGCTGATAACAGCCGGCACACCGGTTGCAGTACAACAAATTATCAAAAAGGCAACTTTGATAGGTGATGCCGGACAGATTATCTTCCAGCCTATATCAACTCAAGCATTTAATGGACGGTTGATAGGTTTTGAACAAAACGACGTGGTGTTCACCGGCAATGATGAAGCCATGTTTAAGTCGCGCAAAAAAGCGACGGTTCCGGCTGGAACTGCTTTTCGGGCAACGATAGCAACCGATTATCATTTTACTATTACTGTTCCGTAATGCCCTACTTGCGACGCCTTGGGTTGTACTTATGTGTCGCACTGACAACTACTTGTGTGTTGTATGCACTATCGGTCGGGTTGCATGCGGTATTGCGCGGAGTGGGCTGCCGGCTGGAATTGACATGGCTGTGCTCGTTAGCCTGCTATTTCCCGACTGATGTTTTCGCAATGACAATCCCCGTTTTATTATTTTGGTGTATTGTCGGTGTGTGGAGTTGTTGGGCGTGTTACTTGGCTGATGCCGTATGGCAACAACTTGATCAATAATAAGTGTGTCGGGAGAATAAATGTTTTCCTGACACATTTTTGTTATTGTCGCACCAGCACTTTGTGTGCGTGGCCGTCGATGCGCACTACATAGAGGCCTTGGGTCGGCACGAAGATGGTGTGGTGCGCTGTGGCATATCGTTGTTGTGCGACGAGCAGTCCGGCAGCGTTGTACACCTGCACTTGTCGCCCTTCGGCGTGGTGAATGACAATGCCGCCGCGTGTGGCTACCACGCTGGGCTCTTGGGCGGTGGAGGTGTGCGCACCCGTAGGCAGGCTGCCGCTGATGATGTCGGTGGCATAGAGGGCTACACCGCCGTAGGCATCGGAGCCGCTTTGGAGGTCGAGGGCGCTGTTGTTCAGAATGGCTGTCAGGTTGACGCAGCCGGAAAAGGCGTTGTTGCCGATGGTAGTCAGCGTGCTTGGCAGATAGATGCCGCAAAGCGAAGAGCATCCGCTGAATGCCGACTCTTCGATGGTTGTCAGCCCCTCTTTGATGGTCAGGTAAGTTAAATTGAAACACCCCAGAAATGCTGATGCACCGATGGTGCGCATCGAGGCCGGCAGTTGTACCACTTGGAGCGCCGTATCGTTCATAAATGCACTGCGTTCGATGGTGTGTACCTGATTGCCGATGGTGATGTCAATGAGTAGTTTACATTCGCTAAAGGCTCCGTCTTTTATAGTCGTAACGCTGTTGGGAATAATTACGCTCTCAATGCTTGATTTTTGAAATTTTCCGCTCGGAATTTCGGTTAATCCGTCGGGCAATTCCAACGCGCCTGTTTTGCCGCGCGGTACAACGCCCAAGGTGAGCGGATTGCCGCGATAGTAGAGCAGACCGTCGTACGACAGCAAAGCCGGATTGGCGGCATCTACGGTAATGCTTTGAAGGGCATTACACTGCGTGAAAGCTCCTGTGCCGATAGAGGTAACGGTGGCCGGCAACGAGAGTGTAAGCAATTTTTTACTATTGATAAGTGCGTCAGTATCCAAACCAACGACTGTATAGACTTTGCTGTTGTAGGTAACGGAAGCGGGTATCACCAAATGACCAACATAAGCCAAATCGCCGGTGGTGTCGTACATCCAATTGTCTTCGGCACCGCGGTAGGTAACTTTGGCTGTGAGCGTTGCATCGTCGAAATTGTAATAGATGCCATCGACGGCGGTGTCGGAGGCGATAATTGTATCTAAATGGCTGAATATCAATAAAAATAAACTCAAAATAAGCAGAGTGCGATGTTTCATGTAATCCGATTTTTAACAAAAATTGTGATGAACTTTTTCAAAGATAGGCATAATTTTTCAAAGTACCAAATCGGCGGTCAAAAAACAAAAAACAGACATCGCAACCGATGTCTGTTGGTTTGTGGGGCGCGTTGCGGCTCATAAGAGTGCCGTGTTCAGCGCGTCGGTCATGTTGTCTGTAAAGTGGAATCTCAGCCCTTTCAGATAGAGATCGTTTATTTCGTCGATGTCGCGTTTGTTGTCGGCACACATCAGAATGTCGGTGATGCCGGCGCGTTTTGCGGCCAATATTTTCTCTTTGATGCCGCCGACGGGCAGCAGTTTGCCGCGCAGGGTTATTTCGCCGGTCATGGCCATGTTTTTCTTCACTTTGCGGTGCGTAAATGCCGATGCCAGCGCGGTCAGCATGGTGATGCCGGCCGATGGTCCGTCTTTCGGTATGGCGCCTTCGGGCACATGAATGTGAATGGCGTATTTGTCGAACAACTTGGCGTCGATGCCGAATGTGTCGGCGTGCGCTTTCAGGTATTCGACAGCAATCACGGCCGACTCTTTCATTACGTCGCCTAAATTGCCGGTCAGGGTGAGTTGCGGCGATTTCGATTTGCTTAGGCTGACTTCGATGTAGAGTATTTCGCCGCCGACAGCCGTCCATGCCAGGCCTGTTACTACGCCGCAGATGTCGTTGCCTTGGTAGGTGTCGTATGTGTAGCGCGGCATGCCGAGGTATTCGTTTAGGCTCTCGATGGCAATGTCGGGTTCGTAGGGCGTTTCGGTGGCTATTTTGCAGGCGGTTTTGCGCATTATTTTGGCGATGACACGGTCGAGTTCGCGCACGCCCGATTCGCGCGTGTAGTTATCGATGATGTGCCGCAAGGTTTTCTTGGACAGTTTCAACTGTTTTTTGTCGATGCCGTGCTCTTTCAACTGTCTGGGTACTAAATGTTTGGCGGCTATCTCCACTTTTTCTTCGGCGATGTATCCGTTCACTTCTATCAACTCCATGCGGTCGCGCAGCGGGCGTGGCACTGCCGAAATGTCGTTGGCAGTGGCGATGAACAGCACTTTCGACAGGTCGTAGTCGATGTCGAGATAGTTGTCGTGGAACGTGGCGTTTTGTTCGGGGTCGAGCACTTCGAGAAGTGCCGACGATGGGTCGCCGTGTATGTCGTTCGCCAGTTTGTCTATCTCGTCGAGCACAAAGACGGGATTCGACGAACCTACTTTTTTCAGGTTTTGGATGATGCGTCCGGGCATGGCGCCGATGTATGTGCGTCGGTGTCCGCGAATTTCGGCTTCGTCGTGCATGCCGCCCAACGATACACGCACATATTTGCGTCCGAGGCTTTCGGCGATGGATTTTCCGAGCGACGTTTTGCCTACGCCCGGAGGTCCGTAGAGGCACAAAATGGGCGCTTTCAGGTCGTTGCGCAGTTTCAGCACGGCCAGATGTTCGATGATGCGTTCTTTCACCTTGTCGAGTCCGGAGTGGTCGCGGTCGAGAATTTTTTGTGCTTTTTTCAGGTCGAAATTATCCGACGTGTATTCGTTCCACGGCAGGTCTAATAGGGTTTCGACGTAATTTTGTTGCACGGCGAAGTCGGGCGATTGCTGCGGCATCATTTCCAACTTTTTCAGTTCTTTGTTGAAAACGTCGGCCGTTTTTGCGTCCCATTTTTTTGTTTTGGCGCGTTCGCGGTAGGCGTCTATCAGTTTGTCGCTGTTTGTGTCGCCCAACTCGTTTTTGATGGTTTTCATCTGCTGTTGCAGAAAGTATTCGCGTTGCTGTTTGTCGATGTCTTTCAGCACTTTCGACTGTATTGATGCCGACACGGTAATCTGTTTCAACTCCTGCGTCAGCACATCGGCCAGCAGTGTGGCGCGTTCGCGCAGGTCGTGCGTTTCGAGCAGTTCTTGTTGTGCGAATTTGTCGATTTGCAGGTTGCCGCACACGAAGTTGATGAGCGCTTCGGGCGTGTCGCTGTGTTCGATGGCAAACAGCACTTCGTTGGGTATGGAGTTCGATTTTTTGACGATTTTTTCGCACAGCACTTTGATGGTGTCCAACGTTTGTTCCGCTTGTTCATCGACGGTTTCGGGTGCTATTTCGGGCATCAGATCGACGGTGGCGGTGAGGTAAGGACGTTGTTTTACGGTTTCGAGAATGCGTGCGCGTCGGCGGCCGTGCAGGATGACCATCGTGGTGTTGTCGGGCAGCTCGATGATGCGCAGAATGCGTGCCACGGTGCCGTAGGCAAACAAATCGTCTTGTTTCGGATGCTCGACGGTGTGGTCGCGTTGCATCACGGCCATCAGTTCGCCGTGCCGGTTGTACACTTCGTTCACAAGTTCCAGCGAGCTGTCGCGCCCTACCGAAACGGGCATCACCACTTGCGGGAATAGCACCATGTTGCGCAAGGGCAATACGGGCAGTTCGTCGCCCGAAATGGTTGTTACCAACGTGGGGTCGCCCTGCTCGTCGATGTGTATCACTTCGCTGTGGACGCTCCCGATTTTTGCATCTGTCAATATGTCGTCAATTTTCATAAGTCGAGTTTATTACTGACATTTTGTCGTGTTTTTGTGTCGGCAAAATGCCCGATAAGTGAGTGAATGTAGGCGCGTTTTTATCCGAAACCGCTGTTCGGACGGTGTTTTCGCCCTTGTTTGTTGGTTTGGTTGTTCAATTTGTGTGCCAAACGGCGCTATTGTCGTATGATTTTCACTTCGCCGTGTGTGCCGAGTTTGATGATGCTCGATGGCGTGGCTTTGTGCATGTCTGTTTGGCGTGTGGCGACTATGTAATCGACGGCTTGTTTTATCTCGTCGGTTATTTCGGCAAAATTTTGTGGCGTTGGCTGCCCGCTGATGTTGGCCGATGTCGATACAATCGGTTTGTGGAATCGCTCGCAGAGCGTATGCGAAAACGGCTCGTTGGTTACGCGTATGCCGATGCTGCCGTCGTCGGCAATCAGATTTTTCGCCAGATTTTTTGCGCCGGAGTAGATGATGGTTAGCGGTTTTTCGCTCATCTCTATCAGGTCGAAGGCGATGTCGGGAATTTCGTCGATGCAGCCTTGCAGTTTGGCGGTGCTGTCGATGAGTACGAGCATGGCTTTCGAGTCGGCGCGCTGTTTGATGTCGAATACGCGGCGTACGGCTACTTCGTTGGTGGCGTCGCAGCCGATGCCCCACACGGTGTCGGTGGGATAGAGTATCACGCCGCCGCGGCGCAATACGTCAAGTGCGTTTCGGATGTCGTCGTTGTTCATACAATAAAGTGTCGATAAAAAAACGCACAAAAATAGTATATTTTTTCGCGATTCGCAAAAAAATGTGTATCTTTGACCACTTTTTTAGCCTAAAAACTTATGCAAACTAAACCTACCCAACCCAATTTGAGTTTTTTGAAATTGTGGAACATCAGTTTCGGATTTTTTGGTGTGCAGATTGCTTATGCGTTGCAGAGTGCCAATATCAGTCGCATCTTTGCCACGCTTGGCGCCGATCCGCACGATTTGAGTTATTTTTGGATATTGCCGCCGCTCATGGGCATGATAGTGCAGCCGTTGGTCGGTTTGCTGTCCGACAAAACGTGGCTTGGTCCGGTGTTCGGGCGGCGTAAGTTCTATCTGCTTATTGGCGCCGTTATTGCCGTGGCGGTGATGGTGCTGTTGCCCAATGCCGGCGATTTTACGTTTGAGCAGAGCGCATTTCTGGGTCTGAATGCGGCCATGTGGTTTGGCCTGTTTGCGCTGATGTTTCTCGACACGGGCATCAATATTGCCATGCAGCCTTTCAAAATGATGGTGGGCGATACGGTGAACGAGGCGCAAAAAGGTACGGCTTATGCCATTCAGTCGGCGTTGTGTAATGCAGGCTCGTTGGTGGGCTATCTGTTCCCGATATTTTTTACATGGATCGGCATTGCCAATACGGCTCCCGAAGGTGTCATTCCTTCGTCGGTCAAGTGGTCGTTCTATGTGGGAGCAGCCATTTTGATAGTGTGTGTGTTGTACACATTCCTGACCGTGCGCGAGATGCCGCCGGCGGAGTATGCGCGTTTTCACGGCATCAAAACCGACGATGATGCACCGGCTGCCGGCGCGCACAGCGACCAAGCGGACAAACGTGTTGTGCGCACGTTCGTAACCGTGGGCTTGGTGCAGTTTTTTTGTTGGGCGGCCTTTATGTATATGTGGACTTATTCGAATGGTGCCGTTGCAGCCTTGTGCTTTGCGTGGGATGGCACATGTACGGCCGATGCGGCGTTTCAGAATGCCGGCGATTGGGTCGGTGTTGTGTTTGCCGTGCAGGCCGTAGGCTCGCTTGTGTGGGCGGCGTTGCTGCCGACCATCGAACATCGTCTTGGTAATAAGGGCGCCTACGCGCTGTCGCTGTTGATAGGCGCTGTCGGTTTTGTGTCGGTGCTGTTTGTGCATAATCAGTATGTGCTGTTTGTCAGTTATGCGCTGATAGGCGCGGCTTGGGCGGCTATGTTGGCGTTGCCGTTTACCATTTTCACCAATGCCATTCAGGGCAGCCGGCACATGGGTACGCTGTTGGGTTTGTTCAATTGCACTATCTGTCTGCCGCAGATAGTAGCGGCCTTGTGCGGTGGCGGTCTGTTGCACTTGGTGGGCGGACAGCAGGTGTATATGCTCGGCGTGGCCGGCGTGTGTCTGTTGTTGGCGGCTGGTTGCGTGTGCTTTATTCGCGAAAAGGCATAATCAATTTTTTGTATATTTTTACCGACGAGTATTTGTAAAATTGCATTTTTTTTGTAATTTTGCGGCGACTTTGTATGAATGTTAAATTTTTTAATAAATAATTATTATCTTTATGAAAATCAAATGTTTACTTCTGTCATCGTTGCTGATGATGGGCACTGTATCGGCAGTGGCCGACGAACCGAATGTTGATGCCGGTGCTGCGGCAGCCGCCGAAACCGCCGAACAAACAACGCCACCTGTCAAAGAAAAATATTGGAAATGTACCGGTATTTTGTCGTTGAATGCCAGCGCAACCGGTTTGTGGAATTGGGCTGCCGGCGGCAACAACAACATCACCACCGTGGCGGCTGCCAACATCACGCTGCTGTATCAGAAAAACAGCCTCGCTTGGGAAACAAACTTGGACACCGATTTCGGTATGACCTATCTGGAAAGCGAGTTTGAACCATGGCGCAAATCGAACGACAAAATCAATTTCACCACCAAATTTGGTTGGGAATTTCACAAAACGTGGTATCTGACCGTGCTGGGTAGTTTCAAATCGCAGTATGCGCGCGGCTATAAATATGGTGCCGACGACAATGGCGATTACAAAAAACCGATTGCAGGTTGGTTGTCGCCATCGTACACCGACATTTCGGTCGGTATCGATTGGAAACCGAACGACATTTTCTCGGTCTATATCGCACCGGTTACGGGACGTATCTCGAGTTGCACGCTCGATAGCCTGTCGTACATCGATGGTGCCGGCGTGGAACAGAAGACAAGTCTGCGCGCCGCATACGGCATCGCTCCCGACAAAACCTGTCTGCCCGAACTTGGTCTTTCGGCCAAAGCCGGTGTCAATTATACGCGCATCGAAAATCTGAAAATCATCTCGACTGTCGGCATCTTTACGCCGTATCGTTGGTCGGAGGATATGAGTGACCATCGTCGTTTCGGCAATTTCGACGTCGATTGGGATTTCGCCATCTCGTACCAATTCCTCAAAGTGCTGAATGTTACGCTGAGCACATCGCTCAAATATGTCAATGGCGTGATGATAGCCGACAAAGACGGTAACAATCCGGTAGAGCGCGTGCAGTTCAAAGGCAACCTCGGACTTGGCATCGGTTACAGTTTCTAAATAATTGTCGCAGCCGAAAAAATCCCGAAAGGTAACTTTCGGGATTTTGTTGTTTTATAAGTTTTCGATTTGTGCCAGCCATATCGCCGCCGAAGCGTCGCTCGGCATGCGCCAATCGCCGCGTGGCGACAGATTGACACTGCCTATTTTCGGGCCGTCGGGCATACACGAACGTTTGAATTGCTGACTGAAGAATCGGCGTACAAACGTTTTCAGCCAATGTTTGATGACCACCGGCTCGTAACGGCCGGCAAAGGCATTTTGTGCTAACATGAATAGTTTATCGGGCGCAAAACCATGTCGCAACATGTGGTAGATGAAAAAGTCGTGCAACTCGTAAGGGCCCACCAAATCTTCGGTTTTTTGCGCAATGTTCCCATCGCTGTCAGCCGGCAGCAGTTCGGGGCTGACCGGCGTATCGACAATGTCGCGTAAATTTTCGCGTGCAGCCGCGGCGAAGTCGCAATCGGCCGCATATTGCACCAAATAGCGCACCAACGTTTTCGGAATGCTGGCATTGACGGCGTACATGCTCATGTGGTCGCCGTTGTAGGTTGCCCAACCGAGCGCAAGTTCCGACAAGTCGCCCGTGCCGACAACCAATCCGCCGCATTGATTGGCTACGTCCATCAGTATTTGGGTGCGTTCGCGGGCTTGGGTGTTTTCGTAGGTGGCATCGTGCGTGGCGCTGTCGTGCCCGATGTCGGCAAAGTGCTGTGTGCAAGCCGCTTTGATGCTTATCTCGCGCAAGGTGGCGCCAACGTTTTGGACCAATTCGGTGGCATTGCGGTAGGTGCGGTCGGTGGTGCCGAAACCCGGCATGGTGATGCCGACGATGTTGTGTCGCGGCAGTCCTAATTTGTCGCAGGTGCGTATGCACACCAACAAGGCCAGCGTGGAATCCAAGCCGCCCGAAATGCCCAATACCAACGATTTGATGCCTATGGCTTGCAGGCGGGCTGCCAAGGCTGTGGCTTGCATTTCGAAAATTTCTTCGCAGGTATCAACCATCGTGTGATGCGACGGAATGAACGGATGCGGATTGAATGTGCGGCTCAACGGCGCCTCTGTTGTCGGCAGCGCGCCGGGTATGCGTGTGTAATCGTGCGTGGTGCCAAGCATAAAGGTGCTGTTTTTTTGCCGTTCGTGGCGCAGATATTCTACATCGATGTCGCTTGTCAATAGTTGCGGTTGCCGGCAGAAACGTGTGCTCTCCGTCAACATCGACCCGTTTTCGGCTACGAACGCATTGCCGGCAAACACCAAATCGGTGCTCGATTCGCCGAATCCCGCCGACGCATATACATAACCGGCAATGCAGCGCGCCGATTGTTGCATGACAAGGTTGCGCAGATAGGCGTGCTTGCCGATAACTTCGTCCGATGCCGACAGATTGAAAATGACGTGCGCACCGGCCAAGGCTTGCCGGCTGCTTGGCGGAATGGGCGTCCAAAGGTCCTCGCACAACTCGATGGCAAACGTAACGTCGCTTGTTTCGAATAATAGTTGTACGCCAAACGGCACGGCCTGACCGCACAATTCAACGGATGGCGTGCCGGCATCGGCACCCGAGGCAAACCAACGTTTTTCGTAAAACTCGTTATAATTTGGCAAAAAAGTTTTTGGAACGATGCCCAATATGCGTCCTTGGTGAACGACCGCAGCGCAGTTGAATAAACTGTTGTGGTGGCGCACCGGCAGCCCGACGATGGTTATAATGTTCAGCGACCGAGTGCGGTCGATCAACTGTTGTAAGGCACTTTCGGCAGCATCAATCAGTAGTGTGTTGTGAAACAGGTCGCCACACGAGTAGGCCGTCAGACACAACTCGGGGAAAACAACTATTTGCACGCCGCCATCGCACGCCGTGTGTACTAATTGGACAATTTGCTCCACATTGTACCGACAATCGGCTACGCGCACCGACGGAATGCCGGCTGCCACTTTGATGAATCCGAAATTTTCCATATTACGAGAACTTTAATGCCTGTGCATCAGACGTTTATCTATAATAGCGCTTTGATACACACTACCACTCCGAGAACGACCAAAAGCAGACCCGTGATGCGATTCAAAATCCACAAACCGCGTATGTTGAAACGATTACGCAATTTGCTTACCAGCAAGGTAAGCGTCAGCCACCAACTGAATGCGCCCAACAAAATGGAGCATAAACCGATGGTGTTTTCGTACCATGTCTGTCCGGGCGTGAAAAAGTTGAATTGCGCAAACAGACCGATGAAAATGAAGATAATCAGCGGATTGCTCAAACAGAGCCCGAAAGCCGAAATATAATCGCTGAAATAGTCGCTTTTGGTGGATTTTTTCACCGACTCCAAACGGTCGGCCGGATTGCTGCGAAAAACATGTATGCCAAACAAAATGATGATGACACTGCCAATGACCTGTATCCAAAATTGATGCGCATTGATAAAATCGGTAACGAAACTCATGCTGAACCCGACTATCGCGGCGTAGAGCAAATCGGAGGTCGATGCGCCCAAGCCGGTAACCAACCCATGCCAGCGGCCGCGGTTGAGCGTGCGCTGAATGGTAAGAATGCCCAGCGGCCCAACGGGAACCGACGTGAACAAACCAATAATAAATCCGCTGATGACTATGTATATCAAATGGTGCAAAGTGTCGTTGTTTACTATTTGTGTTGCGCTATATAACTCATAATTTCGCTTGTGTCGTCGGGGTGAAACCACCGAATGGCGCTGTCGCGATTGAACCACGATTGCTGTTTTTTCGCATAACGGCGCGTGTTTTGTTGTATCATCTCGATGGCATGGTCGCGTGTCCAAGTGCCGTCGAAGTAGTTGAACAACTCTTTGTAGCCGACCGTATTCAGCGCATTCAACTGCCGATGCGGATAGAGCGCACGTGCCTCGTTTTCCAAACCGTCGTCCAGCATTTGCCACACACGCTTGTTGATGCGCTCGTACAATTCGGGGCGCAGCCGTGTAAGCCCTATTTTGACAATGTCGAACGACCGCTGTTTGACTTGGTGCGTGCGTTGCTCCGAAAACGGCCGACCGGTTATTTCTATCACTTCCAATGCGTGCAGCATGCGTTTCACGTTGCGCAAATCGACTTCGGCGTAATGCTGTGGGTCGAGTAGCCGCAATTTGCGCCGTACACCTTCGATGCCGTTTTGGGCGTAAAAGTCCGTTACGCTGCGGCGGGTTTCGTCGTCGATGGTGGGCAAATCGTCGATGCCGCGACACACGGCGTCGGCATACAGCATCGAACCGCCAACCAACATGGCGTGTCCCGTATGTGCAATTTCGGCCTCGATTGTCGGCACAGCATCCAACTCGAATTGCCCCGCGCTGTATGGCTCGAAGATGGAGCGACTGCCTACGAAATAGTGCTGTACGTCAGCCATTTGCGTGGCTGTGGGCGCCGCCGTGCCAATGGGCAGTTCGCGAAACATTTGGCGCGAGTCGCACGACACAATGCCGCAACCCAAAAAATGTGCCATTTCCAGGCTGATGTCCGTTTTGCCGACACCCGTCGGGCCGACTACGACAAACAATGTGCCGCGTTTGTTTGCCACGCGCACCTATCAGTATAGTTCGTTCCCGTTTTCGTCGAATGACATATCGCCAAAGCCGTCTTCGTCCAATTCGTCGGGGTCGAATTCGTCGGACCCATAGAAGTCGGCGTCGAAATCGGAGTGCTGTTTTTCGGCAAATTTGTCGATGTCCATCAGTTGCACGGGGGCTTTCCCCTTGCGCGACACGCAGACGGGTTTGTCCAACGTGCGGTTCGGAACAATGGCTTTCAACTCAATGAAAAAGGCGCGTTCCGTCATGTTGTCGTACACATACAGCAGGCGTTGCCCTACGTCTTCGATAAATTCGTCGAGCGGCGTTTCTTCCATCAGATAGGTGTCGGTGGCCGAGTCGGCGCCCATATCTATCAGCGTGATTTCCTGCTGCTTCTCCCAATTGTCGCTGCAGATGAAGAACGATGTTATCTGATTCTTGTCGTACCCGACGGAGTCCAAAATGGCGTTGTGAAACTGCAAAAAGGTGGCATCGGATGCGATTTCGATTTCGCGACTGAAGTTATCGACTTCGTCGGATAAAAGTAAAAATCTATAAACCATAATTATGTTGTTGAATGTGGGACAAAAATACAATATTTTTTCGACAAAGCCAACTGATTTTGCCAAAAGGCGTGCTTTTTTTGTCGTTTCAGATTTCGGCGCGTGTTTTCTTTTTCAGTTCAAAGTCGCGGCCGAGGTATTTTTCGCGTACGATGGGGTTGGCAGCGAGTTCTTCGGGCGTGCCTTGGAACAAGATGGTGCCTTCGAACAGCAAGTAGGCGCGGTCGGTGATGGAGAGCGTTTCGTCCACGTTGTGGTCGGTTATCAGAATGCCGATGTTGCGGTCTTTCAGGTGCCACACGATGTCCTGAATGTCCTGCACGGCTATGGGATCGACGCCGGCAAATGGCTCGTCCAGCATGATGAAACTTGGCTCGATGGCCAAACAGCGGGCTATTTCGGTGCGCCGTCGCTCGCCGCCCGACAGCCGGTCGCCAATGTTTTTGCGCACTTTTTCGAGACGGAACTCTTTGATCAGACTTTCGAGTTTTTCGTGTTGTTCGTCGCGTGTTTTGTCGGTTAGTTCGAGCACCGACAGAATGTTGTTTTCCACCGTCATTTTGCGGAATACGGAGGCTTCTTGGGCCAAGTAGCCGATGCCGGCGCGCGCGCGTTTGTACACAGGATAGTTGGTTATCTCTTTGTCGTTCAGAAAAATCTTGCCTTGATTTGGTGTGGTCAGTCCGGTGGTCATGTAGAATGTGGTGGTTTTGCCGGCGCCGTTCGGCCCGAGCAAACCGACTATTTCGCCCTGTTTGACGTGTATCGACACGTCGTTTACCACCGTGCGTTTGCCGTAGGTTTTCACCAAATGTTCGGTGCGGAGCACCATGCCAAGATTTTCCATAAATCGTATTTTCTAAAAACGAACAGGGACGTAGCGTGTGTACGCCCCTGTCGGTGTGATGTTGTTATTTTTGTACGGGCGTTTTCGGGAAGAAAATCCAGAACAAGATGGCAACCACAAGTGCGTAGGCGGCAAAAATGTACCATGCCTTTTGCCAACCGGCCCACACTTCGTTGGCTTTGGCGGCCACTTCCGATAGTTGCACTTCGGTCATGTTTTCCCACAATATCACTTTGTCTTTCAGTGTGTTGAGTTCTTCGCTTATCCACTGACTCCAATCGATGCTTGGCACGCACTTGTTTACAACGGCTTGTGCGCTCAATGTGCCGATGGTGGCACCTACGCCGTTGGTCATCATCATAAACAGACCTTGTGCGCTCGAACGCATTTCGGGGCTGGTTTCTTGGTCAACATAGAGCGCGCCCGAGATGTTGAAAAAGTCGAATGCAAAGCCATACACCACGCAACTGAGTACAAACATCCAAACGCCTGTACCCGGATTGCCGGCGCCGAACAGACCGAAACGCAGTACCCAGGCAAACATGGCCATCAGCATCACATTTTTGATGCCGAATCGTTTCAGGAAGAAAGGAATGAACAGAATGCACAGCGCTTCGCAGATTTGCGAGATGGAGATGAGCATGTTGGAGTGTTGCACACCGAACGAATCAGCCCATTCTCTGAAATGCTCGAAACTGCCGAGGAACGGATTGGCAAAGCCATTGGTGATTTGCAGCGACACACCCAGACACATCGAGAAGATGAAGAACAGTGCCATCTTTTTCTGTTTGAACAGTGCGAAGGCTTTCAGACCAAGCGCATCGACCAACGACACTTTGCCTTCCGACTTCTTGATGTCGCAAGCCGGCAAGGTGAGCGAGTAGAGTGCCAACAGAATGCTCAAACCGCCGCTGACAACGAATTGCCAAGCCGTGGTTTGCAGGCCGCACAAATCGACGCACCACATCATGGCGATGAAACCGACGGTGCCAAATACGCGGATAGGCGGAAAATCTTTCACGGTGTCGAGTCCGCCTTTTACCAATGCGTTGAAAGCCACCGAGTTACTCAGTGCGATAGTCGGCATAAAGAAAGCCACCGACAACGTGTAGAATGTGAATAACAAACCAAATTGTACATCGGCGCCGGCCATCAGACCGTATGCACCGGCTGCCAACATGAATGCGCCGGCCAACGCATGGCAGAGCGACAGACATTTTTGTGCCGGAATCCAACGGTCGGCCACAATGCCCATCAGCGCAGGCATAAACAGGCTGACGATGCCTTGAATGGAGTAGAATATGCCGATGTTTCCGCCCATTCCATGGCCGGCCAAATAACGCCCCATGCAGGTGAGGTACGCTCCCCAAACGGCATATTCGAGGAAGTTCATGATGATTAAACGAAGTTTCATGTTCATAGTTTTAGATTGTTTAGGTTAAGAAAAAAATTATTTGTTACGTTTATTCAATTCGTCGCGTATGATGGCGGCTTGTTCGTAGTCTTCGGCAGCGATGGCTTGCTGTAGTTGTACGAGCAGTTCTGCGTCGGTCAGGCCGGCCTGCGTTTCCTCGGCCTGGCTTTGGGCTACTAAAGCCTCGACTTTTTCGAATATACTCTCGTCCATGTAGATGGGGAGATCGTAATACAACGCCAACGCTACGCCATCCGACGCGCGCGCATCGGTCATGTAGTAGCGCTCCTCGTTGCGCCACGTCAGTCGGGCGGTGAAGGGCGTTTCATCGTTGTCGAATATATAAACTTCGGTCAAGGTGATCTCGAATTCTTGTGCAAATTCGGCAAATAGTTGGTGTGTCAGTTTGACGGGAAAGTCGATGTGGCGCAATTCGATGGTGATGGCTTGCGCTTCGGCTTTGCCTATCAAAATGGGAGCATGGCGGTCGTAATTCACCTCTTTGAGTAGCAGCCAATAGACTTCCTCGGTCGATTCGACTTCGCTTAATCCGATAACTTGTACTTGCACTTTGCCCATATTCCGATAGTTTGAATGTGCAAAATTAGCGTTTTTCTCGAAATTACCAAAACTTATTATCAATTGTTTTTGTTTTTGAGTGCCGTTGTCAGAAAATCGACAAAATGTTGCGGATTTTCGTCGAACGCAAACGCACCGTTTAGCGGTCGGCCGTCGGTGTCGATGACGACATAGAACGGTTGCGCGTTGGCACCAAATTTCGTGCGTTGCAGATAACTGTTTTTGTCGCCGATGGTTTTGATAAGACGCGTTGTCCCGTTCTCTTCTACCGTAAATGGCTCATCCAGAGGTGTTTTGTCATCGACGTAGAGCGATGCCAGCACGAATTCGTTGTGCAGCAGGTCGGCCACGCCGGCATCGGTCCACACGGCGGCTTCCATTTTGCGACAGTTCACGCAGCCATAGCCCGAAAAATCGACTACCAACGGTTTGTTGTGCCGCTTGGCGTAGTTCAGTGCGGCTTCGTAGTCGTCGAAATCGGCTTCGACGTGGTTTTGGTAGATGTTGAAATCTTGTGTCGAAAGTGGTGGCGCAAAGGCACTTACGGCTTTGAGCGGCGCGCCCCACAAGCCCGGCACCATGTAAATGGCAAAGGCAAACGATACCAACGCCAAAACGAGCCGCAGCACCGATACGCGTTCCAATTTATCGTCGTGCGGCAGGGTGATTTTGCCGAGCAGATACAATCCCAAAAAGGCAAAAATCACAATCCACAGCACGATGAATACTTCGCGGTCGAGCAGATGCCAGCCGTATGCCAAATCGGCTACTGAGAGAAATTTGAGCGATAGCGCCAATTCCAAAAAGCCGAGTACCACTTTGACGGCATTGAGCCAACCGCCCGAACGCGGCATCGATTTGAGCCACGAGGGAAACATGGCAAACAGACTAAACGGCAGGGCTAAAGCCAACGCGAATCCGAACATGCCGATGGTGGGCGCCAAAAACGAATTTTTGGTGGACACTTCGACCAACAATGTGCCGATGATCGGGCCGGTGCACGAGAACGACACGACTGCCAACGTGAAAGCCATCAGCAAAATGCTGACGATGCCCGATGTGCGCGAGGCGCGAGCGTCCAATTTGGTTGACCATGAGGCGGGCAGCGTAATCTCGAACATGCCGAAGAACGACAAGGCAAACACCACCAGCAATGCAAACAAAAACAGGTTGAAAATGGCGTTGGTCGAGAGCGAATTGAGCGCGCTGGCGCCAAACAGCAGCGTTATCAGCAGGCCGAGCCCCACATAGATGATGATAATCGAAATGCCGTAGAGTAGGGCGTCGCGGCGACCTTGACGTTTGTTGTCGGTGCGTTTCAGAAAGAAACTGACAGTCATCGGAATGATAGGCCACACGCATGGTGTGAACAAGGCTAATAGTCCGCCAACCAAACCAAACAAAAAGATTGTCCACAACGATTCGTCGGTGTCGGTGGCAGTGTCGCTGCCAAAGGCGCGCAACTCATCGACGACGGGCGTGTACAGGTCGGATGCGGCGGTTGGTGCGGGCGTACCAACCGGTAACGGAAGCATGGCCGGTGCCGCTGTCTGCCCGAACCGAAACTCAACTTCGGTGGGCGGCGTGCAGGTGCGGTCGTCGCATGCCATAAATGCCACATGACCGGCGATGCTGTAGTCGGCTGCGCGCACCACGGCCTTCTGATGGAACGTGATGGTGCCCGAAAACCAATTGAGTTGCATGTCGAATGTGGGGTCGTATTGGCTGTGCGGCGTGCGCTCGGCCACGATGTCGCCTACAAGGTCGGCTTGTTCGGTGGTGGTAAATGTAAATATGGTGGGTTGCGGTCCACCGCTCGGCAGGTCGGTGCCATAGAGGTGCCAACCATTGACGATATTGGCCGTGAATTGCATGTCGAGGGTGTCGCCGTGGGACTGTGCGTCGAATGTCCATTGCACGGGATCGACTATTTGGGCTTGCAGCGTCAGGGTGCAAACCATTGCGATGAGGCAGAAAAACGTTTTGTTACTCATAATCGAACAGAATTAGATTGCAAAGTTACAAAAAAAGGATAAGGTTGTATGGGCAACTGTGGTTAAAAAAAATAAAACCACGCGAAAAAACGCATGGTTTGTGGGCAGTGATGGATTCGAACCACCGAAGTCGAAAGACAGCTGAGTTACAGTCAGCCCCATTTGGCCACTCTGGAAACTGCCCAAAGTCGTTTCGTAAATCGACTTTATTCTGCAGGTGCGGCTTCGTCGAACGGAGCAGCCGGCGCTTGTGCGCTCTCTTGTTGCACGGCTTCGGCTTGTTCGGCTATCTCGGAAGTTGCTGCGACGCTGTTGCCGTCGTGTACGCCGGTTGCAAAGACGCAACATACAACGATGAAAGCGATGAGCGTCCAAGTGGTTTTTTCGAGGAAATCGGTCGTTTTGCGAACGCCCATAATTTGGTTCGAACTCGAGAACGACGATGCCAAACCACCACCTTTGGAGTTTTGCACCAAAACTATCAGCACCAAGATGACCGATGCTGCTACTGCAAGGATTGTTAAAAGCAAATACATAATGCTATTCGGTTAATCTAAAAATTCGGACTGCAAAATTACGGCTTTTTTTTGATACAACCAATTTTTTCGGCCGAAATCTTGCGTTGTTTTGTTTAATTTGTTGTTTTTCAGCGTGTTGTTTGTGTGTTTACGACGCTACCAATTGGCTACGGTGGCGTTGAAAATCTGATCGACGAGTTCTTCTATCATCTCTTCGCAGAGTTGGTCTTGCACCTCTTCGAGGGTCGATGTGCTGGCAAAGGTGCGGTTGGCCGAGAAGGTGCGTTCGAAGTCCTCGTCGGGATTGGTGTTGTTGGCGAATCGCACGCGCACGCCGATGGTCAGGCGGTTTTCGCTAGCGTAGGCATCGGCGCCGATGGAGAGCGGCGTGATGGAATAGGTGGTTATTTCGCCTTCGACCTGTAAATCGCCATTGCGGCGCACCTGCTCGAGGCGTGTCTGCTTGTTGTAGGCGTCTTTCAGCGCGTCGTTGAAGTTGTTTACCAACGACGGATTGACCAGCGTGGCTTGGTTGGTGAAGTCGATGACGGCAATGCTGCGCACTTTGCTGTAGTCGATGGAGGCACCGTTAAATTTGTACGAAACGGCGCACGATGCGGCCATGATGGCTGCGGCGATGACGAAAAAGACGAGGCGTTTCATGCGTGTGGCGGTTTATTCTATTCCGTATTCTTTGATTTTGCGGTAGAGCGTGCGCTCGGATATGTGCAGGTCTTGCGCTGCATATTTGCGTTTGCCTTTGTGGCGTTCCAATGCTTTGATTATCATCTCTTTCTCGGCATCGATGAGCGAGAGCGATTCTTCGACGTACTCCTCGGTGTCTTCCACTTGGCGGTTGTGCATCAGTTTTTGTTTGCCGGTAGTCGGTACGATGTTGATAACGTCGGGCTGCGGCTCTTCGTTCGTTTCGGCAAAGGTTGGCGCGGGGGCAAAGTGTGGCGGGTAGTCATGTGCATGTGTGTCGCCGTCCATGATGTCGTTGACCAATTTTTTCAGGTCGTTCATGTCTTTTTTCATGTCGAACAGCACTTGGTAGAGGATTTCGCGTTCGTTGTTGAACGATTTGCTCTCGTGTTCGCTGGTGTGTCCGAATAGGGTGGGCAGTGCTGTCTGCTCGTTGGCGGGCAGGTAGCGGCGCATGGCTTCGGGTGCGATGGTGCGTTCCTGCTCGATCACCGATATTTGCTCCGTGATATTTTTCAGTTGGCGGATGTTGCCTTTCCAATAGTAGTTTTTGAGCATGTTTTGTGCTTCGTCGGTCAGTTTCACGACGGGCATGTTGTATTTTTCGGCAAAGTCGGCGGCAAATTTGCGGAACAGCAGCGGAATGTCTTCTTTGCGCTCGCGCAGTGGCGGAATGTGTATTGGCACGGCGTTCAGTCGGTAGTAGAGATCTTCGCGGAAACGGCCGTCGCGTATGGCTTCCTGCATATTTAGGTTGGTGGCGGCCACTACGCGCACGTTGGTTTTTTGCACTTTCGACGACCCGACGCGCATAAATTCGCCAGCTTCCAATACGCGCAGCAGGCGCACTTGGGTCGATAGCGGCAGTTCGCCTACCTCGTCCAAAAAGATGGTGCCGCCGTCAGCCACTTCGAAGTAGCCTTTGCGGTCGCTGGTGGCGCTGGTGAATGCGCCTTTTTCGTGGCCGAAGAGTTCGCTGTCGATGGTGCCTTCGGGTATGGCGCCGCAGTTTACGGCGATGTAGGCGTTGTGTTTGCGTGGGCTGTATTGGTGAATTATCTGGGGAAATTTCTCTTTGCCGACGCCGCTTTCGCCGGTTATCAGCACCGAAAGGTCGGTCGGCGCCACTTGCACGGCGATGTCGATGGCGTGGTTGAGTGCTGCCGAAATACCTATGATGCCGAAACGCTGTTTTACGGCTTGAATTTCAGTTGTTTGCATAAATATGACAAGATTTCAGTTTGAACTGACAAAATTACATAAAAAATAGGAGAGTTGCAACTCCTTGGTCATTATTTTTTTAATCGTTGCAACAAATTTGCAGTCCATCGTAGGCTATGCGGACGTTTTCGGGCAGTGTGGGCTCGATGTCGGCGTGGCGGCCAAAGTGGTGGCAGATGTGTGTGAGCAGGGCTTGCCGCGGTTGCAGGTGGGCGATGTGCGCAAGAGCGTCGTCGAGGGTTTCGTGGCTCGGATGCTCCCAATTACGCAACGCATCAAGTATCAGTGTGTCAAGTTGTTGCAGTTTCGCAAATTCGCCATCGGGAATGGTGCGGACGTCGGTCAGGTAGGCGGTGTCGGCAATGCGGTATCCGAGAATCGGCAACCGGCCGTGCATCAGGCGTATCGGCGTGATGGTGTCGCCATTGAGTTCGAATGGACGTTCGTCGATTTCGTGTAGTTGCAGTTGTGGAATACCGCCGCCGGGCATCGGCTCGCGAAACAGATATGATAGTCGCTGTCGTAGTGCGTCGCACACGCGTTGTTCGGCATAGATGTCAATGGGGCCGAAGACGCAGAATGGCAATAGTTCGTCGAGGCCGCCGACGTGGTCGAAGTGCTCGTGCGTTATCAGTATGGCGTCGATTTTGCGGAATGGCTGCCGGCGCATCTGCTGCCGAAAGTCGGGGCCGCAGTCGATGAGCAGATGGTTGTGTGCCGTATCGACAAGTACCGAACTGCGCAGTCGATCGTCGCGCGGGTCGGTCGATGTGCAGACGGGGCAGGTGCAGCCAACCTGCGGTACGCCACACGAGGTGCCTGTGCCGAGAAATGTCAGTTTCATGGCTGCAAAGATACGCAAAAAAAGCGTTACTCCGAATCGAAATAACGCTTTTTTTTGTGCGGTGTGTCGTCAGAATGCGATGCTGAAACCGCCGTGAATGTTGAACCCGGCTTGCGCGTAATACCACGGTGTGTATTGTTGTTGGTCGCGGGTGAATTGTCCTTCGTCGTTGTAGAAGTAACTGTACGCGCCGCCGTTCGATGCGTATTTGGTGTCGAACAGGTTGTTCATTTGCACCGAGAAGGTCAACTCTTTGATGACTTTTTTGATCGGCACGGTGTAGGCCAAGTGCAGGTTGCTCACGCAGTAGCCTTTCAGCATGGCGGCTTCGTTTTGGGTGTTGTCGAGGTATTGGCGCCCGACGTAGTTGGTTTGCAGTATGGCGCGGAAACCTTTGATGTCGAACTGAAAACTGCTGCCTGCCGTGATGTTGGGCGAGTAGGCGATGTCGGTGGTGCCGTATTCTACCAGCACTTGGCCGCCGTTGGCTACCACTTGCGGGTCGTCCCAGTCGGCGTTCCAATCGTCCACCCAATCGCTGAAGTTGATGATTTTGTTGCGGCTCAAGGTCAGATTGCCGTCCCAGCGGAACCACGCGCAGGGCTGCACGCCGAGTACTATTTCGATGCCGGTGCGGTAACTGTCTTTCACGTTTTTGGTGAGGTAGGCGCCTGTGTCGCTGATTTTGCCGGTCAGCACAAGTTGGTTGTCGTAATCCATCAGGTAGAGGTTGATGCCGGCGTTGAAAATGCGGTGCGTGTAGTTGTAGCCGAGTTCGTAGTCGTACAAACGTTCGGATGTTGGTACGTCGTTGGGGCCGGCTTCGGTGTAGTTTTTGCGGTTGGGCTCGCGGTTGGCGATGGCAAAATTAAAGTAGGCCGTATGTCCTTTGTCGCTGTACGAAAGTCCGGCTTTCGGGTTGAAAAAGTTGAATTTCTCGTGAATCGGAATTTCGGCCAAATCCTCATCGTTGATGCCGTCGATGCGATAGTCGATGTGGCGGTATTGCAAGTCGCCGTACAGATTTAATCCTTTGATAATCTGCCAATTTGCTTTGATGTAAACGTTGGCGTCGAATTTGTTGGCGCTGTTGCGGTAGTACTCGTGTCCAAGTGGCAGACGGTCGTAGTTGCGCGCCCAAATCACGTTGCCCCAATGCGCGCCCTGATAGTTGTTTACGGCGCCGCCCAACGAGGCTTGCACGTGGGCGTTTTCGTAGCCGACGGCCACCACGCCGCCGTAGAAGTGGTTGTCGAGGTGCTTTTGGTTGACAAGGTCGGTGCGTTTGATGGTGTTGCCGGCGGTGTCGATGCTGTTTTCGAGGCCATAATCGGCTAATTTTTTATTCACTTTGTATTGCTCGTAGTAGCCGCCGCCGTGTGTGTAGTGCAGGGCAGCGTTGAGTGTCCAATTTGGTGTAAATTGGTGTGATACATGCAGTTGCATGTGTTGTTGGTCGTAGTTGTCGGTCTGATTGTCGTAGTAAGCCGTGTTGCCGTTGTCGTCGGTGTAACTGCCGGCGGGGTTGTAGCGGCGGTTGGCGCCGTCGATGCCGTAGGCGGTGTTGTAGTCCACGCCGTCCCAAGCCATGTAGGTTTTTTCGTGGCCGCCAAACAGCATCAGTTTCACCATGGTGTTGTCGCCATACCATGCGCCGGATGCGTAGTACGAGTAGAGGTCGCTGGTGGCGCGCTCGAGGTAGCCGTCGCTATTCACTTTCGAAAACCGCGCGTCGAATGCGAATCCGTTGTCCATCAGGCCGGTACCGACTTTTGCGCTCTCGCGGAACGTGTTGTACATGCCGCCGTTGAATGTCAGTCGGGCAAAGGGCGATGGCGTCGCTTTGTCGGTCTGCATGTTCACCGATGCGCCGAATGCCGCAGCGCCGTTGGTCGAGGTGCCGACACCGCGTTGCACATTGACGCTCTGCATCGACGAGGCCATGTCGGTCATGTTCACCCAAAAGACGGTTTGCGATTCGCTGTCGTTCAGCGGCACACCGTTTATCGTCATGTTGATGCGGCTTTGGTCGGTGCCGCGCACCCGGAAATAGGTGTAGCCTACGCCCAAACCATCGTCGCTGGTAACGACGAGCGATGGCGTGCTTTGCAACAGATAGGGCAGATTCACGCCGGTGTTTTGCTGTTGCAGGTCGATGGACGACAGTTGCTGTGTGGTGAGCGGTGTCGCGCCTTGCAGGCGGGTGGACGATACCACAATCTCTTCCAATTCGCCGACGCTAACCACGCTGTCGGTTTCGGCTTGCGCCCATGCGGTGAGCGGGGCGGCCAGCAACAAGAGTAAAAATGCTTTTTTCATAGAAAAACCTCCAATTTTTTGTGTTACAATGTTACTTTTGGAGGGTGCACGAAACGAAATGCGTGCCGGTAGCGGCTTTTTTCCCTTCGCGGCATTGCCCGCGCAGGTTCAAAGGGTATAATCTCAGCCCACAACGGGCACCCCCAAAATTCGGCTGCAAAGTTACAAAAAAATGTTCGAACCGTGATGCACAATCGGCAAAAAGTGCGTGTTGTTCATATCTTATGCCCGAAAATGTTGTGTAAATCGCCAAAAAAGCAGAATTTTGCAACAAAATAGTAGCATTTTCATCATGGAACATCAGGACAAAGGCCGTCAGGAGCAGGACATCATCTTTTCGCGCGCCGTGAAAGCCGGCAAACGCATCTACTATCTCGACGTCAAACGCAACCGCAATCAGGAGTTGTTTGTGGCCATCACCGAGAGCAAAAAAATAGTGTCGCCCGAAGGCGAAGGGGTGCCGCCGACGTTCGAAAAACACAAAATTTTTCTCTATCAGGAGGATTTTGGCAAGTTTGCCGATGCGTTGCAAGATGTGATGGCGTTTGTGCATGCTGCCGACGAACAATCCGAACAACCCGAGCCGCCTGTGGCCGGCAAATACGACATCGACATCGATTTCGGTGTGTGAACCTATAGGCAGGGTAGGGCGCCAAAAACACAAAAAATCCCGTTCAGTTCGAACGGGATTTCAAGTATGTACTATCGTCGCGATTAAGCCTCGATGGGCGTAATCGACACGTACGATTTGTTTTCGCGTTTTTTGGTGAACACCACGATGCCGTCAACCAAAGCAAAGAGCGTGTGGTCTTTGCCCATGCCGACGTTTTCGCCGGGGTTGTGGCGTGTGCCGCGTTGGCGAACGATGATGTTGCCTGCTTTGGCGAACTGACCGCCAAATATCTTCAGTCCGAGTCGCTTGCTTTCCGACTCACGACCGTTCTTCGAACTACCTACACCTTTCTTATGTGCCATTTTCTTCTAATTTTTAGGGTTACGCAACAATTTCGTTAATCAAAATCTCTGTGAAGTTCTGACGATGGCCGTTCAGTTTGCGATAGCCTTTGCGGCGGCGTTTGTGGAATACCAACACTTTTTCGCCACGCACGTGCGATACGATTTCGGCTACCACTTTGGCGCCTTCGACGGCGGGCGCACCAACTTTCACTTGACCTTCGTTGTCGATTAACAATACTTTGTCAAACTCGACTTTCGAGCCGCGTTCGGCTCCTTCCATACGGTGGACAAACACTTTTTGTCCGGCTTCTACCTTGAATTGCTGTCCAAGGATTTCTACAATTGCATACATCTCTTGATTGTAATGTTTTAATGTTAGACCGGGAGGCGAGATGCCGAAACTCTTGTCGGCAGGGCTGCTTGAGGCCTCTTTACGAATCGGACTGCAAAATTACAACATTTTTTTCGACTGACAAAATTTTTTGAAAGATTTTTTTGTAGTTTCAAAAGTTTAAGAGGTTTAAGAGTTTCAGGGTTGTTTTCGTAATTTTCGTTGTTTTCGTATCTTTCGTAATTTTCGTTTGAACCCTGCCCGAAAAAACTTTGCAGTTGTAGAAACCCTTTGTCGCTGCGCGACATTTCCCTTGAAAAGGGCAAATCTTCGCGCGAATGTTGTGCAGTGCGTGCTCTCCCCTTTTTAAGCCTGTCTACCGAAGGTAGGCCTGCCTACCGAAGGTAGAGGGAGTACGGCGCAGCCGGGTAGGGTTGAAAATAGTGCAAAGTGCAAAGTGGAAGAGTGCAAAATAGTTTCAAAAGTTTAATGTTTAAGGGGTTCAAGGTTGTTTTCGTAATTTACGTAGTTTTCGTAATTTACATAGTTTTCGTATTTCTCGTTGTTTTCGTAATTTTCGTTCTACCTCCCAAACCCTCCCTGCCTACCGCAGGCAGGGGGGCGGGCTTTGAAAAAAGTTGCGGACGCTATCGCAGCGCCCGCAACTCCCAAAAATACATGCTATGATTTATGGATAGATAAGTATGATTGGCTTATTCAGGTACGGCAAATACGGCATACCATTTGCCCCAGTTTTCCGGATCGCCGGCTGATTGGTCAGCCACTTTGACGCGCTCGCCGGGCGATGCAAAGAACACACCGCCGGTGCTACCTTGTTGCTCTTCGGCTTTTTCTATCAGTTGTTCGGGGTTGTTCACGCCTTCGTTACCATCGAGGGTGCCATCGTAGGTGCCGCGCAGCCAGCCGACAAACACTTTGCCTTCGCAGTTGGTGGGCACGGTGCCGCACGATGCCGGCGCAGTGATGTACGCGCCTTCGGCGCCGCTGACGGTGGAGATGATTACCTCTTGCGAGGTGCCGGCGCCTTGGTTAATGAATATAAATTCGTGCATAGGCGTGTCCCATACCGGCGTGATTTTAATTTCGAGTTCGGCGCCGGATACGGTGTAAGTGGCACCCGGATTGTATCCCCCATTACCATTGATGGCCCAATTTTTGAATGTGTAGCGGAACGGCGAAGTGGGCTTATTGCACAGGGTTATCACATCGCCTTTGACTACCAACTTCTCGCTTGCATCGCAATCGTCGGCAAAGGTGATGTTGGTCTTGTCGTAGTAGGCTTTGATGTAAGGCAGCCACTGTGCGTAGAGTGTAACGCTTGCGCTCAGGGTGATGCTTGCTCCGGGGGCGTAGCCCGTGCCGGTACCATCTTGTGCCGTGTTCCAACCGTTGAATTTGTAGCCGTCGCGTGTGGGGTCGTCGGCACAAACCGTTGTCGAGGTGTTGATGTCGATGGTGGTGGCTTCGCAAATGCTAACACCGCCGTTGGTGTTGTAACTGAGTGTAACTTGTTGGATATAAACAGGATACAACGGATCGTTGCATTGCCATAGTGTGTAACTGCCTCCCGGTAAAACATCTGTTGTTGCACTGCCGGCGGTGTGCGACCAACCTATGAAGCGGTAGCCCTCTTTGGCAGGGCCGTTGCTCAATACGTTGATGGCGAGAGCGGCCGCACCTGCGTCTGATGCAATGTAGTCCGATGTTTGGTAAACGGTGGTGTTGTCGGCGGCGTAGTACACGATGTTATAATAGGGTATGAAAGCGCAGTACCAGTTCAGGTCGCACGAGTTGTCGTAGATGCGGTACACGCCTTTCGCGCCGCCGAGGTTAGTGCTGCTCAACCCGCCCATGGTTTGCATGGCCACGGTGTTGCTTTTGCCGCTTATCCAGTTGGTGCCGCCATCGGCGTTTTTCGCGCCGACGTAGAATTGGTAGTTGCTGTTATCCCAATAGCCGCTTGGTGCTTCGGTAAGGGCGGTTTCGTATGTGTTGCCGCTGACATACGCAAACGGCAGATGTGTCCAATCGCTACCTTGGAGCCCGTAAGCTATTTGGTAGGTGGGCATGAACCCGACGTAGTAGTTGGCGACAGTGCTATTGCTGTAGATGCGTAGTGTGCCTACGGCGTTTTCGCCGGGGTACGGTTTACTGCAAGTTGTACCTTGCAGAGCGGCGAATGTCAGATTGCCGTCGAAAGCAACGGTATTACTGTATGTGCCCCAAGCTCCAGGGCCAACCCAGAATTGGCAACCGCTTGCCGGCAGGGTGAAGTCGGCGAGTTGCCATTCCTCAGTGCTGCCCACTTGGCTGAAACAGTTGGCTTCGCTCCAAGTTGTGGCACCTGCTGTCGGTTGGTAGTTGATTTGCCAAGCGCAGTTGCTGGTGGTAGTGAAAGTGCTTGTGGCCGATGCTGTCGATTTCACGCAGTGCGTGCCATCGTTGCTCAAGGCCACGATGCGCCATGTGTAGGTGGTGCTTTTGTTGAGTCCCGTCAGTTTGTAGGGAGTGCCGCTGCATTCTACACTACTCCACGTGGTGCCGCCGTCGTTGCTGTACTCAACGAGGTACGAGGTGGCACCCGTTACGGCCGTCCACGAGAGGGTAACCGATGAGCCGTCAGCATCTGCTGCCGATAAGCCGGTAGGCGTGCTCAACGCTGTACAGGTACATTTGGTGATGAAGCCTGTGCCACCGCCCGTGTTGATGTAGAAACTAACAGGATTTTGGCCGCCGGTGTAGCACGAGAATAATTTTGAGCTCGTGTTGTAGCGCAGCATGTTGTGTGTGTTGCTGCCTTGGGCTGTAACGGTGGCTTCACCGTCAGTTATGGCGATAGCCCATTGGCTGTTGCCATCGTCGTTGCCGGCGCGTGCTCTTAAGTAGTTGCTGCTTGATGATGCGGCGTAGAGATAGTAGTCGCTGCCTGCGAGTTGCAGTGTCCAAGCATCGGTCGTGCCGCCCAATACCACGGCGTTGTAGCCGCTTGCAGGCGTAATGGTGTTGTCGCTGTTTGTGGCAACAACTTGCGAGAAGTTATTATTGCTGGAGGCTGCGTCACCCATAACGTAAGTACCGTCGGTGTTGCCTATCAGATAGGTTTTGCCGGCTTCCAACTGTGCGGTGGAGGTTATCTTTTCCCACGTGTCGCCGCTGCTGCCCGTTGCATCGGCATATACGGCATAGAGGGTGCGGTCGGCAGTAGGTATGGCCGAACTCTGTACGAGTGTGGGGGCTTCGTCCTGCGAACCGACGATTTCGGTCGTTGTCCAACCGACAAAACGTTTCTCGCCGCAATCGGTGGTAATCGTGGTTGTTGCCGGTGTGGGCAGTGTGCCGACGGTGTTGCCTTCGGTAACATTGGTTACAATGTCGGCTTCGCCGGTTACAAGGTTTTTCCACGTCAGCGTGTAGGTTTCGCGCGCCTTGACGGTGATTGTCGTGGTGATGGTACAGCCGGCGTAGTCGAAGGTTACGTCTGGGGTGCCGGCGGTAGTCATGTTCGGGTTACTGAAGTTGGTACATTGTGCTGTGATGTCGGTGCCGCCTTTGGTGATAACCCAGTCGCTGTGGTCGAACGTGCTGCCGGCCAAAAATTCTTTTGTGCCGGTGATGCTGAGGTCGCTTGCCGTGATGGTGGGCGTGCTGAAGTACCAAATCGAGTTGTTGCCGGCCACGGCTACACCATCGCTATTGGTGGGCAGCGACACCACCCTAAGCGTGTATGTCTGGCAGTTGGTGAGTTTGCTCTTATCTATGTCTAAAGTCAGAGTCGTTGCACTGGCGTTAGATGTTACAGTTGTGAGTGTAATAGCGCCACTGATGGCATTTGTTTCGGAATCGACAATTTCTATCATGCCGCTTGCGTTGGTGGTTGTCAAAGCAACACCGCCGCTATACAATATTTGATCGGCCATAATGGTGATGGACGAAGGTATGGCGTCGTCATAATGATATGGTGTAGCGTTGTTGCCCGTCGTCCCGTCAGGATACGTCAGCACCGGCGCGGCGGAAACTTCTGTATATTCAATTTGAATTTTGTTGAAAGTGAATTTGCCACTACTTGTTCCACAACTGATAGCGAACACAATACTTGGTCCTGTGAGATTTGGCACGGAAGTAAATTGTGCATTGTTTTGTGTGGCCATTTGCGTGCCTTCAATTGTCAGTGTATAACTGAAATTTGCGTTTGGCGTTCCGCCGGTAAATATTATGGAAGTGATACGCCATGTATTGGGTACGGTACCATATACATAAGCTTTGTCATGACCGCTGTTACCGTTGTTAGCTAATGAAAATATAACTTCACCGGCGGTAAACGAAATACTTTGTCCTCCTTGTGTCGTCCACGATGTTTTGGGGCTGTCGTCGGTTAGGGTGCCGCCGCTCATGCCTGAGATGGTGATGGTTTCTGTTGCTGCTGTGGCCGTTCCCCATCCGATGATAGCCACTAAACAGGTTAATCCGATTTTTTTTAATGTGTTCATATTGTTAGTTTTTTTGTGTTTTTGTTTCAAAAGCCCCCCGACCCCCTAAAGGGGGAGAGTAGGCGTAGTTTGCGTTGTTTTTGTATTTTTCGTTATTTTCGTTGTTTTCGTTTGAACCCCGCCCGAAAAACTTCGTTTTTCTCGTCCCCTTACAAAGGGGACATCTTTTTATTTTTGCGCGAATGTTGTTTAGCGCGTGTTCTCCCCTTTTTAAGCCTGTCTACCGCAGGTAGGGGGAGTGCCCGTAGGGCGTAGGGTTGAATTATTGTTTCAAAGTTTCAAAAGTTTAATAGTTTTTTTTTATTTTCTACCTCCCAACCCTCCTAAAGGAGGGCTTTAAGTCCCCTTTAGCCTGCCTGCGGCAGGCAGGCCTGTCTACCGAAGGTAGAGGGATTTAGGGGTAAAAAAATCTATAATCTATAATCTTTATTCTTTATTCTTTATTCTTGTCCTTTTCCGGACGCGGCACGCCATGTCCCTACATTTCTCACTGCTCATTACTAATTGCTCATTTTTTTGACACACCCGCCAAGGTCATTTTTTTTATTTCTCACTACTAATTTTTTTCCTCCCTCCGGCTCCCCCTTTAGGGGGCAGGGGGGCTTTTTCTCATTTTTGTGGCAATGGCGGTGCGGAGCATGAACAGGCTGCTGCACAGCAACAAAAACCACAGGCCATCGCCGAGGGGCTCGAAGAACGGTTCGTCCGGACCTTCATTTACGACGCGCTGGTGTATCTCGCCTTGCGGACGTTGCGGGTCGCTGAAGGGTTCGGTGATGCTGCTTGTGGCGGCCACTTGCGTGCCGGTGCTGCGACGAATGGCGTTCAGCGAGATGCTCGTTACGGGCGACATGCTCACCGTTTGGCTGCGTGCCACGCCGCCGGCATAACTGCTGCCTGATCCGCCGCCGTTGCTGCTGCTCGTCTGTGTGCTGCCGGCACCGAAGGTGTTGCGCACCAACGATTGTGTGGCTGTGGGCGTTGTCGGGGTGGCGGCTGCCGATGTGCGTGCCACCGTGGCTGTGGCGCGCGGTGCCGTGGTCGATACGGTGGGTATGTCCCACGCGGTGTTATTGGCTACGGCGCGGCGTTTCTGGTACGAGGTGTGTGCGTAGTAGCCGTTTTCGGCATCGAGTGCCCGCAACTCGGGCGACGAGGTACCCACCATCAACACAAGGCAGGCGCAACCTACGGCTGCTGCCGTAATCGCCAAATTCAGATACATTTGCTTTTTATATGCTTTCATAATCGTCTGTTTTCGAGGTTGTTGTATGTCTTTTGTTGTAAAAACGGATTATAAAATTGTTTTGATACTGAAGTTGCCTTGTTGTGTCATTACCTGAATGATGTATGCGCCGCGTGCCGGAGCGTGGAAGCGCACGGTTTGTCCGTCGGCGGGCTGTATGTGCAACGTGCGTCCGATGGCATCGACTACGCGCACCACGGCGTCGGTCGGCAGGTTGTCGATTACGATGTCGGTTTGGTCGCGGTAAACGATGGGCGACTGTATGGCGTCGTTATCGATGTCGGTGGGCAGTTGCGCGCGTTTCTCGAACCGCAGTGCGAAGCGCGAGGTGTTGGTTTCGCGTGCCAGCATGGTGGTGTAGGTGCCTTGCAGCAGGTCGAATTTCAGGTCGTCCTCGTTGCGGTCGATGAGGTAGATGGCGGCGTAGCGGTCGGCACCGGCCAGCGGTGTGAGGCTGAAGGTGTAGGTGCCGGCGGCCAAGGTGCGTATGCCCACGGGTATGTCCGACGTTTCGGCAAGTTCGCGGTTGGCGGCGTTGTACAGCAGGTAGTCGGCGGTGCTGTTCAGCGTGAACGGCTGCGCTGCCTGCCGGCTGTTGAACATGCGTACCATGTCGTAGCCGAGGTCGTATTTGTCGGTGTAGAGGCTGTGCAGCATGATGTCGGTGCTGCCGGTGCCGTAGGTGTCGTGGCTGATGTTCAGGCGCACGGCGCTGACGGTTTCGCGCTCGGCACTGACGCTACGCACTGCCGGTGCCAACGTGGGGCCTTGCGGTATGTCGCGTGCCTCTTTGTTGAAATCGACGTCGCCGTCGCTCACGGCCTGAATCATGAAGGCGCGGAATGGCGACAACAATGCTTTGCTGGCTTTGGTCTGTACCCAATTGGTAACACCGCCTTCGCCCATATCCACGGCCACATAGAGGTCGGGATATTCGATGACGTCGTAACTGTTACCGGTCAGCAGGTCGGTGTAGAAGCCATTGAGCAGCAGGCCGGCGTATTCGTCCCAGTGTGGCGTTTGAGATTCGCCGTCGAAGCGCGATACATACGGGTTGCCGAGGTAGTTCCAGCCTTTGTGGCAGGGCAACTCTTCGGCTTTCGGGCCGGTGTAGCCTTTCACGCCTTTGGTAGCGCTCGATGAGATGGACTCAACGTAGGGTTGTGTCGAGCGGTTGGGCAGCACGAAACGTACTTTGTAGTTCGGGTTGGCATTGTGTGTACCACCCAGAGCCACGATGTAGCCCACGCCGGCTTCGAGTATGCCGTCGGCGGGAACAACTGCCCAGTTGGTGGGCGCTGCACCGTTTGGTGTGCCGGTGTTGGCGCGTTTCTGACCGTCGTAGTATTTGATGACCCAACGTGCCGTATCGTTTTTCGCCAAATCGCCGGTATTGACGCTGTACAGACCCAGCGTTTTGCCGTTGGTGCGGACTATGTCGGCCACTTTGCAACTGTATGGCAGCGAGAAGTCGTACCACGCGTTGGCGTCGATGCGCTTGGTGTGGCTGATGCCGTCCTGTGCGTTCAGGGTGCCTTTGATGAGGGCGTAACCCACTTCGTTGTTTTCGCTCTCGATGGTCAGTTTGCCCATGTTGTAGGTCTTTTCGTCCTGAATGTTGAGTGCGGCGCCGCTATACACCCACATGTCGCGTATGTTGTTGTAGCCGGCCGGCACAACGCTCAGTTTCTGGTTGTCGCGAATGACCACGTCGCACTCGGGGCAGATGAGGCGGCCTTCGCCGGCGAAACCGAACAGGTCGGCATCCTCGGTGGTGGTGGTGCGGTCCACGATGATGGGCACTTTGTAGTTGAGTGCGGTGATGAGCGAGTCTTTGGTGTCGACTGTTTTGTAACCGTTAATCTTGACGCTGGTGCAGGCGAGGTCGTGGAAGTTTTTGCCTTCCCAGGCTGTGCCGGCGAATGACCCGGTGTCCAACGTCCACGAGCCGTCGGCATTGTGGGTCAGATTCAGGGTGTCTATCTTGCCGGTTACCGGTTCGTAGCGCTGGAAGTAGTCGGCGTAGTCGAATGTACCGACGTACGCAAAGTTGTCGCACGATGCTTGTACACCATTATCGGCTGCTGTGTCTGGCACATGTTCGCCTACCCATTCGTCGCATAGTGTTGCAAAAGTACTTTTGTTGGAACTTACTGCCTTGGCACCTGAAACGACGGTATTTTTACGAATTAACAAACAACGGTTGGTGCTGGTACCTATAACCGAGCCATCTTTAATGGATTGACCGCTTGCGCAATACCAACCTTTATTGTCAGCCCAAGAAATACCGGAAGGATCAACTTGAACTGCTGCTGTTACTACTCCGGTATTAGTAGGAACGCCACCTTCGGTTACGGCACCTATTACATCGACAAGAATGCTACCATCGAACAGAGCAATGGTCTTGTCGCCGGCAAAAGAGAGCAGGCCGCTTCCGCCGCTATTCTGTGCAGTAACTCGTTTCCAAGGTCCGTCCGGATAGTTGGCATTAACACAATTCATTATGTCGTTATCTTGACCTTGCTCCATTGTTGTGTATAAAATTACTTCTTCACCGGCAGTAATAATGTTGGCGGTGTTAGTAAAGTTGCCCAATTTGATATAATATTGTTCCCAACTAGTTTTACCATATTTTATGGTGTAATTGGTTACATCAATATCTTGACCGGTGCCATTAAATACGGCTATCAGTTTCACGTTAGCTGTTGCTTCGTAATATTTACTGAAGAAAAGCCCTTCGGCTTGCGCTCCGCCGCCGGTGTTGCCGTTGCCGGTGTTTTCTTTCACGATTTCGATTTGTACGACGTCGGCGTCGTCGATGCCGAAGGTGATGTCGCTCGACGATACGTTGATGACTTCGATGTTGTTGTTATTCAGCACGGCGCAGTTGGTTACGTAGCCGTAGTGGTTTGGCAAGCGCACTTCGATGTAGATGGTGGCGCTGTCGGCGCAGTAGGTCGGGTCGGCGTTGGCGTCCTGTTTGGCCACTACGCGATACACACCGAATGCCGTGGCGCTGAACACGCCGCTATTGGCGATGCCGTCGGCAATGGCAGTCTGTTCGGTGTTGCTGCCGTCGAACACTTGCCATGTGATGGACGACGGGCTTTCGCTGACGGCACCCATGCGCAGTGTGGCTTTGCCACCTATCAGCGGGGCAGTGGTGGCGTCGCCCGAGGTGATTATCTGCAGGTTGGCCAAGCCCGATACGGTGATTGTTTCCACGGCGCTGTAGCCGGTGCCTACACCGTTGATGGCGTAGAGGCGCACGTAGTATGTGCCGCCGCGACTGACGGTTACTTCGTCGTTAATGGTGCTTCCCGGCGTGTCGCTGTGTTCGGTCTGATTGTAGGTCGCCCATGTGTTGTCCTGCGTGTATTGGAAACCGTATTGCGTGATGGGGCAATAGATTTCGCTCTCTGTGGAACTCGTTACGCCGGTGGCGTCCAATGTCAGTGTGCCACACGAACTAACATTGCTGATGGTGCCGCTGATGGTTGGCACGTTGTCGCAGGCGGCGGTGGTAACGGTGATTTGTGCCGTGTCCGAACAGATTTTCGCTGCTGTGCCGTGTACGGCGCGCAGGGCGATGGTATATTCGGTAGAAACGCTCAAACCGGTAAATTCGTATTCGGGATAAGCCATGTCGGCTATGCCGTCGCACTGATACCAATTGGTGCCGCCGTCACGGCTGAATTGGTAGCGTTCGGCGCCCGGTACGGCCGACCACGCCAAGGTAAGGGTGGTGCTGGTGCGGCTTACCAACGTGATGTTCTGCGGTGCGGCATTGTAGGCGCAGGTGTCGTCCTCGACGATGGGCAGAATGCGCAGTTCGTTTACGCCGGAGGCGTACATGCCGAATTTGGTGCCGTCGAGGCGCAGCGTGCGGTCGGTGTTTTGGTTGGCAAACGTGTAGGTAACGTTGTCGGCCGAGGTCAGCAGCCAGTTGTAGGGCATGTTGTCGGCAGTGGCTGCATCGGCGCTGCCGGTGTCTTGTATGCCGGTGTTGCCGCTGGTTGCTGCCCACAAGTATTTGCCGCCGAGGCCTACGAAGCGCACATAGCGCAGGTCGCCGCCTTGTTTTTGTCCGTCGAATGTATATATGGTGTTGCACGGCGTGGTGGTGGCGGTGGTCGGGTCGGCGTCGCTGTCAACCACGAGTTGGCCGTTTGCCGGTTGCGCGCTGCTGCCGCTCATGTCGGCGGGCAGGGCGTACCATTTGCCGTCGGTACCTTTGGCGGTGATGACGAACTTCTGCGGCAGCGAGCGGGCGTGTACCACGAAACTATCGAGCACCACATCGTTGCCGGTGTTGTGGGTGGCGCGCAGTTTCACCTTTATATCTTCTTTGATATTGGTGTTGGTGGGTTTGTATTGTACCACGATGCCGCCCGTGATGCTGTAGGTGCCGTCGGCATTTTTGGTGCAAGTGCTATCGACAAACGCCACGCTGACAACGGTCGTTGGCGTTCCGCCGATGGTGATGTCGGCTGCCGGCACTTTGATGTTTGGTGCGGTGCTGCCGCTGCCTTGCAGTGCGCCCGAGGTGAAGCGTATGGTGTCCTGCGCCTGCACGGTGCTGCGGCCGCCCACGTTACCCGAAGTAACGTAGAGGTCTTTATTGCCGACTATCTGCACATACGGCCCACACGCCGGCGAGGAGGTGTAGAGGTAAGAACCATCTTTTATATAGAGTTGAATGGCCTTTTGACCTGTATAAGAATCTGATTTATAGTATCTAAATCTTGTTTGACCTGATGTGGCATTATAGCGTAAATAGGCTCCACCTGAACTTATAATATTCGCGTCTTTGTCGCTTGTGATTGATACAGTATTTGTTTTACTGCTGGTGGCAACATCTAATCCATTTGCATTGCTATTTGTGCCGATATAGTAGCCGTTTGCGCTCTTGAACGAACCATTGCTGCTGCTAAATGTAAATGCAGCAGCATCTATTTCGGCGGTAGATGCAATTGTGTTGCTTGTAATCGTTACAGCAACGCTATTGGATACGGCGTCCATATTTGCATCAAGTCCGGCATTCATTGCTATATTGCCAGTTTCATATACAATCAGATATGTACCATCAACAAGTTCAGAGGCTTGTGTTACTTTTTTATAATCTCCACTGCTGCCGCCTTCTTCTACATACTTATACACCGCATAGAAGGTTTGGTTGCCGGTAACGTCGTAAGGGAATGTTACTTTGGTGTAGGTGGTGCTGCCGTTGGCTACGGCAGTGGCC
>JBJECE010000024.1:0-47795 GCA_051870755.1 Paludibacteraceae bacterium | reverse complement strand
TGGAGATGCTCACTTCGTTCGCACAAAGCAAGTCCCTCAAAACAGCGGATATGTACTTGGCATAAAACATCGTTGCAAAGTTACACAAAAAATTTCACAATACAAAAATTTATGCAAAAAAAAGTAAGAAAGTTTGAGAGTTTCATAGTTTAAGGGTTTAAGAGTTTAAGAGTTTAAGAGTTTAAGTAGGGACGCATTGCATGCGTCCGCAAAGAATAGATAAGGGGGGTTGCGTTGTTTGCGAATTTTTGTATGACAAAATGACAAAAACGATGTAGTATGGTACGTTTTTTGCAAGAGCCTTTGTACAACTTTTTTTTCTAACCAAAACACTATTCATTATGATTACAGAAAAATTGCAAAACGCTATCAATGCGCAAATTACGCGCGAAATCTGGTCGGCAAACCTCTATCTGTCGATGGCCTTTTACCTCGACAAAGAAGGCTTCGGAGGCTTTGCCACATGGATGAAAAAACAATCGCAAGAAGAGATGGAACACGCCTACACGATGGCCGACTACGTCATCAAACGCGGCGGCACCGCTTCGTTCGGGCAAATCGACGCCGTTCCAACTACGTGGACAACACCATTGAACGTGTTCGAAGCCGTGTATGCACACGAATGCAAAGTGTCGCGCTGGATTGACGAATTGGTGGACATCGCCGCCGCCGAAAACGACAAAGCCACACAAGATTTTCTGTGGGGATTTGTGCGCGAACAAGTCGAAGAGGAGGCCACCGCATCGAGCATTGTCGATCGCATCAAAAAAATGGGCGACACCGCCATTTTCAACCTCGACCAACAGTACGGCAGCCGCAAATAAACCGCCGACAACGCCACAAGCAACAAGGCAGCACCACGCCACGCAGGCATGTGTTGCCTTTGTTTGTTTTAACACCCCAAAACGCAACATCTTATGCAATTTTTTCATACCTTTGCAGACGCATAACAAAACGCATAAACTATGAATGTAAAAGAACGACTGACAGCGTTGCGCCAACTGATGGAGCAACACAATGTAGCGGCACTGATAGTGCCAAGCACCGACCCGCACGGCAGCGAATATGTAGCCGAACATTGGCAGGAACGCCAATTCGTTTCGGGATTTACAGGGTCGGCCGGCACCGCCGTCATCACACGCACCGGCGGCTGCCTCTGGACAGACTCGCGCTACTTTTTGCAAGCCGCCGAACAACTGAAACCATCGGGACTGATGCTGCAAAAAGATGGCGAAATCGGCACACCAAGCATCAGCGAATGGCTAAGCCAAGTGCTGCAACACGGCGACATCGTAGCCGTCAATGCGGCTATGTTTGCCATCGATGAGATCAACACATTGCGCCAAGAACTCGCCGACAAGGGACTCACCCTCGACACACAGCACGACCTGATAGCGCAAGTGTGGCACGACCGACCGGCGTTGCCAAAAACCCGCACATACGAACTGCCGGAACAATTTACAGGTCGTTCCACAGCCGACAAACTACACTTTGTCCGCAACAAAATGGCCGATGCGCATGTAACCGTTACACTGTTTACGGCTCTCGACGACATCGCCTGGTTGCTCAACGTGCGCGGTGCCGACATTGCCTACAATCCCGTAACCATCGCTTTTGCAGCCGTCGAGAGCGAGCGAGTCATCGTTTTCATCGACAGCGACAAGACCGACGCAGCACTGAACCACTATTTTGCGCAAAACAACATTCAAAAGGCGCCTTACGAATCGGTGTACGACTACCTGCACGCCTTGCCGACAAGCGCCACCATCGGGCTCGACCATTCGAAAGTAAATTATGCTCTTTATCAAACAGTTACAAGCGCAACAACCGTCAAATTTGCATCGCCGGTGTTTGCCGAAAAATGTGTCAAAAATGCCACCGAACTCGCCGGTTTCCGCCGCGCGATGGAAAAAGACGGCGTTGCCCTGACACGGTTCATGATGTGGCTCGAAAAAGCCGTGCCGGCCGGCACCGAAACCGAATTGAGCGTCATCGACAAGTTGCACGAATTCCGCACCGAACAAGCCAATTTCGTAACTGAAAGTTTCGGCACCATCGCCGGCTATGCCGACCACGGCGCCATCGTGCACTATAGTTCCACGCCCGAAAGCGACGTGCCGCTGAAACCCGAAAACTTTTTACTGCTCGACAGTGGCGCACAATTCTACGACGCCACCACCGACATCACACGCACCATTCCGCTCGGGGCGACTACCGCCAAGCAAAAACGCGACTACACCCTCGTGCTGAAAGGACATATTGCGCTGGCTCAAGCAAAATTCCCGTACGGAACGCGCGGCAATCAATTGGACATTTTGGCACGACAATTCCTTTGGCAACACGGCTTGAGTTACGGACACGGCACAGGACACGGCGTCGGGCATTTTCTAGGCGACCACGAAGGGCCTCAAAGCATTCGCACCGACAACAACCCGACGCGGCTCGAACCCGGCATGGTTGTGAGCGACGAGCCGGGCGTTTACATTGCCGGCGAATACGGCATCCGTCACGAAAATTTAGTGGCTGTGCGCGACATCGAGAGCAATGAATTCGGGCGTTTTCTCGGATTCGAAGTACTGACGCTATTCCCGTTCGACACCACTGCCCTCGACCGTGCGCTGCTCACCGCCGACGAAGTGGCATGGCTGAACAAGTACCACAAAATGGTGTACGACCGCCTTGCGCCACACTTGACCGACGCCGAACGCGCTTGGCTGCACGACAAAACACTACCACTGTAACGCCAAGTGCCCCACAAACAAAAACACGCCCGAAATCGAGCGTGTTTTTTATTTATATTAAATTGATTATCAGTTATTTAATAACTACTTTAACGGTCTGTTTGTCGCAACGCACCACATAAATGCCTTTGGCCAACTGCCCATTGAGATGCGTTACATTCTGCCCCGTAATGCTGTAGATTTGCGCACTCTCCGGCGCCACAATCCGCTTGTCGTGCGCATATATCGGCATCGACGCATACGCTACCGACACATTCGTTGTGGAGCCGACAGGAAATTCGACCAACACTTTTGTCATCACAGGCGTTTGCGCATACACCAACGCAAAGAGCGAAGGTACTAACTGCAATGCTGTTGCCCCATCGCCGGACAATACTATTTGAAATTGTGTATCGCCCACCGCCAAATCATACGAAGCAACCTTGGACAACTCAAAGAAATTACTTTTTGCATAATCTTCTTGCGATGCGCACGCATACAAATAGAGATAGCGCGATTCGGTCAGTGCCTCTTGGAACAGAATTGTAATACGCGTATTTTCAACTACTTGCGACCAATCGTAGGTATCTTTTGTTATTATAATGTGATTATCATAGCCATCAAACGGAGTGCTTGTGCCCTCCCACACGGTAATGGGAGCCTGATACTCGACCGCAAACGATGCCACGGCAAGCAGCGCGGCGCAAACAACGAGATAAAATTTCTTCATAGTCAATCGCTTTTTCGTACAATTTGCAAATATAGTCCATTCCGGTGAGAAAAACAAATTTTTCGGCAAAAAACAGCAAAAAAGATGGCGATTCTCCCGAAATTTCGAGAAAATCGCCACACAAACTATTCGTTAAGCGCGATTTTATGCTGCTTTGCCGTCGCTACCGAGCACGTTTACAATCTTGTGGATGTAAAGTTTCTTCATGTTGTCGCGAGCGGGACCCAGATATTTGCGCGGGTCAAATTCAGCCGGTTTTTCGGCCATCACTTGGCGGATGGCGGCGGTCATGGCTAAGCGGCTGTCGCTGTCGATGTTGATTTTGCAAACGGCCGATTTCGAGGCTTTGCGCAACTCTTCTTCGGGGATACCGATGGCATCGGGCAGATTGCCGCCGAATTTGTTGATGGTATCAACCTCTTCTTGCGGTACGCTCGACGAGCCGTGCAGCACAATCGGGAATCCGGGCAACTCTTTTTCGACGCCTTCGAGTACGTCGAATGCCAATGGTGGCGGTACGAGGCGGCCTTCGGCATTGCGTGTGCACTGTGCCGGCGTGAATTTGTAGGCGCCGTGCGATGTGCCAATCGAGATGGCGAGGCTGTCGCACCCGGTTTTGGTGGTGAAATCGACTACCTCTTCGGGGCGCGTGTAGGTGTGGTGGTCGGCCACAACTTCGTCTTCGACACCGGCCAAAACGCCGAGTTCGCCTTCGACGGTTACATCGAACTGATGTGCATACTCAACCACTTTTTTGGTCAGCGCCACATTTTCGTCGTAAGGCAGGTGCGAACCGTCGATCATGACAGACGAGAAGCCCATGTCGATGCACGATTTGCACAATTCGAAACTATCGCCATGGTCGAGGTGCAACACGATTTCGGGTTTTTCCCAGCCGAGTTCTTTGGCATAAGCCACAGCGCCTTCGGCCATGTAGCGCAACAGGGTTTGATTGGCGTAGTTGCGTGCGCCTTTCGACACTTGCAGAATGACCGGCGATTTTGTTTCGGCGGCAGCCATGATGATGGCTTGCAGTTGTTCCATGTTGTTGAAGTTGAACGCCGGGATAGCGTAGCCACCTTTGATGGCTTTGGCAAACATTTCGCGTGTGTTTACCAATCCTAATTCTTTGTAATTAACCATAATACGAATATTTAATAAGATATGTTTTTTCGGACTGCAAAGTTAGTCATTTATTTTCAAACAGCCTTTGTGTCGTGTCAAAAAAATCAATAATTTTCTTTTTCGATTTCAAAAACCGGCTCGCAAATGCCTAAAAGCGGGGCTTTTTTCGATTCGTCGGGTGCATGTTGCAAGCGGCAAATGCGCCACAGCAGCCCACGCTGCGCTGCAAAGATACGTTTTTTTGTCGATTCCGCGCAAGAAATGTGCCGCATGCGATTGTATTCCCCAAAAAATTGGTTATCTTTGCATTTCATTTGTGTACAAATTTTATGCCAAACAGTTCCGATACAAATTCGCTCAACAACCTTCTGAACGACAATCAGTTGGAGGCCGTTACGTATTGCGACGGGCCTTCGATTATTGTGGCCGGTGCCGGTTCGGGTAAGACGCGTGTACTGACCTACAAGATTGCGTATTTGCTGCAACAAGGTTGGCATCCGTCGCAGATTTTGGCACTGACATTCACAAATAAGGCCGCCGACGAAATGAAAACCCGCATCGCTTCTATCGTGGGCGACCACGTTGCGCGCTATCTGTGGATGGGCACTTTTCATTCCATTTTTTCGCGCATTTTGCGCAGCGAAGCCGCCGCCATCGGTTTCACACGCGACTTTACCATCTACGACCAGAGCGATTCGAAGAGTTTGATCCGCAGTTTGATTAAAGAACTGAAACTTGACGACAAGACCTATCGTTTGAGTACGATGCAGAATCGCATTTCGTTTGCCAAAAACCAATTGCTGACGCCGGATGCCTATCGCACCAACCACGAACTGATGCACAACGATGCCAATTCGCGCACCCCACTATTTATCGATTTGTACACGCTCTACTGCCAACGTTGCAAAGCGTCGAATGCCATGGATTTCGACGATTTGCTGCTCTTCACCAACCTGCTGTTCGACAAAAACCCTGACATTTTGGCACGTTATCGCCAACGTTTCGGCTATATTTTAGTCGATGAATATCAGGACACCAATCGCGCGCAGCACCTGATAGTCAGCCAATTAGCGGCCGATCATCAGCGTATATGCGTCGTAGGCGACGATGCGCAAAGCATCTATTCGTTTCGCGGTGCCAACATCGACAATATGCTGCAATTCCAAACACAATATACAGGCTGTCGGTTGTTCAAGTTGGAGCGCAACTATCGTTCGACAAAGACCATCGTCAATGCAGCCAACTCGTTGATAGCAAAGAATATACATCAAATTCGGAAAACCGTCTATTCCGATGGCGCCGTCGGCAGCAAGATACGCGTACTCAGTTCGTACAGCGACTACGACGAAGCCTTTGCCGTGGCCACCATATTGCACGACAGTTTGCAAACGACTGCCGATGCCTACAGCGATTATGCCATATTGTATCGTACCAATGCGCAATCGCGCACGTTGGAAGAGGCTTTGCGCAAGCGTTCCATTCCGTACAAAATATATGGCGGTTTATCGTTCTACCAGCGCAAAGAGGTGAAAGATGTGCTGGCTTATCTGCGTTTGATTATCAACACCAACGACGAGGAGGCCTTCAAGCGCGTCATCAACTATCCGGCACGCGGCATTGGCGAAACGACCCAAGGCAAAGTGTTGGCCTGCGCCCACCGGCACCAAGTCGGCGCGCTGACCATCATGCGCGATATGGCACATTTCGGGCTCGACGTCAATGCCGGCACTGCCAAAAAATTGGCTGCATTTGCCGAGATGATAACGCAATTCGAGCAACAAAACGCGAGCCTCAACGCTTATGCCATCGCCGAATTGGTCGTCAGGGAATCGGGCATCATGCGCGACATCTCGGTCGATAATTCGCCGGAGAATTTGAGTCGCAAAGAAAACGTCCAAGAGCTGTTGAGCGCCATCAATCAATTCTGCGAAGACAAAGCCAACCACGGCGACACCGAGTTGCGATTGGAAGATTTTTTGTCGGAAGTGGCACTGCTCACCGACCAAGATAACGAGCCGGAAGAGGATAAGAACCGCGTTACGCTGATGACTGTGCATTCAGCCAAAGGGCTGGAATTCAAGCACATATTCATTGTCGGGCTGGAAGAAGACCTTTTCCCGTCGATGATGTGCGAGTCCGAACGCGACCTCGAGGAGGAACGCCGACTGCTGTATGTGGCACTCACGCGCGCCAAAGACGATTGTGTGCTCAGTTACGCCAAATCGCGTTTTCGCAATGGTCAGACCCAGTTTTCGAATCCCAGCCGTTTTATCGACGAGATTGACGAACAATATCTGCAAAAGCCGGTCGGTATGCGCCAAACGCCAATAGTCGAACCAACGATGCGTCCGCGTTTTGCGGGTTTTCATCGATTCGGCAACTCAAATGCACCGACAACGCCAACGACATCATCAACAACCTCAACGACGACACCTATCACCCACATGCGGCGCATCACGCCGAGCATGGTCAGCGGCAACACAAAATATCCTTACACGGTCGGTATGCGCGTGCAACACAATATTTTCGGCGAAGGCGAAATCGTCAACATCGAAGGCGAAGGCGACGCCACCAAAGCCTTCATCGCATTCGACAAAAGCGGCGTCAAACCATTGCTGCTGAAATATGCCAAACTTACAATAATTTGACAATTCGTTCGTTATTTAATTAAGGTAAGCCGCAATCGTTTTGAAAAGATTTCTCCTGATACTGACCCTTGCCGCCGTATGTAACGCACTATCGGCCAAGCGCATATACATTCGCGGGTATGTGCTCGACCAATCGAGCCATGCCATCGAATTTGCCACCGTGCAGATAAAAGGCACGGCGCAAGGCACCTCGTCGAATGCGCAGGGCTTCTACGAATTGCGCGCCGACGTAACCGACACATTCACAGTGGTTTACTCGTGCATCGGCTACACCACGAGCGAGCGCACCTTCGGCCTCGACGACGATGTGCTGAACGTAACCGAAACATTGACAGCGTCGGCCGACGAACTTGCCGGCGTAGAAGTGCGCGCCTACCAACGCGCGGCGGGCAACATGCAAGTACTGAACACCGACCAATTCCGCATGGTTCCCGATGCTTCGGGCGGCAACATCAGCGCCTTGCTGACCACATTCGCCGGCGTCAGTTCCAACAACGAACTCAGTTCGCAGTATTCGGTGCGCGGCGGCAACTACGACGAAAACAGCGTCTATGTGAACAACATCGAAGTGTATCGACCGCTGCTGGTACGCGCCGGCCAACAAGAAGGGCTCAGTTTCATCAACCCCGATTTGGTGGGCAGCGTGCAGTTTTCGGCCGGCGGCTACGGCGCGCGCTACGGCGACAAAAGCGCATCGGTGCTCGATGTTACCTACAAAACGCCGGAAAAGTTGGAAGGTTCCGTTTCCGTCAGTCTGCTCGGCGCCACGGCCTATTTGGGATCGAAATCGAAAAACTTCACGCAGGTACACGGCATCCGCTACAAAACATCGTCGTATCTGCTCGGGTCGCTCGACACCAAAGGCGAATACGCCCAATCATTCGTCGATTATCAGACCTACATGACCTTTCGTTTCAGCGACAAATGGGACGGTTCGTTTCTCGGCAATTTTTCGCAAAACTATTACCGATTCATTCCCACAGAACGCGAAACAAAATTCGGCACCCTCACCGAAAACTACAACTTCAAAGTCTATTTCGACGGGCAGGAGAAAGACGTATTTCGCACCTATTTCGGCGCATTCACCGTCAACTACCACCCTATCAAAAACGTGAAATTGAGTTTGATGGCCTCGGCCTTCAACACCAACGAGCAAGAGACGTACGACATCACCGGTCAGTATTGGCTGTCGGATTTGGACATCAACAACACCGGCCACACCAACAATCAGGGCGTAGGCACCTATCACGAACACGCCCGCAACCGTTTGTCGGCCACCGTGGCCAACCTCTCGCACATCGGCGAATGGCAATACAAAAACAATTCGTTGGAATGGGGCATCAGCGCGCAATCGGAAATCATACTCGACCGCATCCGCGAATGGGAATTTCGCGACTCGTCGGGCTACTCGCTACCCTACAACCCCGAAAAAGTCGATTTGGTGTATAACCTGACCGCCAGCAACGACCTGTACAGCGCACGGCTGACCGCTTTCATCGAAGAGACCTACAAACTGTATGCCAACAGCGGTCGATGGACATTCAACGGCGGCATTCGCGCCAACTATTGGACGTTCAACAAAGAGTGGCTCATCAGCCCGCGCCTCTCGGCCACATACGTTCCCGATTGGAATGCGGACTTCGACTTTCGTTTGGCCGTCGGATTGTATCACCAAGCGCCGTTCTACAAGGAAATACGCGTCGAAACGACCGACCAATACGGCAACACCACTTTGTTGCTGAACAAAAACATCAAAGCGCAACGGTCGCTACACGTCGTATTCGGCACCGATTATTACTTCAGGCTTTGGAACCGACCGTTCAAATTCACTGCCGAAGCCTACTACAAACCCAGCGACCGTGTCAATCCGTACTATGTGGACAACGTGCGCATACGCTACCTCGGCACCAACAATGCTGTGGCACAAACGGCCGGCATCGACCTGAAATTGTTCGGCGAATTTGTGCCGGGTACCGACTCGTGGATTTCGTTCTCGTGGATGTATTCCAAAGAAAACCTACTGGACGACTCGTACAACGTGTACAGCAACACAGGCACGTTGCTCGGCACCGTCAATCCGGGGTGGATTTCGCGGCCGAACGAGCAACGCTACAACGTTTCGCTGTTTTTTCAGGACTATTTTCCGAAACACCCCGAATACAAAGTCTATCTGAAATTGGTATGGTCGGACGGTCTGCCGTTTGGCGCGCCGCACAGCGAACGCTACCAAGCCGTCTATCGCACCAAAGCCTACAACCGCGTGGACATCGGAGCGACGCGCGGTTTCGTGCAGGGGCGCGAAAAGTTCATGAGCCGGCAAAAAGTTGTCAAAGCCTTTTGGCTGAATCTGGAATTGTTCAACCTGTTCAACATCAAAAACGAAAATTCGTACTATTGGGTTACCGACATTTACAATACGCAATACGCCGTTCCCAACTATCTGACGGGTTTTATGGTCAATTTCAAAATTACCGTCGATTTTTGAGGACATAGTTTTAGGTCAGGCATGCAAAAATATGGCAAAAAATTTGTCTGTTTCGTATTTTTGCACTACCTTTGCAGTCGGGTAAGTCCTATACGACCAGCTCCCTTTGAACTCCCCCAGGGCCTGACCGCAGCAAGGGTAGAAGGTTGTAGCGGTGCGATATAGCAAGCTTACCCTTCTTTTTTTTGTGTGTTGGGCGATTTTTTTGAGCGTTTGTTCTTTCATTTCTTTTGCTTGACCAAATTGGTATGTTCATTTCTTTGCACGAGCGCAAAGAAACGAACCAATTTTGCGATTGAGCGAAAACAAACGAAAATTTTTTCGGTTTGTTGAGCGTGAGCAAAATCAAGAATTAAAGAAACGCCCTTGCTAAGCCTGCTCACTCTGAAAAATCGGAGCGTTCAACGGCTAAATTGCTCAATCGTTCCGTCGCTTCGCGCCGTCAGTGATCAATTTTACGCCGTTTTCACTTGATTTTTCCGCTCGCAGCCTATGCAATTTTTTTTTGCGTTGAAACTACTTTATCGCGTGCTCTCCCCTTTTTAAGCTTGTCTACCGAAGGTAGAGCCTGCCTGCCGGTAGGCAGGGGAGTGCCCGAAGGGCGTAGGGTTCAAAAATAGTGCAAAGTGCAAAATGGAAAAGTGCAAAATAGTTTCAAAGTTTAATGTTTAAGAGTTTCAAAGTTGTTTTCTTGCGTTTGTTTTACCTCCCAAACCCTCCCTGCCTACCGAAGGTAGGCAGGCCTGCGGTAGGCAAGTTCAATGCGTCCATACATTTCTCACTGCTCACTACTAATTGCTCATTTTTTTGACACAACCGCCAAGGCCGGATTTTTTATATTCATTTTATAAAAATTTTATAAAAGATGTAGGGACGCGGCGCGCCACGTCCCTACATTATTTCTTGCGGACCTGCCTGCGGCAGGCAGGCGCACCTACCTACGGTAGGCAGGTTCAATACGTCCCTACGGTTTCGGACGCGCCACGGCACGTCCCTACGATTTTTTTTGCCGGCCGCGGGCACCCGCGGCGGTAGCGCTGGGGCTGCCCGCGGCATTTGCCCTACCTGCCGACGAAAACGAGGTAAAATTCCCCTTAAAGAACAGGGCGGACGGAATGACCGTAGCAGCGGTCGCCGCTGCCCCTGCCCACGTAGCCCGAGCTGAAGCGCACGAACCACGCGTAGCCCGGGTAGCCCGCGTCGAGCGAACCCGACCAATAGTCGCCGCGGTTGCCCGCGCTGCCCAAGTCATCGTCGTTGCGATAGCCCGCCGCAGGGAGAAAAATAGAGTTGCCGTTAGTGCCTTTCACTTCGTAGCCGTTCTTGCCGTTCAAGGTCGTCCACGTCCAAGTGCATTTGTCTATCAGTTCTTGCCATTCGGCATCGGTAGGCATACGCCAAGAACCGCCCCAATTGGCACGAGCAGCATCGTCTTCGGGATCGAGTACGGTTTTGTAATCTGCAAAACCATCTTTGCCATAATCACTATCCGTGCAGTACTTGGTCAGTTCATCATAATCAGAACCATATTTGTAAGTACTCCAATCATAATAATCTTTTGGCGTCGTTTCACCCCAAGCGTAGTAGTTGCCGTAGCCTTCGGGCGTGGTGGCGCCTACGTTGCAAGTTGCCCACTTCAATCCGCTTGGCAAGCCGAGATCTACCCACGTATGCCCATTATGTGTTCCAGTTTGTTCGGTAGTTGGTGCCGAGGCGGGTTGCAATCCATTAGAAGGAAGTCCTATCGTTGGCAGGTCGTAGAGTATGGTCGGTGGGGCTACCAGCATCAAGCGGTTCTCGCAGCGTGCCAAATTACCCTCGGCCAAGGCTATTAGAAATAGGCCGTAGAGGCGTTGCATTTGCGGGTCGTAACACAGTGCGCCAAGTTGTTCCATTGCCCTGCAGTGCGCCAAATTTTTGTAGTCATCTTCGGTAAACAATAGGCGGTCAGCGCCCACATGCGAATCGAGCAATGCCGGATTCATGGCAATGGCATAGAGCGATAAGTTAATAGTAGCCAACGAAAAATCGTCGATACACTCGTCGAAAGGGGCGTTTTCGCGTGCCGGATGCCTAAATCCGGGCGTACCACATTCGCGTTGTTTCATCCCTTTCATAGCCGGCACAAACAGTCCGTCGTAGTCCACCAAGACCAGCGAGCCATCGGGGCGCACCAAAATATTATCGGGTTTCACATCGCCATGCGCAAATGGTTGATTGACCAACCACGACGCCATCACCGAAAATTTATACGACACAAGCGACAGTAATTCTTCGTTTTCGTTCTGTACGCGGCGTATGTATTTGTCGAGCGGTTCGCCATCAACCCACTCCATCAGCACCACAGGCAGTGCTCTGTCGTAGTTTTCTACCCATAATTCCTCATCGTAATATTCTATTTTCACGAAAAACGGTGCATCTAAATAGCGTAGTTGGTCTGCAATCATTTTATACGCGACCGCTCGTTCGGGCTGGTCTTGCGTAAAGCACTTCAAGGCATACAAACGTCTGGTATTTTTATCTCTCATTTTGTACACTACCGCAAAATTACCCGAAGCTTTCAGCGGTTTTCCACTATGGTCTTTTTCCGGTACCAAATGTTGCAGTTTGTCGAAACTATCGGCATAAAGTACTGCCTCGTCGTACTTTGTTATCGATGGATATTCCATGTATATATTATTTAGTGTTTTTACAATAAACGTGCTAATGAATAATCGTCCAATGCCAGCAACTGCAAGTTATACAACTTACGGCAGTGGTCGTGCAGGCAGTTGTCGCGCAACGCATTCAGCAATGGTTTCAATACTTTCTGTTCAAATGGCCACCGATAGTGCTGTGCCGTATGCAGCAAATTGATGTTTTTGTTGGTATCGTCGATATTCAATGCCCTGTTTGTGTCAATCAAATAAGTCATCAAAATGTAATGTGCCAAGGCATCAGAGCAAGCAAAAAGAGTTACCTTATGTGTCCTGTCCCAAACAAATGTGCCACATCTGAAATCGGTTTCGACCACTTCTTCTTTCCAATTGACAAGTGCCGGCGGTTTTGCAAAATCGTCAAGTTTCGTAAACGAGTGCTGTAACTCTTTGGTCGTATAATCATATAAAAACAGTACTGAGTCGCCATACGCCACCCACTGCACCCTATCGGCTGCTATGATCCAGCCGGCGACATAGGTGGCAAACGAACCTTCGTCGTAGTATTTATTCAGCAACATACCATCGTATTGTTGCGCTCTTTGTTCGTGTTCCAAATAGAATTTTTCCCAAATATGTTCCAACCAGTCCTTAAACTGCTCAAACGAAGTGATGGCGTTATCGGTAGTGTTTTCCACCAAATACCGAGCCCATTCGTCGGCATACACGCCGCCTCCTCCGGCACCGTCGCTTACCACAACATACGCCGGTGTCGCCAACGCAGCATCTTCGCACAACACATTTCCTTGCTCCAATTTAGCCACCGACATGGCTTTACATTTCCTATTTCGTGTCATCATAGGCATATCTACACATTTTGACGAATATTGGTAGGCGTACCAATATCCATAATTTTTATCAGTTGCTGCATATCGGCATTGACTGCCATAGCCGACAACCGAGTATCCATTGGAATATTTTGCAACTGTGCAATGCGTTCGTTATACACTTTAGGCAACAAGCTCGACAAGTCAAACAATTCTTCGGCATATCTATTACCATTCAATTCTCGTTTACCAGCAGGGAATGCGGTCGATTCCATGTTTGCAGGCGTAATATGTATATTAAACAAGAGCACATTACCATCCATCGTGTATAGCGATTTTATCTCGTTGGCTAATTGTACCCTGACATCAGCCGACGATCCATTAAATTCGCCGTCAGTTATGTGAATAATTGTTGGCGGATAACAATTGGCATCGTGCTCCTTTATCCATTGTTCGGCCAATGCTTTGGCTTTTTCGAACGCCTTATGCACATACGTACTACCGCCATCCATACGCGCCTCGAACCATTGTTCCTCGGAATATTTGCGGGTTTGATAATTACCGCGAATAAACACTTGTTTTGTCACTTCCGCCACCTTGTACGGATTATTGCGCAACTCTTCGGGCGAAACAAAATAACGCCCTGTCAAATTTCCAGACCACGCACTATACACCTCGCGCCCGTAGCCTAACACCGCAATGTCATAATAATGCCGGGTTTCATTAACTTTAATGCAACGATTGACTAACTCTTTGATTTGTGCATTCAAAATCTGCGCCACAGCCGCTGCACACGTCATATCCTGCCCATACAATGTTGTTGTATTGCGCATCGAACCGGAATGATCGACAAGAAAAATAAATGCAGTTGGTTTCTCACGCGAAATCTGGGCAGTGTATGGTGTATGTAGTTGTATCGCAGATTCTTGTTTTTTGGCAGTTGCTTGTACAGGTTTTATCATCGGCACTTTCAATTGTGGTAGCGATTTCACAACTTGCGGTTTAGGTTTAGGTACAACTATTCCAAAGGCGCTTATATTCGTTATCATCTCCAACGGAATATGCTCTTTGACCAATACTTCTGCTTGAAAAAAGTCGCGTTCATCGTCCGCTACGTCAAAATGTGTCCGACGTTTTACTGTAGCAAAATGAATACGACACAGATCGTTATAAGTCGCTCCTATTTGCGCATCGCTTTTCACAGCATTTTTGTCCGAAAACAAGGTACCCGGACGTGCCACCACATCTAACGCAATTTCAAGTATCACAGGATTCGTTATCCGTCCATCTTTTTGAGCAACATACATCATGGGATGATTTCTAGTAAATGACACTCTCACATAATTTTGATGCCCATTGCGTCTGTCCAAATCGCGCGATGTTAAATCGCCGCCGGGTTTTGAAATCTGAATATTATTGCGTTCACAATAATCCCATGAATAAAGACCTCCATTATCAACAATAGATTGTAAATTGTCTCTATCCGTAAAATGATAAAATGTAGTGATACCTTCACTTTTAAGTTTTTCTAACATTGTCATAATAATATAGCGTTTATGGTTATTAGTCAAAATTAATCATGGTTTGTATGGCGGTTTGCGGCTTCGCATGTAGCACTGCTTCATTTGCAGCATTCTGTTGATTATACGGAAATTTCCTTTCGACATAAGCCTTGATCAATGCCGCATGCGATAAAGGTTGTTTGGTATTGTAAACATCTTCATTCGTATCATAATCCAATAAAACAATTGTATGCAACAAGTTTAACTCTCTCAAGCGTTGAATTAAGGTCGCCACTTTATGCTCCAATACCCATCTATAAGTAGGTATATAAATTTGTACGCGAGCATCCAAATAACTCAACAACTCCTTACCATGCACACCCTTTCTATGTCCCAGCGGACGTCCGAAACGCCGCACAGTACGTTTCATGTTACGCATAGTATTATTTTCAAACAAGGTCGTATCCACATCACACCCTTCAAACACCTTTAATCCTTGCCAAACAGCCTCGACACAAGTCGCCGTATAGCCCTCTGAAAACGGTACAGGAATGCCATAATGTGGATAAAACGGGCTCAACTGCCGATATTCATTCTCTGCGTGGCTTGTTACATCTATAATCAAAGCATCGCCACCATATTTCTTTTGAATATTAGCGACTCGTGTTCGTTTATTAACAATGACAATCATAATTCCAACCCATTATTTTTTTCCGACAAAGATAACTCTTTTTTATCAAAAAAACATCAAATACGTTGTTCTTATTTATGATTAATCGCACCATTAAGTAACCGCTAAAATTCATTTTCCCCACAAAAAAATCGCGCGAACTTGTTGGTTCGCGCGATTCGCTATGGTTAAGCCATGCCGGTGGTTAGCGTTTCTGCTGCTTGGCCTCGATGCTCAGTGTGGCATGCGGCACCGCACGCAAACGCTCTTTGGGAATCAACTTGCCCGTCACACGGCAAATGCCGTACGTCTTATTCTCGATGCGCACCAATGCGGCCTGCAAATGCTGTATAAACTCCATCTGCCGCTGAGCCAAACGCCCCGACTCCTCTTTCGACAAGGTCGTAGCACCCTCTTCCAACGTCTTGAACGTGGGCGAAGTATCGGTTACATCGTTGCCATCCGAATTATTCACATACGAGCAATACTCTTGATACTCGCGCATGGCCTTGTCCAATTTCTCTTGGATTAAAATACGGAATTCTTCCAATTCCTCATCAGAATAACGTGTCTTCTCTGCCATAATCGTATTGTGTTTTTTGGTTGTGTCCGCAAAAATACAAAGATATTCTTATATATGCAAATTTTTTTTGACATACACTTCGCCCGATAACACAGCAAGAAGTGTGCCAAACGTCAATGCGACATCACGGTTTTGACCTGTTTGTACAGTTCCGAGGCAAAAACAAACTGCTCCAAAGCCGCATTTTCATCCGTGAAAATCGTATCTTTCGAGCCAACCCAACCGACGTGTCCCTTGTCGATCAAAAGAATATTTTCGCCGGTTTCCATGATGGAGTTCATGTCGTGCGTATTGACAATGGTGGTGATGTTGAACTCGTGCGTGATGTCCTGAATCAGTTTGTCGATGACCAACGACGTTACGGGGTCGAGACCGGAATTCGGCTCGTCGCAAAACAGATATTTCGGGTTCAGCGCTATGGCACGCGCTATGGCCACACGTTTCTGCATGCCGCCCGAAATTTCCGAAGGCGACAGATGAAAAGCCGTCGGTTTCAAATCGACGCGCTCGAGGCAAAATATGGCACGGCGCTCCATCTCGGCCTTGGTCATGTTGGCAAACATCTCGAGCGGGAACATCACGTTTTCGAGCACCGAAATAGAGTCGAACAACGCCGAACCTTGGAACAGCATACCGACCTCGCGCCGCAAGGTTTTCACCTCTTTCTCGCTCATATTCGACAAGTTACGCCCGTCGTACAGCACCTCGCCCGATTCGGCGCGAAACAACCCGATGATACTCTTCATCAACACCGTTTTGCCCGAACCACTCTGCCCTATTATCTGATTGACCTGACCGTGCCTAAACGTGGCCGAAATGTCGTACAGCACCTGTTTCGTGTCAAACGATTTATTCAAATTCCGAACCTCAATCATAGTGCGTTCCTCCCATTTGTTTTAGTTCAGCATCAACTGTGTCAGCACAATGTCGGCCAACAACATGATGATGCTGCTATTGACTACGGCGTTGGTGCTTGCGCGTCCCACTTCGAGGGCGCCGCCATAGGCATAATACCCATAATATGCTGATACCGAAGCGATTACAAATCCAAAAAAGATGGATTTAATCATACTGTATGTAAAATAAAACGGAATGAAAGCATACTGCAAACCGTACACAAAATCATCCATCGTTATCATATCGGTAAAGCGCGCAACACCGACGCCGCCCAGCAAGCCGATGGCCACGCACAGCGTTACCAGCACCGGCATAAACAGCACCAAACCAACGATTTTTGGCAAAATCAGGTAATTCGCCGAATTGACGCCCATTATTTCGAGCGCGTCTATCTGTTCGGACACGCGCATCGAGCCAATTTCCGACGCGATGTTCGACCCCACTTTGCCGGCGAGCAACAGGCACATGATGGTGGACGAAAATTCCAACAGATAGGTATCGCGCAACATCAGTCCCGTGGTGTAGCGCGGCAGCAACGGATTTTCGGTATTCAGCACCACCTGCATGGTCATTATCACGCCCATAAAGACGGAGATAATCAGTATCAGAAAGATGGAGTCGTAACCCAGTTTGATGATTTCGCGCGGCAACTGCCGCCAAAACATTTTCCAATTATCCGGCCGCGAAAAAGTGCGTTTCATCAGTAGCGCGTAGCGACCTACAGCATCAATTCCCAACATAGTTTTATCAGTTTCGTTTCGTCTGCAAATATACAAAAAAATCCGCACCGCGCAAATCGGTACGGACTTTTTTAACGTGCGTGGTTTTGCACGGCCTTTTGGTCAATATTCGCTGCGTTGTGTGGCTGCGTAGTTGACTTTCAGGGCGTATGCACGGCGCAGAGCCTGTTTCACATCGGTTACGATGCCCATTTTCGTGTCCTTATCGGCTTTTATCGAAATGGTCAGCAAGTTCTGTTCGTCTTCTTTCATGGCTTCGCGTTCGCGCACCACATACTCTTCCAATTGCGATACATCGGCAAAGGCGTCATCCAACTGGATGCGTGTTTCGCCACCGTACTTGCCGCGGAATTCTCTCTTCGGCTCGCCGATATAGATGTAGCGTACCAACGATTTTTTCTCCAACGATTGCAGTTCCGTTGCTTCCGGTACACGAATATCGACCTTGTATGTAACCTCTTTCATCGAAGTTGACACCATGAAGAAAAACAACAGCATGAAAATAATGTCCGGCAACGATGCGGTCGATATGGCCGGTACGTCTTTTTTGCCTGCTTTACGAATTTTTGCCATTATTTTTTCCCTCCATAGTTTTTAGGTTCAGCCTCCGAAATCTTCTGCGGATAGATTTTTTGTACCGCTTTTTGGCGGTCTTCGCTCAATTCGGCATACGACATTCCGAAACGTCCTTTGGAATATTCGTCGCGCAACTCGTTGTAGGCGGCCACCAATTCGTTCTGCACTTCGATGTAGCGCTGATATTGTGTGCCACGGTCGTTTTGCAGCGAGATGATGTGATTTTTGGTGGTCATCACCTGCTCCGTCACGCCATCGATTTCCACCTCGATAGGCAGCACTTCGGGCAACGAAGCGTCTGCGGCCTCATTTTTGATAAATTCCTTGGCTTTTTCGCGCAACTGTTTCACATCCAATGCTTCGCCTTGCACGAGCAGTTGGTTGTTGCTGTTGACCAACACAATGAAGATATTGCGTTTTTTGACGTCGGTATCCGGTTTCTCCATGTTCGGAGGCAGCGGCGGCGGCAAGCGGCGCGAAAGTCCTTTGTCAACCGACATTGTGGTGGTTACAAGGAAGAAGATGAGGAGCAGAAAGGCAATGTCGGCCATTGAGCTTGCATTGATTTCCTGAACTTTACGTTTTCCCATATTCTTATTTCTAAATTAACAAACCGTTTGTTGTGGAACGCACGGTTTTGCATGCGGTTGTTACTTAATTTTTTTCAAAAAGAACGAGCATATCACACTCAAGATGGCGGCACCGGCCATGATGTAGGCCGACAGCACGCAAGCATCGGTGTAGCGAGCCCAAAATCCGACGTTATCGGTGCCTTCGTAGCCATAGATGGGCACTTCGGCAGCGCTGCCACAGGCGTAGGCTATGCCAAACACGACTGCGCTGATAACCAAGATGTCCAAAATCGTAACGCCGCCACGATGTTTGACGACAACCGATTGGTCGAAACGTATCAACGAATATACCCAAACCAATGCAGCCAATCCGAACAGGACGTATGCCCATTTGATCAGCAGATCGGTAAACACCGGTTCGTCCCACGGGTTTCCGTTGATTTCGACAACCGCACTGCCTCCGACGAAGAACAGCACGCCTATCACCACGGAGATGCCGAACAGACACCACAGGGTTATTTTAGGTAGTTTTTCCAAAAATTTAGACATAACTTTTTTTTTAAGAGTTGTTACCTTGTTCGATTTTTATTCAGCAACTTTGGCTTTTTCGACAACGATGTCGAGCAGCGAGATCGAAGCGTCTTCCATGTCGTTGACAAGGGCGTCGATGCGCGACAAGATGTAGTTGTAGAAAATTTGCAGAATGATGGCAACGATAAGACCAAATACGGTGGTCAACAATGCCACTTTGATACCGCCGGCTACGATGGTTGCCGAGATGTCGCCTGCTTGTTGAATTTTGTCGAAGGCCTCAATCATACCGATAACCGTACCCATGAAACCCAACATTGGAGCCAAGGCGATGAACAACGAAATCCACGAGAGGTTTTTCTCCAACAAGCCTTGTTGTACCGATCCGTACGAAGCAACGGTTTTGTCCACGGTTTCGACGCCTTCGTTGTAACGCGACAAGCCTTGATAGAATATCGATGCTACGGGTCCGCGTGTGTTGCGGCACACTTCCATGGCTGCTTCTACGCCGCCTTTATCCCAAGCATCGCGTACGTTTTGGAGCAATTTTTTGGAATCGATCGAGGCGAGTCCCAAATAGATGATGCGTTCAACGCACAGAGCCAAGCCGAGAATCAAGCAGAAAGCCACTGTGGACATAAAACCTGCACCGCCTTCGATAAATTTGGTTTTGAGTGCTTGGTGCATACCGACTTCTTCGGTTACGACTTCGTCGGCAACTACACTTTCTTCTGCGGCCACTTCTTCTGCTACGGCTTCTGCTGCAGGAGCGTCGTCAGCCACGGCCACTGTGGCTGCTCCGAAAAAGAACACGGCCACAAGCGTCATCATTGAAAATACTTTTTTCATTTTTTTGTGTTTTTAGTTAATAATTTTGTGATTTAAGAATTTTATTGCGGAAAGAAGGGGATTCGAACCCCTGATACGCTTTTGACGTATACACGCTTTCCAGGCGTGCCTCTTCAACCACTCGAGCACCTTTCCTTGTCTGTTTCGGCACACGTCCGAAGACGTTTGCAAATTCGGCCGCAATTTACTAATTTTTTCTCAAACAGCAGTGCGTTGAACGCTTTTTTTTGCATTTTGTCCTATTTTGGTTCTAAATTTCTGATTTTCAACACAGAGCGCCGTTTCGTTCCTGATTATTTTGGTTCCGATTTGTCGAACATAAACAAATTTTCAGCATTTTTTGTGGTTATTTCGTCGATTTTTTCGAGCGAAGTGTCGAAAATTTCGGCCATTTTGCGTGCGACGTCCACCATAAATTGCGGCTCGTTGCGCTGCCCGCGATGTGGTACGGGCGCGAGAAACGGTGCGTCGGTTTCAAGCACCAGATGTTGCAGACCGATGGGGCGCAAAATGTCGGGCAAGCCGCTATTTTTGTAGGTGAACACGCCACCGACGCCCAACACGAAACCTAACGACACGGCTTTGCGCGCCTCCTCCACTCCACCGCCGAAACAGTGAAAGACGCCGCGCAGCGGTTTGTTTTTGAATTTTGCCAACGAGGCAAAAATTTCGGGGAAGGCTTTGCGCACATGCAAAATGACGGGCAGGTCGAACGTCAGCGCCCAATCGAGTTGTTGTTCGAGCGCTTGGCGCTGTTCGGCGCTGTAGGTGGTATCCCAATAGAGGTCGAGCCCGATTTCGCCTACGGCACAATAGCCGCCGCGCGCAAGTTCATCGCCTATCTGTTGCAGCGTGGTCCGATAATCGGCATCGACACTTTCGGGATGCAAGCCCATGGCCATGGCGCAAAAATCGGGAAAAGCATCGTGGGTTTGGTGCAAGCGGTCGATGCTGCCAAGGTCTTCGTTGGCCAAGATCACGCGCCCGACGCCGGCCGATTTGGCGGCAGCAATCACGGCGGCACGGTCGTCATCAAATTCCGCGCTGTAGATGTGTGAATGTGTATCAATCATAATGTCATGTTTTGTAAAAAGCGTTCGGCAGCATGCAACGAATCGACTTTCCCGACATCCAACAGTTGCAGGCCGGGCACTTCGACGCCGCGCACAACGTGTGTGCTGCATACCGACAAATAAAAGTCAATAATCGAAAATTTGCCCTGCCACGCCTGCATCAGGTCAAACACTTGCGGCGACAAGATGTGTATGCCGGCAAAGGCGCGTTTTTGGCAGGCGTCGGGATTGAGATTCGGATAGGGCGACTTAACCTCGCCTGTTTGCACGTTGGTCCAGCCGCAAAGCCGATTATTGTTGTCGAAGAGCAGGTAGCGACTTGTGGGGCGTTCGCTGACCAAGAGCGTGGCCAAATCGGCGGGCTGATGTTTGGCGGCAAAGGCCTTCAGGTCGAGATTCGACAATATATCGACATTGTGTACCAAAAACGGCGCATCGTTTCCCAATATCGGTTCGGCTTTCTTGATGCCGCCCCCCGTTTCGAGCAAAGCATCGCTTTCGTCGGAGATGCCGACCGGTATGCCATAGTCGTGCGTGTGTACAAAATCGATGATTTGCGAGGCGAAATGATGCACATTGACGACAGCCGCATCGAAGCCGGCGGAAGCCACTTTGCAGAGCAGCAAGTCGAGCAGCGGGCGACCGGCGACCGGCACCAACGCTTTGGGCATCGTGTCGGTGAGCGGTTTCAAGCGTGTGCCGAGTCCGGCAGCAAAAATCATACATTTCATGACATTGACAAAATAAAAGCGTTTTTATAGTGTGCGCACGATGTGTTGTTCGCGATGTTCGAGCCGAATATCGACATCGAATTTGGCGCGCAAATGTTCGGCCAAATGTTCGGCGCAATAGACCGAGCGATGCTGTCCGCCAGTGCAGCCAAAGGCGAACATCAAATCGGTGAAACCGCGTTCGATGTAGCGTGCCACATGCGCATCGGCCAAAGCGTAAATGTGATTCAAGAAGGCAAGAATTTCGCCATCGTCTTCCAAAAATTTGATAACCGGCGCATCCAATCCCGTCAATGTTTTGTAGGGCGCATAGCGTCCGGGATTGTGCGTGGCGCGGCAGTCGAACACATAACCGCCGCCGTTGCCGGAAACATCGTCGGGAATACCCTTTTTATACGAGAAACTGAACACACGCACCAACAATCGCTGCCGTGGCGCCAATGGCTCGGCGTGTTGCACGGCGGGCAACTGCGTAATGCGGCGCAACAATTCGGTCAAATAGGGATATTCGGTGAACGGTTGCTGCAAGAGGTCACACAAATTATTGATAGCAAACGGAATACTCTGCCTGAAATGCGGTTTACGTTCGAAATTGCCTCGAAAGCCGTATGCGCCAAGCACCTGCAACGTGCGGAACAACACAAAATGCCGCAACGCCGACATAAATTCATTTTTGGACACACTGCTATATGGTTGTAACGCTTGCAAGTATGTGTCTATCAATTCGTTGCGCAGTGCCGTCGGGTAGGCGGCTTTGGCCTGCCACAAAAATGAGGCGACATCGTAGTAAATCGGGCCGCGACGACCACCTTGAAAATCAATCAGATATGGTTCGTCGTTTTTCAGCATCACATTGCGTGCCTGAAAATCGCGATAGAGGAACGTATCAGACTGATATTGAAGCAGATACTCCGTCATAGCATCGAAATCGTCCTGCAAGCGCAGTTCGTCGAAATCGATGCCGAGAGTTTTCAGAAAACAGTATTTGAAGTAGTTGAGGTCGAACGCCACCATGCGCGCATCGAACGCCGGTTGCGGATAACACACCGAAAAATCGAGCCCTTCGGCGCCTCGAAATTGCACGGCGGGCAATAAAGCCATCGTTTTGTGCAGCAGTTGTTGTTCGTTGTCGGAATACGAGCCTGTATCGCGCCCGTGCTGCAAGGCATCGTACAGCGACACAGTGCCTAAATCCTCCTGCAGATAGCACGCGAAATCGTCGGTGCAGGCATAAATTTCGGGTACCGGCAGGCCTTGCGCTTTGAAATGCCGCGCCATGAGTACAAAAGCGCGATTTTCGGCCAACGACTCGCCCACCACGGCAATACACGACAAGCGGCCATGCAGGCGAAAATAACGCCGATTGCTGCCCGACAGCGGCAAAGCCTCGACACTATCGGGAGGCGCGCCAAATGTTTGTTGATATAACGGAAATTCCATCATCGTATAAACTGTTTTGCCACGAAAGAGAGTGCAAATTTACGGCTTTTTTGGCGGTTTACATACTTTTTTTGCACGATTTCGCCACAAAACAACGATTTTTGCAAAAAAAATTGTATTTTTGCATACTTAATTACTCACCAAAAACTATCGGTATGAAACTAAAACATCTATTTGTAACGGCGTGTATTCTGTGTTTTGCGGCATCGGCAGGCGCCCAAACACAATATTTGACCACGGAAGATTTTTTGAAAAAAGTGGCTAACTACAAAACGAATCCCACCACATGGGTCTATTTGGGCGACAAACCCTGCGTCATCGATTTTTACACCACATGGTGCGGCCCATGCAAGCGTTTGGCACCGATTATGGAAGAATTGGCACAAGAGTACAAGGGAAAAATATATATATATAAGGTAGATACCGAACGCGAACGCGAATTGGCCAACGCCTTCGGCATCAACAGCATTCCCACACTACTCTTCTGCCCGAAAGGCGAAGCGCCACGCATGGCACAAGGCCTACAGCCCAAAGAACAATTGGTAGAATGGATAAACACCATTCTGCTGAAACAACCGTGAACCGACACACACCCGAAAATTAACCTGAAAATCGAACCACCATGTCTATCGAAGATGTCAGAGCCGACGAACGCTACTTGAAATTGTTGGCCGAAAAATTTCCGAACATCTCGGCCGTAGCCACCGAGATTGTGAACTTGGAAGCCATACTGAGCCTGCCCAAAAGCACCGAGCATTTTCTGTCGGATTTGCACGGCGAGTCGGGCGCATTCATTCACATGCTGAAAAATGCGTCGGGTGTCATCCGCCGCAAAGTGGACGACATCTACGGCGACACGCTGTCGGAAGCGGAGAAACGCGCCCTGTGTGCAATGATTTACTACCCCGACGAACGTTTGGAGTATTATCACTCGCTGCCCGACATCAATTTGGAAGAGATTTACCGCACACAGTTGCAGCAAGTGATAGCCGTAGCACGCGCCGTAACGGTAAAATACACGCGTTCGAAAGTGCGCAAACTGCTGCCTAAAGATTTCGCCTACGTCATCGAAGAGTTGCTGCACGAATCGACCTCGGAACCCAACCGGCAATCGTACTACAACGCCATCATCGAAGCCATCATCAACACCGGCCGTGCCGAAGACCTGCTGATTGCCATCAGTTATCTGATACACAGTTTGGCCATCGATTCGCTACACATTGTGGGCGACATCTACGATCGCGGTCCGCGCGCCTACAAAATAATGGAAATACTCTGCACCTACCACGACTTCGACATACAATGGGGCAACCACGACATCGAATGGATGGGCGCAGCGGCCGGCAATTTAGCACTGATAGCCAGCGTTTTACGCGTATCGATACGCTACGCAAATGTCGAAACGCTCGAAGAGGATTACAGCATCAACTTGTTGCCGTTGGCCAATTTTGCCATGCACACCTACGGCGACGACCCGTGCAGTGTGTTTCAGACCAAAGACTTCGAGAACAATCCGCGCCTGACACGTTCGGCCGATTTGATGGCCAAAATGCACAAAGCCATCAGCATCATTCAATTCAAATTGGAAGGGCAAATCATACAACGCCATCCCGAATACGAGATGAACGACCGTTTGCTGCTGCACCTTATCGACAAAGAGCGTGGCACCATAACCATCGACGGCAAGGAATACGCGTTATTAGACACCAACTTACCGACACTCGATCCGCAGAATCCGTACGCGCTCTCGCCCGAAGAGCAATCGCTCATCGACCAATTGGCACACTCGTTCCAACGTTCGGAGAAATTGCAAAAACATCTGCGGTGCCTCTACAATCACGGTTCGCTCTATTTGGTGCGCAATAACTGTCTGCTCTACCACGCAGCCATTCCGCTCAATGCCGACGGCACATTTCAAGAAGTGATGATCAACGGACAACGTCTGAAAGGCAAAGCCCTGATGACACAGATTGACACCGAAATCCGCAAAGCCTACTATGCTCCACAAGGTTCGTGCGTACAAACAAACGCATTGGACTATATGTGGTACTTGTGGTGCGGCCCATGCTCGCCACTATACAACAAAGACAAGATGACCACTTTTGAGCGGTACTTCATCAACGACAAACAACTCATCAAAGAGGCTAAAGGCGCCTACTACGAATTGGCCAACACCTACGAAACCTGCTGTAACATTCTGCGCGAATTTGGCCTCGACCCGGCCGAAGCGCACATCATCAACGGACACATTCCCGTGCGCACGCTCGAAGGCGAATCGCCACTGCGCGCCAACGGACTTCGGCTGGTGATTGACGGCGGGTTTTCGAAACCATACCAAAAACAAACGGGCATCGCCGGCTACACACTGATATACAACAGCCACGGCATGCAGTTGATAGAACACGAAAAATTTGAAAGCCGCGCACAAGCCGTGCTCTCCGGCGCCGACATACACAGCCGCGTGCAGTTGGTGGACAAAAGCGAACACCGCATGCTGGTGCGCGACACCGACCGCGGCAAAGAGTTGGTCGAGCAAGTGAACAACCTACACAAATTGCTGTTTGCCTATCAGCACGGATTGATAAAGGAAAAACTCTGACATCGATATACAACTTTTATAATCAGTCTGTTCCTGGCGAACAGACTTTTTTTTGTATATTGTTAATAACTTTGGCGGTACGGACGTTGCGCCAACCACTATTTTTTGTATTTTTACAAAATCAGTTCAGAGGCAGCAAATGCCACTGAAATAGGCTTTTCGCCCAACACATCAGCACACTCGAAACCTATTTTCACGCCAAACAAACACGACATTATGAATTTTACGCACCTTCACGTTCACTCGCACTACTCTATTCTCGACGGCATGTCGAAAGTTCCCGATTTGATAGATAAATGTATGCGCACCGGCATGCACGCCATGGCACTGACCGACCACGGCAATATGTTCGGCATCAAAGAACTGCTCGACTACAGCAAAAAAGTGAACGGCGCACCCAAGAAAAAATTGGGCGAGTGCAAAGAAAATATCAAAAAAGCCCAAGAACTGATAGCCCAAATACCAAAATTGGAAGCCGACTTGCAGACTGCAACCGACACATTCGAAGCCGACAAACTAAAACAAATGCTCGCCGATGCCCACAAAGCCGAAACAGACCTGCCGAAATGGGAAGCGGAACTACCGATACTCGAACAAAAATTGGCCGACTTCGTACCATTCAAACCGATAGTTGGCGTAGAGGCCTACTGCGCCCGTCGCAGCCGGCTGTCGAAAGATGCGTCGCAAAAAGAGATAGGCGCCAACGGCAAAGAGCAGATAACGGACTACAGCGGTTGGCACCTGATACTGTTGGCAAAAAACAAAACCGGCTACCACAATCTGTGCAAAATAGTGAGCCTCGCCTTCATCGAAGGCAAATACGGCAGACCGCGCATCGACAAAGAGTTGCTCGCACAGTATCACGAAGGCATCATCGTGTCGTCGGCCTGCTTGGGCGGCGAACTGCCACAACTCATCATGAAAGGCAAAATCGACCAAGCCGAAGCATCCATCCGTTGGTTCAAATCCATCTTCGGCGACGACTACTACATCGAACTACAACGACACAAAACCGACAAACCCGGCGGCGACCAAAAAGTGTACATGCGGCAACAAGAAGTCAATCCGGTATTGATCGAATTGGCACGAAAAACCGGCACAAAAATAATCTGCACCAACGACGCACACTTCGTAGAAGAAGAACACGCCGAAGCACACGACCACCTCATCTGTGTATCGACCGGACGACTTGTGGAAGACCGATACCGTATGCACTACACCAAGCAAGAATGGCTGAAAACGCCCGACGAGATGGCCGCCATATTCAGCGACCTGCCCGAAGCACTCGAAAACACACAAGAGATAGTCGATAAAGTGGAAACGTACAGCATCGATGCCGACCCGATTATGCCTAAATTCGACATACCGGCCGAATTCGGAACCGAAGACGAATACCGCCAAAAATACACCGAAAAACAACTATTCGACGAATTTACACAGAACGAAAAAGGCGAAATAGTGCTCAGCCAGGAAGAAGCCGAGAAAAAAATCAAAAAACTCGGCGGCTACGACAAACTATACCGCATCAAATTCGAAGCCGACTATCTGGCAAAACTCGCGTGGGATGGCGCACACGAACGCTACGGCGAAAACCTGACCGACGAACAAATCGAGCGCATCACATTCGAACTGCATATCATGAAAACGATGGGTTTCCCTGGCTATTTTCTCATCGTGCGCGACTACATACGCGCCGCCCGCGAGGAGTTGGGTATGTTCGTGGGTCCCGGCCGCGGATCGGCAGCCGGATCGGTGGTTGCCTACTGTCTGAGAATAACCGATGTCGATCCACTCAAATACGACTTGCTGTTCGAGCGTTTCCTCAACCCCGACCGCATCTCGTTGCCCGATATTGACGTCGATTTCGACGACACAAGCAAAATCATCGATTGGGTAACAAAAAAATACGGCGTATCGCAAGTGGCGCGCATCATCACATACGGCACTATGGCAGCCAAATCGGCCATTGCCGACGTCAGCCGCGTGAAAGACATTCCGTTACCAACCGTGAACGAAATCAAATCGTACATTCCCGATAAACTCGACGACGTACGCGACCCAGCCACAGGCAAAACATTCAGCCAACTAAAAGAGGAGAAAAAAATCAAAAAAATACCGAAACCAACTCTGGCCAACTGCTACAAATACATCGACGAACTGCGCACCCGTATTCACGGCGGCGACCCCGTCATCAGTTCCATGCTGACCACAGCCGGCGAGTTGGAGGACACCATACGGCAAATCGGCGTACACGCATGCGGCGTCATCATCGGTGCCGACGACCTGACCAAGTTTGCGCCGCTGGCTTCCGTGTACGATAAAAACCTGAAAAAAGACATCGTCGTAACCGAATACGACGGCCACGTCATCGAATCGGTCGGACTCATCAAGATGGACTTTCTCGGTCTGCAAACACTCACCATCATCAAAGAGGCGTTGAGCAACATCAAAAAATCGCAAGGCAAAGAAATCGACATCGACCACATTCCGCTCGACGACGAGCCGACCTACAAACTGTTTCAGGAAGGACGCACCATTGCCGTGTTCCAATTCGAGTCGCCGGGCATGCAGAAATACATGAAGGAACTGCGGCCTACCGTCATCACCGACCTGATAGCCATGAACGCGCTCTATCGGCCGGGACCGATCGAAAATATACCATCGTTCATCGCACGCAAGCAAGGCAAAGAGCCCATCACCTACGACCTGCCATGTATGGAAAAATACCTGAAAGATACCTACGGCATCACCGTATATCAAGAACAGGTCATGCTGCTATCGCGCGAAATAGCGGGATTCACACGCGGCCAAAGCGACCAATTGCGCAAAGCCATGGGCAAAAAAATAGCCGCCTTGCTGGACGAACTCTACCCGAAATTTATCGAAGGAGGCAAAAAGAACGGCTATAAAGCATCGATACTGAACAGTATTTGGGAAACTTGGCTCAAATTTGCCGAATATGCGTTCAACAAATCGCATTCGACCTGCTACGCTTGGCTGGCCTACCAAACCGCCTACCTGAAAGCCAACTTCCCTGCCGAATTTATGGCTGCCAACCTCACCATCAGCAAAGACGACATCAAGGAGGTAACCAAACTGATGGACGAATGCAAAGCCATGCGGCTGAACGTGAAAGGCCCCGACGTGAACGAATCGGAACTACACTTCACGGTGAACAAAGACGGCGAAATACGTTTCGGACTCGGCGGCATCAAAGGCGTAGGCGAAGGAGCCGTCGAAGCCATAGTCAACGAACGCAACGCACACGGCGCATACAAAAGTATCTACGATTTTGTAGAACGCGTCAATTTGTCGGCGTGCAACCGCAAAACCATCGAAAGCATGGCGCTGGCAGGCAGTTTCGACACACTCGGCGAAGTAACGCGCGAACAATTTTTCGCCACGAATGCCAAAGGCGAAATGTTCATCGACACACTCGTAAGCTATGGCAACCGCTACCAAGCCGACCAAAACCTGAACCAAAATTCCTTGTTCGGCGACCTCGACATGGGCGCAATAGCCAAACCGCAAATTCCGCAAACCGCACCATGGTCGGGACTCGACCGCCTGAACAAAGAAAAAGAATTGGTGGGCATCTACATATCGGCACACCCACTCGACCGCTACCAAGTGGCCATAAAATACGGCTGCTCGCACCAAACGACCGACCTTGCTGCGCTGATAACCGCGCAAAAAAACACCAACTTCACCGTGGGCGGCTTAGTGGTGAACACACGCGAAGGACGTACCAAAAAAGATACGCCATTCGGCATCATCACCATCGAGGACTATGCCGGACAATACGAATTTCCGCTCTTTGGGCAGGACTATGTCAATTACGGCAAATTTCTCAAAAAAGACCTGTTCCTGCTCATTAGCGGTTGTTCGCAACAACGAGGCAGCGATTGGAAATGGAAAAAGAACGATACTGAAACGCCGCAAACATGGGAAATCAAAATAAAAAGTATCGATTTGCTCGAAGATAAAGCCGACACGCTTATCCGCAACATTTACATCGATATACCACTGTCCCACATTACCCCCACGTTCATAGCCGACATGACGTCGCTATCGAACAATGCGCAAGCCCAGGTGGAATTAGGCATCAACGTGTACGACGACGCCCACAACTACAAAACCGCTTTCAAAGCGAACAAAGTACGCTTCAGTGCCAACAAAGAACTATTCAAACTATTAGAAACATGGAAAAGCGAGCAGGTCATTAACGACTTCCACATCAACAGATAAGGAGCCGCGACCAGCCGCCGTTGTTCACGCTACTTGGACGTTGCATCCATTATTTGGCGACATACGGCATCCAATTTTTGTTCCGCTGGCAGGTTCATACGCTCCTTCAGCAAATCGCGCCGACGATAAAACGTGCTCTCGTTCATCCAGAGCAGCAATATGATTTCACGATTTTTGAATCGGAGCCCCAACAAACACGCTATCAGAATATCCTTGTCGGTTAAATTCGGATACATCATTCGCAGCGTTGCAAAAAACTGACCATAAACAGCCGATAGTTCATCGCGCAACACCTGCCAACGATCCCCGCAATAGGTCGTTTGACAAACAATATCGCACACATTTTGCGGTAACTGTTCCAATGTGTATTTGCCAAGGTTGGTGTCCACATTCATTTTGATGGTACACTCTATTCTGAACCGCAACAAATTCACAGCCTTTTCACGTTCGGCGATTATCATTTGCCGTTGTAATTTATTGTTTTGATAAAAAACGATGCACAAACCAACCGCTACCGACAGGCCAAACAAAATAGCGAACAAAGCCGCCAAAAACGCAGCACGCTGACGCCTAATCTCCACCGATAGGAGTTGATTTTTGGCCTTTTCCTCGTTGACATCGAAACGGCGTAAAATACGATACGTTTCCAAACGGTTTTGGTCGGATTGCTGTTGTTCCAAACGCACATAAGCACTTTTGAGCAATGCGAACGCCTCGGTTTCACGCGCGCAACGCTCCAAGTACAACGCCTGCAAAAAATCAAGTTTGGACGATTGCCACGCATATTTATCGACAACATCGGCAAACAAATCGATATAATGTTTGCACGAATCCAATTCGCCCCGACGCAAAAATGTCTCGGCCAATAAAGCGGTGTAATACGGATATTTCGGGGCAAGTCCCCGATACAATTCGACACTCATATCCGAGTATGTCAAGTGGTGTGGTACATCGCCAGCAATCTGTCCGGCTACCAGATGGCATACATCGGCCTGCCCGCTGATACTATCAGCCAAAGCCAAAGCCTGCCGAACATAGAGAGGCGATTTATCGGCAGCGACACGCCCCAACGCACAATATGTATTGATAACATAAAGCGCATTACACCGCTGAAAATACGATAAGGCTTTTTGATAACAAGCCACTGCCACTTCGTTCATATCGGCTTGTTCAAAAATAGTTCCTTCGGCATAATAAAGTTGCCCCCATTGCATATCTGGCACAGTATCAGCCATTTGCAACACCTTTTCGGCGCGACGAAAATCCATTATTGCCGAATCATTTTGCATCAGCCGAATATACTCTGCGCCCCGCACATAATATCCAAGTCCGGCACGATTCCACGCTCGTTGCGCCACAAAAGCCGTAATGGACTGCGACAGCGGCTCCAACTCAACCGATTTATCGCCACAATAACGAAAAAACGACTGCAACAATACGGCCAAATGCTGCTCGTCGGCATTCAAACCTTCCGCTTCGGCTTGAGTTAACAGCCATAACGCACTATCGCGATTGTGCCACAAATATTGCTCCGCGCGCAACAAATCATCGTTCATTATACGCCGGCCACACGAACACGTCAATACGAAAAAAAATGCCATAAAAGCACACACTAAAAATAAATTGAAGATTTTTCGCATACTAATAAAATATAATATATTAAAAATCAATTACTTAAAAATACACTTAAAGTACATCTTGAAGATTTTTTCATTTGGAATCGACAAATATATCCTTTAACTTTGCAGCAAAGATAACAACATTTTTCTAAACCAACAAAAAAATTAAATTATGAAAAAACAAAATGTAATTCTATGTGCAGCCGTTTACGGCGCACTCGGACTGCTATTAGCAGGATGTGCAAACAATGAAGAAGCCTACTATTTTCATGGCACGGAAACGTGTGTGGCAAAAATCGGTCCAAAATCGGCCGAAGTCGTGTACAAGAAAATACAGAAAGGGCAACCATTTAAGTTCTTTGGCGACGAATGTATCACTGTTGAAGACTGTCATGTACAACACACGCGTGTCAAAGGGCTGGCATACCTTATAATAGAAGGCACCGAAGCCGACACCGACGGACAACAGCATGCGGCACGAATAGCATTGCCTATTTTTGCCAAAGAAAATGAGGCTACTATGCGCGAAGCGCAAATTCACCACAAATGTACGCCAAATCTGTGCGACGAATGCGCTTTCGTGTACGATGGGAACGACATCATTATCGGATGCACCTGCACCGACACCGACCCAAGTCCCTACAGCAAATGCAACCACTCCATCTACTATTTTACCGACCCACAAGGCCCCAGTGCTAAATAAATACGGAGATTTGTCAAAAAAAACACAGCGCATTTTTCAGGACATGCGCTGTGTTGCTGTTTGGTACCCGCAGCAATAGGCCTATCCGACCAGAAAAATCACAGGCAAGTGCGTATAAATCAGCCGCAGGCACATCAACAGATAAGTTTTGAGCGGCAAAAGTTTTGCCAATCGAATAAAAAAACGTATCTTTGCACTGCAAAATCGCGGTGATACTTGCGATAAGTATAAATCGCGCAAAAAAGATAGGAAATGAGCCTACGCAACGAGAAGTGGGGCGTCATCGTCAATCCTTATTCGGGTACACGCCGCCTTCAAAAAGATTGGACAAACATATACTACCTGCTCAAAAAAGCCGAAATCAACTTTTCGGAACAATTGACCTCCTACGCCGGACATGCCATCGAAATAGCACGCACGATGGTCGAAGCCGGCTATCGGCACCTGCTCATCGTCGGTGGCGACGGCACCCTCAACGAAGTGGTCAATGGCATTTACACATCAAACATAGCCGATAAACACGCCGTAACACTTGCCCTTGTGCCGTATGGCACCGGCAACGATTGGGCACGCTATTGGGGCATCACGCGCAAACGCAAAAAACTGACAGAACAACTCTTTCAACGCAAAAGCATCCCGATTGACATCGGCAAAATTTCGTACCACGACAACAACAATCAAACCGCCACACGCTACTTTATCAACGGCGCCGGCTGGGGTTTCGACGGTACGGTGGTGCGCATCACCAACAAAATAAAAAAATATCTCGGCGGCAGCGCGTGGGTCTATTCGCTATCGGTTTTCATCACACTGTTTAAGTTGAAAACACACCAAATGCGCCTCACCGACGACCACCGCACCGAGCAACATCGCATATTCACCATCGCCATTGGCAACGGCTGTTATTCGGGCGGCGGCATCAAACAGGTGCCCGACGCCAACCCCACCGACGGTTTGCTGCACATCACGGCTATGGAGCAAATCAAACTCCGACAAATTCCATCGGCCGTCCGCCTCTTGTTTTCGGGGCGACTCCCCGAACATCCGTGTGCACACACGTTTGCCACCACCAAATTTACCATCGAATTTGATGGTGCCATCGATGCCGAAACCGACGGCGTAGAACTGCACGCCACTGCCCCACTGCAAGTGGAAGTGGTGCCGCAAGCACTACACATGTTGGTGCCTTGACACAAAAAAAGTCCGCAGACATATCACATGTACACGGACTTCCCTAAAAACATAACCTAAATACCAACACTACAATCTGAAACTTTTGAGTTGCAGGACTGAGCGTCATCTAAATACCATCAAAAGTCGTGCCAAACAAACGAGAAGATGCAGATTTTTTGCATCTTCTCGTGTTAATATGCCATTTGTCTTATTTTACGTTGCTTTTCAACGCATCGGAAATCAACTTTTTGAGTGCCAACGTGCGTTCTTGCAAGGCATTACGTTTTTCCGGTTTGTACATATCGGAATATTGTGTTTTGACCAATTTGAACTCCATATTATCCAAATCGGACGCATTACCTTTGATTTGCAACGCCAAACGTATGGGCGACAAGGTTTCGATGTGCGCATTGTAGTTGTTGGCAAGGTCGTACCGACCGCCCACCACCGCCGAATATTTATCCATCGACATAACGAACGGGTACAAATCGACTTCGTCGCGGAAAACGGTCGCCTCCACACTGATGCTGTCCACCAAATTTTTCGTTTTTCGGTTGAACAACAGCGGTTTGGCTATTTTGGCAAATGTTTCGCTATCGAGCAACACGAGGTCTTTGCCTTCGATGGCGGCGGCACCACGCAGTGTCGAAATTTTCAGGTCGTAGTTCGATTTCAGATAGGTTTCGGCAGCCAAATGGAATTGTGCCCGTCCTTCGAACGATTTGAGCATCGGGAAAATGGTATCGACATTCGGCACCATGTGTATCAGTTGTTTGATGTCGATATTAATAAGGTGGAAGTCGAGACCGGCAAACAGGTGGTTGCGCCGTTCGCTGCGATACATGGCCGTCAGTTGCATTTCGGCCGCTTCGCACGTGAAACCCATCTGTTCGAGCACCAGCACGCCATCTTTCACCGTCAGTTTGCCGGCGATGTTTTGCAGATGGTTGTCGGCAAACAGCGCATTCTTGATGTGCGTATTCAGCGTTAAATCGACACCTTTTGGCACCATAAACGGATTATCTTGTTGTTCCACAGCAGGTTCGTCGCCGGCCGGTTCTGGCGTTTCGGCCGTTTGTGTCGAGTCGGTACTGCCAAAGCCATTGACCAAATCAAGCAGTTGATTGATGTCGGTTTGTTCCGACACGAAATTGAACTCGCCTTCGAGCAAACCGTTGTGTTTCATAAACTTACGGATATTGCGTGCTTCGCCGGTCAGGCTAAAATCGGATCGGTCGATGACGATGCGGCTGTCGTCGATGGTCAGTTTGCGCGGCGTGAAAGCAAATTTGATCGCCGGTATCTGAATTTCGGGCTCGATGCCGGCCATACGGAAACGCCCGTCGTTAAAGTCGATTTTGAGGGTCGGATTCCATTTCAGATAGAGGTTATCTTGCGTCTCGTCGTAAGTGGTCGATGCCGAAATGTCGATGTGTTTTGTTTTGACGTCGAGTGCCGAACCCATGTTGGCAGCCAACGTTTCGCTGCTGTACGAGCATTGCAAACGCGGATTTTTGGCATTGCGACGACTCGGCGACAAGGTAATTTTGCCGCGCGGCGATGCCACATCGGCCGAAATTGTGTCCATGTGCGCCACCAAATGTTGCATTTCGAAAGCGCACGTAGCCGACAACATCTGCGTAGTGTCGAGCAGATTCGATGTAGCCACCGTCAGGGCGGCATCGGTCAGTGCGGCGTCCAGCGTGCCAAGCATTTCGACACGCAAGTCGGGCGATGCGATTTGCGCCTGCAACATCTCTTTGAAAGCACGATTTTTGCCCTGACTTGGCAGCGAGGCCTGTAACGTCAGTGCCGGCGCCTTGACAAAAATGCTGTCGTTGTAAACGACATCTAAATCGCTGAAATTCAGCGTGCCATTGGCCACTATTTTGTCGAGATTGAGTGCCAGCACATCATCTAATGCAAATTTTGCCTGCACATCGGCCTTGGTGCGGCCGGCAAGTGCTACATTCAAATCGGCAGGAATTACCGGTGCCAATTCGGGCAGATTGATGTCGGCTTTGAGGTGCAAATTGCAACGCAATGCGCCCAGCAGGTCATTCACGCGCCCATCGGCTTGTACGCTACAAGTGCCCGTTTTCGCAGTCAGTTGCGTGATGACGGCATCCGACACAGCGCCATCGTTCAAGTCGAGATGAGCCGTGGCTTTGGCGCCTACATCGTACAATTTGTACGGCACGCCATCGACAGCCACTTTGGCCTTGCGCAAATCGACATTAGCCGTAATTTGCGGGAGCGTTTCAGAATTATAAACACCTGACACACAACCTGATAAAGCCACATTGCCTTTCACATCAATACCATCGAGCAGGTCGGCATACGTTGGCGGAATCAAGGCAATGACTTTTTCTATTTGCCACTCGTCTGTTGCGAAATCGACATCCATTACGACATTTGTATCGCGCATTTGCGCCCACCCGTCGAGTGTCAGTTGGTGGTCGGCCAACGCCAATTCGGCCTTTTGCAGCCGCACCAGCATCGTATCCAAATTGGCCGTCAATGGCAGCGTGGCCTGAATATCAGCTTGTTGCAACATTTGGTCTCCAGCGATGGCACAGTTCACACGCTGCAAATCGAGCGCCACCGCTGCTTGTGCATCATTGCCGGTCAGTGCCGCTTTGGTACGCAATGTTACTTGCGGCACTTGCACATCGATGCGTGTAGTATCGGTAGTGGCAAACAACACATTTTGTAACTGCAACGACACATCGGCCAGCATATCCGTTTCGGCGTAATTGCCGCTAACGCTCGCCTGCACATCGTCGATTGACGCGTGCATGCGGTTTTGGTCGTCGGTATAGCGGACACGCAAATCGGCAATTTTCACCGCATGAATATTCAGCACATCGAAAGGCAATTCGGTGGCTGTGGTGTCCGGTTCGTCGTCGGAAGCGACCACAATGTCGTAGTTTGTCCGCCCGAGCGTATCGGTGTAGATGTTGGCATAGCCGCCCTCGAGCATCACTGCATTGACAACAAGTGCATCGTCGGCGAGGAACTGCCAAACGTCAATGGTTGCCGTCAGGTTGTCGATATTGGCCAACGTGTCGGACGGCGATCCGGGCAACGGATTTTTCAGGCAGACATTGTGCAAGCGCACGCCAAATTCGGGAAATGTGCTGAAAAAGGTCAAATCGGCTTCGTCGAGCGAGGCCTCGCACGTTACAAACTGCGGCAAATATTTACGAACGATGGGCGTAAGGCGTTCGGGCGTAAAGACCACATACACAGCCACACACACCACAATAAGCACCACAGCCAGCAACGACAGCAGCGTCCAGCCTGTGATTTTCAGTGCTTTTTTCATACCGGATTCTTACTGTACTTTGGTAAATGTTTTTTGGTTGCCGAAGTCGTCTTCGTACTTCAACGTGGTAGCATTGAGCGTGATTACGGTATAAACTTTAGGCACAGTTCCCTCGTCCGTCATTTCCATGATGTGGATTTGCGTCAAGATGTTTTTTTCCAACGTCCAAGTGAATTTTTGTGCTTCGGCTTCGGTTACATCGTCGGCTGTGTCCCACGTTGTGCCGGTGTGGTTGGCTTCATACTTTTCGTACAAGGAACCCGACTGCCATTTGCCGATAAACAGTGATTCGTCGATCGGTTGTTCTTCGGGGGCGCAACTGCTAAACAAGCAAACCACCGCCACCAAACACATTGCTGATAAAAAGAGTGTTTTTTTCATTGTGATAAAATTTTTAGAGTTTATGATTAGTTTTCGATTTTGCCCAAAAACAGATTGCAAAGATAACAAAAAACATGCAAGTTATCAAATATTGTTGCATTTTTTGGCCGAAAAGAGCTATTTTAGAGATGGTTCTGTCGGCAAAATCGACTATTTGCAGCACAAAAGACAAAAAAAAACATTTTTATGACCGCCGTTCCATTTTTTTTGAGTAACTTTGTACGCTTTATGTTCAACAACACAAAATTATGGCCATCATCAAACCATTCAAGGGTGTACGCCCGCCAAAAAATCTGGTAGAACGCATCGTGTCGCGTCCGTACGATGTATTGAACTCCGACGAAGCGCGCGCCGAAGCCGCAGGTAACGACATGTCGTTGTACCATATCATCAAGCCTGAAATCGACTTCCCCGTCGGAACTGACGAACACGATGAACGCGTGTATGCCAAAGCCGCCGAAAATTTTCAAAAATTTCAAGACAACGGCTGGTTGGTGCAAGATGCCGCTGAACACTATTACGTCTATGCCCAAACCATGAACGGGCACACACAATACGGTCTGTGTGTAGCCGCCGCCGTAAACGACTACATGACCGGAAAAATCAAAAAACACGAACTGACACGCCGCGACAAAGAAGAAGACCGCATGAAACATGTGCGCGTGAACAACGCCAACATCGAACCGGTGTTCTTCGCCTATCCGCACAACGACACGTTGGACGCCATCGTGGCACGCATCACCGCACAAACACCGGAATACGATTTCGTAACGCCCGACGGATTCGGACACCACTTCTGGGTCATCGACGACAACGAAACCATACAACAAATCACACACATTTTTGCCGACATGCCGGCCATGTACATTGCCGACGGACATCACCGCAGCGCAGCGGCAGCCTTGGTCGGTAACGAAAAACGCCTGCAAAATCCGCATCACCGCGGCGACGAGGAGTACAACTACTTTTTGGCCGTCTGTTTCCCCGACAACCAACTGACAATAATCGACTACAACCGCGTCGTGAAAGACCTGAACGGCCTGAGCGACAACGAGTTTTTGGTCAAAGTGGCCGAACATTTCGACATCGAAGACAAAGGCTGCGACATCTACAAACCCGAGCGGTTGCACAACTTCGCGTTGTATCTCGGTGGACATTGGTATTCGCTCACAGCGCACCCCGACACCTACGACGACCACGACCCAATCGGCGTGTTGGACGTAACCGTATCGTCGAATTTAATTTTAGACAAAATACTCGGAATCAAAGACTTACGCAGCGACAAACGCATCGACTTTGTGGGCGGCATACGCGGTTTGGGCGAGTTGAAACGCCGTGTCGATAGTGGCGAAATGCGCATGGCATTGGCACTCTACCCCGTTTCGATGCAACAGATAATCGACATTGCCGATAGTGGCAACATAATGCCGCCAAAGACAACGTGGTTCGAGCCAAAACTACGTTCGGGACTGATTATACACAAATTGAATTAAGCCATGAACGGCGACCACATCATAGTAATACGGACTTTCGACACGCTTGCGCCCGCCCTATTGGCAACCGACGCGCTGCGCCAACACGGCATAGCCGCCATGACCGACCAAAGCAACTGCGTGCAACTCCATCCGATGTTTGGCTCAACAACAGGCGGCATACGTCTGTGCGTATTCGAAAAAGACGTTATCCGCGCCACCGCGATATTGAACGAATTGCAATTGGAATGAAAAAATCAATCATCGGCATATACGGCATTTTGTGTCTGTTGGCAAGTTGCGCCGGCAAGCCCACCGACGAAGAACGCGCCCAAGCGTTTATCGATTCGGCAGCCACGCTGTATGCTACAGGGCATTTCGAAGCCGCCAAATGGCAATTGGACTCGATACACAGCAACTTCCCGCAACTGGTACACTATCGCCGCCAAGCCGACACCATAGCATGGCGCATCGAATTGTGCGAAACAGACCGCAATCTGCGCTATGTCGATAGTTTACTGCCCATCAAAACCGACGAAGTAAACCAACTGACACGGCCATTCAAATACGAAAAAAGCACACAATACCAACCATACGGCACATTCACCTATAATATATTGCGCAACGAATGGAATCTGGGACGCAGTTACGTCAAACCATTCACCAACGAGCGCGGCCAACTATTTCTCACGGCGCACTATTGCGGCAACCCGATCGACTATGAACGGCTGCGCATATCGGTCGGCGACTTTTTTGCCGACACCCAACCCATTGCCGCCGCCGACAAACACACCTATACCGACTTGGGCGTAACACACGAAACCGCACTGATAGCCCCCGACGCGATAGGCACTTGGCCTGAATTTTGGACAGCCCACCAAGACGAGCCGGTCAAAATCACATTCGTCGGCAACAAACACAACTACACATATCTGCCAAGCAAAGACGAACGCAAAGCCTTTGTCGAAACCTATCGTTTGGCAACCGTTTTGGCCGACATCGCCCACTTGGAAACCTTGCGTCAGCACGCGACGGCACGGCAAAATATTTTGAATCGCAAATTAAATTTGAAAGAATGATTCTCGATACGCTAAATAATGCCCACAACTACGTCAGCCTGCATCCGCAGTTTGCATCGGTATTCAACTATCTGTTACACACAGATTTAGCGGCGATTCCCGATGGCCGGCAACAACTCAACGGCACAGATGTGTACATCGATTTAGCAACCTTACAAGGCCGACAGCACGCACCGCTTGAAGCCCATCGACAATATATCGACATTCAGTTGCCATTGTCGGGTACCGAATCCATCGGTTGGAAACCGCTCGACGCGTGTCAGTACCCGACAGCGCCATACGATGCTGCCCGCGACATCGTCTTTTTCGACGATGCCTACGACACTGTCATTCCCGTCAGATGCGGACAATTCGTGGTGTTTTTTCCGAACGATGCGCACGCACCGGCCATGACTGACGACACACTACGCAAACTTGTTGTTAAAATCAGAATATAACAAAAAAAATATCAAATATAATGGAACAATCGCTAAAAATCATTCAAGACGATCCGCTGTTGGAACCTTTTGCCATGGCCATAAGCGGTCGTCACGAGTATGCCATTCGCAAAGAAAAAGAGTTGCTCGGTGTGCAGAATCGTTCGTTATCGGACTTTGCCTCGGGGTATCTCTATTTCGGGCTGCACAAAATCAAACGCAGTTGGTACTTGCGCGAATGGGCGCCCAACGCCACCGCCATTTACGTTATCGGCACGTTCAATAATTGGCAGAAGAGCGAAGATTTTCGTCTCTACCCCATCGACAACGGCATTTGGGAAGGTCGCTTCCCCGAAAAAGCGCTTCAACACGGCGATTTATTCAAACTGCTTGTCGAGTGGAACGGCGGTTGCGGCGAACGCATACCGGCTTGGGCACGTCGCGTGGTGCAGGACGACAACACCAAAATCTTTTCGGCACAAGTGTGGGCGCCCGAACACCCTTATAAATTTAAGGTGAAACATTTCAAGCCACAGACACAGCCGTTGATGATTTACGAATGCCACATCGGTATGGCCACCAACCAAGAGAAAGTGGGCACATACACCGAATTTCGCGAAAACGTACTGCCGCGCATCATTGCCGACGGCTACAACTGCATTCAGATAATGGCCGTTCAGGAACATCCCTACTACGGCTCGTTCGGCTATCATGTGTCGAGTTTCTTTGCGGCCTCGTCGCGTTTCGGTACGCCCGACGAGTTGAAAGCCCTCATCGACGAAGCCCACAAGCACAACATTGCCGTCATTATGGACATTGTACACAGCCATGCTGTCAAGAACGAAGTCGAGGGACTTGGGCGTTTCGACGGCACACCGTATCAATATTTCCACGGCGGCGACCGTCGCGAACATCCGGCATGGGATTCGTTGTGTTTTAATTACAACAAAAACGAAGTGCTGCATTTCCTATTATCGAACTGCAAATTCTGGCTCGAAGAATATCATTTCGACGGATTCCGTTTCGACGGCGTAACGTCGATGATTTATCGCAATCACGGACTCGGACAAGACTTTGGCAACTACGGCGACTATTACAACATGAATCAGGATGGCGATGCACTCTGCTACCTGACGTTGGCCAACAAACTCATCCACGAAGTCAACCCGAATGCCATCACCATTGCCGAAGAGATGAGCGGTCTGCCCGAATTGGCTGTTCCGTTCGGCGACGGCGGCATGGGATTCGACTACCGCATGGCTATGGGAATACCCGATTTCTGGATCAAATATATTAAAGAGGTGAAAGACGAAGATTGGAAAGCCGGCCATATATTCTGGGAAATGACCAACCGACGCGCCGGCGAAAAGACCATCTCGTACGCCGAAAGCCACGACCAAGCGCTTGTAGGCGACAAAACCATCATCTTCCGCCTCATCGATGCCGACATGTATTGGCACATGCAGAAAGGCGACGAAACATTTATGGTCAATCGCGGCATAGCGCTCCACAAGATGATTCGCCTCATCACGGCTTCGACCATCAATGGCGGCTACCTCAACTTCATGGGCAACGAGTTCGGACATCCGGAATGGATCGATTTCCCACGCGAAGGCAACGGCTGGTCGTACAAATACGCACGTCGGCAATGGGAATTGGTCGATAACGAGAAACTACTCTACCACGACCTGAACGAATTTGACAAAGCCATGGTGGCACTCATCGAAAACGAGAAAAAATTCAACGAATCGTCCATCGAGAAAGTGTGGGACAACGAAGGCGACCAACTGGTGGCGTACAAGCGCAAAGACCTGCTTTTCGTATTCAACTTCAACGGGCAAAAATCGTTTACCGACTACGGCATTTTGGTGAAAAAAGGCGCATACAAAGTCGTGTTGAACACCGACAGCAAAGCATTTGGCGGTTTCGGCTTTAGCGATGACAGCGTAACGCACTACACACAACCCAGCCATCTGAAAAATAAAGAATGGCTCAAGTTGTACATCCCGAGTCGCTCGGCCTTGGTACTGCGGTTACAATAATCTAAATACCAATGCGTTATCGATTTGCAAAGTTGATTATTGGCATCAGCGCCGTCTGTTGCCTGACGGGCTGTCCCGAAGGTTTCATGAGCGAAGGCATTACCGACGATGTGTGCCTGCACAACCTGTCTGGCACGACTTGGGCAGCGCCTTGCCACGATGGTCAAATCACACTGTCGTTCGTTTCGTGCGACCTTTGGATGGCTGTGTACGACTCGGTGCAAACACACGGATTCTACACCATCGATGCGCAAACCATTGCAGGCGAATTGTTGGCCAACGAAACACCCGACAGCACCTTTTGCAGCGTTGGAAACGTCAAAAAATTTACCGGCTATATTGATGACACTCAAATCGTTATCGATGGTTGCACTTTTGTAAAACAATAACCGCACACGACGTTACATGCAAACAAAAAGCCTGCCAACAGCAGGCTTTTTTGTTTTTTTCGGGAGAGCATTTTTATCTCATCGAATGGTTACCTGTGTAGCCCCAAAACCATATTGCTGAAACGAGGCATCTTGGAAATAGCAGGTACGATAATGCGTTTTCAACTCTTTTTCGATGGCGGCACGCAACACACCTTCGCCTTTACCGTGGATAAAGATGATTTTTTGGCCGCGACGTTTGGCATACTCGCGCATCACACTATGAAACTTATCCAGTTGATATTGCAACATATCAGCATTAGTCATGCCATTCGTATTGTCGAGCAGCGCATTGATGTGCAAATCGATTTCAACTACAGGTTGTGGTTGTTTTGACGATTTGAAAACACGTGGTTTTTCGTGCGCCATATTCTTTTGCAAAATGGCTTGTAGCAAGGCATTTGCGTCAATCTGCATATCAAGGTCGAACACATCGCGCTCGACCACCGTCACCAACAATGCGTCGTGTTCGAAAAAATCGTTACTGCCAAAACTATGCAGTTTGTAAAATCGCACCGGATTGATATGCAACTCCACATCGACAGCCGGTTTGGGCGCGAAAGGCTTCCTTTTGTAAGCGAGCGCCTGAAAGCGCACATTTTCCCAACCGTTCAAAGCCGTTTTATCTATCGTTTGCAACAGCAACTTTGTTTGCGGTTCTATCCTATTCTGTTCTACCACTTCGGCATCAAGTTCACAATGTAACAGATTGAAATTCAGATAGTAATTACTATCATTCACCAGATATACATCCATATCGCACGTTTGCAATTGTTTGATATCGGTTGGCACGAACGCCAAATAAATGCTCAGTTGTTCGCCTTCGGGCGTTTCGTCGCGCTCGTTGAAAGCGTATGGCGGCAATGTCGGCTCGTCATCGTCCTCATCAGCAGGCTGTGTGGCCGTTTGTGGTTGTTCGGCGTATGCCGGCGGCATGGGTTTGTCGGCAGTCGGGAAATTATACTGATCCGTTTCGACCACAGCCACCAAATCGCGCACATGCGTGGGAATTTCGAAATCGTCCTCATCGCGCACCAGTGCCACATCTTTCGATTGAAATCCCGTAACGACCCCACCGCCGGCCGCATTCAGAAATCTAACTTTATCTCCAACGTGTATCATAATCATCATTCATTTAATTCGCCGACAAAATTATAAAAAATAGTCGAAAAACTTTGTCGGATTCAAAAAAAGTTGTACCTTTGCAGCGCAAATGCGACTGCCTTATGGTGTAATGGTAGCACTACAGATTCTGGTTCTGTCTGTGTGGGTTCGAGTCCTACTAAGGCAACTTTTCAATGGCGAAATGATTGATTTTCAGTTGTTTCGCTGTTTTTGTTAATCCTCGTTTTTTAGCTTTAAGTGTGTATCCCTATTCTTAATATGTAACCCATACTTCCAATTTAGTTTAATTTTCATTTTCCAAAACAACCCACAATGTTGAAAATCCCCTTTCAATGGATTCACTTCTTTAGTATTAACATAATAATGTATCATTTCATGTACCAAAGTATTCTCGAACGTTTTAATATTCCAAAGTACATTATAAGCAATCCCTATTTCTTGTTCGTATAGTTTTCCTGTTGTTTTGTTATGTCTACAAGTAAAAGTTCCAGCATATTTAGTACCATCAATCAATGTTATTTTCGGCATTTTCAATTCTCCATTGAAATACAACTCATTATACTCCTTGAATTTTTCCTTGACAAATTCTTTCGTTATATCTATTGTTGGTTCTGTCTTTGTCATATTATTATTTACATCTTATCCATGAATTTGCTCCCATTGTGCTTTTGCATTTTGTTGATTTGTCACTTTTGGCAAAATAGCACATTCGTTTTGTAACCATTCTTTGACATTTGTTATCATATATGTATATATTTTATCATCTTTACCTTGAGTTTCTATTTGATATACTTCGCCATTTTCGATATAGAAACTCACGTTCCAACCATTTTTGATGATGTGAAAATGTGGCGGATTATGGTCATCACGCCATATCTTGATTTCCCAAGCATTATATGGGAATAATTGTCCATTATCTTTTGTATTTATTCTTGAAATCTCCACCACCAAACCTTTTGATTGGTTTGGAGATTCTTTAAGATGTTTTTTTCTATAGTCATCAGCCGTGATACCTCCATTACGGAGGCATTCCTCAATGTCAATCTTTGGTGATAACTGTATTTCCCCTTCGTGCAATTGACTTTGTTGTTTCTTAACAAGCATTGCTTCCTCTTCTATTAGTTTTTTTTAACATTTCATCCATAACTAAATTTATTTAAACTATTCCAATTGATGAATTGTTGAGTAAAATGACCATATCTATCGTATACATATTTATTTGTATATATTTCATCTATTTGTTTGTTTGATATATCTGAACATATAATAATCATAATTAAAAACCATATTTTTTCATTATATCATCCAATTTTGTGCAATTGTATCTTTCACAAAATTCTTCCAATGTCATATCAAGATGAGGAATGTCATTATTTTTACGAGATTCATTTAATTTACGTTCTTGTTCAATTAAGGCATCTATCTCTTCGTCTGTTTTACAATTGTGAAATGCCTCAAAAAAAGCAATATCCTCTTCTGTCATTAATTCAAAACTTTTATCCCTTTCCATAATTCTAAAAATTTAATTAAGTTGTAATAAACATATTGCCATTATGCAAATATACAATATTATTTCCATATTTGAAATTCCAATGTTAATGATTTTTGTTTAGACATTATATTCGTTAACCAAATCATCTAAATCTTCAACACTATTAAGAGCATCGTCGAGCATTATTGCTTTCTGTTTGAACAAAGCCATGCACTTCACTTGAGAGTTGAGTGCTTGGTATCTAAACTATTGATGCTTCGGCACTTGCCCCATTGGGGGTGTTGACGATATGCGTCTATCAGATGTGATGGGACAAAGATATCGTATTGAGAAACCATCTTTTCAAATTCGTCTTTGTCATCTTCAGAATGCGCCTTTACGAGCAACACCTCCTTGGTGCGGATACGCATCGTGTGCAGATTCGGGCAGTCAAGGAATGTGTCCCAGTGGAGCATCGGCATCGTGGAAGGCAGGTCAACCGACTCTAAGCCTTTGTTCTCTTCAAAACTCTGCACCACACACTCTTCGAATCCCTCGGGCAACACTACACTCTTTAGCCGCGAGCAGCCAGCAAAACTATTGTCGCCAATCTTGCGCAGCGAGGCAGGGAAATCCACCTGTTCCAACCGCGGGTTCCACCAGAAAGCCACGTTCTCAATATGCATAACGCCCTCTCTTATGTGCAGGTGGCGCGACTGAAAGATGGCGCATAGTGCAATGGTGCCATCCTTGCTATAAACGATACCGTTCTCCATAAAAAGGTGCGGATTGTCCGCAGAGATAACGAAGGTACGCAGTTTGTGATTGTGATGAAACAGCCAACTGCTTATATAGTCCACGTCTTTGCCAATATATATGCTACGGAGCGAGTTAGAAAAACTGAAGTTGTATTCATCAACACGTTGGATACCGTCCGGTATCACCAGATGTCGGAGGGTCTTGGTATGGCGGAATGCCCCTATCTCAACCGATTCGATACGGTACTCCTTGCCCTCGATAACGACCGAGGTGGGGATACGATAACGACGCACGCGTTTTATCTTGCCTTTGGCAATCCAAGCGGTACGCTCCTCGTCATCCAACAGATACTCCCATCCGTGGAAACGCACTTTTCTTCTATGATAATAATCTAAAGACATGATTCAGTTTTTTAATTCCATGCTATTTGTGGTCTTTGGGTGTTATTTGTTTGTAGATTAGCCAAATCAGCACCCATGGTCCGATGAAGACGTAGGCGTACCAAAAGGCAAGCACAATAAGGCGTGAAAAGTTGAAATGCAGATTGTCATCTCGGTCATAATAATGCCACTCGCTATCGCAATATGTCCTGCCGAAACAATCGGTTAACTCAGTCCAAGGTGCAGGAACAGTCGATGGACACACCAAATTGATAACTGACTGCTGCAAATGGTGCGCCTGCTCCCACCATGTGTCATATTCAATATCATATTGCGCGCCGCGGTAATTGAGCAAGGCGCACACGAAAGCCAATAACGGAATAAAAAGAAATAAGTGTTTTTTCATACGGCTAATATAGAGTGATTTATAAAAAGTTTATAAATTGCATGTAATGGCATTTACTACAAATTTATCTACTACACTAATAACTGATTGTGGTATAGGTTGCTTTGTATATGCGCCCTTTGGTTCATTTATATCATAAAAAAACCTAATATCGTTTTTAATTAAACTCAAGTCAAGTGTGAAAAGTGTGTATTCATTAGTTAAATTATCAATATCCTTATTTTTTGCTTGATTATAAAGCGTATTGACTAATTCTTGAACATATTGATTATTTATTTTTCCTACCATAAAATATACTCTATCCTCTGAATACCTATAATTAGAGTTATTATTCGATGGTAAAAATCCATTTTTAAGAATGTTATCTGAAAATATACTCGGCGTCAAATGATATATATATTTATATCTTCTGTGAATTTCTTCTGTTATATCATCAGGAGATGTTGGTTCAAATCGTACATCTAACCATTTTCTATTTTTTCTATCTGATAACAGTTGTTCATTTGTCGGCTGACTTCTGAAAAAACCTTTTTCTTCCATTGCCGTTTCAATAACATCTATATTATCATCTAACAATGCAATTAAAACTGCAGCATAAAGTCCATGATTTCCTTCAACAATTAAAAAATTTTCAGATGGAATTGGAAACGTTTTAGTTATTATATTTTTTATAGTCTGCAATTTTTCTTTATGCGTGTTTCCTTCAACAACCAATCTATTAGATAATGGATGATGATGGTCAATAGTGAATAAATATGGATGATAACGTTTCCAAGCATTATCCAACACCTCAATAGGTATTTTATCAAGGTCGAAAATATCGTCCTTGTG
>JBJECE010000023.1:0-48764 GCA_051870755.1 Paludibacteraceae bacterium | reverse complement strand
TGAACTCGCATCTTTTACAAAAGTTTTTTGTCTAACTTTTGGGGTGCACTTCAATTTTTATCAGTATAACAGGGAAAGACGAACCATTTGTCCTACTTATTTTCTTGTATGTCTTCAAGTGGTAATGTAAATTGGGCGTTTTGAGGTTTAGTTGCTTTTAAAACACTATTAAAATAACTCTCCAATTGTTCTCCAAACGTTGGTTCACGGTTAGAATCAAAATAGTTAGCACCAAAATCAGCACCATATTTATCGCTATACAAATCTTCATAACTAAATGCTGAATGTTTCGCAAAAACCATATCCGAAGGTCTGTAAATTTGTGTCAGGAGAACGAGTAGATATATTTAATATAATTGTACAATAAGCAACACACATAACAATACTAACTAAATTTTCTTATAATATTTTCCAAAAATTTAATATTTGGACTTATGATTGGAGCAAAATCTACTGCGCCTGGCATTTCTAATTCAAACAAATAATCAATCTTGTTTTGTAATAAATCATACTTTCTTTTACCAGTTAATTGTTTGATGTTTAGGTAATCAGGAGGAATGGCATTCGTTTGTATAATTTTAATCGTTTGATGAATATTAGGAATGAATTGCAAAAAATCTGACGTTTCCATTAAATATTCCATTTCTATATTTCTAGCAAAAATAGAGTGGGATTTTATCCGTTTATTGTATAGATAATAATCATATTTTTCCCATTCTATTGAATTTTCAATATGTTCAATATTCCATACATATTTATAAGATGTATCTAAAATTTTTAATAAATCATTTGAACTTGGAAAATTTAGAATAACTTGATAATGCCCTTTATAGATTTCTTTTATTTTATTTATTTCTATCATCTCTTTTTAAGTTTTAATAATTATGATGTTGATCTAACTTTTTTTCTTTCCCTGCATTGTAATGATTGGGCTGACTTCCACCATCAGGATAGGTCGTGGATTTATCTTGTCTAATAGTAACGTTTTCTCCTTTAGAGTTTTTAAATTCAAATTGTTTTACATTACGAGAGTCTAATCCTGCTTTTTTACCTTCAATGGTCAAGTGTGTTTAGGTTTGAGCGACACAGGTAACACGTTTTTCTAATACAACAACTATTATTAACTACAAGTTGTATATGGGTTTGCACATTGCATTTCAGGAGGCAACCAGCCAATATAAAACTTATCATCTATTTTAACTCTTACTTTTAACCATCTGCCATCAAAATCAAGAATTCAGATATACTAGGGTTATAAACTTTTTCAGTAATAATAACTCGCTTTCTAGTAAATGGCATTTAAATGTAAGTCTCCATAAGCAGCCGAATAAATCCCTATATTAGTATTTTGAGGAATCCAACCAATTGCTAAGACCCTGTCTGTAAGCCCACTATAAGCTATTACATAATACATATTATCTGGTTTGTGCAATAAATCAAACATCACGTAATCTTCTTCAGATATATTATTTTGAACAGATGTCATTATTTCTCCGTTAGGACTATCAAACACCTCTACTTTTTCTGCAAATTCAACATGTAGAAACACTGTTGCAAAATTATTGTCCGTATGCATAATTAACTGCAAAGTATCTGATTGTTAGAAAACGTGCTCTGTCTGATTAGTGTTCTTGCTTCCACAAGCACAACACATCAATACATACAAGGAAATTAAACCCATAATGATATATGTTCTCATATTATCTCATTGTTATTTTCTGATAATAGGTACAGGACTTATTACGCCTTATAAAGGCACTAGTTGAAGTTCCGTTCGTGTTACTCGAACTGAACTTCTTTTAGACTCCATGCATTACATTATTAAAAATTCCATTGTGAATCATCAGCAAACATCCTGTTCACTTTCGTATTCCTAAGCCACCATTTGTTCCGTTGAACTATAAGGGTTGTTTCTTTAGTTGCATGTTAATTTGGGCGGTTTGTAATGTTCAAGCCCAATATTTGTAACGACTCTATTGTATTTAAATAAATCGTTCTTACAAAAGTAATAATGTGCGCCTTTTTGACTATCATCAATGGAAAAGTCAGGGATTATACTATATGTTTGCAACATATTATATCTCCACAATACTGCTATTATTTCTTCAGTAACGATATTATTTTTATCCCACCAATAAAATAGCTTACCATCTTTTATTATATATCTTGTTGGTAATTTACTTTTCGTTTGTTCTGAATAATATAATTGATAACCATCATTACTCCCAATTTCTACACTTACTATTCCGTCAATTAAGTTTCCTTTTTTCCATTGGTGAGTTCGTCCATCTTTATATTCTCCATTAGTAACTGGTATTAAAGTTGGTTTACTAAACACGCTATCATGAAAAAAAACGCTAAAAACAGAATCTTTCTTAAACAAATTACATTTGGTTGAAAAATCTTGAATAGCTATCTTTATCACCACTTCTTGCAAATTTTCATCTGTTGTCATTACTATTTTCTTTGTAGAAGAACAACCACATATTAACAAAAACAGAGATAAGACTATTATCGTTTTAGTTTTCATAATGAACGCACTTTATTATTATGGCCATGTTGTATAAGGGATTTTAAGTGGAAATTTATCGCCGTAATTTATAGGGTGTGTAAGAATATAAAATTGTAAATTTGGCATAATTTTAAGAGCCTCATCCCGACTAGTTTTGTCTTGTTGAGATGGTTTTGTCCTGTCTGAAACACTGATATTTGCTCCACTCGGATGTGTATGGAAGAAACCTGTTAAACTGTTTTCCAATTTTGAATTAGGGTATAATTTATTCCATAATGTATGACCATATCCTCCCTTGGTTATTTTGTAGCCGTTATTCTTATATCTTCCTATGGAAATATGTGTTGTTGAACCTATACCATCTTTTGAAAAATATGCGCCACCGATTTCTTTTCCAACCATATCTGACAAGTTTACAACGAATGCTTCTACACCATCTACAGAGGCTTGTCCTTCTCCACCTACAGCAATAACGTTATTGTTGATCATAAAATTAACGCCATCGCTTAAAATACCTTTTTCAACCATCTCCATTCGTGTTTTAGTCTGATACCATTTGGTATTTTGTTCGTATTCTCCTGTCTCTTTGTTTAAGTGGTATCCTAACACTCTATCCGTTTTATCATCAGTTTGCTTCATTAGATGAAAATCCCCTGTTTTATCATCATATCTATAATCGTCCAGCCCGTTAGGGTCTATGCGGTTTACAGAGTTATTTTTACAATACGCGTAAGGCGAAATGCTATAATATTGTTCAGCAAGAGGATCAACGGAAGTGAATCTACCTACAGCAGGGTAATAATTTCGGAAACCATAATCATAAGTATCATAACCATACGCGGTTACAAACTCTTTGCCATTATACTTGTAGGGCTGATACGGCTGCCCTGTGCTGCCAGCCATGGGCATGCCGCCGGCATAGTACAGCGTGCGCTGCACTACACTGTCGGCCGTAGCATTCCACACCACGCAGGTGTTGCCCAAGTGGTCGCGGTGGTAGTAGTGGATAACGGGCGGTGTGGATGCTTCGCGGCCACGGCTCACATAGCCTTCGGCGTGGTGCACGCGGCAGAGGCTCGGCACAAGTGTATCGGCGTAGTCCGTTCGTTCGTAGTGGCCGTCGTACCAAGTGGAGTACGCCGGCAGGCTGTCATCTTGCACATAGTACCCGGTGCCATGTTTGCGCCCTGCTGCATCGTATAGGTTCACTATTTTACGTCCGTCCATAAAACAAATCAGCTCCGGCAAATTTAGTAAATTATAGTGAATGGCAGAAATCCGGCGATCCAAATCATACTGCAGGTTGCCATTGGCATCGTATGCCATCTCTTGGGGCATGGCGGTTTCTAAATCGCGATACTCCGTGGCGTGCATGCAGTTATCATGCGCATCGCTTACTTGTATCAATTGGTTGCCGCTATACGTTAGGGATAAGTGGTCGATGCTGTCGCGTCGCAACTCTAACACATTGCCCATCTTGTCGTAGGCAAATGCCTCCCGCAGCGTGGCATGGTCGGCATTTTGTGCCAATGTCAGGCGGTTTACCTCGTCATAGGTGTAGTTGGTACACACCGGCACAGCATCGTGTTGTACCATAGTTTGCGCTATGTTGCCATTGTAGTACGCGTTGGCAGCCGCACTGCCGTTGTACACAATGTGCTCCGTAAATTGACTATTCGCTATGTCTGTCAGCCAATCGTGCATATTGTAGCCGTAAGTCGTGGTATCACTGTCGTTGTGGCGAGTTTTTTGCGCCAATCGTCCCAATTCGTCATACACATTCCGCACCAATAAAATCGATGGCAAGGTATCTATTTGATAGGTGGTTGTTAATAATCTACCTGCATGGTCGTAGGTGTACGCATAGCGTTCCATCAGGCTATCACGCTCATTGTGATATTGCATCAACGCACGACTGATGGTTCCGTCAAAATTGTAAGCCGTGCATGTGCGATTGTACCCTCCCATGGGGGAGGTGGCACACTGCTGTATCAAACGTCCTTGGTAGTCGTAGTAGTTAGCAGTAACTTGATAGGCAGTATCATACAGATGATACACGCGGCTACCTGTCAATCGCCCATGAACAGAACTGACAGGTTGGTCGTATGTTTCAAATGCTGTCGCAGTTAATTGTTCGCCAACCTCAGGCGATAATGTAGTTAAAAAATCATAGTTGTCGTAATAATTTACCGTTAGTGGCACGAGTTCGTTGACAAAGAACACAGACGTATAACCTGTACCGGCAAAATCGTTTTGTGTATCGAACGTTTCCTCAAACAGCATGTTGTTGGCTATCTCTTTTTGCTCTTGTGCCGTAATATCCCGATTTAACAATGCCGTATAAACAACCCGCCCTATATTGTCATATTTGTAAACTAACCACGATGTCCTATTGCGCATATTGCCATCTTGTTGCGCCACCAATCGATTGGCTTGGTCGTACACCATATTTATGGCATCACACCCCGGCAGACGTTTATAAATTATATTGCCCCGACCATCGTATCTGTACACATACGCCCACCGTTCCAACAGGCTGTTTTCAGGATCGTATAGGCCCACATCCAAACTATCGGCAGCCATAGGAGGTAACACATAGCGCAAACGGTTCAAATCATCATACACATAGTAAGTATCGTAATTATGTGCCTGACGTTCCAAAATTGTACGTCCAAGTTTGTCGGTAAATGTCGTAACATACTTGCCATCTTCATCGGCCACACATGTTTTATACAATGCTCCTTCAACAAATATGCCCCTGCAAATAAGGTCGCCCGATGCACCAACGCCAAACTCTTTGATCGTGTCATTATACGCCGTTCCATACTGATATGTAACAGGATGTGTTGCCCAATTCGTCCCTGCTTGATGGGTTGTCAATAAACGCCTTTGTTCCGAATTTTCGTATGTATATTCTATAAATGGGCGATTATCATTATGATAACCGGTTGCCAAATCGGCAAAAGTCGATTCCGCTACAAAGTTAAGGTTGTCAACAGGCGTTGGTAACCAAACTTTATCTACATTTTCAAAATCATTGTAAGATTGATAACTAAATAAGTTAGCCCCTGCCGGCGTGAATCCAGGCATCACAGTACCCTGTTTTCTACCCAAACCGTCAAAATAATCAATGGTCGTAATAGCGCGTATGCCGCCTTCAACCGATGGTATATGATTGTCCATGGTAACACGCGCAGTGGCATCCAATGGCGTAACACTAACTATAAAGTTTTGCGACAAAGACAACAAAGAATCTTTGAGCAAATAATGTTCAGGTATAAACACATAATCATCGCCCAACCGGTGTGTAAAAAAACTGACTTTATCTGTTGTCCATCGCGAATTGATACACTGCCCGTTTCGGTCAAAATGAATTTCTGTACGATGAAGGCTTACACAAGAATCGCCTGAAATATCATTCTCATTTTCAGCATGTAATCTGTCCGGATTTCGCTTATTTGAGGTACCATCGTAATATACTGCATCTACCACTTGGTTTTGTGCATTGGTCAATCGCAAAGTTTCACCACTGTTGCTTAATATGATTGAGTTGTGATATAAGACTATGTGCCCTGCTGTAGTACTAAAACTATCATATAAACCATCCAATGCGTATGGCACATTTTTTTTATGACGATAGGCTAAAATCAGATACCCTTGAGGTGGCATTTTCACAGAATCAAAAGTATAACTTTCGGTATAGCCATCTCCATATAAGTGCCAACCTGTTATATCGATAGTATCGCCTGTCGGATTATACAACTCGACAAACTCACCATTACTATAGGGTGTAACCGTAACCACCTCATTCAAAGGTGTGTCGTACATCACTTGATTGATAATAACATAGCCCGACGCCTGTACCATCAAAGCAAATGACAAAACAAAGAAGATGTTCAGAATTTTATTCACAGTACTGAAAATCAACGTATTAAATCAAGCATCGGCATCCGACATCTACTGCATCGCATGGTTTACCACCTTCCCATCCGACACCTCAAACAAGCGGCTTTCGCCATCGATTTGCGACAAAATTTCGTCCAAATGCTCTCTGTTCGTATCGGTAATGAAAATTTGACCGAACCCGTCGCCGGCCACCAACTGCATGATGCGTGTAACGCGGTCGGCATCGAGTTTGTCGAAAATATCGTCCAACAGCAATATGGGCGTTACTTGACAAATGCGTTGCAGAAAGACAAATTGCGCCAATTTCAACGCCACGATATACGTTTTGACCTGCCCTTGCGATCCGGTGCGTTTCATCGGGAATTCGTCCAGCGTGAAAATCAAATCGTCTTTGTGTGCGCCGCGTGTGGTGTAGCCCAATGCCAAGTCGCGGTCGCGCACATCGCGCAACAACTGACGCAAATCGCCCCGTTGCGCATGCGATGTGTATTCCAAACCGACACGCTCGTCGGCGCCGGCAATGGCGCGATAAAATTCCTGAAACAGCGGCACAAACTCCGTGATAAAATCGGCGCGTTTGGCACAAATATAAGTCGCTTCGGCGGCCATCTGCTCTTCGTAGATGTCCAGCATCTCGTCGTCGGCAGGCACCTCGCGTTTCAGCAGGGCATTGCGGTTTTGCAACGCTTCATTATAGCGCATCAGCGCCGATAGATAGGGCTTGTCGTACTGCGCAATGGCCACATCCAAAAATCGACGACGCGCATCGCTACCCTCGTTCACCAAATCCAAGTCGGACGGCGACACCAACACCGCAGGCAGCAACCCGATATGATCCGACAAGCGTTCGTACTCTTTCTGATTGCGTCTGAAACGTTTTTTGGCACGGCGTTTCACGGCACACGACACCACTTCGTCGATGCCGCAACGTTCAAACGTACCCTGAATCATAAAAAAATCGGCATCGTGTTTGATGACTTGCGCATCTATCGGGTTCAGATGACTCTTGCAAAACGACAAATAATAAACAACGTCCAACAGATTGGTTTTGCCCATGCCGTTGCGCCCCAAAAAACAATTTATCTTGGGCGAAAACTGCAACTCACACTCGGCAATGTTGCGATAGTTCAATATCGACAAGCGCTGTAAATACATCTGCATCAAGCCTTTACGCACTGCAATTTGGCTACAACCTCGTCGCCCAAACGCGATTTGCGTTCGATGTGATTCAGCACCTCGCACACGAACGGGTTACTATCGAAACGACCGCGCACCGATTCAAAATCCTGCACTTTCTGGCGGTCGTCGCCATCGACGCCGAACCCAATTTTGGCCATCAGGTTGAACTCTTTTTTGGCATCGTCGTACAACATCTTATCCAACGACACGACGGCCTCTTTCCACTCGCCAACCAACAGCACCAAATCGTCGATGGTTACCGCATCGAGTTCTTTCTGCCAATGTTTCAACAACTTATCGCACGCCCACGTCCATTCGTATTCGTAGTAATTGCGATGCCACGTTTCAAACCGCTGCTGAATGTCGTCCAACGATAATTTGTCGGCAGCGATGTCGTCCATCAACCGATTGACTTCGGTTTGCGGGGCTATCAATCCCGACAAATCGCTCCATTCGCCCAACCCCACATCGGACGTCGGGCGCAAACGTGTCCGAATATCGGCCAACGTGGCAAACTCGCCCGTTTGCAAACGACTGATCAACGAATTGCCGAGAAATTTCACAATCGCCGTCCGATACAAAGCGATGCCGTTGCGTAGCGACGAATTGCGTATGCGACAATTCTGATAAGCGTATTCCGCCGTTATTTCGCCACACTCTTTTTGCAGATTTTCAAGCACTTCGATGCCGTGCATCATCTTTTGAATCGTGTACGGGCTCAACAGATTGAAATTGATTTGGTCGAGTTTGTGGCTGTCGCGACGCGCATCGCGTTTCGGCCATTTTTGGGCATCGCGTACCGTGCCGACGCTGCGCAAATTGACGGCCGGCACCAAATAACTCTCCGTAGCATTTTCGATGAGGTACGAAAAAGGCAGAGCCGACGTATCGCAATGTTTGGTGTGGCGCCCCATCACCAGCGTGAAAGCGCCGATGCGCGCCGGCCACAACAGATAGGAGTCGCTCGTGGTTTTGGCACCGCGCTCCACCACGCCTTGATGTATCGGTCCCAACTTGTACATGTGGTTGCTTTGGTTCGACCCCGAACCGGCGTTCAGAAACGAAAACATGCCAGCTATCAGCAAACTCGATTTGTGGTGCGACACCGTGTACGGACCTGCAAAAATGGCTGTCGCCTCGCCATGCATGCCTTGACAGTTGGCAAAAAACAGCGAATCGAGCGCCGAATAGTGCTTGTCCATAATGCAACCTTGCCCCACAAAACAGCACGACACCAAGGTCGAGTCCGAAATTTTCACACCCGACGAAATGATGAAATCCGTACATTTCACGCCCGAGCCCAACTGCACAGGTGCTTCGATATTGCTGTTTACGCTGCCGTTTTTCAATTTCGAGGTGCCGCCAAGCGTGGCATAGTCGCCGATGCGGACATTTTTCAGCAAACCGCAGTTCACTATGCGCACATGCTTGCCTATTTCGCCCATCGTCGATTTTTGCGTTTCGGCGTAAGCATCAATGCGTTGTTGCAAATGGTCGATGACGGCATGGTTGTGGCGATACAACGCCAAAATATAGGCCAAATGCGCCGACAGCCCGTCGAAAATCGGGATCTCGCGGCCGCCGCCCTCGTTCATCACCGGCACACGCACGCCGTTGCCGAAAGTCGTTTCGCCATCGACCACTATCACGTTTGTGTTTTCGATGTAGGTGCCTTCGCCGATGTGATAATTGGCTATGTAGTTGTGAATGTCGCGCACACACACATCGTCGTCGATAACGACGTTGTGCAAACGCGCTTTGTACAAGCCGGCATGAGCCGGAACGCCGCCGGCCAGCGTAAAGGTCTTGTCGAAACGTCCCAAACGAATCGGTCCCGAAAAATCCACCTCGCACACATACATGGGGTCGAAACCGTCGGCCACTTCGATATTATTCCAATCGTCGGCGGTGCAACTATTGGCTTGCAGTTGTGCGATTTCCGCAGTTGTCAGTTTTCTCATATTTTACAAGTTACGGCTTACTAAAATTATTTCAAATGTTCTATCACCTCGTCGATGCTCATCAAACGCTGTTCGCCCGATACCATATTTTTGAGCATCACTTTGCCGGCCTCCATCTCGCTATCGCCCACGATGGCCACAAACGGCACAGCGTTGGCATTGGCGTACGCCATCTGTTTTTTCATTTTGGCCGGTGTCGGGTACACTTCTGCTGCAATGCCGGCACAACGCACACGACGCAACAGCGGCAGGCAGAAGTTCAAGGCCGACTCGTCGAACGCGACAAACAACAACTGCACGCCCGCCAACAATGTTTCGGGGAACAAATCGAGTTGATTCAGCACATCGTAGATGCGGTCGGCGCCGAACGAAAAGCCCACGCCCGACACGCCCAGCAACCCGAAAATACCGGTCAGATTGTCGTAACGACCACCGCCGGCGATGCTTCCCATCTCCACGCCGATGGCTTTCACCTCCAGAATGGCGCCGGTGTAGTAATTCAGTCCGCGCGCCAACGTCAAATCGAGTTCGACACTATTCTGCAACGCCGCAACTTCCACGCGTTCAAGCACTTCCTCCAATTCAGCGATGCCTTTCATGCCCGTTTCCGACGCAGCCAACACCGCTTTCAGACGTGCCAACTTTTCGGCGTTCGACCCTTCGAGCAGCAATATCGGCTGCAATTTCGCCACCGCTTCGGCGGCAATACCTTTCGACAGCAATTCGGCATTGACGTTCTCCAATCCGATTTTGTCCATCTTGTCGATGGCCACCGTTATATCGACTATGCGATCGGCTTCGCCCACCAATTCGGCGATACCGGCCAAAATTTTACGGTTGTTCAACTTTACCGTTACCGGAATTTTGAACGCCGTGAAAGCCTCGTCAATCATCTCTATCAATTCGGCCTCGTACAGCAACGAATCGCTGCCGACCACATCGGCATCGCACTGATAGAACTCGCGGTAACGTCCTTTTTGCGGACGATCGGCGCGCCACACCGGCTGAATCTGATAACGTTTGAAAGGAAACACCAACTCGTCGCGATGCTGCACCACATAGCGCGCAAATGGCACCGTCAGGTCGTAACGCAAGCCTTTTTCGGCTATCTTCGGCGTCAATTTCACACTATTACGAGCCAATAGTTCCTCATCAGACAGCCGTGCCGCAAAATCGCCCGAATTCAGCACCTTGAACAACAATTTGTCGCCCTCTTCGCCATATTTGCCCATCAGCGTTGATAGGTTTTCGAGCGACGGCGTCTCTATCTGCCGAAAGCCATAGCGCCGAAAAACGCTCCGAATGGTGTCAAAAATATAATTGCGCTTCGCCATCTCCAGCGGCGAAAAATCGCGCGTACCTTTGGGAATACCTACAGTCATACTCACAGTTTTTATTTGTTTCGACGGCCGCCTACCGCAGCCGCACTTTCACTTGCAAAAATACGCTTTTTTCCGCACATACCGAAACGATTTTGTCAACAATTTGCGCGGCGGCAGCAGTTAAGTAGGTCTGTAACATAGAGCCAAAACTTACAACTGCAGTTTATCAATTAAACGGCCACGGACAATTTCATAAGCAGACAGGGGGTCGAACTCCCGATCGGGACGGATTAGACTTTGTGTATCACCCAAGAAATCAGGATCCGACAGTTTGGCATTCATATTGTTAATAAACTGCTTGTAAGTAGGTGGCTGTTGCACAACAAACGACATATAACGCTTATAGCAACGTAAAATTTCATCAATATTGACCGATGCTTCCGTGAGGGCAACATACAAATCAAAAAGGTCGCGTCCTTTTTTTCTTTGATACAATGCTCTCAACTTCGTACCCAACAATTCATTCAGATGATATGTAGTAATATCGCATCGGCCTGAAAACCAGCTATTTTCCATCTCAAATGGAACTGTGACAAGTCCTAACTCATTGAAATGTTCAAAACAGTTTATCTCAATTTTCAGACGCAACGGAATGGTCGGCGGAATTTCCGAGTCCATACGGAACAACATGGTGTTGTTATAGCGCTTTTGTTTTGTAACTCTATCAGGCAAAAAATGCAACACTTCTCCCAATCTGTACATAATGGGTTTGATCTGCCCCGGTACTATTTGTACCAAATCAATATCTTCACTATATCTGGGTTGTGGCGACAAATATAATTTATGCAGCGCCGTACCGCCTCTGAATGCCAACTGTGATGCCAAAAAATTATCACTGAAAATGGCAACCAACGCACGAGAAATAATAAGATCTTGTTCGACTTGTGCATTATCAGTCCAAGGCACAATCGTGTTCCATTGAGTTATAGCAGTTCTGTTTATCATAGTTCGTCCGGTTCTATCAGCAAATTGACATTGATTTTCCAACGTGTATTTTTGGTTACACACAAATTAGTGTGGAGAGTACTCAACGAAACATACTTAAACCTATTGACGTATGTCAATAATTCTGCATATAACACATCGGCCACAGCCCTTTGGGCTAATATTTCGTCCAATATATACCCCAAACGTTGGAGGGTGGCAATGGAAGTGTAACCAAACAAGTGAGAGGCTGCGCCACGAAAATCAAGTTGTTCTGCCAATTCGGCCAAAATAGTCGCTACCCGAGAAAGACCACCAACATATTGTGCATATTGTACAAGGTCAATAGCCGTCAGCTCTGCATTGGAGTAATAAATCATACCGGTTTCTGAATTTTTAGAAAGCAAAAAATCGGTTGGAATAGACGAACGATACACCCAAACCAGCTGATTATTCTTTGACAAAGATACTGAAGATTTTGGAAGCACCGTCATAACAGAACATGTTTGTGGGCGTTGATGAGCCGCTCCAAACATCTCTGCGGCATTCAACAAACTGATATAATATGGTTTATGCAGATACGACATCAATTGGTCAATATAATATATGGGCGGCACTATCCGTTTGGAAGCATATTGCGGAGGAACAATGACATAAAAACCTCTGTGCACCGGACACAACACGCCCTGTGAGGACAACCGGCATAATTCATTTTTGATAACTTGTGCCGAATATTGTGGAAATATCCGCTTTACATCAGCAACCGAAAAAGTTGGATAACCGCTAATTTCACGATCTCGTATCCAGGTCCGAATGGTCATATTAAACTATTTTTGTGCAAAGGTAATCAAAATTTGATTACTAACGCATATATTTCACGCATTTTTTTTCACGTTTCATGCTTTATATCTCTCAACAGAGTCAAAAAAAGTTACAGAATTTCATAGTTTCAAAGTTTAATGGTTAAGGATTTATTGTAGGGATGCGGCGTAGCCCCCAACCCCCTAAAGGGGACTTGCTGCAGAAAAATGCAAAGCATAAGCCCTCCTTTAGGAGGGTTGGGAAAGCAGAAAACAATGAAAAAATGACCTTGGCGGGTGTGTCAAAAATCGAGTTGAGCGTGTCGAAATGCTAAATCACTGTTTGAGCGCAGCGAGTTTGATTTAGCCGACACCGAAACGACAAATTTTTGGCAACGCAGCCGCCATAGTCTTGACTTTTCTTTGATTCGTTTCTTTTGGTCAAGCAAAAGAAATGAATAAGCAAAAAATGAACAGAAAATAAAGATTTTAGATTTTACCCCTAAATCCCCCTGCCTACCGCAGGCAGGCTAAAGGGGACTTGCTGCAATGCAAAGCATAAGCCCTCCTTTAGGAGGGTTTGGGAGGTAATAACAAAAATTCCGCACGCCCCATCAAATAGAACATGTCATACTCTCAGACAACACTTGTTTGATGCGCTCTACTACTTGTTCGATGTGCGATTCTACATCCTCATTCGTAAAACGAATTACCCGAATACCATATCGTTGCAATTCTGCTGTTCGCCCAACATCGTATTCGTGCTGAAAATTATGAATATCACCATCAATTTCTATAACTAACTTGCAAGCATGACAATAAAAATCAGCAATAAATATATCAAGCGGATGCTGACGACGAAATTTCACACCTAACTGCCTGTTTTTTAGTCTATTCCACAAAAGAGTTTCTGCATAAGTCATCGTAGTTCTCAACATAGAAGCCTTTTCAAATAATGCGGAATACGCGCCATAAAACATATCCTTATCCTCGTAAAACTGCATCACTTCTCCTTTTTGATGCAAAGATACAATATATTTTGCTATTAGCCATCTTGTTTACCCCTAAATCCCCTAAAGGGGACTTCACGCAAAAGCACCAACACAAAAAAGCCCTCCTTTAGCCTGCCTGCGGTAGGCAGGGAGGGTTTGGGAGGTAAACAAACAAAAATCCCGCACCAAAATTAGTGCGGGATAAAATACATACTGATGAAATTTTATTTAACTAAACTTCCTTTATTTATTTCAGGAACAACCGTACCATCAGTTTTTACATATTTCATCAAGGGACCTTTTACTTTCACTTGATCACCAACAGCAATCATACCATCTGTAAAGTCTGCACCATCAACACCTGTTGTTCTAAATGCTTGAATTTCATTGGTTCCATCCGTCATCCAAAAATCACAATTTTTATATTTAGCAATATTTTCTGACGTTGTTACAATATTTTTAACTTCACCCGATACGATATACATATCAGTTGTAGAAGCACCATCAGCCAAGCCATTGATAATTTCAATAGCTTGAGCAATCGTTACTTCTTGAACGCTCGGAGCTTCATTGGAAATAATTTTTACAAAATAGCCATTGATAACTTCAGGTGTAACGGTTTCCGTTCCGTCAGTTTGCGTTGTTACATATTTTTTCAGTTTACCTTTGATCACAACTTCTGCTCCTACATAAGGTACTTCATCGGCAGATGTAAATTTAACATTACCAAGATTATTTGTGTAATAACAAGCAATCGTACCTGTAGCATCTGTCAATTTCAAGTGAATATTACCATATGTAGGCACATCGCTTAGCGCTGTCATAATTTCAGTAATTTTGCCTTGTAAGGTATATTCCTCATCAGTTTGACCCGCAGGAGCCAATTTGTCAATAATAGCAATTGCATCTGCTATTGAAGTAATCTCGCCTACAACAACGGTTGTATCCTTGCCACCACCATTGCCATTATCGCCACCATTGTTATCACCACCGCCAAAGATGTCGCCACCATTGTCTTTCGGATCACATGCAGTAAAACCTACCGCCACTGCTGCAGCCATCATGGCTGCAAAGAAAAATTTTGAAGTTTTCATGATAATAAAAAATTAAAAAGTTAATAAATTAAAAAGTTACAAATTTCAATTAGTGTTAATACTTCGGATAATAAACATCGTCGGCGTGCCACGTTTCAGCACCGTTTTTCAATTCCAACCACTCCAAACCATTGATGGTCAGCGACCACACTTTATCGTTCACCGGAGTGTATTTACCATTATCATAGTAGTACGATACAAAGCCCGTAACCGTTCCGACATATTCATCGCCGGGCAGTGGTGCGCAGGCAAATTTGGCAAATTCGCTGGTACCGATAGCCAACGAATTAGCAGCGATTACGGTATCGACATCTGTTGTAAAGCAGCGCGACTGCGGATAACCGATGCCATTTGTCGTAGGCGCAAACGTATTGGCATTACCATCGGTTGCACAATTATAAGTGCCTGACAATTTGCTCAATGCACCATAAGTATCCCATGTGTAAGGCACAAAACGTACTTCCTTTATTGCTACCAAACGGCTTGATAGCAAGGCAATGTCCTTATAGTTGTCGGCAGTGGCTTTAATTTCGGCTACGGTCATGGTGTCCACCACTATTTTGCTCTTGTCGGGTTGGCCTATCAACTGCACATGATCTTTGAACACTTGCGGCGGTATGCGGCCTATCTCCCAACCGGCTTTTTCTCCATTATCCATTCCCTCTTTGGCGTTATTGTAATACGGAACACCGATTTGCGGCATACGCGCATATTTACCTATGGCCAAGCCTTTCAGTTTGAGGGCAATTTTCTGTCCTATCGGATACATACCGCCAAGACTGCCGGCATCTACCGCAATTTTGATGCCGTAGTCCGGATTGGCGCAATCCTGAATATAGAGATTTTTGTAAACGTTGCCCGGCACATCGGTCGAAGCAATGCGACCCACAATCGTAACATCGGCCGTAATGTCCTGCACACTGAACAAACCGAGATTCTCATTCAATTTATTGGCACCTTGATACGAGCGCGCACGCGGCGGATATTTGGTTACATCGCCAAATTCGGAGAACAAAGCGGGATCGCTCAAAAATTCGCCGATGGTCATCGTGGCTTTCCACTCGGCTTCCGAACCCTCTTCCACATATCCTTTGTCTTCGGGTTCGCCGTAAGTGTGGCAGGCGGTCAACGCCACAGCCACTACGGCACTGCTTAAAATATATTTCAATGTTTTCATGATTTTCTGAAATTAATGGTTACTGCCTGCTATTGCTTAAAACTTAAATCCGACATTCAGGAAGAAGTTGAATCCCCAAGCATAGTAGAATTTCGACGGATATTTGTCCACAAAATTCGATACTTTATATTGTTGCTGACGATAAACCGTTGTCGGGATACGCGCCTGCTGCCAACCGCCCGTTTTGAAACCGGTGTTGTTTGTAATGTTGTTCAGGCTCAAGTTGATGTTGATGGAACGGTTGTTTTTCAAGTAGATAAGTTTACCAACCGATGCGTCAATCATAATGTGGTTGTACCATTTGGCGCCTTCGAACAACGACTCTTGCGAAGCCAATGCCGCAATTTTGGCATCTTTTTCGGCAGCCGTACAATTTGCACCGTACCACACGCCGGTATTACCAATCGATGTGCCATCAACACGCCAACCGGTAATCATACCCTGCGAGAAACGCGACGGAGCAACACCCAAATAGTTTTCGTCGTAGTAACTGATGCTCAAGTCGGCAAACCACATTTTGCTGTGGAAGTAGTTCAACTTGATCATGGCAGCCAATTGCGGACCATTAGCCACTTTCACCGATTTCGGATTATAGTACGATTTCGACTCGTCGGGATTGCCATTGGTATAACCTACTGCCCAACCTTTGGTCAATATGATGCGGTCGATTACCTCCTGCTGGCCGTTAATCTTCATACCGTTTTCGGCGCTCTCCACACCGATTGGGTTGTTGGTGTAGTGTCCTTCGTTGTAGGCCAACACGGCGCTCAACGTGAAACTGCCGTCCAATTTTACCGAAACACCCAACTCACCGCCTTGGTAGATTTTGTTCACACCATACATTTGGTGGTTGATGAATGTGCGATATTCGTCGTTGTAGTAGCCGTTGCTCTCAATGCCATCAATCGAATGGGTGCGATACAGGCTCAAACGGCCACGCACGCGCGGATAGGTTACAATATAGTTCACGTCGTACGACAAAATCTTCTCGCTCAATGCGAAACCTGCCAAATTCGGATTTGTAGTACGGAATATCTTGGCAGCGGCATAGATAGGTTGGCCATTGATTTGATAGTCGTCGATGGAACGGTCGGTGGTGCGCTGCGAGGTATAGAACGTATTCGTCAGCGGCGCACGCGTTTCGGCCAGCACGTTGGCAAATATGCGGTGATGTCCGTTGAATTTATATACAAAACCGGCTTTCACCGACGGGTCGTAGAAGTTGTGCATTTTACCCTGCCCTTTCGAAATAACCTCTTGGCCGAGTTGTTGGCTCAAGTACCAAGCGCGACCATTGGCCATGCGACCGGTACGGAAGAAATCGGTGTAGGTGAATTTCAAACCATAATAGAATTCGATTTGGTTGAAATCCCATGCGTTGTGTGCAAATGCCGATACACGCGCCACATCGATGTCGTAGTCGTAGCCGAATTTATCGCCCTTTTTCACCATTTTGGCATTGCCGTTTTCGTCAAGGTTGTCCATGTCGTTCAGACGCACGCGGGCTACATCGGCAGCGCTCATCTCCACATCTTCGGCCAAATCGTTGATGTCGCGGTCGGAGAACGGGTCGATGTCGTACCATTGGTTGGCGCCCATCAAGTCGTCCACCGTTTTATAATGGCGACCTTTCGAATATTTGGCTTCCAAGCCGGCCACAATATTCAGATTGTCAAACGTTTTGTTTTCGTATGTGGCGTTCAGCGTCGTTTCAAAAATATTGTTGTGGCGACGTTCGAGCATATATTTGGCCATACCTGTCGGGTTGATCAGGTTGTTGGCCGCATTGGCGTTGTACATAGCCGTCCAGTCGAGTTGCGTAGTGGCATTGCCTCCGGCTGCATAACCCTGTTGCCATGCTTCGCGCAAATCATTATACATCTCAACATTGGTTTCGGATTGACTTGGATCGAAATTTCCATCTTTTGAATTCAAAGCCCAGCCGCCCAATTGATAACTCGGCAGATTGCGGTAATAGTCGGGGCGCGGGTCGGGCGCATTGTAGAATGTCAGCGCCGAATTGCTGTACATACTATAGTGTGCAGCCACACCCAAGCGGAACGTCTGACCTTCGCTGATGTCCCAATCGTAGTTCAAAATCAAGGTCGGATCGAGGCTGTGCACGATGCGCGAGTTGCGTTTTTTGCCGTTGTACCAGCCCCAATACGGGTTGTAGTAGTTCGAAGTCAGATCGACGGTTTCCTGCGTCAGAGCCGACGATCCGGCGCGTTCGGTCGGTGCGCAATAGGCTGCGATGTTCACGCTATGGTGGTCGTTAATCACTTTTTGTGCACTGACAAACAAAGCTCCGGAGTTATAGAACGTACCTTCGGTAGAGTTCCACTCGGTGCTGATGTCGGAATAGCGGTACGAGCCCGATACGGCTACTGCCCAGCCGTTCGACATCAAGCCTGTAGCGTATGTCGCTTGCAAACGCAACCAATAAGAGCGGTTCGTACCCGACAAACTTACTTGTCCGCCATGAGCATATTTCGAAGCGCGAATGTCGATGTTGGCCGTATTGCCGAGGTTGCCGTAGGCATAGGAGTTCGGCGCAAAGTTATTGATGATTTCTTTGTTGCGTGTGGCATAGTTCAAGCCGCCAATCGACGAATAGTTGAACCGTCCGCGCTCGCCGTCGTTGAAGTTTACACCATTTATATATGTGCTCTCGTAGCGCGAGTCGTAGCCGCGCACGCGATAGCGTGCTGCGCTGAAGCCGTAACTTGCCGTGCCGGTAAATACATCGCCGCGCGAATAGAGCAATCCGGAGATGGTTTGCGACGAGAGGCCGTCTTCGTCGTCAAATTCGACATCGGCCACCGCCAAGAAAGCCTCTTCGGTGAACTCTTGTGCCAACTCGTCTTGTACCGACGACAACGACATAACACCCAAATCGAGCGGTTCCAAACCCGAAATGGTGATGGGGCGTGTCTCTACATCGTAGTTGTCGAGCACGATGGTAAGCACCTCGTCGCCGCTCTGAACGGCATCAATTACAAATTTTCCTTGCGAATCGGTTACCGTGGACACTTGTTGTCCCTGCAGCGTAACCACTGCTCCGGACGCAGGTTCATTGGTGCCTGCGATTTTGACAACTCCTCTCACAACATTCTGTGCACCAACCGATAAAGATGCAACAACTGCGAGAGCAAGCAATAACTTTTTTCTCATGAGTGTGTTAATTTGGTTAGATTATGTTCGGTTAATAAATTCACGCAATTTTTCGACTGCAATATTACTATTTTTTTTTCATTCTGCAAAACAAAAATCTCTTTTTTTTGCAACAAACCGACAAAAAGTCGCATTGGCTTTCAAAAAACAATCAAAGTGCGTTAAATTTTTGCAAACCGCAATTTTTTCGGCTATATTTAAGTGAAATTCAAATCGAATGCACTTTTATCAAAAAAGTTGTCGAAAAAATTTTGCCATATCAAAAAAAATTAGCAATTTTGCACCGATTTATCAATATGTCCGTCGCCACGGGGTGCAATTTGTCCGCAAGGCGACCAAAATCGAGCGAACTAACACCTTATTTTAACCTAATAACCGAAAAACATGAAATTGAAACACCTTTTGCTGATTGCTTCGTTGCCAATGGCTATGGCAATTTCGGCGCAAGAACAAGCCGACGGCACCTCACCGTTGAAAAAATACGTCATCGGCTTCTACAATTTGGAAAATTTGTTCGACACGATTGACTCGCCCGACACCGACGATTCGCAATTTTTGCCAAACGGCGGTTATCAATGGACAGGTTTCAAGTACACCAACAAAATTAAAAATATGTCGTACGCCATTTCGAAGTTCCCGAAAGAATTGGCCGTACTCGGCGTGTCCGAAATCGAGAACGAAGAGGTGATTAAAGACCTTGTGTCGCAACCGATTTTGGCCGACCGCAATCTGAAAACGATTTGCATCGAGGGTCCCGACCGCCGCGGTGTCGATGTGGGCATGATTTACGATGCCGATGTGTTTACGCCGACCAACATCGTGTCGCACCATTTGCGTTACGAGTTGTCCAAGCCGTTCATTTCGCGCGACCAATTGTGCGTAACCGGCTTGCTCGATGGCGAACAAATACACGTCATCGTGCTGCACTGGCCTTCGAAATACGGCGGCGAAAAAGTTTCGACCCCGAAACGTAACGATGCCGCGCTGACCACAAAATGGATTTGCGACTCGATTTTTGCCATCGAACCCGAGGCTAAAATCGTTGTGATGGGCGACTTGAACGACGACCCCGATACCGAATGTATCCAAAAATATTTGGGTGCGAAACACGAACGCGACCAAATGCAGCCGGGCGAACTCTACAATCCGTGCTACAATATCTACAAGAGCGGCACCGGCACACTCGGTTATCAGGACGTGTGGTGCCTGTACGACCAAGTGATGGTATCGACTCCGTGGTTGGACAAGAGCGATTTGAGTACTCTCACCTATTGGAAATCGGAAATTTTCAACCGCGATTTTCTGAAAGAGCAATCGGGCAAACGCAAAGGTTACCCAAAACGCACACACACGGCCGGCACTTGGACTAACGGCTACAGCGACCACTTCCCGAGTTTGATTTGGGTAGTGAAAAAATAAAAACATAAAAAGTCCTGCAAAATGCGGGACTTTTTTAGAATGACAAACAACTAAATGATAACGTTATGGAAATTCGCGAATTACAACCACAAGGATTGTGGCGCAATTTTGACAAATTGACGCGTGTGCCGCGTCCGTCGGGACACATGGAAGCCATCACAAAAACGATGGTCAAGTTCGGACAATCGCTGGGATTGGAAACCTTGGTCGATAAGACGGGCAGTATCCTCATCCGCAAGCCGGCTACACCCGGCATGGAAGACCGCACGCCGGTCATTCTGCAAGCGCATCTCGACATGGTTCCCCAAAAAAACAGCGATAAACAACACGATTTCGTAAAAGATCCGATTGCCGCTTATATTGATGGCGAATGGGTTACAGCCGACGGCACGACCCTTGGCGCCGACGACGGCATCGGTGTGGCCGCAGCCATGGCTGTGCTCGAGAGCAAAGAGTTGAAACACGGCCCGCTCGAAGCGTTGTTTACGATAGACGAAGAGACCGGCATGGCCGGTGCATTTGGGTTGGAGAGCGGTTTTCTGCAAGGCGACATTCTGCTGAACATGGACTCGGAAGACGAAGGCGAACTCTATGTAGGTTGCGCCGGCGGCCTCGATGCCGACATGACGTGGGATTTCAAAGGGGCGCCCGTTCCCGATGGCGACATTGCCCTCGAAATTACAGTCAAAGGGCTGAAAGGCGGCCATTCCGGTTTGGAAATATCCTTGGGGCGCGCCAATGCCAACAAATTGTTATTCAGACTATTAAAGGAAGCCATCGCACAATATGAAGCGCGTTTGGCGGCTGTCGAAGGTGGCAATATGCGCAATGCCATTCCGCGCGAAGCCACGGCCATAGTAACTGTGCCGGCCGATGGCAAAGCCGATTTGGAAAAATTGGCCGAAGAATACGAATCGGTGTTCAACGAAGAGTATAAAGCCATCGAGAACAAAATCAGTATGGCAGTAACCGAGGTTGCCCTGCCCGACGAACTGATTCCCGAAGAGATTCAGGACGACTTTGTACACGCCGTTTGTGCGTGTCCGAACGGTGTATTCCGCTTTATTCCCGAGATTCCGGACACGGTTGAAACATCGACGAATTTGTCGATTATCAATGCCGACAGCCGCCACATCGGCGTCAAATGCTTGTTGCGCAGTTCGGTCGATAGCAAAAAAGAAGAACTTGCCTCGATGATGGAAAGCGTATTTGCCTTGGCCGGTGCCAAAGTGGAGTTTTCGGGCAGTTATTCCGGTTGGAATCCCAACATGTCCTCGCCGATTCTGCACACGATGTCGGACGTGTATGCCAAACGTTTTGGCAAGCCGGCCAGCGTCAAGGTTATTCATGCCGGTTTGGAGTGTGGCATCATTGGTGCCGCCGAGCCGCGTTTGGATATGGTGTCGTTCGGTCCGACGGTGCGCCACCCGCACACGCCCGACGAGAAAGTGAACATCGCCAGCGTCGAGCGGTTTTGGCAATTTATAGTGGCAACGCTAGAAGCAATTCCCGTAAAACACTGACAATTAACAAATTGAGTAATAAACACGAAAAGCGGCACCATCATCGATGAGTGTCGCTTTTCTGTTGTTGGAAAAAGGGTTGCATTGTCATTTGTTGAGAAAAATTCCTAAAAACATAGGATTTGGGGAGACACATTTCGTTGTAATCTGCCGTGAACCAAGTCATACCCGAAGGCGCAGCCCGCCATTGAAAAATGTCTTGACCCCGTTGTAAATAATAATTGTAGAATTTTCCAATCTCAGTACAATACAACCCGTATTGTGCGAATCAAAGAGCGTCGGTTTTTATTTGTCCGATGACGTTTTTGGGCGTTTTTTGGCGGGATATTTTGATTTTCCCTTCAGCCACGCCGCTTTTTTGACTTCATACTCGGCGTAATGTTTTTCCAAATAATTGTCGGCCATCGGTGGAATAAATTTTCAATTTTTCACCGACAAAGTTACAAAGATTTTTTCGCAAACCAAAACATTTTTGTAATTTTGTGCAATGTTTTTTACCTATTTTTTTTGACGACTATGATGCAGTGGGACCAACTTTTATCGACCAAGCGTTTCGGTATGGAACAATACCACGATGCGCGCCACGATGACCGCACCGAATTTCAGCGCGACCACGACCGTTTGATATTTTCGTCACCTTTCCGCCGTTTGCAAAACAAGACACAAGTGTTCCCGTTGCCGGGTAGTGTGTTTGTGCATAATCGTCTGACACACAGCCTCGAAGTGTCGTGCGTTGGCCGTTCGATAGCCACGCGTGCTGTGCGGCAGTTGCACGATAGGCACGCACAACTGCCGCCCCACATCGACGAGATAGGATCGATAGTGGCAGCGGCGTGTTTGGCGCACGATTTGGGCAATCCGCCGTTCGGCCATTCGGGGGAAAATGCCATTGGCACATTTTTCTCGGAAGGCGACGGTCAGCAGTTGCGCGAATACATGACTGCTGCCGAGTGGAGCGACTTCACACATTTCGAGGGTAACGCCAACGCTTTCAGGCTGCTGACACATCAGTTTGCCGGACGACGCGAAGGCGGTTTCGCACTAACTTACAGTACATTAGCATCAATCGTGAAATATCCGTACGAATCGCAATACGCCGATGCACATAAACACAAATTCGGATTTTTTCAGAGCGACAAAAGCGCTTACGAGCGCATTGCTGCGGAACTCGGCATCGAGCGATTGCCGAATAATCCGCAACGGTATGCACGCCATCCATTGGTCTATTTGGTGGAAGTGGCCGACGATATTTGCTACGAGATAATGGATATTGAAGATGCGTACAAACTGCGTTTGCTGACAGCGGACGAAACCCATGAATTGTTGTTGGCTTTTTTGCCGGAAACGCGTCGGGAGCGCGCCACCGAAATATTCAGCATGGTCAGCGACGCCAACGAACGAATTGCCTATCTGCGTTCGTCGGTCATCGGGCAGTTGATTGAAGCCGCGGCACAAACGTTTGTCGAACACGAAACGGAAATTTTGCAAGGCGTATTTACAAAATCGCTGATTGACCACCTGCCCGACCCTCTACGACAGGCTTACAAACAGAGTGCGCAAATTTCGGCACAACGCATCTACAAATCGCAAGTGGTAGTCGATGTAGAGTTGGCCGGCTATCGCATTATTTCGGAATTGCTGCGCGACCTGACGACCGCAACCTTTCATCCTGACCGCGCCTATTCCAAGCAGTTGCTCAACCGCATTCCTGCGCAATACAACACGCAAGCCAAATCGGTGTACGAGCGCGTGCTGGCCATACTCGACTACATTTCGGGCATGACCGATGTGTATGCACTCGACCTTTATCGCAAAATAAACGGGACGAGCCTACCGACATTGTAACACGCACAAGCGCAAGAAAAAAAGCCGGCCACATTGGTCGGCTTTTCTGTCATTGTGTATTGATATTCAATTAGTTCTGATTGAACAAATAGCGCACGCCAATGGTGATGCCATCGTACAAACCCCATGTATTGAAATTAACGCCGCTACCATTGCCACGCACGCCGAAATTCGGGCGCCAATCCACCGAAAGTTCGAGCGGGAACCAGAAGTCGTAGGCTACGCCAACGTGTCCGGCTACACCGGCATACCAATCCGGATTGGAGAAACCATAGATACCACCGGCAGCACCAACGCCCAAAGCCCAATGCCATTCGCCTTTGTTGTCCCAAGGAATTTGTGTGCCAAACGGGTCAATCCAATCGTAAGTAACGATGCCACCAACACCCCAACCAAACACGGGCACATGCACATCGATGTCCAACATGTTGGCTTCGCCGAAGCCGTGTTGATACGACACGCCAAGTCCCGAACCAAGATTCACACCAATGGCACGCGGTTGTGCATTGGCAGCCACTACTGTCATGGCAACGACGGCCATGAGCATCAAAAGTTTTTTCTTCATAATCGAATAAAATTAAAAATTTAAAAAATACATTATTTCAAACCGGCGGCAAAGGTACAACTTTTTTTCGAACAAATGTTCGTTTGTTAATAAGTTTTCGGGAATCAGTTTTTGGCAATCGGGAATTTGACAATAAACGTTGTTCCTTCGTTCGGCTTTGTGGTAAACGTGATAGTGCCATTCGCCATCTGCACAATGTTTTTGACGATGCACAAGCCCAAGCCCATGCCGCTGCTTTTGGTGGTGAAGTTTGGCACAAACAAGCGGTCGGCCACGGCATCGTCGATGCCGCAACCATTGTCGGCCACCGACACGACTGCCCACGCATTTTCCACTTTCAAATCCACACGAATGATGCCGTGCCGTGTCGAAGGCACCGCCTGAATGGCATTTTTCAGCAAATTGTTGAACACTTGTGTCAATTGTTCGCCATCGGCAAAAATGCACACCTGCTCTACGTCAGACCGATAGTCAATTTCGATATTTTCGTAGTTGTTTCGGAACAACTCCACTTCCGACAGTAGTTTTGCATGCAAATCGACGATGGTGGGTTGCGCCACGGGTATGCGTGCGAAGTGCGAAAACTCGGATGCGATAAGCGACAGACTATCAATCTGTTCGATGAGTGTGCGCGAAGCTTTGCCGAAATATTCGTCAAATTGTTCGCCGCCGGTGGCCTTGATTCGCTGCAACTGCTGAATAGTAAGTTTCATCGGTGTGAGCGGATTTTTGATTTCGTGCGCAATTTGTCGCGCCATGTCGCGCCACGCCGACTCGCGTTCCGATTGTGCCAACTGTTGTGCGCTGGCCGTCAGTTGATCGACCATACGATTGTATTCGGTTACCAACAGTCCGATTTCGTCGGTAGCAACGCCGCTATACGGAATTTTTTCGTTGCCGTTGCCCAACTGTATATGGCGCAATTTGTGTCCCAGCGTTTGCAGCGGTCCGACAATGCGTTTGCCAACCACTGTCGCTATGATGGCCGTGAGCATCAACACCAGCAAATAGATGTTGATAAACACCGCCAAATAGGAGAATAACTCGCGCGCCAAGGTGTACGAACTATAAAACATCGGCACACAGATATAGGCCAACGGCTGTCCGTGTGTGTCGGCTATGATGGCGTACGATGCCAAATAATCCAACGTGCCGACAGTTTCCGAAATGACGCTGTGGCTGTCTTCGAGCCCGAAAAAGACCTGCGGATTGAGGCGTTTGCCGCACAAACCGGCCGAAAAAATATATGGTCGCGTAGTGGCCATGAGTTGTCCGCCGGCATCGTAGATGTGTATATCGGCACGATATAGTTTCGACAAATCCTGAATAAAGAAACTCAACTCGGCATCATCGGGTTGGTCGGGTGCATAGCGCCAGAAAAATGGTTGCAGTTGGGCTTCGATGCAACGCATCTTGTCGCGCAACACCTTTACCTGATCGGTTTTGTAACGATTGTAGATGAACACCACCGACGTGGTGAACGCCGCCGTCAGAATAAGGATGACAAGTATAACAAACGCACGCAAAATGCGGGCAACAAAACTATTGCCAAACGAATAGCGCCGATGTGCAAACAGACGCAACAAGTGCATGGCCGTAACCAACAACACATAGAACATGAACAAATATGTCCAAAAGAGCATAAACGCATACTGTGGCGCCGGATGTCGTTCGCTGACAATAATATCAACGCCGTCGGCATAGCGATAGACATAGTGCGCATACTTATTCCAATAGACCACGTTCTTATCGCCGAAACGCGCCTCGTCAAATCGGTTTGGATAGACAAACATTCCGCCATTGAACACTTTTCGGCCATTTTCGTACTTGGCGGTCGATAGCGACAAATGTCCCATCCAGTTGTCGCGCGGCTGAAACAACGCATCGTAATCGCTCAAATCGTTCAGTTTGTACAGCACCACAAACAACCGGCACATTTCGTCGCGCGCCACTTCGAAATCGAATATACCGAGAAACTGATACGAATCGTTTTTCATGCAGTTGATGTAGAAATGGTCGGTATAGGGTTGCAACGTGCCATCGGCAATTTGCGCATCGTAGCGGTGAGCCGTCGGCGACGGCAACGACACCATAAACACTTTCATGGTGTAATTATTCATGCCGGTTTTCAGATATGCCCTGAAATAGTTGTCGTCCAAATAGCGCAACAATTTCGGCGACGACGAGATGGCATGACGCATAATGCGCGGCAACACTTTATCCTGCTGCAACAAACTATCGATGTCCGTCAGCAATTTTTGCGTGTAAATATCGTACGAATTATCGGCGCCCGTCGCAAAATTATCGGCCACCAAAGCATATTTGGCACACTTGATTTTGATATTGTACGAATAAACCTCGACCGACACAAACAGACAACAAACAAACGTTATCAGCAACAACTGCCAATAGCGCAACGAGCGTTTCACATGCACGCGCAGCATATCGATAACCACACACATGCAGAAAAAGCCTATCAATTCCGTATGAATCGGTTGAGCATCAAACACATACGACAGTGCAAATGCCACCAACGTAGCCAACACATCGGCCACCAAAAACCATTGCCACGACAACGCATATTTGAACATGAACACCATCTTGTCGCGCAACAGCACAAACGCCAACAGCCACACAAACATCAACAGTACCGCCAAAACCGAGTAGAACGACACCTGCGTAACACTATAAAACACCAACTCCAAACTCGAGTTGTATATCAAATCGTACAACTGCCGATACACCAACACAAAAACGATAATCGACGCCAAATGCGCCAACACAAACGCCACGCATACTTTAGCCGACCACCGATGGAACACACGCAACTTGACACGCGCATAAAACGTGAGCGCCGCCACACAACACACAGCGCTCAGCAACGCCAAATGCCCCAACGAAGGCACTATGCCAGACGCATAATAAATCGGCGAAAACAAATCGGTAGAAAACACGCGTGCCGGCACACCAAACACAATGCCACACAACGTAACGCCCAGCAACACCGCCAACGACACAAAATAGTTGCGCAACGTCCAAACCCCAACGCCAAACAGACAATCGAGCGAATAGAACAACCACAAAAGCAACAAAAAAGCCACCACATAGCACACCACCGACACCACGGCCAACGACGACTTGTAGGAAACATTTTCGTCTTGCGACAACGAGAACAGATAAGTGCCATCGGCCGCAAACACCGCCAAAGCATCGTCGGCACTACCGGCCACCAACGACACCGAATTATCCAACGCAAAACCATCGGCAAAATCGCTGCTGACAAAGCGACCATCGTTCAAATAATAACGATACTTGACCAAGATAAACGCCAAAATCGTATAATCATCGACACGACACGCCCGCACCACACAATACGCATTGTTCGTGTAACAAAAATCGGTGCCATCAACCGCCAATTTATAAGGCACTAAATTGCCGATGTCCAAACTATTGTCGCTCCAAAAAACAGGCTGTTCGCCCTTGTACACATAGTAAACAATGTCGGGCGAGCCAACCTTGAACGACCGCTGCGGCGACCACCGCCCGGCGCGCACATCGCCGGCCAACAAACGCAACACCGAATCGGCATGTTGCTCCTTTTGCAACAAAGTCTTCTGAAACTTATCGACAGGCACGTCCCAAGTGTTTGACATTCGATACAGCACATCGAACACCACACCCGACACCAAAAACAGCGCAAACGCCGCAAACATCAACCAAAATTGTTTTTTACTTTTCATAACTAATTCTGTTTCAGCAGACTATCTTCGTGATGATAAGGTTCTCCGGACATAATGGTATGCGCCCGATACAACTGTTCGACAAACACAAGGCGCACCAACTGATGCGAATAGGTCATCTTCGATAGCGACAAAAGCGCATTCGCACGGTCGTACACGGCGCGCGAAAAACCGTATGCGCCGCCAATGACAAACACCAACCGCCGTGTCGAAGCCTGCTGCTGTTTCTCGATCCATGCGGCAAACTCCATCGACGTCATTTGGCGTCCCTTGTCGTCGAGCAGCACCACCAAATCGGTCGGTTCTATTGTTTTCAACAGCAATTCGCCCTCCTTGTCGCGCTGTTGCGCCACCGACAATGCCTTGGTATTCTTCAGGCCGGGCACCTCCACCACCTCGAACGGCGTATAGAAACGCACACGTTTCACATAGTCGTTCACGGCATCGACCAAATACGGCGCCACCGTTTTACCAATCCATACAAGTGCAATTTTCATACCGACCTACGATTTTACAAATTAAAAATTACAGAAAAAACACAAAAAACGAAAAAACAGGCACATTATTTCCGCCGACATTTGGTATTTTTATAAAAATAACGTATTTTTGCCACAAAATATGTTTGCAAATTTCGTTCTTTTTAATCAAATTTCCAACAAAATGCAACAAAAAAACATATTTGGCACAAAATTTGCAATTAGTTTGTGGTCTAACCAACAACAACGTTATTTCGAAACATCATGAAAAAGAACACGTTACTCATTACCGCACTTTTGTGTTTTCCGTGCATGTACGCCGGTGTCATCGGCGACCTTATCACCTATTTCGGGCAAGGCGACACCCAACACATCGCACAATATCTGAACAACAACGTCGAATTGGCCATCAAAAACACCGAAAACGTGTTTACGCGGCAGCAAACCCAAAACATTTTGGCCGATTTTTTCAAAAAAAATCAGCCCATCACCTTCAACGTCAGTCATCAGGGCGAGCGCGAACATCAGCAATTCGTCATCGGCACACTGACCACCAAACAAGGTAATTATCGTGTCTATTTTTTAGTTAAAAACAACCTAATACAACAATTAAGAATCGAAGAATCAAATGATTGACAATTTGGATGAACTCATCAAACTGTGGTTTGCCGAAGACATAGGCGATGGCGACCACACTACCCTTTCGTGCATTCCGGCCGACGCTCGCGGCAAATCGCAACTCATCATCAAAGAGGCAGGCGTATTGGCCGGCGTCGAAGTAGCAAAACGCATATTTCATGCGTTCGACCCCGAGCTGCAAGTTACGCAATATCTGCATGATGGCGACCGCGTCAAACCGGGCGACATCGCCTTTGTGGTCGAAGGGCGCATACAATCGTTGCTGCAAACCGAGCGTTTGATGCTGAATGTGATGCAGCGCATGAGCGGTGTAGCCACGCGCACCGCCGAATACGTCAAACTATTGGAAGGAACGCACACGCGCGTGCTCGACACACGCAAAACGACTCCCGGACTGCGTCTGCTCGAAAAAGAAGCCGTCAAAATAGGCGGCGGCTGCAACCATCGCATCGGGCTGTACGACATGATTTTGCTGAAAGACAATCACGTCGATTTTGCAGGCGGCATCGACAAGGCCATCACACGCGCCAAAGAGTACTGCACAGCCAAAGGCAAAGACCTGAAAATAGAGATCGAAGTGCGCAACTTCGACGAACTGAACCAAGTGCTGGCCGTAGGCGGCGTTGACCGCATCATGCTCGACAACTTCACGCCGGAAAATACGAAAAAAGCCGTTGCGTTGATTGGTGGTCGCTACGAGACCGAATCGTCGGGCGGCATCACATTCGACACGCTGCGCACCTACGCTGAATGCGGTGTCGATTTCATTTCGGTAGGCGCACTGACCCACTCGGTAAAATCGCTCGACATGAGTTTCAAAGCCGTAAAATAGTGGTGTTCGACACCCTAAATTATAAGCGTACAAATGCTGTTTGTGCGCTTTTTTCGTATTGCCTAACAAATTACAACATCGCAATAAGTTGATTATAAACAACATACACATTAGCATCGGTTATTTTACAACTTTCGGCAAAAAAAGTGCAACTTCCCGATTTTTTTTGTAACTTTGCAGTCCCGAAATTTGTCAATAAACACAACTAAATAAATCGTTAATTATGAACGTTGCACTAAAAAACACCGATGACGTAAACGCCATTGTAACCGTAACGGTTTGCAAAGACGATTACGCCGAGAAAGTTGAGAAAAAACTCAAAGAATATCGTCGTAAAGCCAATGTGCCGGGCTTCCGTCCGGGCATGGTGCCGATGGGACTTGTGAAAAAGATGTACGGCAAAGCCGTAACCGCCGAAGAGGTGAACGGCATATTGTCGGATGCGCTTTACAACTACATCAAGGAACAAAATTTGGACGTTTTGGGCGATCCGTTGCCCAACGAAACCGAGCAAAAACCCATCGATTTCGATTCGGAAGAGCCACTCGAATTTGTGTTCGACATCGCCCTTGCACCGGCGTTCGACCTGCATTTGACCAAGAAGGACAAAATTGCTTACTACGACATTACCATCACCGACGAGATGATAGATAGTCAGGTGAAATCGTACTGCGGACGTTTCGGTTCGTACGAGCCGGCCGAAAGTGTCGAAGAAAACGATGTGCTGAAAGGCGATGCAACCGAAATAGACAACGACGAGTGCAAAATTGCAGACGTAATTTTGTCGCCGATGCACCTGAAAGATGCCGATCAGAAAGGCTTGTTCGTTGGCAAAAAAGTGGGCGATGTGGTTACATTCAACCCGCAAAAAGCGATGAACAACGCCGCCGAGATCGCATCGTTCCTGAAAACGACGAAGGAAGAAGCCGAAGCTGTAACGAGCGATTTCGCGTTCGAAATCAAGCAGATAACACGCTACAAAGAGGCTGCCATCGACCAAGCGTTGTTCGACAAAGTGTTCCCGAACGAAGGCATCGCAGACGAAGCGGCATTCCGTGCAAAAATCGGCGAAGGTGTCAAAGAATCGTATGTAAACGACAGCGAATATAAATTCGGTTTGGACGCCAAAGAGGCGTTGGTGAAAAAGATGGACGGTCTGCAATTCCCCGAAGCATTTTTGAAACGCTGGGTGTTGGCCACCAACGAGAAGATGACCGCCGAAGAGGTGGACAAAAACTTCGGCGCCATGCTGAAAGATCTGAAATGGTACATCATCAAAGACAAAATTGCGAAAGCCAACGATTTGAAAATCGAAGCCGCCGACATCGATGCCGAAGCGCGCAAATTGGCAAAAATACAGTGGGCGCAATATGGCATGCTGAATGTGCCGGAAGACATTTTGGCCAATTATGTGGCTGAAATGAAGAAACAAAAAGAGACGTTGAAAAACCTTGCCGACAAAGCCTTGGAAGAGAAAGTTTTGGCCGCCATCAAGAGTCAGGTCAAATTGGACAACAAAGCCACGTCGTACGAGGATTTCAACAAAATGTTTGCTTAATTGAGAATTTTCAGGAAATTAAGTTTTTTCATAAGCAGGCAAGTCCCTCGAAAACGGGGGACTTGTTTGTATAGTTACCCACAAACAAGATGGCAAAAATCATACTCAAAAACATGGAATTTTATGCGTACCACGGTTGCTATGCCGCGGAACGCAACATTGGCGGAACATACCTTGTCAGCGTCGCCATCGATGCCGATTTGGCGGCTGCCGGCCACAGCGATTCGGTGGACGACACTATCAACTATGAATCTGTGTATCAGATTGTTAAGTCAGAGATGCAGCAACCATCGAATTTAATTGAGCATGTGGCTTACAGAATACGAAACGCGGTGCTGTCCGAGTTTGATGGCATCGACAGTGTTTCGGTCGAAATCAGCAAATTGGCTCCCCCACTCGGCGGAAAAGCCGAATGTGCAACTGTGATTATTGACTGATACAGAGCAAGTTATTTTTCATCAGCGTTGGAAGGAAAGATGCCGCGCTCGGCCGCAATCGTCAGCAGATACGCGCGAGCAGCGTCATGTTCGTTGGGAATGATGCCGTCGAGTATGGCGTCTTTGATTTGCGCCTTCAATTCGCCAATCAATCCGCCGGGCTGCAAATCGAACAGTTGCATGATTTCGACGCCATCAACCGGCGGTTGAAAATTGCGGATGCGGTCTTTCTCCTCGATTTCGCGCAATTTTCGTCGGACGAGTTTGAAGTTTTGCGAAAATCGTTTGACTTTCTCCATATTATTTGATGTGATGTCGGATTCGCACAGCAGCATCAACTTGTCGATGTCGTCGCCGGCCTCGAACAAGAGTCGTCGCACGGCCGAATCGGTAACCACATCCTCGCTCAAAACGATGGGGCGCATGTGCAACAGCACCATTTTTTGCACGAAAACGACCGTTTCGCCCAGCGGCAACTTCAGTCGGCGGAATATGTGCGGCACCATTTTGCTACCCACGAAATTATGATTGCGGAACGTCCACCCTTGTTTGTCGTCCCACTGTTTTGTAGCCGGTTTTGCAATATCGTGCAGCAAGGCCGCCCAGCGTAACCACAAGTCGTCGCTTCGGAGTGCCACATTATCAAGCACTTTGAGCGTGTGCAGAAAATTATCTTTGTGTCCACGTCCGTTCCGTTCTTCGACGCCTTTCAGTGCGTGCAATTCGGGGAAAATCAATGGCAGCAATCCGGTTTTGTTCAGCAGAAAGAATCCGATGGAAGGTCGTTCGGACGCCATTATTTTATTCAGTTCGTCGGTTATGCGTTCTTGCGTGATGATTTCGATGCGTGCGGCATTGCGTGCTATCGCGTCCAATGTCGGCGGTGCGATGCGAAAATCGAGCTGTGTGGCGAAACGTATGGCGCGCATCATACGCAAAGGGTCGTCGCTGAAAGTGATGTCGGGGTCGTTTGGAGTGCGCAAAATTTTGGCATCCAAGTCGGCCAACCCACCGAACGGATCGACAAATTCGCCAAAGCGGTCTTTGTTGAGGCATACGGCCAACGCATTGACGGTAAAATCGCGCCGGTTTTGGTCGTCTTCGATGGTGCCATCTTCCACGATAGGATTGCGCGATTCGTAGCAATACGACTCTTTGCGTGCGCCAACAAATTCCAACTCGTATTTGCGATTTTTGACTTGCGCCGTGCCGTAAGTGCGAAAAACAGCCAAATGTGCATGAATCAGTTTTTTGGCGACGGATGTTGCCATATCAATGCCGCTGCCGACTACCACAAAATCCATATCTTTCGATGGACGTTTCAGCAGCAAATCACGCACATAGCCGCCTATCAGGTAACATTCCATGCCAAGTTCGTCGGCTGTTTGACCAACGATTGCAAATATTTTGTCGTCGAGCGGTAATTGAGTCATCTGCCAAATATTATTGCATTTGTTTGTAGAGCGATTCTTCGTAAGTAGCCTGTTGCTCTTGATAAATAACACCCAATAGCATTGGATGTTCGTTGCCATCGAAATAACTTAAAGCTCTCTGTGCCAGCATTTTATTGTGGCTGTCATAAATAATATTTTCGCCATCGATGGTAATGCTGTCGCCATCGTGTATGGTCAGATATTCGCGATTTTTATGTGCGCCGTCGTTCCACACCACACAATTTGTAAGACACTCGAGCACCGCCGTTCCTTTGTGTAAATAGGCAGTTTTGAGCAACTCTTGTGTCAGTTTCAGTTCTTTGTCGAGTGTGCGTGCAAAAAATGTGCCTTTTGCGCCAAGCACCAACTCGCCCACATTGAACGGGCGTTCGATGGTGCCATACGGCGATGTTTTTGTAATTTGTCCCTGCGGCGTCGTGGGCGAATATTGTCCTTTGGTAAGGCCGTAAATCTGGTTGTTGAACAGCACGATGTTGATATCGACGTTGCGCCGCACCTCGTGTATAAAATGGTTGCCGCCGATGGCCGTGCAATCGCCGTCGCCCGTCATTTGCCAAACGCTGAGGTCGGGGCGCGCGATTTTCAGTCCGCTCGCCACTGCGCCGGCGCGTCCGTGGATTGTATTGAATCCCCAAGTTGAAAGGTAATACGGTGTGCGCGATGAGCAGCCGATGCCACTCACTACCGCCACACGAGCGGGATCCAAATCGAGTTCGGCAAACGTTTTTTTGAGGGCAGCCAAAATGGCATAATCGCCACAACCGGCGCAATATTTCACTTGTCTGTTACTTGCAAAATCTGTCGCGTTCTTCATTTGAGTTGGTCTTTTAAGTGATTGGCTATCTGTTCGGCATTGAGCGGTTCGCAGTTGAGCACGTCATAAGGCGTTATCTGCCCGACTCCCGAGCAACGCAACACGTCGGCGAATTGGTGCATGCTCTGTTCGATAACAATGATGCGTTTGCGTCGATTGAGTTCTTCGATATTTTGCGGCAACGGGCATAAATGGTCGAAATGAACGGTCGCCACATCGATGCCGGCATGGCGCAACAGAGTGGCTATTTTGTCTATTTTGCCTTTGGTCGAGCCCCAACCGCACAACACCGTATCGCCGGCGCCATCGATGTGCATCGCAGGAACGTGTATGTGTGCAATTTTTTCGGCGCGCGCTGCGGCATTTTTGATATGATTTTGCGCATCGGCCGTGATGGTCAGCGTCATTTTATCGACTTCGCTGCCACCAAGCACTTTGGTGTCGGCATCGCCTGGTGCAGTCCACGCCGGATTGACAGTTATGGTCGGCATCGGTTGTTGTAAATCGGTCATTTCCAATCCATTACCGATATACGCATCCATCAGTAAGACAACAGGTGTCATGTGTTCGACGGCGATTTTAACCGCTTCGTACGCTTTGACATAGCAATCAGCCGGCGACGTAGCGGCCAATACAGGCAACGGACTATCGCCGCTGCGCCCATACAATGCGATGTTCAAATCGCTCTGCTCGGTTTTGGTCGGCAAACCTGTTGATGGGCCGCCGCGCATCACATCGATAATGACCAACGGCAACTCGGCCATCACGGCCAGATTGATGGCTTCGCTTTTGAGACACATCCCGGGACCGCTGGTCGATGTAACGCCAATCAACCCGCCAAACGAGGCACCGACTGCCATCGAACAACCGGCAATCTCGTCCTCGGCCTGCACGGCAATAACGCCATTTTTGCGCTGTTTTTCGAGTTCTATCAGAATGTCGGTGGCCGGTGTAATGGGATACGAACCCAAAAACAATTTGCGCGCAACGGCATCCGCCGCTTTCATCAATCCACGACAAGCCGCCTGACAGCCCGACAACAACGTCAGTGTAGCCGCCGGAGCGCCACCAACGCCGGCTGCGTCATGAATTATCGGCCTTTTGTCGATTTGCAGATTGGTGCAAAAATTGTATGCCGCCTGCAACACCGACGTATTGGCCGCGAGCACCGCCGGTTTGTTGCCGAATTTCCGTTCAAGTTCGTGCTGCACCAACGTTTCATCGACATCCAAATAGTAGCACAAGCAGCCCAAAAGATAGACATTACGCGACTTGGCAGCCTCCAGCACGGCACATTGAGCCGACACCGGCAAAGGCCACACCGCGCTCTGCGGCGGCAACGCCTCAAATGGTTGTAACACATTCAGTTGCGCATTCGCCAAGCGACGTTCATCGAATACGGATTCATCGTAAATGACAATGCCGCCGGCACGCACACTGCGATAGTTTGTTTTGTACGAAGCCGGATTCAGGCACACCAGCACATCGACGGCATCGCCCGGTTCGCTCACCTGTGTGCCGAAATGCACCTGAAACGAACTAACGCCCGACAACGAATCTTTGGGCGCACGCATATCGGCCGGATAACTCGGATAGGTAAACACCTGATAACCAATGCTCGACATGATATTCGAAAACATTGTCCCGACCAACTGCATGCCATCGCCCGAATCGCCACAAAAGCGAATCACAACATCTTTCTGTTCTGTAACTTGCATGATGTATTTGTAAAAATGTACTTATTCCATCAGTTTACGGTAACGAATGCGTCGCGGCTCTTCGTCGCCCAAACGCCGACGTTTGTTTTCTTCGTATTCGCTGTACGAGCCCTCGAAGAAAAATACCTGTGAATCGCCTTCAAACGCCAAAATATGCGTACAAATGCGGTCGAGGAACCAGCGGTCGTGGCTGATGACCACGGCACAACCGGCAAAGTTGTTCAAACCCTCCTCCAAGGCACGCAACGTGTTCACATCGATGTCGTTGGTCGGCTCGTCGAGCAACAACACGTTGGCTTCCGACTTCAGTGTCAGTGCCAAATGCAAACGGTTGCGTTCGCCGCCCGACAATACGCCGCACAATTTTTCCTGGTCGGCTCCCGTGAAGTTGAAGCGGCTCAAATAGGCACGCGCATTGACCTCGCGCCCGGCCACCCGAATAAATTCGGTGCCACCGCTCACCACCTGATAAATTGATTTTTGCGGGTCGATGGATTTGTGCATCTGATCGACATAGCCGATTTTGACCGTTTCGCCCACCTCGAACGTGCCACTGTCCACGGTTTCCGTCCCCATTATCATGCGAAACAGCGTCGTTTTGCCGGCGCCATTCGGGCCAATCACGCCCACGATGCCATTGGGTGGCAGCGTAAAATTCAGGTGTTCGAACAGCAATTTGTCGCCAAACGCTTTCGACACATCGACGGCATTTATCACCTTATTGCCCAAACGCGGTCCGTTAGGGATAAAGATTTCCAATTTTTCTTCGCGTTCCTTTTGGTCGGCATTGAGCAACGCATCGTAGGCATTCAGACGCGCCTTGCCTTTGGCATGACGTGCCGATGGCGCCATACGCACCCATTCCAATTCGCGTTCCAAGGTTTTGCGTCGTTTGCTGGCCTGTTTTTCTTCCATCTCCATGCGTTTGGTCTTCTGTTCGAGCCAGCCGCTGTAATTGCCTTTCCACGGGATGCCTTCGCCACGGTCGAGTTCGAGAATCCAGCCGGCCACATGGTCGAGAAAATAGCGGTCGTGCGTTACACAGATGACCGTGCCTTTGTATTGCTGCAAATGTTGTTCGAGCCAATCGATGCTCTCGGCATCAAGGTGGTTGGTCGGTTCGTCGAGCAACAACACATCGGGCTCTTGCAGCAGCAGTCGGCACAAAGCCACGCGACGCCGTTCGCCACCCGACAGATTGCGCATCACGGCAGCCTCGTCGGGACAACGCAGCGCATCCATCGCACGTTCCAACTTACTATCCAGATTCCAAGCATCGTGTTGGTCGAGCAACTCCTGCACTTCGGCCTGACGCGCCAACAATTTATCGAAATCGGCATCGGGTTCGGCAAATGCAGCGTTTATTTGCTCAAATTCATTCAACAAATCGACTATCGGCTGAACGCCCTCTTGCACAATCTCTTTCACCGTTTTATCCTCGTCGAATTTGGGGTCTTGCTCCAAATAGCCTACCGTGTAGCCGGGCGAAAATACCACTTCGCCCTCGTACGCCTTATCGATGCCGGCGATTATTTTCATCAGGGTCGATTTTCCGGCGCCATTCAAACCGATGATACCGATTTTGGCACCATAGAAAAACGATAAATAAATGTCTTTCAGAATTTTACGTTGTGGTGGAATCGTCTTGCTGACCTTCACCATCGAAAAAATCACTTTGTTGTCATCCATAATTCAAAATTTGAGTCGGGTGGTTAGTATATAGGGTTGCAAAGTTACAAAAAAAACGGCAATCAGCACACACGTTTCGACAAAAACCGCTGCTGACACCAACAAGCGCTGTAAGTTCTGCCGTTTAGCGGGCTGTTACATCATCGAAATGTGTTTGCGCCCACGCAATCAACTGTTGCAGCGCCGGCATCAGCGAGCGACCGGTCGCCGTCAGCGAATACTCCACGCGCGGCGGCACCTGCGCATACACCTCGCGATGAACCAAATGACAACGCTCCAAATTTTTGAGCGTGGCCGACAACATTTTTTGTGAACAATCGGGCATTTGGCGGCGCAGTTCGTTGAACCGCATCACGCCACACTCGTTCCCGTTGATGATGCACAGCACAAGTATCGACCATTTATCGCCGAATTTACTGATAACCTGACGAATAGGGCACGACAAATATTGAAGCAACTTGTCGTTTTCGACTGCTAACAATGTTTCCATAAACTACATAAATAACGAATTCACCGCAAAAGTAACCAAAAGTTATTTAATATACAAAAGTTACTATAATAAAAAACGTTAAATCTGCATGACAGCATCAACCGCCACGGCGCAATTCTTACCTTTTGGTAACTATATCACCAAAAAGTACCTTCTTGCACACGTTGTTTTCGTGCAGTAATTTTGCCATGCGAAAAGCAAAAAAAAACATTGTTTCATCATCTACACACACTTATGAAAAAGGTATTCTTTATTTTGTTCAACTTTTTAACCATTACAACTATGGCACAAACCACAGGACACTTCGAAGTGTACGACTTCGGTACATTCAAACTGCATGTGTATTACACCAACGACGCATTGGGCGATGCAAGTTACATTGTCGAAGGCGGCAAAGCGCTTGTAACAATGGAACAACCATTATTCAAGGCCAATGTAGCCGAATTTGATGCTTATCTCACTGCCCTCGACAAACCGGTCGAAAAACGCATTACCAATTACCATGTCGGCGGCACAGGCCACCACGACATAGTCATGGCAAAAGGTATGCCCGCTTTTACACAAGGTGCGGTGTACGGCGGCATGATGGCACACTTTGCGCAAATATTCGGTGATGCTTTGACAGAAATGCCGACGGGAAAAATTGAAGAAGTAGCATTCAACACCATTTTCACGTGGGCCGACATTACGTTTGATTTCCGCCGCGGCGCCTCGTCCGATTTCCCCGGCGCAAGTATTCTGATCGGCGGTAAAGTCTATTACACGCATTGGACACCGGCCAAAGCGCACATCAGTCACTTGCAAATTTCGTCAGCCGTTGCCATCGATGCCGAACTGGCCGAAGCCGAAAAATCGCTCGCATCAGGAGCCGAATTATTCATCGGCGGCCACGGCGGCGCCGCAACACGCGAAACCGTCGAATTCAAAATCGCCTATCTGAAAAAGATGAAAGAGGTACTCAACGCAAACCGCACTGCTCCGGATTTTGAAAACGCAATGCGGCAAGCTTGGCCGAATTTGGCCGGAGAAACCGGGCTGAAAGAATTGAGCGAAACGCTATACAAATAGCAATCAATCAGCAGATTAAACTTCGATCGACGGGCTTTGCCTTGTCGTTCGAAGTGCTTTTTGGAGGAACAAGCATCACACACCCGACAAAAATCGGCAAAAAAAAATCGTACATCTGCAAATTTTTCACTACCTTTGCACTTTGGAAACAAGACAGCAACACCGGATGTTATGAAAAAGACGTATTTCCTCTTGGCCACACTCGTTGCAGCACTCTTTTGTGCCTGCGAAAAAGAGGCCGACTACTCCATTCCCATCGATGGCGATGGCAACGTGTACCAAACACTGCAAATCGGCGCACAAACGTGGATGCTTGGCACCCTGCGCACCACCACTTACAACGACGGCACGCCCATCACCGAAGACCGCACATGGAATCAGGCCGGCACCACGCCCGTCTATTGCCACTACAACAACGACGCCCACAACAATACTTATGTATTGTACAATTGGGCGGCTGTAAAATCGGGAAAACTCGCGCCCAAAGGCTGGCATGTTGCTACCCAAAGCGATTGGCAAAATTTGGCACGCACCTACGGCGGCTGGGGGCAAGCCGGCATCGCCCTGAAAGCCATCGCCGGATGGGAGCCCTGCCCTAACGACTCGCTCGGCGTGCAAGCAACCAACGAAAGTGGTTTGGGACTGCTGCCCACCGGTTGCCGCGAGAACTACTTCGATTCCATCGGCAGCCACCACGGCGAATTTCACGATGCCGGCTATCGCGGTTTTTGGTGGACTTCGACACCGGCCACCGGAAACGGCGGCTACATGATGCGCCTTTCGTACGATTCCAACGAGTTATTCGGCAGCGGCACAGCGCCCGATTTTGGTGCGGCAGTGCTGTGTGTCAAGGATTAAGCAAACAAAAAAAAGCGCTCATTTTCAATAAATTAAGCATTTATTGTCAAGTTTTTGCCGCAAAATTTGGTATAATGAAAATTTTGTAGTACTTTTGCACCGCTTTTTCGAGAGCAAAAAATGATTCGCTAGCTCAGCAGGTAGAGCACAACACTTTTAATGTTGGGGTCCTGGGTTCGAGCCCCAGGCGGATCACAAAACACAATAACCCGATTCGCTAGCTCAGCAGGTAGAGCACAACACTTTTAATGTTGGGGTCCTGGGTTCGAGCCCCAGGCGGATCACAAGAAAGAGTTTCACTAAAAAAAGTGGGACTCTTGCTGTTTTAAGAACAACACTCGAACCCAGAACCAAAACCACTTGTCTATAAGAACAAACTCCGTTTGTTCACGGTTCGAGCCCCAGGCGGATCACAAGAAAAAGAGTTTCACTAAAAAAAAGGTGGGACTCTTGCTGTTTTTAAGAACAACACTCGAACCCAGAACCAAAAACACTTGTTTATAAGAACAAACTCCGTTTGTTCACGATTCGAGCCCCAGGCGGATCACAAGAGAGAGTTTCACTAAAAAAAGTGGAACTCTTGCTGTTTTAAGAACAACACTCGAACCCAGAACCAAAAACACTTGTCTATAAGAACAAACTCCGTTTGTTCACGGTTCGAGCCCAAGGCGGATCACAAGAGAGAGTTTCACTTAAAAAAAGGTGGGACTCTTTTTTTGCATCAAGCCTTGCACAAATCAAGAAAAACAGATACCTTTGTCGCAACATTCCGCACACAAATAATAATCATGGCCGCGCAAAACAAACTTTTTCAACGCTTAATCTGGCTGATTGACACCATCTATTCGGCAGGCGAAATCTCGCGCGAAGAGATTGATCGACGTTGGGCACACTCGTCCTACAACGACACGCATGCTACCGAATACGGCGAACGCAATTTTCATCGCCACCGAGAGACCATCTTCGAAATGTTCGGCATCGAAATCGCATGCAACCGCACAACCAAAACGTATTTTTTGGCAAATATGGGCGATAGCGACGACAACGGCGTGCGCGCATGGCTCATCGACACGTTCGCCGTCAATAATATGGTGAACCTCGCCGGCGACATGCAAAATCGCATCCTCTTCGAGCGCATTCCCGAAGGAGCACGTTTCCTGTCAACCATCGTTTCAGCCATGAAAGAAGGGCGTCTGTTGCTTATGACTTATAAGCGTTTCGAGCGTCAGGAGGCACACTCATTCCGATTGACGCCCTACTGTCTCAAAGTATTCAAACAACGTTGGTATCTGATTGGTAAACCCGAAGACCACCCCGAAGAGACTGCGCCGCGCGTCTATGCACTCGACCGCGTAATGGAGATATGCGCCACCGACCAAATCGGCAAAATGCCCAAAAATTTCGATCCAGGAACATTTTTCGAGAACCAATTTGGTGTCGATCGACGAATCACCGAAACCGAGTACGTCAAAGTAAAAGTCAAAGCAGCCGCAGCCAACTACATACGCACACTGCCTATTCACGAAACTCAATACGAAACCGAGCAGAACGACGAATACAGCATATTCACCTACCACATCGCTCCTACCTACGACTTTATACAGGAACTCCGCAAACACGGCGCCAATCTCGAAGTGTTGGAACCGGCATATCTGCGAGAGGCTTTCCGGTCGGAAGCCGAACAACTCGCGCACATGTACCAAGTGCATTTTCTTGATTGACTGACTTGTAATGTCAGTTTAGTGTTATATTTTTGCACTTGCAATCAGACACGGACGCTCAACAACGAGCACGTTATCACTGATTCACAAATAGTTATGCTAATCAAGAAAAACAAAGAAACACTCCTCCACTGCAACGTAGCCGGATTCGGCCACACCGAAGGTTATTTGGTATTAGACCAACTAAAACCGGGCGATAAATTAACGATGATGCGCGAGGACGAAAACAAATTCGACCACAATGCAATAGCACTTTTCTACAAAGCGTTGCACATCGGGTACATTCCACAGCAGCACAACAATTTATTCGCCACGATGATGGATTTTGGCTACGCCGACATTTTCGAATGTATCATCACCTCCATCGACACCAGAGAACACCCTAACAATCAGATACATATACGCATTAACCTCTTGCGGAAGTCGAACGCTGTAATTTAATTCCAAGTTGAATGATTGGCGCAATTTTTGGCGATATTGTCGGTTCGGTGTATGAGTTCAATCCGACAGACAATTATCATTTTCCGTTGTTAAGCAAACGCAGCATTTATACGGACGACACGATTTGTACGATTGCCGTTGCCGACGCGTATATGAACAAAAAATCATATTGCGATGCGCTCCGTGAATGGTGCTTGCGTTATCCGCATCCGATGGGTGGATATGGTGGCAGTTTCAACACATGGTTGCATTCGCCCGACGCGACACCCTACTTTTCGTGGGGAAATGGTTCTGCGATGCGTGTGAGTACTCTCGGTTGGCTTTGCAAAACAAAAAACGAGGTTTTAGCAGAGGCAACCTACTCCGCAGCCTGCACACACAACCATCACGATGGCATTCGTGGAGCACAAGCCACAGCATTGGCTGTTTTCCTCGCACGAAACGGCATATCGAAAAACGAGTTGTTGAACGAGATAGAACATCTGTTCGGCTACGATATTGCTCACAGCGACCTCGACAACTTCCGTAACAAGTTTGACGAATCGTGCAACGGAACCGTACCTGCTGCATTCGTGTGCATTCGTGATAGTTACGATTATGAATCGGCGATTCGTTTGGCTGTTTCGCTCGGTGCTGATGCCGATACGCTCGGCGCAATAGTCGGTGGCATAGCAGAGGCTTTGTACGGTGTGCCTGACGAACTAAAACAGCGCGCCGCAGATTATTTGCCCGATGAAATGAAATTGATTGTTGAACAATTTTACAAAACGATAAAAATATGACGAACAGATTTATTCCAACCGCTACGGAACTGATGCGGAGATGCCACGTGTACAAAGGTGAATCAGAATGTCCGGACAATGTGGACTTCACTTTGTGGGAAGCGGAACAAATGTATGTCAATGAATGTTCAAAAGCATCATCGCAAATTATAGAAGATGCACTTAAAACTCTGCACAGGTTCAATCTTGCGTGGGTTGGTGATGGTGAAGGTTTTCCGTTGGAGGTTATTGCATTGTTGTTCGCTATATACGATAAACACAGCGAAAATCCAACGGATATAAATGCAAACTATTTCCCTGCATATTACGAACGTAAAATTAAAAAAAGTGGCGGCTTGTAACCGCCATTTTTTAATTTGATGGTTCAATATCAAAATATATATATCCTCCTTTCGAGTATTCGCGCATTTAATGACCGTACACGCAAGAAAAAATCAAACAAACACATTTACACAATATGAAACGCGATGAACTATTAAAACTTTGCCATTTCTATCATGGAGAAGATGAATGCCCACAAGAATTTGACGGTCGCATAGAAGGCAGCTTGTGGACATCTGAAAAAACAGCTTGTGAAATAATGGAATCTCATTACTTTGAATCGTCAGGAAACCCACGTTTTGATTTCGACAATATGATTGCTATGTTGGCGATGAAATGGCTTCCATATACATATTTGTCCGTGCTTGATGTGTACTTTCAGCATTCTCCAACGTATAAAAAGCGCATTTTGGATTCGCTATAATCTGAACAATTTTACAAAAATGAGTACAAAAAAAAGACCGCCTAAACACGTTAGGCAGTCTCGCACAAGTACTTCTTAACAGTACCTCCATTAAACAACTTTTAATAACATTAAACAACTTTTTTATGCTTCTTCGTCATCGGGTTCGGCCATGTTGTGGAATACGTTTTGCACGTCTTCGTCTTCTTCGAGTTTCTCGATGAGTTTATTCACCGATTCGCGCTGTTCGGCCGTAAGTGTTTTCAAATCGTTAGGCAAGCGCACAAATTCGCTGCTTGTTATCTCGAAGCCATTGCCTTCGAGGTATTTTTGAATAGCCGCATTCTGTGCAAATTCGCCGTAAATGATGATTTCGTTATCCTCTTCGACGAGTTCGTCCACGCCGTAATCGATCAGTTCCAACTCGAGGTCGTCGGTCGAAACGCCCTCTTTTTTTGCCACATGAAACACACATTTGTGGTCGAACAAAAATTCGAGGCTGCCCGTTGTGCCGAGCGAACCGCCGTGTTTGGTGAAATAACTGCGCACATTGGCCACCGTGCGTGTAGTGTTGTCGGTAGCAGTTTCCACAAAAATGGCGATGCCGTGCGGGCCGTAGCCTTCGTAGTTCATCTCCTTGTAGTCGGCAAAACTCTTGTCGAAAGCTTTTTTGATGGCGCGTTCCACATTTTCTTTCGGCATATTTTCTTTTTTGGCGGTGGCCATCAACGCGCGCAAACGCGGATTGCCGGCCGGATCGGCGCCACCGGCTTTGGCGGCGATGGTTATCTCTTTACCGATGCGCGTAAAGGTACGTGCCATATTGCCCCAACGCTTAAATTTTCTGGCTTTACGAAATTCAAATGCTCTTCCCATATAGTTGTAATCAAAAAAATGAATTTTTCGCCTGCAAAATTACAAATAATTCTGCAATTACAATCTGTTACAAGCAAAAAAATGTCAACCGGCAGGCATTTGCACCGTTTTTTATTGCAAATATTTGTGTAAATGGCATTTTTTTATTACCTTTGCAGCCCGTAAAAAATCACGAAAACCAAATCAAATAAAACAATTTTTATGATTCTCTCACAAGACATTAAAAAAGGTACTTGCATCCGCATGGATGGCAAGTTGTATTTCTGCATCGACTTTTTGCACGTTAAACCCGGCAAAGGCAATACGATTATGCGCACCACGCTGAAAGATGTTGTTTCGGGCAACGTACTCGAACGTCGTTTCAACATCGGCGAGCGTCTCGAAGACGTGCGCGTCGAACGCCGTCAGTATCAATTTTTGTACAAAGAGGGCGAAGATTTCGTATTCATGGATCAGGAGACGTATGAGCAGGCCACCATTGCCCGCGACCAGATTACGGGCGTCGATTTTCTGAAAGACGGGTTGGTGGTTGATGTGGTATTTGATGCATCGACAGAAACCATTTTGTACGCCGAACTCCCCGTCAAAGTCGATTTGGAAGTTACCTATACCGAACCGGGTATGGCCGGCAACACCGCCACCAACACACTGAAACCGGCCACTGTGGAAACCGGCGCACAAGTGCGCGTGCCGCTATTCATCAACACCGGCGAGAAAATCCGCATCGACACACGCGACGGTTCGTACATCGAACGCGCCAAATAAGTGCGAGCGCACATAAAAAAAGGAAAGGGGTGAATCAAATTCGCCTCTTTTTTTTGCGTTACATTTGGATAAATGCAATTTTTTCGGTAACTTTGCAGATTGATTTTAACACTATGCAGATACAATTCATTTCGGAGGAAAGCGTAGCGGCTGCCCGACAACTGATAACGGCAGCACAACGCATTGTAACCATTTCGCACATGTCGCCCGATGGCGATGCCGTCGGTTCGTCGTTGGCAGCACGTCATTTGCTGCGTGCGCTTGGCAAGCAAGTTACGACGATACTGCCCAACCATTTTCCGTCGTTTTTCGGTTGGATGAACGGCGCAAGCGACATTCTCATCTACGAAGACGACAATAAAGCCGTGCAAAAAGCCATAGTCAGTGCCGATTTGCTGATTTTGTTCGACCTCAACAGTCTGAAACGCATCAATGGTGTGAAACCGTTTGTAGAACAGAGCAAAGCCCCGAAACTGCTGATCGACCACCATTTAGACCCCGATCAATTTGCCGACGTTGTCATTTCGTATCCGGATTTGTCATCGACCAGCGAGTTATTTTACAGTCTGATAGTGCAAATGGGTTGGAGCGACCGCATCGACAAGGCGTGTGCCGAAGCCATCTATGTGGGCATGATGACCGACACGGGCAATTTTTCGTACAACTCGCAACAGCCTGAAATCTACACCATTATATCCGAATTGTTGAAAATCGGCATCGACAAGGACGACATTTATCGCCGCGTGTACACCAACTATTCGGAAAGTCGCATGCGCCTGATGGGCTATTGTTTGGTCCATAAAATGAAACTATATCCGCGGCAGCACACAGCCGTCATCAGCCTGACCAAAGAGGAATTGACAAAATATAACTTTCAGGTGGGCGACACCGAAGGTTTTGTCAATATACCGTTATCGATAGTCGGCATACACCGTTCGATATTTGTGCGCGAAGAGGAGAAGAAGGTGAAACTCTCGTTCCGTTCGCAAGGCGCAGTGCCGGTGAATACCATTGCATCCGAGCATTTTGGCGGCGGTGGTCATACCAACGCGGCCGGTGGCGAAAGTTACATGTCGCTCGACGCCACGCTGCGCAAACTCGAATCCATCATTTTGAATTTGAAAGATTAAAACGCCGTTTTCGCTGCGGCACGATTTTTTTAGTCAATAACAACACACTATAAATCAGCATTTATCTTTATGGAACTGACAGAACAAGAACTTGGTCGCCGCCAAAGCCTCGACGCTTTGCGCCAAATGGGCATCGACCCTTATCCGGCAGCCGCCTACCCTACCGATGCTTTTTCGACCGACATCAAAAACGAATTTGATGACAACGCACCGGCCAAATCGGTATGTATAGCCGGTCGCATCATGAGCCGCCGCATCATGGGCAAAGCGTCGTTCATCGAGTTGCAAGACTCGAAAGGGCGCATACAGGTGTATGTGTCGCGCGACGACATAAACACCGACGCACAACCAGAAATGTACAACACCGTTTTCAAAAAATTGCTCGACATTGGCGATTTCATCGGTGTTAAAGGTTTCGTTTTCCGCACACAAATGGGCGAAATCAGCGTGCACTGCCAAGAACTGACCGTGCTGTGCAAATCGTTGCGGCCGCTCCCTATCGTGAAATACAAAGACGGCGTGGCTTACGACAAATTCGACGACCCCGAACTGCGTGCCCGCCAGCGTTATGTCGATTTGATAGTGAACGATGGCGTGAAAGAAACGTTTCTGAAACGTGCCACCATTCTGCGCACCTTGCGCAACGCCCTCGACGAAGCGGGCTACACCGAAGTCGAAACGCCATCGCTGCAAAACATTGCCGGCGGTGCCAGCGCGCGCCCGTTCATCACACACTTCAATGCGCTCGACACCGACATGTATCTGCGCATCGCCACCGAACTCTATTTGAAACGCCTGATTGTGGGCGGTTTCGAAGGCGTGTACGAAATCGGCAAAAACTTCCGCAACGAAGGTATGGACAAGAACCACAATCCGGAATTTACCTGCATGGAACTCTATGTGCAGTACAAGGATTACAATTGGATGATGGATTTTACCGAAAAACTGCTGGAACGCATCTGCGTTGCGGTGAACGGTTGCAGCGAAAGCGTCATCGACGGCAAAACCATTTCGTTCAAAGCGCCGTATCGTCGCCTACCGATTTTGGAAGCCATCAAAGAGAAAACGGGCTACGACCTAACCGACAAAACGGAAGACGAAATCCGTGAGGTATGCAAAAAATTCGACATGGAAATCGACGACACCATGGGCAAAGGCAAACTGATAGATGAAATTTTCGGCGAATTTTGCGAAGGCACATTCATTCAACCGACTTTCATCACCGATTATCCGGTAGAGATGAGTCCGCTCACCAAGATGCACCGCAGCAAACGCGGTCTCACCGAGCGTTTCGAACTGATGGTGAACGGCAAAGAGTTGGCTAATGCCTATTCGGAATTGAACGACCCCATCGACCAAGAAGAACGTTTCAAAGAGCAGATGCGCTTGGCCGACAAAGGCGACGATGAAGCCATGATTATCGACCAAGACTTTCTGCGCGCACTGCAATACGGCATGCCGCCAACGTCCGGCATCGGCATCGGCATCGACCGCCTGACCATGTTTATGACCGGACAGACAACTATTCAAGAAGTGTTGCTGTTCCCGCAGATGAAACCCGAAAAAGTGCAGAAAAAAGATGCCCCCGACCGTTACATCGAAATAGGCGTGCCGGCCGAATGGGTAGAACCGCTGCAAAAACTCGGCTACGACATGGTCGATAAACTCAAAGGTCTAAATCCCAATAAATTACACCAAGATTTGTGCGGCTATAACAAGAAGAACAAACTCGGTTTAGCCAATCCCGCCAAAGAATTGGTGGAACAATGGTGCCAATAAGAGAGCAACTCTATTGCAACTAAAAAAAAGGTCGGGCTGTGTAAGTCCGACCTTGATTTTTAGCGTCTATTTACGCCGAACAAACACAGCGACACCATTTTCATAACGTGTCAAACGCACTAATCCGTTCTGCACCGTCGCTTGCTGCCCTGTGTAGCACTCGGTCAGCGTGTCGCCGTCGCGGAAGAAGGGTGCCACGGGGATGGCGCGGTCAGGTATGCACGCCACGCTGATGACCACCGTATCGCCGTCCAGCACACGGGCACAGGTATGCGGGTCGAGCGTGGTCTGCCTGCCGCCGCCGATGGCGGGGTGCGCCT
>JBJECE010000022.1:0-10175 GCA_051870755.1 Paludibacteraceae bacterium | reverse complement strand
TTAAATATCAATACCTTACAAAATATTAGTTGTACTTTTTATATTCATCCCCATAGATATGCCACACGAGCGGCAAGCACTATCTCTGGCGGCGAAAGTTTTTTGGTATCCCTTGCGTTGGCATTGGCATTAAGCGACATCGGGCAGACGCTGTCGGTCGATACGCTGTTCATAGACGAAGGCTTTGGTACACTCAGCGGTGAACCATTGCTCAATGCTATTAATACGCTGCATTCGCTCCATCAAAAAGTAGGACGCCATGTGGGCATCATCTCTCATGTGGAGGAACTGCAAGAGCGTATTCCTGTGCAAATACAAGTCATTCAAGAAGGCAATAGTTCAAGCAGTTGTATCAAAATCGTCTCTACGACATGATGTCGTGTGGCAATCGTGGTAATTGTCCCATTACTTTGTTACAGCGGTAGTCTCTCCGGCGCAATAATCAGCATCAGTATCGGAAATATTGCGATATGGCACTTTGTTATTTTATCTCTACAAGCATGCCGGAGATTGGATAATAGATTAGAGATGCTTTGACCTCTGTACCCGCTGCATGGAGGGCGGCGCGATAGGCGGCGAATTGTCCCGAATAATTACCGGCATAGAGTTTGCTGTCTTCGGCAGTGATTAGTCGCTCGCCTGCGGGGCAGGTCTTATAATCAATCAGCACCACCTCGTTTTCAGACAGTTGGTACAAGAAGTCGATACTGCCCGTCATGATTTGTCCGTCTTTATGCAAACGGAATGCACACTCGTGTCGGGTTGCGACAGATTGCCCATAGCGTGTTTGAAGGATGGAAATCAGTCTGCTCCATGCTGCACGCATTTGCTCTGCGGATAGAATCTCCTGCAGTCCATACGACCGAATAAGTGACGTTATCTGCGCATCCGATAGATGTTCTATTCCACAGAATACCTGATGAATACAATCCCCTATGATTCGGTATCGGTCTTCTTCGGAAGCGATGTTCGCTATGCCTCGCACAGAGATTCGCTCCTCTTTGTCTTCATGCTCCAAGACGGATACCGTGCATGATACAGGTGCTACCTTTGACGGCGCGATGTCTCTCAGCAATCTACCATCGCTATGAGGGCGGAGCAGTTGAGGCATCATCATTTTTTTATCGGAAAGATCTACTGCATCGCCAATAATTCCCGAAACGATTGGTGCAGCATTGTTGCCATCGTTCTCTTCTGTCAGTTTGGATTTGAGAGTAGCGGCATCGAAACCGGTTGCCTCAAACAATTTCAATTCTTTGCCTCCTGTGGCGGAGGCGATGATCAAAACATCGCGGGGACGCGTTAAGGCAACGTACAGCAGCCGTTTATATTCTGCTATCGTTTGTGCCTTGCGAACGTCAAAGATAGAGGTTTTTTTGATGTTATCCAACAAGTCTTCCGGTTGTTTTTTTCCGAGAATAGCAGGCAGATAATGGATAGTAACCGGCGGGAACATATTCTCTGCGGTTGGTTCTGTTTCTTTGAAGTGGTGTACCCCGAAAATACCTCGCGATGCCATTTTTTCATTGTCAGTCAGTTCTTCCTCACCTCCTATCACAATGACACATTTCCATTCCAATCCTTTTGAACCATGAATGGTGTGTAGTTGGATGCCATCGGTATTTTGGCTAATAGGAATGGAGTGGTTATCCATGTAGTCGATAAAACCTTGAATGGTGGCCGGTAGCGCCATACGCACACAATGGTCGTCGTAGGTACGCGCCAAACTGCACACTGCCGACAAATTGGCATCGATATCCTCGATGGCCGGCGAAACGGCTTTGGCATAGCGGGCAAACTCACATTCGACGATTAATGTTTCGAGTAACGAAGCAACGGATTGGCGAATCAATATGGAGCGTAGTGCCACTACTTGTTGAATCAGAGGCACGTCAGCGAGATACTCGTGCTGTTGGTTGTCTGCCAACAACTTTTCGTCTATCAGGAAAGCGGCATTAGCATCGGGTTTGGTATAGTATGCTATACGCATACGGGCATAGTTATCTTGCTCATCGACAATAAGTTGTAGGCACGCTTGCAAGAGATCTGTCATCTTCGTGTCCGAGAGCGACTTGCTATCTCGGCAGAATGGTATATTTGCTGTTTCTAAGAGTTCGGCTACCTTATCCAACTGATTGTTTTTTCGAGCCAAGACCGCTACGTCCTTGTGTTGCCATTCGGTATGTTCTGCCAACAGTTTGCGGATTTTTTTTACCAAGGATTCTGCCCGTTGGTCCTTATTCCTGCCGTCCAAAGCCCAATAGCGTAGCGGAGTGGCATCGGGTATTGTTTTGCGGTGCGCGTTTAGGTGGACTTGTTCCTTCGTCAGCATCCCACGAAACGCGGGTACGAAAATGTCGTTGACCAAACTGATAATCTCCGGCACAGAGCGGCGACAGGTATCCAAAGTGTTTATTTGGCAAGAAGAATTTGTGGCTAACATATCGACGACGGACTTGGTCAGTTCGGTGTCGGCACCGCGGAAACCATAGATAGCCTGCTTGGGGTCGCCTACCCAATAGGATGCATTCACCAATTCTGAAAGGGTGTGGAATATACGCACCTGTATAGGTGATGAATCTTGGAACTCATCGACAAACAAACATTTATATGAACTGCGTATTTCCGTTTGCACCTCCTCCTTGCCGAGCAGTTCCACAAAGAGGGTCTCCATATCGTTGTAGTCAATCAAGTGGTGTTCCTTTTTGTACTGCGCATATTGGCTTATCCATCGTTCTGCCAAATCGAAGAGGATATCAATCGTTTTCTGTACATGCTGCAGCGTGTGCTGTGATGTCCAAATTTGCCCTTTGAGTTCTACCATCGCCAGATAGTCCTCATCTTGGAAGTTCTTCGGGTAATCGTCAGGGAATTTCAAGTAGGTGCCTAAAGACGGATTTTTCACTTCTATGCGGTATGAACTCAGCGCATTGTGTCGTTTTTGAACTGTTGCAACATTTGGTTTCCGTTCCAATTCTTCATTTACCTTCTCCCACATCGTTTCCACGGTACGCCGCAGCCTTTGGTCATCCAATGTCAGTTTCTTGCCTTCGAAAATTGTTTGCGCATATTCCTTCGAGTATTTGCGCGAAGTCTCAAATGACCGGACGGAATAGTTTTCGGCTTCCTCCACTATTTTTTTCAAAGCTTGTTTCCAAAAGTCATAATCTTGCGCATACGGGGGATTTGGATCAAGAATATTAAAGTCGTCTGTCAATTGGTGCAGAAACTGCAATTCTTCCTGCGTCGGGATGGTGGAGAGCGATTGGTTGAGATAGAACTCGGCATCTTCTTCGGTCATCACCGAGAGGTCGGTCGAGATACCGAGATAGTACCAAAACTTTTGGATGAAACTATTGGCAACACTATGCACGGTGCCAATCATCGCCTGATCCAGCGCCAAGGCTTCATCGAAGCAACCGCGGTTGTAGAGTTCTTGCTTTGCCCGCTCGCGAAACTCGGCTGCTGCGGCTTCCGTGAACGTAGTCAGAATCACCTGATCCGGTTTGATGTCGCCAGACTTAATTTTATCGGCCAATATATTGGTCAGCGTGTAGGTCTTGCCTGCACCGGCACCTGCATTATAGTAGGTAATGTTTTTCATGATTTTGCGGTATTAAATAAGAATCCAAAGTTGGAAAATTTATTTGCTTCTTTTCCTTTGTCGGTCATAGAGAGTGGAAATAAGCCCTGCTCGTCCTGTTTATTAATATATTCAAAATCAAGGATTTCTAAACCTTCGGCGGTCTCTATACATCCGCGCAATAGTTCTTCGCGACGGAAACGATAGGATTTGATGATTTTGGGTAGGAGATCGGAGTTGTCGATAGATTGGATTTCTCCATAATGTTTCCCCTTAAACTTGGAAGTAGAGTACAGGCGCCCTTGCGGCATCAGGAAATAGGCTGTGCGTTGCACCGTTTTTTGAGTTTCTTCCGACAGCAACGCCGCATAGAGTGCCAACTGAAGCGATTTGTTGTCGCGGAGCAGGTCTTGGTAGTGGGACTTGCGGCGTGTCCATTTGAAGTCGAAGATTACGGGATTGCCTTGCTCATCTTCGAGGGTGAAGTCGATAAAACCGCCAATCGTAATGTCGTCGGTCCCTTTAAGGAAGTGCAGTTGGTTTTCCACGTTACGTTCGCAACGAGTAACTGTCAGTTTATTCTCGACAAGCAGTTCTGCCAAATTATTGATGCACTGACGCAGTTTTTCGCGGAAAATATTTTGCTCAAAAAAATACTCCGGCAACAACAATAATGCGCCATAAGCCTGAACTTGATCGGCAAAAACCGTTGCGTATTCCGTAGCGACGCGTGTGGCCATTTCATCGAGGCACTCACCCTGACGCGGGGTAAAGAGTTGTTCGATAACGGCATGTGCCGTGGTGCCTTCCATTGTTGCCAACATGGGCAATACAGCCGATCCCGGCGGGGCTATATTTGTCAAATAGGTCAGTGTATAGTCCAGCGGATACTCTATCATGTTGGACAACGAGGAGGCGCTTTCCCGCCGGCGCATCTGTAATAGTTCGGGGTGGGAAAGGTTTATGTAGGCATCGGTGATGGCATTATCTACCGGACAAACTACTTTCAAAAAAGCTTTTTCCACCTCGGGTGTGGCGACGTACTCTGCCGTAAAGTGTTCGTTTGCAGCCTGCATACGCAGCAATAGGGACGAAACGGGATTCGGTTCGCCCTTGTACTCATCTACCGTGATGATTGTTATATGCTCTGTCGCCCGGTTCAGCGCTCCAAGCACTGTTTGGTAGTAGGCTTGGCGTTCGTCGTTTTGGGGCCAAACGGGCATCTCGTTCTCCAAAGTCTTACGCTCAACCGATGTCAGCCAGTTCAACGATAATTTGCGTGCATCGGCAGCCGATGGATTGAGCCACAAAATCCGGCCGGTATTTGTCAATAAATCGGCAGGCGTCTGTATCACCTCTTGACAACCTGCCTCGGCATAGTATTGTACCGACGCCGATACTTCGTATAACTCGGTTACTATCTGCTCTACCTCTTCGTAGCGGATGGTTGGCCCCGTATGGTCTTGCAGCAACGTATTCAGCACCTCAATCAGATATGTCAGTTGGAATAATTGTTGCATCAACTTCTCGTCCTCCTCTTTGGTTTGCAACATCATTGCCCGCTGACTTGCCCACGTCTGCAATGCGGCGAGATAGTGTTGCAGGGCGGAGATCTCTATCGCTTGATTTTCGCGTAGGGCAAGACAGGGCAGGAAGGTCTCAACGCGCTTTTCCCGATCTTCAGCCTGTTCGATATGGCTTTTCAGCGATCCGGTCAGATACTCGTTGATAAGTTCTTGACATTCCTCGTTATAGAATCCACATTTACTGCCTACGATATTGGCAAGTCGGAAACGAAATGCACCTTCAAGGGGATGGATTGGCAACGTGAGGTAATCTATCAGCGACTTGATGTTGAGTGGCGTTTGGAATAGGCGTATGCCGAGTGGGAGCAGTTGCAACACAAGGTTGTTGTCCGCCTCCACCCACGAGCCGGAGGTAGGTTGGCCCGCCATGTGGAGCCAGTTGTCCAATAGTTTGTTGTCGGCATTGATCCACACATCAAACGCACCGCGCGCAGTAGATGCCATATAGCGGAAAGCGGCTTGTTCGTTGTCGAAATGCCACACACGGAGCCTGTCAGGGCTTAATTCGGGCATAGTCCATTCCTGCGCGTCTTGAATAGTTACCCCTTGCAGCGATTGGATAATCGCTCGGATGCGTGGGGCAATTTTGGCAAGTGGTACCATTAGTTGGATGGTGCTGCCTGCCAATATGCGGGGTTGGTCGTTTATGGCATAGGCTACGGCGGCGATGCGCGCGCCTAAACAGACATCGTTGGCGGCAAAGTCGGGTTCTATGCTTTGCAGAATCTGCAAGCGCTCGGTGGGGGCCGTTGTTGCTGCCGACCAGCCGTAGAGGGTCAGTTCGTCGCGCCACTGCAAGCAGGTGCGGGCAACGCTCAGTCCGGCTATTTTGAAAGACTCGGCCAGCACACAACCCGGATGGACTGACACATAGCGGTGGAGCAGCCGATAATATTCGACCACCCGATCCAAGTTGTTCTTGACTTCGACATGAATACCCAGATGCAGTTCCAACAAGGCGATAAGTTGCTCGGTATCAACTATGGAGCAATCCATCATCACCTGCCCATCGGGCATGGCTGCAAACTGATGATTCGTAAAGAACGGACTATAAATTATCTTCATGGGGAAAGGAATAATATGTTACTATGATATAGACTTGCTACTCTTGCGGCAAAAGTTGTTGCAGATAGGCTATCTCTTCTTGATAAACAGAGCCATTCACCGGTTCTCCACATGTGTTTGCACGTTGTGCACTCGTCATAACGAGATGAGAAATACGATTTTTGTGATAGCCAGGGATAATATGATACCTCGTTGGATTATGCCCCTCATTTGGCAGAAAACGTCCTTTCCCTTGATTTTTAGCAGACCGGGTGGAATTGTAGTCGCCAAGGTTGCGAAGCACCTTGAGCGATACATTAATGGATACCTGTTTAGTGCGGATTGTCGCCAAGGGACGGGAACACGCCACCGCATAGGTCGAAGAATCGTTTGAAAAGTTCTTTCAACTTCTCTGTCACTATGCGTTTTTTGGCTTCACGGCTGCCTCCTGCGCCAAAGAGGGGCATTGGCGGTAATATGCCGGCAATGCCTGTGCCCGACTCCCGTATTTCGCCGTCGCGGAACGACTGCTGCAAAAATTCCACCGTTGCCTCGGGCTTGAGGCGCTCCGATGCGATGAGTTCTTGCAGTTCCTTGCCCAACTTTTGACGCACATACACTGCCCATTCATCATTGATGTCGCTACCGGCTGATATGTTTTGCACGAATTGCATGATAAGGTCTTCTTTGTCGCGAAGGTCGGGTGTTGCAGCAATTGATTTCTTGATTTTTACTATAAGTTCAGCATCGTGAGCCGAGTCGCCGTTCTTTTGTGCCACGAGGAAGAGAATGTAGTCGATGTTGATCTCTACCGACTTCACCAATTCAATCTCAAACACGATGTCATCATTCACATTCACGGCTTCGCCCTTGCCTTGGCGACGATATTTGTCGTAAAGGTCGAGGTATATGCCTTGATAGTCTTTGAATTGGTCGTCGGTGAGTATTTCCTTACCCTTGAATTGGTCGAAGCTTTGCAATATGTTTCTGTATCGAAGTATCGTTCCCCACAATTTGATAAAGTCTTTTTCGGCTTTTTCACCGAGAATTGACTTACAGAGTGGGAATTTTTCCAACACTTCTTCCACTAATGTCTTGTAGCCGGGGGCTTCTGTTCCGTTATCGCTTTTGTAACCGTTGTAATATTCATCAAAGGTTTTGATAAGCACCAGTCCGCCCGCATCTTTGTCGCCGAATAGCTCGAGGGCGGCATTTGTAGCAGGTTCGAGGTTGCGGAAGCACACGATGTTGCCAAAGCTCTTGATGCTGTTGAGTATGCGGTTGGTTCTTGAATATGCCTGGATAAGTCCGTGCATACGCAGTTTCTTATCCACCCACAGCGTGTTGAGCGTGGTGGCATCGAAGCCTGTGAGGAACATATTCACCACTATGAGCAAATCTATCTCGCGGTTTTTCATTCGCAGCGACACGTCTTTATAGTAATTTTGGAATTTTTCAGCCGATGTGTCGTAGCTTGTGCCGAACATTGCGTTGTAGTCGGCTATGCACTTTTCAAGGAAGTCGCGGCTCGATTGGTCGAGTCCGTCGGTATTTTCTGAGTTTTCGTCGCCACCGAAGTCTTCTTCTGCTTCATTAGGAGCATAGCTGTAGATTGTGGCTATCTTCAGCCGTCGGTTTTCGGGCAGTTCTTCCATTTGACGCATCAGTTCGGTGTAATAGAGTTTCACGAATGGAATGCTTGCCACGGCAAAAATTGAGTTGAAGCCTTGCAGTTTGGTTTTCACCTTGATTTCTTCAACGTCTTTTTTGCCCTTTGCCACGGTGCTGATGTTGGCGAGCTTGTTGAAGTCGTAATGCTGCTCGTTGCGCTTTGTCTTTTGTGCAAAGTGGTCGAGGATATATTTTGAAATAAAAGTGATGCGGCGAGGGTCCATTAAGATTTTCGCCTGGTCGATTGCCGGAACACTTTCGTGCTTGATTTCGTCCTCGGGGCGCAGAGTGCGGATATAATCCACGCGGAACGGAAGCACATTGCCGTCGCGAATAGCATCAACGATGGTGTAGCTGTGCAGTTTGTCGCCAAAAGTACCCTCGGTAGTGGTGAAATCTATGTTGCGTATTGCACCGGCATTGTCGGGGAATATCGGCGTGCCTGTGAAGCCGAAGATATGATATTTCTTGAACTTCTTTACGATGGCGCGGTGCATATCGCCGAATTGTGAGCGGTGGCACTCGTCGAATATCATCACCACATGCTCATTGTAGATCTTGTGCGTGGCATTTTTGCCTACAAAGTTTGATAGTTTCTGAATAGTAGTGATGATAATGCGGCAATTCGGGTCGTTGAGCTGGCGGGTGAGTACGGCGGTCGATGTGTTGGAGTTGGCTGCACCTTTCTCGAAGCGGTCATACTCTTTCATCGTCTGATAGTCGAGGTCTTTGCGGTCAACCACAAAAAGCACTTTGTCGATTTCTTCCATTGCCGAAGCCAAGCGAGCGGTTTTAAATGAGGTGAGCGTCTTGCCTGAGCCTGTAGTGTGCCAAATGAAGCCGCCACCATCACGCTTGCCCCATATCTTGAGATTGCTCGATGTGCGTATGCGCTGAATTATGCGCTCGGTGGCTGCTATTTGGTAGGGGCGCATCACAAGAAGCAGATTCTCGGCAGTGAACACGCAGTATTTGGTGAGCACGTTGAGCAGCGTGTGCTTCGAGAGGAATGTTTCAGTGAAATCCACAAGGTCGCGTATCGGCTCATTGTCGAGCAGTGCCCAGTAGGAGGTGAACTCAAACGAATTGCTCGTTTGCTTCTTGCTCCCCTTGTTTTGCTGCCTCACATGGCTGTCGCGAGTGGTGTTGCTGTAATATTTGGTGAGCGTTCCGTTGCTGATGATGAAAATCTGCACAAATTCAAAGAGTCCGCTGCCTGCCCAAAACGATTCGCGGTTGTAGCGGCGAATTTGGTTGAAGGCTTCGCGCACCTCCACGCCGCGGCGTTTCAGTTCTACATGCACCAGCGGCAAACCGTTTACGAGTATTGTTACATCGTAGCGGTTTTCGTGACTACCACCTTCGGGCACATATTGATTGATGACTTGCAGAGAATTGTTGTGGATATTTTCTTTATCGATAAGATATACGTTCACAAACGAGCCATCATCGCGCGTGAGCACCTTTTTGTGGTCCTCCTGAATGGTGCGGGTCTTTTCCACTATGCCCTCGTTGGGATTGCCGAGGTATTTCTTGAAAAACTCGTTCCACTCCTTGTCGGTAAAGCGCAGATTGTTGAGTCTTTCGAGCCGGGTGCGGAGGTTGCCGATCAACTCCTTTTCAGAGGTGATAGGCAGATACTCGTAGGCTTGGCGTTGGAGTCGTTTGATAAAGTCGGCTTCCATTTCAGCCTCGCTCTGATATTGAGCGCTGCTATAATAGCCGCCCTCAAATTCAGCCACCACGGTCGATTCCGTATTTTGTGATATGCAATCGTATTCTTTCATAACTTGTGATGATAATTATTGTTATAGTTTTTATCCGACGTGTCCGACGAGTCTGACGGGTCTGATAGAATCTTCTTGCGATACTGCACTCGGGCAGCGAACATTTGCTCTTTTATGCCGCCTTCCTGCAAGAATTGCTCTTGCTGCTTGTCAATCAGCCGACGGAGCATATAGGTGGTTTGATTAATTAGCGTGATACATAGATTGCAGAACTCTTCTGCATTCATGGTTGAAGCAAATTGTGTGGGGCTTGCCAAAAAGCCTTCGCTTTTGAGATATTCGCGCAACTTAAGCGTGCGAGGATGATTCTTATCCCACTGAGGCAAATTGTTTTGCCTGAGGTAGTCCTCGTAATCAAGAAGCAATTCTTCAAGTGAAGCCTTTGCTACATTGGTTAGCTTAATTTCGGTCTCGCTTGAAGTCATTGCGGCTTTGCTTCCCTCTGCAATATTGAAGTGCCCCCAAAAAGTTAGACGGGTTAAAGTTTATTGTTATTGTTTTCAT
>JBJECE010000021.1:52560-130891 GCA_051870755.1 Paludibacteraceae bacterium | reverse complement strand
ATTTTACTGCAAATATACAAAATTATTTCCATATTTGCAAATTCTATGTTAATGAAAAATTCAGCAATAAACTTTGCTGAATTCGTATTTTAAGTGTTTTTATCATTGATTCCTAATTTGTTTTAGTAAGTTTTAGTGCTTTGCGGGTTGACTCAGAGAAATGGTCTTTGCCAATAGACAATGTCCTATGAGTTTCAAACAAGAGGCGTTGAGATTGGAAACGGCGAAAACCTGATCAACTGACGCCGAAGGTACAAGGTTTTGGGATTGGGTAGGCACTTCATTGTCGGCAAGCATAGAAAGGCCAATGGGAAAACGCGAACGAACTCAATATTTTCAAAAAGGTACTGATTTTAATCATGTTAACAATGACAAAGTTGTGAATGTGCCACATCGTATAAACACAGAACTGAGGGCAATACTCAATTTCTTGACCTTTGTTGAGAGTGATTTTGCTTTTTTGTACAACAAAAATTTGGTCGTTTCGACAAAAAATCATATCTTTGTCTGTTTTAATAGCAGGTGCATTTTTTGTATGAAAGCCAAATGGTTGATAGGGGTGGTGTCGATGGCGTTGTGCGCATGTACGCCCGATGTGTCGCTGTCCGATGAGAACACACATACGGGCGATACGCCTGAGCCGGCATACGAAGATTTGTTCGACATCGAGCGTGTGTCGGCGGTGCGCTTGTCGCTGACGACCGACGCTTGGAATACGCTGCTCGGCAATTTCGATGCCGATTGGTTTAACAATGTGTATGTGCCGGCCACGTTTGTGTACGAGCAAAATGGCATCACCTATACGCTGGATAGCGTAGGCGTGCGTTTGCGGGGAAATACCAGCCGTCGGCGTCCCGAAGGTGTGGCCGGCGAGGCACACAATGCGCAGACGCCCGATTGGCATCATGCTCATTTCCAGGTCAAATTCGACGAATACCGCACCGGCCAACGTTTTGTCGGTTGCGATAGGTTGGTTTTGAAATGGTTTAAGGACGATGCCGCCTATTGTCGCGAAATCTATTCGTACGACCTGTTTCGGCGTTTTGGCGTGTGGATGGCGCCGCGTGCTTGTTATACGCGCTTGTCGTTGTGCATCGGCAGCGAACGCGAAGCCTATTTTGGCGTCTATGCGCTTATCGAAGGCATCAGCAAAACGTTTGTAAAACACCGTAAAGGGGCCTGCCATTGGCTGTCGGACGATGGCAATTTGTGGAAGGCCTCGTGGGGCGCAACACTCAGTCCCGCATCGATTGTCGATGCTAACATCGGCATCAGCGTGGCGACTATGGAGCAGCATGAGGACTACATTTACGACTTGAAAACCAATAAGAAAACCGGTTTCGAAGCCGCAAAAAATCAATTGCAGACCTTTGTTACGACACTGAACGGTCTGAAAAGCGGCAGTGCCGAATTGAAAAATTACCTCGACACGCATGTGGCTGTCGATATGTTTTTGCGCGCTTACGCCGTGAATGTGATGGTGGGCATGTGGGACGATTATTGGTTCAACAATGGCGCCAACTATTATTTCTATTTCGATACGGATGGCAAATTCTATTTCATACCGTACGACTACGATAATACGTTGGGTACATCGAATCTGATGGAGAATTCGGGTACGCAGGATTTGCTCTGTTGGGGCAGTTTAGGGAGCGACCGCGTGCTGATGCGCAAAGTGATGTCGATAACGGAGTACAAGGAGCGTTACAAAGCGTATATCAAGGAGTTAGCGTCGCCGGACAACGACTATTTTTATACAGACTACAGCATAGCGCGCATTCGGGCGTGGCAGGCGATGATTTCGCCGTATGTGGCGAATGACACCGGCGAAGATATGGTCATTGCCGATGTGCCGGCCGCGTGGGGCAACTGCCCGTTCTATCGTTTGTTGTCGGGCAACGACGGCGGTGGCAGTGACGGCGAGGCCAATTGGTTTCGGACAAAAATACACAGCATCAATTTTTGAATCATAATAAAATTAACACAAAACAGCACAAATAGTATGAAAAAAACACCTTTTACCGATATTCATATTGCGTTGGGCGCAAAAATGAGTGAATTTGCCGGTTACAATATGCCGATAGAGTACGGCACCGGCATTATCGACGAACATCTGACCGTAATCAACAATGTGGGGGTGTTCGATGTGTCGCACATGGGCGAATTTTGGGTCAAAGGGCCGAATGCACTGCGTTTTTTGCAAAAAGTGTGCAGCAACAACATCGCTGCACTGCCCGTAGGCAAGGCGCAATACAACTGTTTCCCGAGCGGCAAAGGCGGTATCGTTGACGACTTAATTGTTTATCACTACGAACCCGAAAAATATATGTTGGTTGTCAATGCGGCCAATATCGACAAGGATTGGGAGTGGGTCAATGCCAATAACGCCGAAGCGGCTATACTCGAAAATGCGTCCGATAATATGGCACAGTTAGCCATTCAGGGGCCGAAAGCCGCCGCTTTGTTGCAGACGCTCACTGCTGTCGATTTGTCGGCGATACCATATTATGCCTTTGCAGTAGGGCAGTTGGCCGGCGTGGATAATGTGATTATTTCCAACACGGGTTATACCGGTGCCGGCGGTTTCGAGATTTATTTCTATCCGCAGTTTGGCGAGCAGATTTGGAATGCCATCTTTGAGGCCGGTCAGCCGTTTGGGGTGAAACCCATTGGCCTTGGCGCGCGCGACACACTCCGTTTGGAAATGGGTTTTGCACTCTATGGACACGAAATCGACGATACCACGTCGCCAATAGAAGCGGGCTTGGGCTGGATAACCAAACCGGCCGAGGGGAAAAACCTGATTGATGGCGACTTGTTCGTCAAACAGCGTGCCGAAGGCGTAACGCGTAAATTGGTAGGCTTTGAGTTGCAGGAGCGTGGCATTCCGCGCGCACACTACGATTTGGTCGATTTGCAGGGCAACAACATCGGTTTCGTAACATCGGGAACCATGTCGCCGACGCGCAAAATCGGTATCGGCATGGGCTATGTCAAAACAGAATTTGCACAGGTTGGCACGGAAATTGCAGTGCAGATACGCAACAAGGCCGTGAAAGCGGTGGTGGTAAAAACGCCATTCAGAAAATAGCGTATGGCAACGTTATCGACAACCATTCGGGTGCAGGTGCGTTTTTCCGAAGTCGATGCCATTCGTATGGTGTGGCACGGCAACTATGTGCGCTACATGGAAGACGCGCGCGAGGCGTTCGGGCGTGAATACGGCTTGGGCTATATGCACATTTTCGAAAATGGTTTTCTGGCGCCGGTTTTCGATATGCACTTGCGCTACCATCAGACAGCCTCGATTGACGACACGCTGTTGGTTACCATTACCTACAAACCGGCGATTGGCGGCAAGCTGCTGTTCGACTACGAAATCCGTCGCGAAAGCGATGATGCACTGATAGTTACGGCATCGACGGTGCAACTGTTCACTACGCGCGAAGGCGAGTTTTATCCGGCAAATCCGCCGTTCTTTGCAGAGTGGAAACAACGCTATGAATTGTCAGGAAAATCAGAAAAATAATCACTGAAATTGTATATTTATGTTAGTCAAAAATTATTATTCAATCACAAGTCAGCAATCCGAGAGCGACGAAATCACGCGCTTTGATGTGGCGTTGCATTCCGATTGTGATGTGTATCGAGGTCATTTTCCCGGCGAACCGGTGTCGCCCGGCGTGTGTAACATACAAATGTTGAAAGAGTGTGCCGAGCGCGTGGTCGGGCAGCCGTTGTTGCTCAATTACATTCAGCAATGCCGCCTGACGACGTTGGTAACGCCGGTGCAACATCCTCATGTCGAAGTCCGCATCCGCATTGTCGATAGGTCGGCGAACGGCATCAAATGGCACGGAACCATCGGGTGCGACGTCGATGTGTATATGGATTTGAAAGGCGAGGCTTCGTTTGCTTAACTTGCTCAACGATAGAATATTATGGATAGAATATTTGTACCGATTTATCGCTTTTTTGCGCGTCGTAAATGGGCGCTGTATCTGGTTTTGGCGCTGACGTCGCTGACGTTTGTGCTGTTTGGCTTGCAGGTGCAATACGAGGAGGATATTTCCAAATTGTTGCCTCAAACTGACAAGGCAACCGAGAGCGGATTGGCATTCAGCAATTTGCGGGTGAAGGATAAAATTTTTCTGCAAATCGTGTCGAAAGATGGCGTGCAGTCGCCGGACGATTTGTCGGCAGCCTGCGATGCGTTTGTCGAAGGGTTATTGCTGCGCGATACGGCTTCGGGCTATGTGGCGAATATTTTGTATCGCATCGACGACGATGTCTTGTTCATGGGCATTGATTATGCCATGCAGGAGTTGCCCACGTTGGTCGATACGGCCTGTTACGGTCGTTTCGATGCCTTGCTGACGCAAGAGGCTATAGATGCGCAAATGGCTGATAATGTGCGTATGTTGCAGGCCGATGTCGATGGGTCGATGGCCGAATTGGTAACGCAAGACCCGTTGGCTTTGCGCAAAGCGCTCTTGCCCGAAGGTCAATCGGCTGTGAATGCTTTGGGCGGTTTCAAAATGATCAATCGTCATTTCTTTACACCCGATTCGACGGTGGTTTTGGCGTTCTTGTCGCCCAATTTCGAGTCGTTCGATTCGAAGACCGGCACCTATTTGGTCGAAATGTTGGAAGCGCAGATAGAGCAATTTACGGCAGCGAACCCCGATTACGAAGTTTTGTTCCACGGATCGCCGGTGCAGAGCGTGTTCAATTCGCGCCAAATCAAGAAAGATTTGTTGCTGACGATTGGGTTGTCGTTGATCATTATTTGCATTGTCGTGGCATGGAGTTTCAAAAACAAATCGACACTGCTTTTGCTGCTGTCGCCGGTGGTGTATGGCGCATTTTTCGCTTTAGCGTGCATGTATTGGATCAAGGGCACGATGTCGTTGCTGGCCATCGGCATCGGGGCGATAGTGTTGGGTGTGGCGTTGAGTTATTGTCTGCATGTGCTGACGCATTCCAAGTATGTGGCCGACCCGATTCAACTGCTTAAAGATCAAGCGACACCGGTGTGTCTTGGCTGTTTGACAACTATTGGCGCTTTTGCAGGTTTGTTGTTCACGCAGAGCGATTTGTTGAAAGATTTCGGCATGTTTGCTTCGTTTGCGTTGATTGGTACAACGCTGTTTGCACTGATATTTTTACCGCATTTTTTCGGGGCAAAACAGTTGGACCACTCGCCCAAAGCCTTTGCGGTGCTCGACAAAATCAATAGTTATCCGATAGACCGCAACAAATGGTTGATAGCCGCGATTTTGGTAGTGTGTGCTGTGTGCTTTTACACATCGACGTGGGTAACATTCGACAGCGATTTGAAGCACATCGGTTACAACGAACCGAAAGTGTTGCGTTCGCAAGCGTTGTATGCCGAAAAGAATAATAATGGTTGTGCATCAATGTATTATGCAGCAACGGCCGAAACGTTGGATTCGGCTTTAACTTATAGTGGTGCCATAGCGCGTGTGTGCGATTCGCTGGAACAAGTCGGTGTGGTCAAGCGTTTTTCGAATGTGTCGGCGCTGCTGCTCACCGAAGCCGAACAGCAACAACGCATTGATGCTTGGAACAACTATTGGAACGAACAACGTGTGTCGGAAGTGCGCCAAAAAGTGGCAAAAGCCGCTCAACACCATGGATTGGCTGCCGGATTGTTCGAACCGTTTTTTACGCTGCTCGAAGCCGATTATGCGCCTGCATCGTTGGTCGAAGCCGGCGTGCTGCCCGAGAGTCTGTTGTCCAACTTCGTGGAAGAAACCGATGGCAAATATATGGTGTTCACTTCTGTGTTGATGCCCGAAACCGAACGCCAAAAAGTGAACGATGCCATTGCTGCCGAGGCACATACGGTTGTTATCGACCCATTTTATTACACCAACGATATGGTGCGCATTGTCAACGACGATTTTAATATCGTGTTGCTCATTTCGTCGCTGTTTGTGTTTGTGGTTTTGCTCTTGTCGTTCAAGAGTTTGTCGCGAGCGCTGTTGGCGTTTTTGCCGATGTTTTTGAGTTGGTATATCGTTGAAGGCGTGATGGGAATATGCGGTTTGCAATTCAATTTGATCAACATTGTCATCTCTTCGTTTATATTCGGTGTCGGTGTCGATTACAGCATTTTTGTGATGGATGGTTTGCTGGCCGATACGCGCCGTAACGATACACACTTGCTGATGTATCACAAAACGGCCATTTCGCTCTCGGCATTTGTGTTGTTGGTAGTGGTTACATCGCTATTGTTTGCCACACATCCGGCTTTGCGGTCGGTTGGGGTGAGCACGCTCATCGGCATGACTTCTACTGTGCTGATAACCTATACGCTGCAACCGTGGTTGTTCCGTTTGTTGGCCAACAGCAAATTTTTTGCGCGCCGGTTTGGACGCAAACCGCGGTTCAAAAACACGAAAGACAATACAAAGAATTGATCCACAATAAACAGACCGAACAATTATTCGGCCTGTTTGTTTTTTGTATGTTCATTTCGTCGGTGGCGTTGTCTTGGCTTGTTTCCACAGTTGCCACGAATTGAACGAATTTTGCCAGATGACGTAACTGCCGGGGCCGACCGACGCCAACGGATTCAGATACGAATAGGCCATCCAAATGGCCAAAATGGTGTTTTTCTGTCCTAATGATTGTCCGGCACTGATGCGGTCGTCGTAAACGGTGCCGACTTTTTTGCCCACCCAAAACTGCAAGGCGCAAGCCGCCAAACCGCCTAATGCAATGAGTATCTCTGTCAGCATATCGGCACTGCTCGTAACGAGCGATTGCACGGTTTGTCCGGTTACAATGGTGAGCGAAACCGCCCATAAATAGAAGGCCAACCACGAATAACGCAAAAGCACTTGATGCAGACGCGGCAGACAATAGCTAAACAATAGGGCTAACAGAAATGGTGCCAACAAGAGCGGAAATACTTTGCCTAAAATGCGGAAAAATGCCGCTATAAACGTCAGACCGGCATGCGGCTCGACCAACGGAAAGACAATTGGAACCAAAATGGCCGCCATAATGTTCGATAAAAGGGTGTAGGTGAGCAAACTCGATGTGTTGCCGCCCAATTTGCCGGTGATGACTACGCCTGCGGTGGCTGTCGGACAGATCAAACAGACCATAACGCCTTCGAGTACAGCACGATAGGCACCATTCAGCGGCAACAGCAACAGCATGACTGCCATAATGCAGCATGTCGCGGCTTGGAATAGCAGCAACCAAGCATGCCAGCCGTGTGGTCGGAGGGTTTTCGGGTCAATTTTGCAAAACGACAAGAGTAATTGTGCAAAGATGAGTGTGGGCGTCAGTATGGCAATCGCCTCGTTGATAGCGGGTTTGAGCGGTGCCACCGGTTGCCATTTGGCCAACACAAAATAACCGACAGCGCCGGTTATCATGGCAATGGGCAATGTCCATTTTTTGATAAATGCGATGACGTTCATGGCGCGTGTCTTTTATTGACGTACAAGGAGTGAACTATCGCCGTAACTCAAAAACCGAAAATCGTGTGCCAGCGCATAATCGTAAATGTCGTGCCAATGGTCGTTGCCTACGAATGCGGCAATCAGCAGTAGCAACGTGCTTTTGGGCTGATGAAAATTGGTCAACATTTTGCGCACAATGCGGAATTTGAAACCCGGCACAATCATAATTTGCGTGGCGGCCTCGATGGCAGGCAGGTGCTTGCGTGTCAGATAATCGACAATGGCTTGCAGCGCTTCGGCCGTAGTCAGCGTGTAAGCGTTGTCGTATGGTTCCCATTGTGCAACGGTCAGGTCGGGCGCCTCGGGATTGGCGTGAATATGACACCCTAAATAATATAGGCTCTCCAACGTGCGTACCGATGTCGTACCGACGGCCACCACATGTTCCGGATTTTTCAGAATATCGTTGATGGTGGCTTTGCCGACCGATATGATTTCGCGGTGCATGGCGTGGTCGCCAATCTCTTCGGCTTTGACGGGCTGGAATGTGCCGGCACCGACGTGTAATGTTACTTCGTCCTCGTGCACGCCGTTGAGAGTGAGGCGGCGTATCACGTCTTTGGTGAAATGCAGGCCGGCCGTGGGTGCAGCCACCGAACCGTCGATTTTGGAATAAACGGTTTGATACGTTGTCTTGTCGCTCTCTTCGGTGGCGCGGTTCAGATAGGGCGGAATGGGCAACTCACCAAAATGCTCCAAAATATCGGCAAAGGTGATGTTATCGTTGTTCCAACTGAAACGTATGTCGTGTGTCATGCCGGCATCGGCGGCTATGCGTTCAGCCTGAATTTGCACAAATTCGCCCTTAATCAGCAATGTTTGAGCCAATGCACCGTCTTTCCATTTTTTCAGGTTGCCAACAAGGCATTTCCAAACACACGATTCCGTCTCTTGGAATACCTGCAGATAGTCGTTTGGCGCTTGCGGCTCCAAACAAAAAATTTCGATTTGCGCGCCCGTTTCTTTGTGAAAATGCAGGCGCGCCTGAATGACACGCGTGTTGTTGTAGATGAGCAAATCGCCTTTGTGCAGAAAATCCGGCACATCGTAAAAGTGGGCTTCGTTGATGGTGCCGTCGCACCACACGAGCAGTTTGCTGTGGTCGCGCTCTTCCAACGGATATTTGGCAATGCGTTCGTCGGGTAGCGGATAGTCGTAGTCGGCAATACGGATATGTTTTGGTGTCATCATCGGATGGTCTGGTTTGTTTTTCTGATGTTGCAATGATATTTGGTGGCGCAAAAGTACAAGTTTTTTGTGGAATTAACGCCATAAAACCACTTTTTTTTATCTTTTTGTTGATAACTTTTTTATATACTATTATGTTGTAAATGAGTGAATTATGGTTTTTGCGTGCGTGGCAGTATGTCAAAAAATGGCGCTATCGAATGAACGTTCGAAAAAAAGTTGTATCTTTGCAGACCGAAATTCGATGTAAAAACGCATATCAATGTCGTTGCATGTGTAACTGATGAAAATCAATCGCGACTATATAGTTTCCAAAGCGTTCGAGCAATATCTTTTGCGTGGTTATTCGGGCGTGTCCATCTCTGTTTTGCAAGAGCAGTTGGGCATTGGTCGCGCTACGCTGTATTACTATTTCAAGGACAAGAGCGCGTTGTTTTGTGCCGTCATCGATAAGTATTTTGTCGAAGCCATGGAGCAAACGCTCGATATGCCCGATACGGTATTGTTGAGCCGGATGGTGGAGTCGCGGATGGATATGTTGCACGCCAAATGTGCACATCTGCATACGATTGAAAATCCGCAAGTTGTTCTGTCAAACTATTCGTCGCTGCTACTTGTAGCCTTGATGAAATATACCGGTTATCGCGAAAAAATCGAAGCATTGCGCCAGCGCGCCATCGACTTGTGGGCCAAAGCCATACGCAACAGCATCGTGCATGGCGAAGTGCGCGCCGACATCAACATTGAGGTGGTGGCATCGTTTTTTGTCAATATCAAAGATTCTTACGAATCGGGGCTGAATACCAACTTTGTGGACGATGCCCGATTTGTCGAAACATCTTATAAATATTTGTACGATTTAATTAAAGTTTAACCAAAAAACGTCATGTCGAACAATAATAACAAAGAGTTACGTCCAAGTATTGGCTACCGCTTATTCAAACGGTATGTGCGTTTTTTGCACAACCGCTTGTTGTACAGACACATGTATGCGGTGAACAAAGGGGCAGTGCCGCCCATCGGCACGCCGGTGCTCATCGTTTCGAATCATCAGAATTGCGCCAACGACCCATTGGCCTTGCTGCTCAGTTTGGAGATTGACACACATCCGTACGTCATTGCACGCGGCGATGTGTTCGCCTGGAACAAAAAATTGGCCGCATTCTTCAAATGGATTGGTATGCTGCCCGCATTCCGACTGCACACCGAAGGCGCCGAATCGCTCGGCAAAAACGAAGAAACCATTCGTATATCGGGCGGCGAATTGCTCAAAGGGCAACGTCTCATCATGTATCCCGAAGGCACGCATCAAGACAAACGCTGGTTGGGCGAATTTTCGTTCGGATACACGCGCATGGCTTTCCAAACTGCCGAAATGAACGACTTCAAGACCGATATACTGATTCTGCCGTGTTGCAACCACTATTCGAGTTATTTCGGATTGCAAGAAGATTTTATGGTGAAGTTTGGCACGCCCATTTCACTGAAACCGTATTACGAACTCTACCAAACCAAACCGCGTACGGCACAGCGCGAAGTCAATAAATTGGTGCGCGCACAAATCGAAGGTATGATGCTCAATATCACCGATTTGGATAACTACGATGCTATCGATACCATACGCAATACCTACGGCGTAACCTACGCCTCGAACCACGGCCGCAATCCAAATTATCTGCCCGATAAACTCGAGAGCGACCGCGATTTGTTTGCGGCTATCGAACGTGCCAAAGCCGAACAGCCGGAATTTGTACAACAGATATTCGACGATGCGCGCTCCTTGCAGCAAGGGCTCGACCAACAACGTTTGGATAACGACCGTTTCGACAACGCGCCATCGGTGATTGCCACATGCGCAAAATCGTTGGCACAAATAGTCTTGCTGCCTTTGTGGTTGGTGGCTTTGTGGCCGAACATATTGTGCTACAACCTGCCCAAATTATTCCTGAAAACGGACAAAATGTTTACTAATTCGTTGCTGCTCATTCTGAACGTGTTGGTATTCGTGCCGCTATTCTTGTTGGTTACAATTTTGGTGGCCGGTTGCTGCTTCGGTTACTGGTGGCAGTCGGTAGTGTGGGCGTTGTTGTTCCCTGCCATCGCCCTGTTTGCGTGGTACGACTACAAATGGATGCGCCGCACAGTGCGCGATTGGCGTTTCCTGACACACGCAAGTTCTGCCAAGTTCACAGCCCTCAAAAGCCTGCGCAACCGCATGTATGCTAATTTGAATAAAGTTTTACACTAATAAAATCAACAACAATGGACTTGAAAAAACTTACTTTAATCGTTTCGTTTGTGGCTGTTTCGTTTGTGGCTGCTGCCAAAACGCTGCCCGAACAAGCTGTACGGTTCATCGAAACAGCGTTCCCCGAACGCTCGGTGCTGATGGTCAATTCGAAAGTTGGCTACGATGTCGTACTTGATGATTTTACCAAATTGGAGTTTACGGCCAATGGTCGTTGGATAGAGATGGACGCCGAAGACGAGGGCTATATACCCGATACGGCTGTTCCCGAAGCCATGCTGACACGCATCCGCAAGGCTTTCCCCGACCACAAAATCAAAAAAATAGAGTGGAGTCGTCGCACCGGCGGCTACGAGGTGGAATTGTCGGGCGACGTGGAGTTGGAGTTCGACAGCGATTTCCAACTGACAGATATTAGTAAATAATTTTTTGATTTATTTTTGTAATATATAACGATTTTTAATTATGAAAAGAGTAGTAATTACCGGTATGGGCATCTATTCGTGCTTGGGTCAAAACCTTGACGATGTGCGCGATGCGCTCTACAACGGTAAATCGGGCATTATTTTCGACCCGACCCGCAAAGAGATGGGATTCCGCTCGGCACTGACGGCCAAATTGGAAGTCCCCGACTTGAAAAAGGAGTTGAGCCGTTCGCAACGTGCTTTTATGCCCGAACAGGCGAAATATGCTTATTGTGCTACGGTGGAGGCGTTGCGCAACGCCGGCATCGACCAAGACTATCTTGATGCACACGAAGTAGGTTTGCTCTATGGCAACGATAGTTCGGCCGACCCAACGGTACGCGCCGTCGATATGATTCGCGAGAAAAAAGATACGACTTTGTGCGGTTCGGGAGCGATATTCCAATCGATGAACTCCACCGTAACTATGAACCTCGGCTGCATTTTCCGCCTGAAAGGCATCAACCTGACGGTGTCGGGCGCGTGTGCCAGCGGTTCGCACGCAGTGGGCTTGGGCGCATTGCTCATCCAAAACGGTTTGCAGGATATGGTGGTCTGCGGCGGCGCACAAGAGGTTAATCCTTTCTCCATCGGCTCGTTCGATGGTATTTCGGCTTTCTCGGTGCGCGAGAGCGAACCGACCAAAGCAAGTCGCCCGTTCGACCGCGACCGCGACGGACTTGTGCCCGGCGGTGGCGCAGCAACCGTCATCATCGAAGAGTATGAACACGCCGTGAAACGCGGTGCGCCGATTTTGGCCGAAGTGTTGAGCTACGGATTCTCGTCGAATGGCGACCACATATCGTCGCCGAACGTCGAAGGCCCGAGCCGCTCGCTGCAAATGGCCATCAAACGCGCCGGCATCGACATTCGCGAAATCGGCTATATCAATGCACACGCCACCTCGACACATGTGGGCGACGCGCAGGAAGCAAAAGCCATCTACAACATTTTCGGCGAACGTACGGTGGAAGTTACATCGACCAAATCGCAAACCGGACACGAAATGTGGATGGCCGGATCGAGTGAACTGATTTACTCGATGCTGATGATGAAAAATGATTTCATTGCTGCAAACCTCAATTTCGAAAATCCCGACGAAGACAGCGCAAAACTGCTGATTCCCGACAAACGCATCGAAAAACATTTCGATACATTCTTGTCGAACTCGTTCGGATTTGGCGGCACCAATGCGACACTTATTGTGCGCAACATGTAAACCACAACAACTAATCAGAAAAGAGCTATATGGATAGAGTAGAATTGATTTCACAACTAAACGAAATTTTGGCGCAGGAATTTGAGGTTGATGTCGTAAACATAACACCCGAAGCAAACATCAAAGAGACGTTGTTGCTCAATAGTTTGGATGTGGTGGATATGATTGCCATTATCGAATTCAAATTCGGTGTGAAAATTCCGGCTACAGAATTGTCTGACATTCAAACGTTCGAAGCCCTTTACGATTATGTTTTTCAACACATCAAACAATAAATTATCAACAATTAAAAAACGTACAATACAATGGAAAGAGAAGAATTGATTGCCAAAGTAAATGAAGTTTTGGCTGAAGAATTTGAGAAAGAAGTTTCTGAAATTACGCCCGATGCAGACATCAAACAAACTCTCGAACTCGATAGCTTGAGTTTGGTGGATATGGTGGCTCTCATCGAAAACGAATTTGGCGTGAAAATCAAACCGTCCGAAATGCCGCAAGTGAAGACATTCGGTGCGCTGTACGATTTCATCGCCGAACGCATGGCCTAATGAACAAGCCGCTTCTCACAGGCGACGAGGTGTTTCGGCTGATTCCGCAGCGAGCGCCTATCGTCATGGTCGATACGCTGGTTGATGCTACCGACACCGAGGCCGATACGGCTTTGACGGTGGCGCCGGATAACATGTTTTGTGCCGACGGACATCTGCGCGAGCCGGGACTGATTGAGCATATTGCTCAGTCGGCGGCGGCTTTCGCCGGATTTTCGACCTACAAGCAAGGTTTGCCGCCAAAACTCGGCTACATCGGCGAAATCAAAAAAATGCGTATCGAGTGCCTGCCGGCAGTGGGCGACACGCTGCACACGCATCTGACTATTTTGGGCGAAGCGGCCGGCATCACACTGCTGGCGGCCGAAACCAAAGTGGCCGATATGGTGGTGGCTGCCGGACAGATGAAAATTTTCATCAAAAACGATTGATTATCAATCGAAAGGCTTGTCGAAAACAAAGACGGACTCTCGTTTGTAGAGCCCGTTTTTTTATATTTACCAATCGAAACAATAGGTAACGCTCAAAATGTGTGTCAGCGACGTTTTGTGTGTCAGTTTGATGCGCACGATGTCGATGTCGTTGGCGGCATATTTCACATCAATGTCGCGCGTCCAATTGCAGTCGGCACGATAGTAGAAGGTGAACGCATTGTGTCGGTCGATGCGCCATTTCAGACCGATGGCGCCACGTAGCGCGTCGATGTAGTTGCCGGCAAATTTCGGCGCATTCAGCGTGTTCGACAATTCGACGGATATGTACGGTTTCAGCGGTTTGCTCATGCAGGTGTATTCGGCGGTGAATTTGGAGCGCAACTGCCAATTTGGGTTTGCTTTTTCGTTCGGGTCGGGCGTGTCCATGCGGTAGGTCATCATGGGTCGCTCGCGCAGCGAAAATTGCCACTGATTGTAGTGGTAACTGCCTGTCAAATCGAGATATACGCGATGGCGTATAAGCCAATATTTCTCGTAGTTGGTGCTTTTTTTGCCGTCGTGGTAAATCAGATGGAAAGAGTAGCCGATGGCTGTTTTGAAGTACGGATTGACTTTGTAGGTGAGCGCCAACGTGGAGTAGAGCCTGTCAAAAGTGGTCGAATACGTTTTGAATCGCGCCTCTTCTGACCATTTCAGCGATAGATTGCGATAGAGTGTGCCGCCGATGTCGAATCCGATGCGGGGCGCAAAATCTTGTTTCAGTGCGTCGGTGGTTTCTACACGCTCTTGCGCTACAAATGGTGTCGGCACCACGAGTGCGCATAGCAAAACGATGTGTTTGAACGAGGTTTTCATGGCATTTTGTGTGTTAGTGTTCAACTCATGTCGGGTTTTAGTTTTGTGATGTTTTCGACATCGCCGGTGGCGGTGTTTTTGTCGCAGACGTAATAGACGCGCAGGAAAGCGGCATCGCGCAGAAAATCGACGTGTCCCACTTCGACTTTTTCAACTTTGTGACCGATGCGTTGCTCGAGGTCGGCTATGAGTTCGGCGCGCCGCTCTGGCACGATGTTCTCGATTTTGTCGTACAGAACGAGTTTCGATGCCGTGTGTTTCAGCCGTATGTGTTCGCAAATGCCGGTCAGTGCGATGATGAGCAGATTGGTTACCACCAATTCGGCATAACTCACCGTCATGGCCAAGCCGTTGATGACCGAAATGGCGATGATGACGAACAGATAGGTCATTTCGCGAATGGGGACGGTTTCGGTGCGGTAGCGTATCATGCCGAAAATGGCAAACAGACCGAGCGTGAAACCGATTTGCAGTTTGACGTTTTCCATCAGAAAAATGAGCAGAAACATACTGACACTGAATAGAATGAACGTGGTGTAGTAGTCGCGCCGACGGCTCTTTTTGTAGTAGAAAAAGTGTACTATCACCCAACAAATCAGCAGGTTGAATGTGAAGCGAATCAGCAGATTGAAAAGGCTGTCGGCCTCGAATAACGGTACACCCAAAAAATCGAGTGTGTTGCTTGTGTCGCTGTATCCGAATTCTTGCGCAATGCTCGGATCGAATTCCGGATATTGTTCTGTCTGTAACATATTGATAGTTATTTAGTTGTGTTTATTGCGGCGTTAGTTTGCTCTGCGTTATTTTCTTTATTTTGCGAATTTTCGGTTTGAACCGATTTGATTTGACGTTTGGGTTGGTGAGAGCCGTGCCGATGCAGTATTTGCTGATTTTGGCCGGAAAAATGCGCAAATCGCGCAGGATGCGTTTCATGGGCGAATCGGCTTGCCCGTCTTGCTTCAGTTCGATGATTATCAGTGTGTTAAGCGATGTTTCGTGGAACGTGGTGTAGTTGCTGAATGTCAGATTCATGTCGATGGTCAGCCGTTCGGTTTTGTCATCGTTGACGAGTGTGATGCGGTCGAAACGTGTACGCACCTGCGGCATCAGGGCTGCCACATCGTATGGCGTGCGCATGGCCACAAATCGGGCGGCATCGGCATCGGTGCGGAAGTCGTGCCAAGCAGCATCGCCGATGGCGGTGCGCACTTTTTTGGTACGCCCTTTGTTGGTTTTGTTTTTGATTTCGACGAAAGCGATGTCGGATGTTACATATTTGCGCGTGCGAATTTTTTGGCGTTGCAAGCGGCGGTCGTGGTGCCGTTGGTACATGGCTACGTCTGCCGTGTCGAAGTAGATGGTGTCGTATCGGCTAATCAACTCTGAACCAATGTTTTGTACGCGATAATCGTGCTGCGCTGCCGCCAAAATTTGCAATAATTGTCGGCTGTCGGCTATGTATTTGGTGTCGATACGGTTCATCAACTTTATGGATTTCATTTCCGATAAGGTGATGGTGCGCATTTGTTGCAATGCGGCTTGTATTTCGGTGCTGCTAACCGGCATGGCTTACTCGTCAAACAGATATTCGAATACTTTGACGGAAGCCAATTTACCATTGGGGTAGTAGTTGTATTGTTTCTTTTTGGTGCCGTTGGCGTTGTATTCGTATTTGCGGATGCGTACCGGCTTGTTGTGGTCGTCGTACACCACTTCTTTGACGATTTTGCCCGTAACGTCGTCGTATTCGAACGTAACGCGTTCCTTTTGGCCGTAGGTTGCGTACTCTATTTCTTCGATTTTGCGCCCTTGCTCATCGTACACGGTAAGGTGGTCGAGCCAGCGAGTTTTCGATTTGGCATCGGTGTTCCACTCTTTGACGGTGAGATTTTTGCGTTTCGCACGTTTGGCCAACGTTTCGGGGCTGACCATCGATTGGCCGAATGCCATACTCGCAACTGCCAATAATAGGGTTGCCATCAGAAGTCTGTGTCGCATGTCGGTTGGTATTTAAGGTTAATTGCGGCAAAGATACGATTTTTTTTGCGATAAATCAAAAACATCGACGAAACAGCAGTTTTTATCGACTAAAAGTCTGTTTTTTGGGGGCGTTTTAGGGTACAAGTACCTTCAGTGCATGGCGTACGGCTTCCACTTCGATGGTGTTCGACATGGCCAAATAGTCGCCATCGCAATGGAATGGTGCGTTGGGCGGTAATGTAATCGTAATGCGCTCGCACTCAAATGTTTCGATGTATTTTTTGAAGTGGTCGATGTGCTTGGTGAACAATCCGACCAGCAGGCGCAGGGCTGTCCATACGCCAAATGGTCGAATGATGGTAACGTTGAGCAGACCGTCGCAAAAGTCGGCTTTGGGTGCAATGTACGCGTTGAACCCAAATTGGCGTATGTTGGCGCAGTTGACTACAAACACGTCGCGCGTTTCGGTGTGCCCGTTGTATTCGAGCGTGCATTTCAGCGGTTTGTAGCGAAAAAATTCGCGCATGCACAGCGATACATACATCCACAGCCCGCGTTTGGAACATTGCGTTATTTTGTAACTGACCAGCGCATCGAAGCCGGCACCGCATGTGCAGAAAAATGGCACACCGTTGGCACGCCCGTAGTCGATGGTCCGTGTTTTTTGTTTTTTGATGCACTCCAACGCATTGAAAGGCAGTAGGGTAGAGATGCCCAAATCGCGTGCGAGTCCGTTGCCCGAGCCGAGCGGCAGTATGGCCAGAGCGGTGTCGGTGCCGGCGAGCGAACTTGCTATCTCGTTCACGGTGCCATCGCCACCAACGGCGGCAACAATCGGAATCTGCTCTTTTACTGCTTGTTGCGCAAGTTCGCACGCATGCCCGCGGTGAGTGGTGTATTTGAATTCCAAATCGAACTCTTGTGCCAACATGCGTGTGGCCATGGCTATCCAATTGGTTTTGTGCATGGTTCCCGACTTGGGATTGACGATAAACAAAATTTTCTGGCGCATGACGAATATGTTTGAAAATTAGTTTTCCTGACCGCCAAATTCCATCAGATAGGTTTTGATAAATTCGTCGATGTCGCCGTCCATCACAGCATTGACGTTCGATGTTTGGTAATCGGTGCGATGGTCTTTCACGCGGCGGTCGTCGAACACGTACGAACGTATTTGCGAGCCCCATTCGATTTTCTTTTTGCCGGCCTCGATTTTGGCTGTTTCCTGACGCCGTTTTTCGAGTTCGAGTTCGTAGAGTTGCGATTTCAACAGACGCAGCGCATTCTCTTTGTTCTTTGGTTGGTCGCGGCTTTCGGTATTTTCAATGACGATTTCGTCGGGTTCGCCGGTTACGGGGTTTTTGAATGTGTAGTGCAGGCGCACGCCCGATTCCACTTTGTTTACGTTTTGGCCGCCGGCGCCGCTCGAGCGGAACGTGTCCCACGAGAGGTTGGCGTTCGAAATTTCGATTTCGATCGTATCGTCGACCAGCGGCGCCACGAACACCGACGAGAACGACGTCATGCGTTTGCCCTGCGCATTGTAGGGCGACACGCGCACGAGCCGGTGTACGCCGTTTTCGCTTTTCAGATAGCCGTACGCATAGTCGCCATCGACTTGAAAGGTGATGCTCTTGATGCCGGCTTCGTCGCCATCGAGCAGGTTGGAGATGGTCGTTTTGTAGCCGTGTTTTTCGCAGTAACGCATATACATGCGCATCAGCATTTGCGCCCAATCTTGCGCTTCGGTGCCGCCGGCGCCGGCCACAATTTTGATGACGGCTCCGAGTTTGTCCTCCTCGCGGCGCAGCATGTTGCGCATCTCCAAGTTTTCGACCAAGGCGATGGCTTTGGCGTAGGCTGCATCTACTTCGGCTTCGCTGACGGCTTCTTCTTTGAAAAAATCGAGCGACAACTGCACTTCGTCGGCAGCCGCTTTCACGGCGTTGTATTCCACAATCCAATATTTCAGCCCTTTGACCTTTTTCATCTGCTCTTCGGCACGTTTTTGGTCTTGCCAAAATTCGGGTGCCTGGGTTTTCAACTCTTCCTCCTCGAGTTGCATCGTTTTGGCGTCGATGTCGAGGTATTTGTGCAGGGCTGCTACGCGTTCGTTCAGCGATTTTAGTTGTTCGATGGTTATCATAAATATTTGTGTGTTTTTTTGAAAATATAAGTCGGTTCGAAAAAGTACATGACAAACGGTAAACGCCCGCTGTTACAGCCGAACATTTACCGTTTCGTATCGTTTGCACTGTCAGTGCTGTGTTTTTTGCGGATAGTGGCGAAACCAACTGCCTATTTTCAGTTGTACGACGCCAAACAGTGCCTCGCTGAAGATGCCGCCGCTCATTTTCGATGTGCCTTCCACGCGGTTGACAAACACGATTGGCACCTCTTTGATGGTAAAACCGCATTGTGCTGCCGTAAATTTCATCTCTATTTGGAAAGCGTAGCCTTTGAAACGAATTTTGTCGAACTCGATGGTCTCGAGCACTTGGCGGCGGTAACATACAAATCCGGCGGTGGTGTCGGCCACCTTCAGGCCGGTGATGCAGCGCACATATTTCGAGGCGTAATACGACATCAGCAGGCGCCCCATCGGCCAGTTGATGATGTTGACCACGTTGCCCACATAGCGCGACCCGACCACCACGTCGGCGCCATTCACTGCCGTTTCGTACATTTCGTTCAGTTTGGCTACCGGATGCGAAAAATCGGCATCCATCTCGAAAATGTATTGGTAGTCGTGTTCGAGCACCCATTTGAAACCGGCGATGTAGGCCGTGCCAAGACCGAGTTTTCCCGTGCGTTCCACCAAAAACAGCCGTGTCGGGAATTCGGTTTGCAATGCTTTGACAATGGCGCCGGTGCCATCGGGCGAGCCGTCGTCGATGACGAGAATGTGGAACTCTTTGGGCAAAGCAAACACGGTGCGAATCATCTTTTCGATGTTCTCCTTTTCGTTGTAAGTCGGGATGATGATGATGGAGTCGGCCATTGGTTGTAAAATGTTGTTTCCAATCGGCAAAGGTAAACGTTTTTTTTGTGATATGCAACAATCTGTAACAAAAAATGGCGTGTCGGTGTTGCTGTTGTGTATAATAAATAGGGTATTGCCGCCTCGTTTGTGCGTCGTTTCGCTGTTTTTTGTGCCTGTTTTGCGTGAAGATTTGCCCTTTTTAAGCCTGCCTGCCTGCCGGTAGGCAGGGGAAATGTCGCGCAGCTACAAAGGGTTCAAAATAATTATAAGTGAGCAATGAGTAGTATCGACGGGCGGGGTTCAAGCGCAAACTACGAACAATACGCAACTACGAAAATTACGCAAACTACCTTAAACCCTTAAACTTTGCAACTCTTAAACATTAGACCTTTTGACGCTCATTGGTCGGATGATGAATGTTGTTTGTCGTACCAGCATTTGCGCCACTCTTTCGGGCGGACACCCATGTGCATATAGAAATAGCGGCTGAAAGTGGTCGGGTCGGGAAAACCCAATTCGTAGGCCACTTCGGCAATGTTGAGTTGCGCCACGACCGATGACAGGCTGTCGGCATTGTTCATGCTGGTGAGCAGATATTGCGCACGGGCCAACAAATAGTGGTCGATACACTGTTTGGCGCTGCGCCCCGTAGCCTGCTTGACGCTGTAAGTCAAGTATTTGGATGTGATATGCAATTTGTCGGCATAAAATTGCACTCCGTGTTCTTTGAGCGCATGTTGCCGTAATAATGCAAAAAACTGTTGCGTCAGTTTTTGGGCGCGTGTTGGTTGATCGACGGCCGGCAGTTGCGAATGGAAATAGTAGTTGAAACTGAGAAAATAGGCTTGCATGATGTGCTGCAAAATCTGCAATTGATACGGATTGGTAGGTTGTTGCAACACACCGGCGCACATGGTATATAGGTTTTCGACTGCCTCGACGGCTTGGCCGTTGAGCGGCAGAAATGGGTGCTGTTGCAATTGCCATGGCAAATCGATTGTAATATCAAGCCCTAAATGCGCTATAAACGTGGACGACAACATGATGTGCTTTCCTGAAAAGTCCGGCGAAATGTCGCGAATGACAAATATCTGTTGCGGCAAATGATACACAATGCCCGGCTCCTGAATATGACACGAAAAAATACCGTTGATGAGCAAATCCAAAGAGCCACGTTCAATTAACGTTGCCATAGCGTAATTGTTAAGTGAATATGGTTTATTGAGCGAAAACGATTGCTGCTCGCTGTCGATCAGCAGAAAATCCTCTTTGTAATGCAACGGAAATGACTCAAAATTCATAACTCACATTGTTTTTGCAAATATACGACAATTATTGGCATTGCGCTATCATTTATGGCCATTTTGTCTATTTTTTGTGCCGTTTTGTCTTCTCTTTTTTCTCTTTTTTGGCGACAAAATGCCCTTTCTCACCTTTTATACAATGCGTAATTTTGCCTACCAAACTTTTTAATTTATTGCATTATGAAAACATTAGCAGAAGAAAAACACTTGGAGGTAACACTTGCCGACGAGGCACGCAGTGGCGTGGAAGAACAAGTGCGTAGCGGATTTTTGGATTGGTTGCACCAATTCTCTCTGACAGGAGAGGACGGCGAGCGCTATTTCGTGGGCGGCTCCATCCTCTCGCTGGCGCAAGAGCAGTTGGACGTGGTGAACCTGAACTGGACGAAAGGCACGGGCAGCATTCGCCAGTTGCCGAGTTCCATCTACCGCGTGGCAGACTTCTCAAATCAGACCCATTACGAGCAGTTGTACCGCGAGCCGAAGGGGTCGCTGAATATCGGGCAACTGTCTGACCGCGTCATCGTAACCTGCGGTTCGTCGTATCGTGTTACCTGCTACGCCGACCATAGTTGGCACCTTGAGTTGCACAGCAAGGAGAACGCTTATCAGGCAGACCTGTGGCACCGTCCCGAGGGGCGTCCGCTCTGGTACGGGAAGACGGTGCCGTCCGCGCTGACGCAGCACAGCATTACCTACGGCTACAACTGGGCAGGCAATGTGGAAGGTTGGATTCGGCTCGGCGCAGAGGCGAAGGCCGTTACGGTGAAGGGGCAGGGTATCCGCGAGCGCTATGTGGCGGTAGACTCCTCGGCTGCCGAGTTAGGCGCATGGGAAGACTGGGGATGGGTGGCTTTCGACGAGGTGCACTGCTCGCTCTACGACATGCGGGCGGGCATGAAAGACTTCTCCGTCTTCGACCTGCTGACGCAGAAACACTACGCCTCCAACGGCAAGTTGCGCGGCGGCTACCACGACGGCGACGTGATGAATATCCGCCACTCCGACTGGGTGTTCTTCCGCGAGTTGGACGGCTTCTTCCCCGAGAACTACCATATCTATATCGCCACGGAAGGCGGCGTGCTGCATGTGAAAGCGCATGTGGCGAACGCGACGACATGGGGCGTAACCTTCCAAGTGCCCGACAACCCCGTTGCCACGCTGATGTTCGACCGCGTGGAGGGCGAGTGGCTGCACAACGACGGCACGCGGCAGACGCTCCACAACGGACGCGGGACGATGTCGATTCGCCAATGGCATGCCTACCCGAATGTGCTGCCGCGGGAGTTGTACTCGGACGAGAAACTGACGGGCGAGAAGTTTGAGACCCTGTAAATAGAAGTTTTATGTAATCGTTAAGACGATGAAAATCAGAAATTTAATTTGGTTAATCGGCGTGGCGGCCAGAACAACTGCCGCCGCTCAAGACAATGTCATTTTAACTCAAACTACTGACAGTATGAAAACAGAAAAGAAAGAGCCTGTTGCCGTGCGTGCATACAAGGCAACCGAAAATGCCTTTGTGGAAGGCTACAACGCCGTGGAAAACGGTTGCGTGAAGATGTTCGCGCACAAGGGCGAAACCACGGAAGAAACCACGGCACGCCTACAAGCCGGCGTCGAGAAGTCGCATGACATTTCTACGGAGGCACAAGAGCGCAGTCGCGCCCTCGCGGAAGAGGCACAGCAACGCAGTCGCGAGATTTCGCAGAAAGCCACCGGTACACAACCCCAAGAATAAATGACCATAGCCTTAATACCAAAATTCTTTTTTTTGGGAAAATGCGTATCGGTGGACGGGTGGAAGTGAACATGGTGCATTTCCACCACACCAGACAAACGGATTATCAGATATTGGTAGTCCGTTTGTTGTGTAGATGACCGGCTGAGTAGCGTAGGCGAAATTCGGTGGGAGTTGTGCCTGTGTGTCGGCGAAAATAGCGTCCCATGTACGAGGTCGTGTCGAAATGAAAGCGGTCGGCAAGTTCTTTCGCCGACACATCGGTCGATAGCAGCATTTGTTTCATCTCGACCACCTATCTTGAAGTGCTGACAGCACAACAAACCTTGTTGGAAGCCCGTCTGTCGGTCATAGCCGACCGTGTCGCCGAACTGCAAGGCGTGGTTGCGCTTTATCACGCTCTTGGTGGTGGCCTCGACGACTGATGGCGCGTAGCGACGGCACGATTGCGCAATTTAGCCGGTGAACGACACGATTTTTAGCAATGGCATTTCTTGATTTTGCTCATGATCACCAAACCGAACATGAATTTTCGGTTTCGCGCAACCGCAAAATTGGTTCATTGCTTTTGGTCAAGCAAAAGAAATGAAAGAAACAACGCTTGTGCAAAGAAGTGAACATATTGCTACAAACTTTTACCTACCGCAGGCAGGCTAAAGGGGGACTTATAGCCCTCCTTTAGGAGGGTTGGGGAGGTAGAAACAAACGCAAGAAAACAACCTTAAACCCTTAAACTTTGAAACTTTATCTGTTTTATGCGGACGCGGCATGCCACGTCCCTACCTTAAACTTTGCAACTCTTTTCAATCAGGGACTTTTAACCTACACAAAAAAAGGCTGTCTAACAATTCGTTAGGCAGCCTTTCGTGGCGGAGAGAGAGGGATTCGAACCCCCGGTACCTCTCAGTACGGCGGTTTTCAAGACCGCTGGAATAAACCACTCTCCCATCTCTCCGTAGAAAAGTGGTGCAAAGGTACAATTTTTTTTTGTTTCCGCAAAATATTCAATCGTTTTTCTGCGCAAATCGCTCTTATTGGAACAGAATGGCGGCTTCCGAAGCTCCAATTTTCAGTTGCCCCGACACTTGTCCCAATCCGTTTTCGTCGATTTTACCGTTGCGGCATACTGCAGTCCATTTGCCGGCCGGCAGCGTGTAGGTCGTCGGTTTGCGGTTGCCGTTGAAGATGACGAGAATTGTGCGCCACGAGTCGCCATTGGCATTATTATTTAGGGTGTATGCTACGACATTTTTTGGCGTGTTTGTGTCGAAAGTCAGATGTTTTGCTACCATCTCGGCCGAGGTCATTCGGAAGGCAGGATGGGCCTTGCGCAGCGCAATCAGATTTTTGTAGTAGTCGAACAGGTCGCGATATTTCGCCTTGCGACTCCAATCGATGGCGTTGATGCTGTCGGGCGAAATGTAACTGTTGTGTACGCCTTTTTTGTCGCGGAACACCTCTTCGCCGGCATACATGAACGGCACGCCTTGCGATGTAAATACGATGGTTTGCGCCAATTTGTCCATGGCCAGCAACTCCTGTTCTTTGATGTTCGGAATGGTGGCTTTCAGTTTATCGACTACGCAGGGGTCGTCGTGGCACGACACATAATTGATGGCTTGTGCCGGCGTGGTGGCGTAGGCTGTTTGGCTGTGTATGACGTTTGTTACATCGACTTGCGGATGTGCTGTGGCGCCCACAATACCGAATTTGATGCTCTCTTCGTAGCCGTTTCCTACAAGGAATCCGCCTTTGTTGCCGTCCATCCAGTTGCCGCGCAGCGCATCGCGAATGTCGTCGCTGAACACGGCTGTCGGATAAAACTGCGGCGCACTTTGTTTCAGGGCGCGCACATCTTCGGCAAGCGGCGAACCGCCTGCGGCCCAACCTTCGCCGTGCATGCTGATGGTCGGGTCGATTTGGTCGAGTGCCGTGCGTATGGCGTTCACGGTTTCGATGTCGTGAATGCCCATCAGGTCAAAACGGAATCCGTCGATGTGGTATTCGGTTGCCCAATATTTGACCGATTCGACGATGAATTGACGCATCATCGGACGCTCGGAAGCGGTTTCGTTGCCGCAGCCCGACGAATTGCCCCAAGTGCTGTCGTTGTAGAAACGGTAGAAATAGTTGGGTACCAATTGGTTAAGGTGCGATTCGTAGCCCACAAACGTGTGATTGTACACCACGTCCATTATCACGCGAATGCCGTTGGTGTGGAGTGTTTGTATCATTTCTTTCATCTCGCGGATGCGCGTTGCCGGGTCGTAGGGATTGGTGGAATAGCCGCCTTCGGGAACGTTGTAGTTTTCGGGATCGTAGCCCCAATTGTAGAAGTTGGAGTCGAGTTTCGTTTCGTCAATCGAGGCGTAATCGTACGATGGCAAAATCTGTACATGCGTGATACCCAATTCTTTCAGATGGTCGAGACCGGTTTTCTGACCTTGTGGCGAAGTGGTGCCGCTTTCCGACAAACCTAAAAATTTGCAGGGGAAATGGCTGCCGGAGGTGCTGTCGATGGTGAAGTCGCGCATGTGGACTTCGTAGATGACGGCATCGGTGAAATGTGCCATGGCCGGACGTTGGTCGTTTTCCCAATTTGCGGGATTGGTCTTCTGAAAATCGATGATGGCGGCACGGTCGCCATTGACGCCTACGGCTTTAGCCCAAATGCCGGGCGTCTCGTCGTACCATTGTCCATTCTGAAAGATTTGGAAGGTGTAGAATTTGCCTTCGAGATTTTGCTGTACATTATATGTCCATGTGCCCTGTTTGGCGCGACGCATATCGTAAGTGGCTAACGGTTGGTCACTTGTAGCGTCGGCGTAAATATGCAGCCGAACCTGTTCCGCTCCCGGCGACCATGTGCGGAAACTTGTACGCGACGGCGTGTAGGTCGCGCCTAAATCGCTGCCTTCGTACACGGGATATTCATCGACTGAATTGTAGGTGGGTGGAGTGGTGCAACTGCAAATAAGCGTTGCCAGCAGACAGAGTGCTGAATTGAAAATACGTTTCATGTTGTTAGATATTTTTAGGGTTAATTTTATTTTTGTTGCATAATAAATAGGGTGTCAGACGTATCAGCAGCAGCACGATGACCAACAGATTGGCCGTGTGGAAGACCTGCGGTGCACACCATTGGGTTATCAGGCCGATGCCGGCTAACAGAGCCATGCAGGTGGCGGCGTGGCGTTTGAACGATGTGCACCGGCGTATCGGGGCTATCGTTGCCATGAACAGCCACAACGGATTGGCCCACAGCAAATTCCAATTGCCACGCACAAGCGGATGCAGCGAGAAAAACATCAAATAGCCAATAATCACACCGGCCATGCCGACTACACCGAACAGCAGCACGTCGAACCAGTGCGAAATGCGCCGGCGTTTCAGGTCGAACCATGTGAGCAGCGCGCCGATGAGGCAGAGTAGGGCGAACACACTCGTCGGGCTGAGCGGCCACGGCGTGTCCTCGATGGGAATGGTCGGCTTGTCCACCAATGTGTGGCGTGCAGTTACCAGCGGCACGATGGTGTCGGGGGCGGTCTGCATCCATGTGGCATCGAGTTCGTCGCGCAGACAGAACGGGAAACCGATAGCGCCTTCGTTGCCGGCCGGTTGGTCGGCTTCGGAGCCCAAAATCAACGCTATGCCGAACGCTGTCCAATTCTGCCAACCGATGCAGCCGTGTATGATGTCGCGATAGGTGGCATCGGTGGTGTAGGTGCAGAGCAGCGGCGCGTCAATCACGTTCAGCAGCATATCGTAAGGGCGTGTGGCGCAATTATCGAATACAAAGTTGTAGCGATAGAACCGGTTTTCGGGCTTGTAGTTTTCGAGGAGCGCATCGAACAGTTGTTGCCGTTGGGGCAATGTCAGCGCCAGCACCTGCTCGTGGACAGCCGAACCGCGTTGTGCGTAACTTGCTATAAAATAGTGTGTACTACACAATCCGATGGCATAGTCGGTGGCGCCTTTGATAAATTTTGGGATGAAAAAATCGGTGTCGAAATCGAATACGCCATAGTGAAAAATCAGGTCGATGTGTTGCGTGCTGTCGCAAATGCGCAGTGCCGTGTGGCCGAATCTTTCGTAAACCAATTCGCCGGGGTCGCACGTGATGAGGCTGATGCGACTCTGTTCGGTCAGTTGCGCTGTCGCTCCAAAGGCGCAATACGCAACAAGCACGAGGGAGAATAAAAATTTTTTCACGGCGTCGTCAGTTTGTGGTTTCGTAGTGGCGGACGTTCGTCGATTGGCGGCGTGGCGTTATTGCAGGCGCAATACCATGCCGACTTTGGCCGGCGTGCCGTAGGGCAGGTCGTTCAGTTTGTAGAGTTTTTTCAGTTTGATGCCGTATAGTTGCGAAATGTCGTGCATCGACTCGCCAACAGCCACTTTGTGCGTTTCGTAGCGCGGGTCGGCGTGGTTCTTTTTTGTCCACAGATAGACGTAATCTTGTGCGTGGAGCAACGTCATGTTGTCCATCAAGTCGTTGTAGTACAGCAGTTTTTTTATCGGAATATTGAACGCTTTGGACACATTGTCTATTTTGTCGGGCGTGATGACACGTATGCAACGCACGCCGTTGTTCTCTATCTCGATGTAGCCCCACAATTGCTCGTAGTTGGGCTCGTCTTCGTAGAATTTTTCCTCTTCTTTTTGGGCTTTGTCAACCAAGTCGTTCAAATTGTAAGTTTCGATGATGCGGATGAGCTTGGCCGGATATTCGGGGTCAGTGGCATAACCGGCGCGACTCAAACCGTACGCCCACGATTTGTAATCTTTCACATCATATTGAAACAGAAAATCATAGCGTTGGCGGTTTTTCAGAAATTGCGAATGGTCTTCGTACGAGTCGATGACTTTTTTGTACTTGCGGAAACATTCGCCCAAGCGGTCGTCGTCGTGATAGATGGTCCCGCCTTTCCAATCGCCGGCGCATTTGATGCCGAAGTGGTTGTTGCCCTCGACAGCCAGCCGGCCTTTGCCTGCCTGCGATTCGAGCAACGCTTGCGCCATAGTGATGCTGGCCGGAATGTGATGCCGCTCTTGTTCGGTAATGGCTAATGTGGCATATTTGTCGATATAGGCCTGAAAATCAGCATTCTTCTGACCATAAACCGCGCCTGCAATGCTGCAACAAAGTGCTGTAAATAAAAAGATTCTCTTCATGATGGTGCAAAATTGTTGTAATGGTTCAATCTGCAAAAGTACAATAAAAAATTCAATTTACAAAATTCCCCGAAAACTTTCGGCACAAAATGCTTGTTTTGTATCGTGTTTTTTTGTACTTTTGCACACATCAAAACAACAAGCGATATGAAAAAAATAGTTCTGACGGTTGCTGCCATGGCGCTGCTGGCGGCTTGTCGGCGCCCAAATCCCGAAATCGTGTCGGCCGAATTGGTGCCGCTACACGCCGACGAAATGGTTGCCGATTCGGCGATGCTGCAATTGATAGCGCCTTACAAAACAGCGCAGGCTGTAGAGATGAACGTCGTCATTGGCGAGTCCGATCAACTCATGCGTGCCGAGTTGCCCGAAGGGTTGCTCAACGCTTTTGTGTCCGACGCCATGCTGGCGTTTGGCAATGCGCTCAAACCGACCGATATGGCCATTACCAATTTTGGTGGGTTGCGCAACGACCTGCCGCAAGGTGCCGTTACGGTGGGACATGTGCTGCAAATCATGCCGTTCGACAATGCGTTAGTCTTTGTCGAAATGAAAGGTGCCGATGTGCGTCGTTTGGCCGATGCCATTGCCGCCAAAGGTGGCGAGGTGGAAACAGGCATGGCGCTGACCATTCGCAACGGCAAGGCCGAAAATGTGCTGGTGGGCGGGCAACCGATTGATGATGAGCGCATTTATCGCATCATCACAACCGATTATTTGTCGTACGGCAACGACCATCTCGAACCATTGGCCGATTACACCAAAATCGAAGGAATCGGCACCATGTTGCGCGATGCTCTGACTAATCATATACGCCGCGAAACCGAAGCGGGGCGCATTCTTCATGCAAATCTAAAACATCAAATCCATGTCGAAAAATAAGTTTTTACCGATAATTGCCCTTTGCACTGCATTGGGTTTCGCCGCTTGCAGCCAGCAACTGCGTCAACTTGTGGTGCTTTGCAGTAACGATACGCACAGCCAAGTCGAACCATGTGCCGATGGCATGGGCGGTTATGCCGCGCGCAAACATTTTATCGATAGCGTACGACGCGTTTGCGGCAATGTGTTGTTGCTCGATGCCGGCGATATTTTTCAAGGCACACCCTATTTTAATATGTTCGACGGCCGCCTCGAAATCGAAGCCTACAACCTGATGGGCTACGAGGCAACCACGTTTGGTAATCACGAATTCGACAAAGGTATCGATACGTTGGCGGCACGTGTACGCCAAGCGCAATTTCCATACGTCTGCTGCAATTACGATGTGTCGGGAACGGCGCTCGACGGACTGACAAAACCGTATGTCGTGTTCGATAAACAGGGCTTGCGCGTGGGCGTACTCGGTCTGGGCGTTGATCCGCAAGGACTGATTTTGGCCGACAATTTCGGCGGCATTCGCTATACCGACCCTATTGAGGCAGCCAACAAATACGCGGCCATATTGCGCAGCGACGAGCGGTGCGATTTTGTCATCGCCTTGTCGCATTTAGGCTTTGCCGATACAGGCTCTGTTGCCGATTCGCTGGTGGCAGTCAATAGTACCGACATCGATTTGATTGTCGGCGGTCATACGCATGCCGTGCGTGGCGTATTCACCCTGCCGAATCGGAATGGTCGGCCGATTACCGTGATGCAAACAAGCAAGTCGGGCAAGGAGATTGACCAAGTCGTGATTGCGTACTGATGATCGTTTGCCTTTACCGTCTGAATTTTTCTGCTTTTCCATCTGTGCCGTGATGGCCTTGCCGATAATCGTGTCGGTAGGGTTTATGCGTGGTCGAGCAGGGTTTGCACCACTTGTGGCACGCCGATAGTGGCCGGTTGCTGTATGTGGGTGAACGGATTGATGATGTTGCGTGTGTCGGGCTGTCCGGGGTCGATGAGGTAGATGGGCGTGCCGGCCGGTGCGTATGCAGCAAGCATCGCCGCCGGATATACAGCCAACGAGGTGCCTATAATCAAGAGAATGTCGGCTTGCTGCACTTGTTCGATGGCCGGTTCGAGCATCGGTACGTTTTCGCCGAAAAACACGATGAATGGTCGTAGCAGCGAACCGTCGGGGTGGCGCGCATCGAGCGGTTGTTGCCAACCTTCGAGCGGCACGGTGGCCAATTCGTTGTTGCCGCTGCGCAGTTTAGTCAGTTCGCCGTGCAGGTGGATGATGTTGCTGCTGCCGGCGCGTTCGTGCAGGTCGTCCACGTTTTGTGTAACGATGCAGACTTCAAATTTTTGTTCCAAACGTTTCAACGCGTGGTGTGCAGCGTTGGGTTGTGCGGCCAATGTTGCCTTTCGACGTTGGTTGTAGAAGTCGATGACCAATGGTCGATTGCGTATCAGTGCTTCGGGCGTGCACACATCTTCGATGCGGTAGTTTTCCCATAGTCCGTCGCTGTCGCGAAAGGTGCTCAAGCCGCTTTCGGCCGAGATGCCGGCGCCGGTGAGTACCACTATTTTTTGTTTCATATCGGTTGAGGTTTATATTGTTTCGTTGGCGATTTGGATTTTTGTCAGCGTGTCGAATATGTGCCATGCGTCGCCGGCCGATTCGACGGGCATAAACGTGGCGAATCGTTTGCCGTCGCGTTCGCCCAAACGGCTGTTTTGCGGTCGGCTGCAAATGTAGGTGATGAGTTGCCTGAAAGCATCGGAGCGATAGTACGGCGATGCTGCGTTGCCCACGAGGTAGCAGGTCATTCGTCCGTTTTTGAGTACCAATTTTTCGATGCCGATTTTCATGGCTGTCCAGCGCATGCGCAGTAGCAGCATCAGGTCTTTGGCGGGTTGTGGTACAGGTCCGAAACGGTCGATGAGCCGACTTTCGAAAGCGCACAAGGCCTCTTCGCCGGTCAGATTGTCGAGTTCGCGATAGAGTGTCATGCGTTCCGATACGTTGGCGATGTAGTCGGCAGGGAAATGTGCGTCGAGGTCGCTTTCGATTTGGCATTCGCCGACAAAATTTTGTGTTCGGGCGGTGTCGTCGTTCAGCAGTTCGGGGAACTCTTCGTCGCGCAGTTCCATCATGGCTTCGTTCAGAATTTTTTGATAGGTTTCGTAACCGAGATCGGCGATGAATCCGCTTTGTTCGGCGCCGAGCATGTTGCCGGCTCCGCGAATGTCCAAATCCTGCATGGCGATGTTGAATCCGCTGCCGAGTTCGGCAAAGGTCTCAATGGCTTGCAGTCGGCGTCGTGCATCGTCGGTGATTTCGGCCAATGGCGGTGCTATCAGGTAGCAATAGGCTTTGCGGTTGCTTCGTCCAACACGTCCGCGTAGTTGGTGTAAGTCGCTCAGACCGAACATGTTGGCTTTGTTTACGATGATGGTGTTCACGTTTGGCATGTCGATGCCCGATTCGACGACGGTGGTGGCCAGCAGCACATCGTAGTCGTAGTTGATGAAATCGACGATGGTGTTTTCCAACTCTTCGGGTGGCATTTGTCCGTGGGCTACTGCGACGCGTACATCGGGTACGAGTTTGCGTAGTTTGTCGGCCAGCAAGTAAATATTTTGTATGCGGTTGTTGATAAAGAAAACTTGTCCGTTGCGGTCGATTTCGCGTACGATGGCTTCGCGTATGGTGTCGTCGTCCCATTCGATGACTTCGGTGAAAATGGGGTAGCGGTTGGGCGGCGGCGTGTTGATGACGGAGAGGTCGCGTGCGCCCATGAGCGAAAATTGCAGCGTGCGCGGGATGGGCGTTGCCGTCAGCGTGAGCGTATCGACGTTCACTTTCAGTTGTTTGAGTTTCTCCTTGGTGCCGACGCCGAATTTTTGTTCTTCGTCGATGATGAGTAGTCCTAAATCCTTGAATATTACATCTTTACCGACTATTTTGTGCGTTCCGACCAATATGTCGATGTCGCCGGCCGCCAATTTTTGCAGAATTTCTTTGACCTGTTTTGGCGATTTTGCCCGACTCAAATAGTCGATGGTGCAAGGAAAATTGCGCAGACGTTCGCTGAAGGTTTTGTAGTGTTGTAGTGCCAAAACGGTGGTCGGCACCAGCACGGCCACTTGTTTGCCGTCGGTTACGGCTTTGAATGCCGCCCTGATGGCCACTTCGGTTTTGCCGAACCCGACATCGCCGCATACGAGGCGATCCATCGGGCGCGTCGATTCCATATCGTGCTTGATGTCGTTGGTGGCTTTCAGTTGGTCGGGCGTGTCCTCGTAGAGAAACGATGCCTCCAATTCCTGTTGCAGATAACCATCCGGCGAATAGGCAAAACCCTGTTGCGCCATGCGTTGCGAGTATAGTTTGATGAGGTCGCGCGCAATGTCTTTGACTTTGCTTTTGGTGCGTTCTTTCAGGCGTTCCCATGCGCCGGTGCCCAATTTGTTGATGCGCGGCTCTTCGCCTTCTTTGCTCTTGTATTTTGAAATGCGATGCAGCGCGTGAATGCTGACAAAAATGACATCGTTGTCCTTGAAAATCAGTTTGATAACCTCTTGCGGCCGGCCGTTGATGTTGGTGGTTTGCAGGCCGCCGAAACGTCCGATGCCGTGGTCGATGTGTACGACATAGTCGCCCACTTTGAACTGATTGAGTTCTTTCAGCGTCATGGCCACTTTGCCCGAACGCGCTACATCGCTGCGCAGCGTGAATTTGTGAAAACGATCGAAAATTTGGTGGTCGGTCAGGCAGCATAGGCGCATGTCGTGGTCGATAAATCCTTCGTGCAACGTTTTCAGAATGGGCGTGAACGGCAAGTTGTCGCCGCGCTCATCGAAAATGGAGGCGATGCGGTCGGTCTGTTTTTTGCTGTCGCTGGCAATGTAAATGGTGTAATCATCGGCCAAATATTTGGCAAATTGTTCGGTTACCAAATCGAAATTTTTGTGGAACAGCGGTTGCGGTGCTGTGTTGAAGGCGATGCAGTCGTTGCCGGTGGCGTGCGCTTTGCCAAATTCGATGGTGCGGAAGTTGTCGAACTCCGCCGCCAATTCGTCGCCGGTGGCAAAACGATGTTGCAGCGTAGCGGCTTGGTGCGTTTCGTTGGCTTTGACCAACGCCTCGTCGTACACCATGTTGGCGCGTTGGCGTACAAAACGCAGGTCGTTGGCGCAGACGATGGTGTTTGGGTGCAAAAATTCGCACAAAAGTACTTGTTCGCCACCCAACGTGTTCATGTCGGGGACGATGGTTACCTGCTGTTGCTCTTCGAGCGAGAGTTGTTTTTCGATGTCGAACGTGCGAATGCTTTCCACTTCGTCGCCGAAGAGGTCGATGCGGAAAGGCAATTCGTTGGCAAACGAAAAAATGTCGATGATGCTGCCGCGTATCGAAAATTGCCCCGGCTCGTACACAAAATCAACGTATTCGAAACCTAATTGTTCCAATGTGTCGGCAATTTTGTTGCTGTCCAAACAGGCGCCTTTGGCGATGGTCAGTTTGTGGTCGTCGAATACGCCGGCCGATACCACTTTCTCCATCAAAGCGTCTGGATAAGTGATTGTGATACAGCAATTTTGCGTTTGTAGTTGATTTAACGTGTCGGCACGCAAAATTTCGTTGGCTGCATCGGTTGCGCCGTGTTTATGTGTGTGGCGGTAGGCGGTTGGGAAAAATACAACGCGTTGCTTGTCAAACAGTTGTGTGAGGTCGTGGTAGAAGTAGCCGGCTGTTTCGGCATCGTCGAGTACAACCATTAGCGGAATATGCAGGCGGTCGAATAGCGCGGCTACGGCCAATGCTTTCGACGACCCGTTAAGCCCGCACACGGTCAGGCGTGTGTTGGCGGTGTGTGTCCAATCCGCCATTTTTGTTATCAGCGGATGACTTTTGTAATGTGTCAGAAAATCTTCGAGCAACATGTTGTTTTCGTTCTCATCGGTCTATTTGGGCGCTTTGGAATATAGGTAGAGCCCGACTGCCAGAAAGAGTAAATTGGGTGTCCACGCGGCCAATAACGGATGGACGCTGCCTGCGATGGCCAACTGGCTTGAAAATGTGGTAAACAAAATGTACAACGCGCTGAGTGCCAATCCAATACCGATGTTTATGCCCATGCCTCCGCGCACTTTGCGCGACGACAACGACACACCGATGAGTGTGAGAATGATGGCTGCCAACGGTGTGGAGTAGCGTTTGTAGTATTCGTCCAAAAAGGCTTGCGTGTTGCCCAGCCCGCGTGCTTTTTGTTTGGCGATGTATTGACGCAGTTTGGGTGTGGACATTTGTGCCGCCTCTTGCGCCGTGATGAAAAAATCGGCCGGATCCATGTTGATGATGGTGTCGAGTTCCGTCCCTTTTTGAATGCGTTCGTACAGTCCATCGAAGTCGCGGATTAAATAGTCTTTCACGCGCCAATGATACAGCGAATCCATCACAATTTCTTGTGCCGTGAGGCGCGACACCAACTGTTTTCCTTCAAATTTTTCGAGCGAGAAATGGCGGCCGACGGCGCGTCCCTCTTCGTAACGTTCAAAGTAGGCTATCACGCCGGGCTCTATTTCGAGTTGCACATTGCGCGCCACTTCCGATTTGAATTTACTGACATATTGATCTTCGAATGCGAGTCGGATTTTGTTGGCCGGCGGTATGACAAAACTCATCAGCAAAAACGAACAAATGGTAATGATGCCGGCCGAAATCATATACGGCACCATCAACCGCCTAAAACTCATGCCGCCTGCCAACATGGCGATAATTTCGCTGTTGTTGGCCAATTTCGATGTGAAAAAAATGACCGAAATAAAGGCAAACAGCGGCGTGAACATGTTGGCGAAAAACGGAATGAAGTTCATGTAATAATCGAACACGATGGCTTTCACCGGCGCACTGTTTTCCAAAAAATTGTCGATTTTCTCCGTGAAGTCGAAAATTACGGAAATGGTGATAATCAGCACAATGGACAATGCAAATGTGCCAAGATATTTTTTGATGATATACCAATCGAGGTGTTTCAGCATAGCGTTTCCTTGCAAAATATAAATTACAATCGTTGCATGGTGCGTACAACCATTTCGGCTTTCCAACAGGAAAAATCGCCTGCCAAAATATGGCGACGTGCTTCGCCGACGAGCCACAGATAAAATGCAAGGTTGTGAATCGATGAAATTTGCAGCGCCAATAGTTCGCCGGCTATGAACAGATGGCGCAGATAGGCTTTGGTGTACACTCTATCGACAAAACAATCGCTTTCGGCATCGATGGGCGAAAAGTCGTTTGCCCATTTCTTGTTTTTCATGTTCATGATGCCGTTGCGTGTGAACAGCATGCCGTTGCGCCCGTTGCGTGTGGGCATCACGCAGTCGAACATATCGACACCGCGTGCGATGCCTTCCAAAATGTTGGCCGGCGTGCCTACGCCCATCAAGTAGCGCGGTTTGTCGGTCGGCAAAATGTCGTTTACGATTTCAATCATTTCGTACATTTTCTCGGTTGGCTCGCCTACAGCCAATCCGCCGATGGCGTAGCCTTCGCGGTTTTGCGCGGTGGCAAATTCGGCCGATGCGCGGCGCAAATCGGTATAAACGCAGCCTTGCACAATCGGGAAAAAGGTTTGCGAATAGCCGTATTTCGGTGCCGTTTCGTCAAAATGTTTCAAACCGCGTTCCAACCAGCGATGCGTGCGCTCCATCGACTCTTTGGCATACCGATAGTCGGCGGTGCCGGGCGTGCATTCATCGAATGCCATGATGATGTCGGCGCCGATGGTGCGTTGGGTGTCCACCACATTTTCGGGCGTAAACAGGTGGCGCGACCCGTCGATGTGCGAATTGAACACGACGCCTTCTTCTTTCATTTTGCGTGTGCCGGCGAGCGAAAACACCTGAAAACCGCCGCTGTCTGTCAGAATCGGGCGATCCCAACCATTGAATTTGTGCAGGCCGCCGGCTGCTTCCAAAATGTCGAGGCCGGGGCGCAAATAGAGGTGATAGGTGTTGCCGAGTATGATTTGGGCTTTGATGTCGTCGCGCAATTCGCGCATGTGTACGCCTTTCACCGACCCGACTGTGCCTACGGGCATAAAAATCGGTGTTTCGATGCAGCCGTGGTCGGTGGTTATTTTGCCGGCGCGAGCGGCTGTCTGTGTGTCGGTATGTTCGAGGTCAAATTGCATTGGGTGTGCGTTTGGATAATTTATTAAATAGGGTGTGTTGCACCATTCGGTGTTTCCATTGTTGCATGGTTTGTTTGAGGCGCCCGAAAAACAATTTGTAGGCATCGGCATTGAACAGCGCTGAGTCGGTTGCGGCTTTGTATGTCAGAAATATGCCTATCGGCAGCAATACAGCTGAACTCAACCACATGCCTTGCCACACGTCCCACAAACCTTCGCGTGCCATCTTTTGTCCCGTCGTGTCGATGATGTAATAGATAACAAAAAATACGACCGACACCACAACCGGCATACCTAAACCGCCTTTGCGCACGATGGCACCGAGCGGCGCACCGATGAAGAAAAATATCAGACACGCAAACGATAGGGTGAATTTGCGGTGCCACTCCACATCGTGCCGTATGAAAAAATCGTCGGCTTCGCTCACAATGGCGCGTTTGTATTCGACGTCGTTCATGACCGACTGCGCGCGCGTAACTGCCTGACGAGCAACGGCTGCCATCTTTTCCTGCGACAGCGACATAAAGAGCGAATCGGCATCGATAATCATGGGCGGTTGTGGGGGTTGCTCGGCTAATTTGGCAAGTTCGCGTTCCGAATAACTTTGCGAAAAATATTTGCCGGTGGTCAGTTCGTGCGAAAAACCGACGCGCAGCGAATCGCGCACTTGATTCACCGAATCGATGTCGTGTGTCAGCCGCACAATGTCTTTGCTGATGTGTTGATTGCTCATCAGCGATTCGTCCATGCGATTGAAATTGGCGTCGAAATCGATCAGCAACTCTTTCTCGGTAAAAGTTTCTCGGCGGTATGGAATGTTGCCTCCGCCGACTTGCTGCTTGTTCAGATTCTCGAAAGCCTCGCCGTTGTATAGCGTCAGTTTCAGATTCAGTTTGTCGGCAGTCAGTTTGACGTATGCCGAATCGGCCGTCGTTACCGAAGCGTTGTCGAATCCGTTGGTGAAATCGTAAATCATCAGATTTTTCAGCAGACCGGTGCGATTGTCGCGGTCGCGCACATAGATATTCAAACCATTGATGCCCGAATAAAATTCGCCGACCGGAATTTCGAGTTCGGGCGACTTTTGCCGGATGGAAAACATCAGTGTCCACATCTTTTTCTGGGCGTATGGAATGACGTTGTTCGAAAAGAAAAATGCACCGATGCACACCATGGCGATGAAAATGGTGAGCGAACGCATGATGCGAAACAGCGAAATGCCGGCCGACTTCATGGCCAGCAGTTCCAGGCTCTCGCCCAAATTGCCAAACGTCATCAGCGATGCCAACAAAATGGCCAACGGCAGCGCCAACGGCACCGAAGTCAGCGACGAATAGAAGAAAAACTCCACCATCACATCCATCGGCAAACCTTTGCCCACAAACTCGTTGAGGTGCAACCATAAAAACTGCATGACAACGATAAATAGGCAAATGAAAAACGTGGCGCAAAACAACTGCATAAACGTTGTAAACAGATACCAATCGATATGTTTTATGCGCAAAGAATGTTTCATGCTGACTCAATTCCAAACTGCAAAGATACAAAAAATCTCTGATCCTTGCAAAATGTATCAAAAATAGTGGCAAAATAGCGTGTGTAACCATTTTTTTAGTATCTTTGCAACCGAGCAACTTATGAAAAAAGTGATTCTCACATTGGTTTCGTGCCTGATGGCATGGTCGCTGTGGGCGCAGACTATCGACAAAGATTCGGCGCGCATGGTGTTGCTGACTGCGCCCGGCGAAACGCCGTTCCGCACCGAGCACGAAGTGCAAATTGGCGTGGGCGACATCTTGCTGATGAATACGCTCTATCGCAACAATGGCGCCTTTGCCACGCCACATACACCACACACCGACTTGTTTACGCAAGATGTGTACCACGGCGCCGAAATGGCTTCGGGCGCTATCACCTTCAACTACACGTGCCGTACCAAAAAATGGCTCTGGTTTGGCGCCACACTCACTTATGCCGGATTCTACACGCCGGCTTTCGACCGCATAACCGACCGCTTGGCCTACAAAACGCGCGAACATTTTGTGGCGATAATGCCGACTATTCGCGTGTCGTACATCAATCGCAAATACATTACGCTCTATTCGGCGGCAGCGATAGGTGGCGCTGTGGCTGTGTACGAGCGCAAACCATACGATGACGGCCTTGCCGAACGTCATACCGATGGCAAATTTGTGTTTCAGGCCACGGCGTTGGGTTTTGCCGTCGGCTACAAAGTATATGCTTTTGCCGAATTGGGCGCCGGCATACGCGGCTATTTTTATGGCGGCATTGGTTATCGATTCTAATTATTAACGATAAGATAACATGCTATGAATCTTCGTTTTAATATAAAATTCGGCACTTGGTTGGTAGGGCTGTTGCTGCTGCTTGTGGCGGTGGCGTGCGAAACCGAACCCGAAGAGCCGCGCGGCAAACTGACACAACGCGGCAAACTCATTTACGACGAGTGGAACCGATTTCTGACTACCAACGTGATGAACGATTGGCTGGATATGGCACTCCGATTCAACGCCTACTACGAAGCCGATGCGGCACATAAAATTGCCGTCGAGGACAGCCTGCTCACACAATATAAAATCAGGCAAAACGCCGATGTGTGGGAGTTGCGCATCGACAATCGGGCAAAATATACGTTTGCATGCAACAAGGCTTTGTCGCAAAATGGCGCGCATTGGGAGTGCGTGCGAGCCAAAACAGCCGTTGCCGATGCGGCGGCCGACTACGGATTCACCGACCGCGATGTGCATTACGTCATCGATTGCGTCGCACCAAATTGTTGGCGCATCACACAAAGCACCGACACACTTTTGCCTATCTGTGTGGTGATAGAAATGACCAAATTGCCACCCACTATTGCCAATCGTGCGTACAATTTGTTGGGCGAAGGCCGACTGCGGCTGCCAGAAGCAACGTATGGCAGCGATTGTTTCGTACACTTCTCGACACTCTATCCGCTGGAACACACCATTCGCCAATGGGGCAGTGGTGTGTTGCAGTTGCAGGCCTACAACTTACAGGGCGATACAATTCCCGTCAAAGTGGCCTTCGAACAGTCGAGCGACAACTATTACACCTTGTCGGTTACCTATAGGGGCGTAACCGAAACTTACAACCACTAACTGCCGATGACACAAACAGGACTCTTTTTCGGATCGTTCAATCCTATCCACAACGGGCATATTGCGTTGGCCAAACATCTGTTGCGGCATGGATTGGATGAAATTTGGTTTGTCGTGTCGCCGCACAATCCGCTCAAAAATACAGCCGATTTGTGGGACGACGATTTTCGCTTGCATCTGACACGTACCGCCTTGCAGTACGAACCGCAACTGCTCGTTTCCGACGTCGAATTTGCATTGCCTAAACCCAATTACACCATCAATACGCTGCGCACGTTGCAACAGCGCCATCCCGACCGCGCATTTGTCTTGCTCATTGGCGCCGATAATGCCGCGATTTTCGATCGTTGGAAAAATTACGACGAAATATTGAACTCGTTTGCCGTGTGGGCTTATCCGCGCGACGGCTACCCAAATACCAATCCGCGTTTGCCGCAAATTCGTTTTGTCGATGCACCATTATATAGGGTGTCGTCCACCGAAATACGCCAACGCTTGGCTGCCGGACAAACAATCCGTGGTCGAGTGCCCGACTGTGTGGCTGAGGTCATCGAACAGCGTTTGAAAACCGTCAATAAGTAACATTATGAATATCATCAATTCGCTCATTTCTAAACAGTTAAATATTCCTGACAAGCAAGTTCAAAACACGCTGAAACTGCTTGCCGATGGCGCCACCATTCCGTTTATCAGTCGTTACCGCAAGGAGGCGACCGGCGGCCTCGACGAGGTGCAGATAGCAGCCATAGCCGATGCCGACGAAAAATTGACAGAACTCGTCAAACGCAAAGAAACGATTCTCAAAACCATTGCCGAACAAGGCGCTTTGACCGACGACTTGCGCCGGAAAATTGACGAAACTTGGGAGGCTAATGTGCTCGAAGACATCTATTTGCCCTATAAACCGAAACGCCGCACGCGCGGACAAATGGCCATCGAACGCGGACTCGAACCGTTGGCAAAAATCATCATGGCACAACGTTGCAACGACATCGAATTGCAGGCCGAACGCTACCTGAACGACCAAGTGCCCGACGTCAAAGAGGCGCTGGCCGGCGCACGCGACATCATTGCCGAATGGATTAACGAAAATAGTTTTGCACGCAACATTGTCCGACAGCAATTTACACGCGAAGCTGTCATCACCGGCCGCGTAGCGAAAGGCAAAGAGACCGAAGGCGACAAATATCGCGACTATTTCGACTGCCACGAGCCGTTGCGGCGCATTTCGTCGCATCGCTTGCTGGCCATGCGGCGAGGCGAAAAAGAGGGCGTTCTAAAAGTCGATATATCGGTTTGCGAAGAGAATGTGCTGAATCGGTTGTATGGTGCATTCGCAAAGGCTTCCAACGACGCTGCCGAACAGGTAAAACTCGCTGTTGCCGAGGCGTATAAACGTCTGTTGAAACCATCTATCGAAACCGAATTTGCTGCCGCCTCGAAAGCCAAAGCCGATGCCGAAGCCATCGCCATATTTGTTGATAACTTGCGACAACTGCTGTTGGCCTCGCCGTTAGGACAAAAGCGCATTTTGAGCATCGATCCCGGATTTCGCACCGGATGCAAAGTGGTGTGCCTCGACGCGCAAGGCAACCTGCTGCACAACGAAACCATCTATCCGCACCCGCCGCGCAACGAATATGCGCAAGCCATGCGAAAAATTGCACATCTCGTCGAACAATACGCAATCGACGCCATCGCCGTAGGCAACGGAACCGCCGGCCGCGAAACCGAACAATTTGTGCAAAACATACGCTTCGACCGCGATGTGCAGGTGTTTGTGGTCAGCGAAAACGGGGCAAGCATCTATTCCGCCTCGAAAATCGCACGCGAAGAGTTCCCCGACTACGATGTAACGGTGCGTGGTGCCGTGTCGCTCGGGCGGCGCCTGATGGATCCGCTGGCCGAATTGGTCAAAATCGACCCGAAATCCATCGGCGTAGGGCAGTATCAGCACGATGTCGATCAGGTCGCACTGAAAAAAGCCTTGGACACGACCGTCGAAAGTTGCGTCAATCGCGTGGGAGTCAACGTCAATACGGCCAGCAAATACCTGCTGACCTACATTTCGGGCGTAGGGCCGCAGTTGGCGCAAAATATTGTCGATTACCGCACCGAACATGGCGCCTTCTCTTCGCGCAAAGACCTGCTCAAAGTGCCGAAACTTGGCGCCAAAGCCTTCGAACAATGCGCCGGATTTATGCGGATCGAAAATTCGGATAATCCGCTGGATAACAGCGCTGTACACCCAGAATCGTATCCGTTGGTCGAACAGATGGCGCGCGATGTGAACTGCACGGTGGCCGATTTGCTGAAAGACGAAACCTTGCGGGCGAAAATCGTGCCCGAAAAATACCTTTCCGACACTGTCGGATTGCCAACGTTGCAAGATATTCTGGCTGAACTTGCCAAACCGACCCGCGACCCGCGCACCACTATACAGGCCTTTGCCTTCGACCCGAACATCAAAACCATCGACGATGTGCGAGCCGGACAAATAGTGCCGGGCATCATTACGAACATCACCAAATTTGGCGCATTTGTCGATATTGGCGTGCACGACAACGGCTTGATACACATATCGAACATGGCCAACCACTTTGTGAGCGACCCCACGGCGGTCGTTTCGCTGCATCAGCATGTGCAAGTGCAGGTGCTCGATGTCGATGTGGCACGGCACCGCATACAACTGAAATTGCTGAAATAACGCTGAATATTTACTTGCCGAAAACAAGATTGCAAAATGTCTGCGCATTGTTTTGATTTTTCGTTTTTTTGTCGTACCTTTGCAGGTTGAAAAGATGCCACGCAGATTTGGGTGGCGCAACGTACAAGTTTACAAACGAAATAAATATGGCTTCACAAGAAGAGGTTTTCAAAAAATTGGTCGCTCACTGCAAGGAGTACGGTTTCGTATTCCCGTCGAGCGAAATTTATGATGGCTTGGCTGCCGTGTACGACTACGGTCAAAACGGTGTCGAACTGAAAAACAATATCAAACGCTATTGGTGGGACAGCATGATTCTGCTCCACGAAAACATTGTCGGCATCGATGCCGCGATTTTTATGCACCCGACTACATGGAAGGCTTCGGGGCACGTCGATGCGTTCAACGACCCGCTCATCGACAATCGCGACAGCAAAAAACGCTATCGCGCCGATGTGCTTATCGAAGAACAGATAGCCAAATACGACGATAAAATCGAAAAAGAGGTTGCCAAAGCACGCAAACGTTTCGGCGAAACTTTCGACGAGGAAAAATATCGCGCCACGAGCAACAACGTCATCGAACATCAGAAAAAACGCGACGCACTGCACGCACGCTACGCCGAGGCCATGAACGCCATGGATTTGGACGAGTTGAAGCAAATCATTGTCGATGAGGAGATTGTCTGCCCGATTTCGGGTACAAAAAACTGGACGGACGTGCGGCAATTCAATTTGATGTTCTCGACCGACATGGGTTCGACAGCCGATGGCGCCATGAAGATTTATCTGCGTCCCGAAACGGCACAAGGCATTTTTGTCAACTACCTGAATGTGCAGAAAACCGGCCGCATGAAAATTCCGTTCGGCATTGCACAAATCGGCAAGGCTTTCCGCAACGAAATCGTCGCCCGTCAATTCATTTTCCGTATGCGCGAATTTGAACAGATGGAGATGCAGTTTTTTGTGAAACCCGGCACCGAAATGGAGTGGTTCGAACATTGGAAAGCATTCCGCCTGAAATGGCACAAGGCACTTGGCCTCGGCGACCACAAATATCGCTATCACGACCACGAAAAATTGGCGCACTACGCTAACGCTGCCACCGACATCGAGTTCGAAATGCCGTTCGGATTCAAAGAGGTGGAGGGCATTCACAGCCGCACCAACTTCGACTTGAGCCAGCATGCTAAATTTTCGGGCAAAAAAATCGAGTATTTCGACCCCGAAACCAATCAATCGTACACGCCATACGTCATCGAAACCTCCATCGGTGTCGATCGTATGTTCCTATCGATAATGTCGGCAGCCTACTGCGAGGAACAACTCGAAGGCGGCGACACGCGCGTCGTACTGCGTCTGCCAGAAGTGCTGGCGCCGGTGAAAGCCTGCGTGATGCCGCTTGTCAAAAAAGACGGACTGCCCGAAAAAGCGCGTGCCATAATGAACGAACTCAAATTCGATTTCAAATGCGCTTACGACGAGAAAGACTCCATCGGCAAACGCTATCGCCGGCAAGATGCCATCGGCACGCCATTCTGCATCACGGTCGATCACGATACGCTCACCGACAACTGCGTAACGGTGCGCTACCGCGACACGATGCAGCAGGAACGCATCGCCATCGAGGCGCTGCACAAGTTGATTGGCGATGCTGTCAATATGAAAAACTTATTCAAAAAAATAGTTCAATAAATTTTTGAAGGCTGTCGATGTTGTTGTCGATAGCCTTTTTAATAAATACCAATTGTCTAACCAAACAACCCTAAATATTATGATTACAGTCCATCATTTGTCGGAACAAAATTCGGTGATGAACAACTTTATGAAAGAGTTGCGCTCGTCCGAAATTCAACAGGATTCCATGCGTTTTCGCCGCAATATCGAACGTGTGGGCGAGATAATGGCTTACGAAATCAGTAAAACATTGTCGTACGCTACGGAACCGATTCGCACACCTCTGGGCATTGCGCCCACCAACGTAGTGAGCGACCAAATAGTAGTCGCTTCGATTATGCGCGCCGCCTTGCCGTTGCATCATGGCATGCTCAACTATTTCGACAAAGCCGAAAACGCCTTTATATCGGCCTATCGCGAATATACCGATGCTGCCCACAACAATTTTCGGGTGCATGTCGAATATTTGGCTTCGCCAAGCATCGAGGGTAAAACCGTGCTGCTCTGCGACCCGATGTTGGCCACCGGCGGCTCGATGGAGTTGGCTTACGAGGCTTTGAAAGCGAAAGGCACGCCGGCGCATATACACATTGCCAGCATCATTGCCAGCCGCCAAGCCGTGAATCATATTTTGGAGATATTCCCGGCCGACAAAACCACGGTGTGGATTGCCGCCATCGACAACGAACTGAACGAGCATTCGTACATTGTGCCGGGACTCGGCGATGCCGGCGATTTGGCTTTTGGCGAAAAATTGTAATTCATCATTCTGTAAAAAAACGACACAATTATGGCACTCAAAGTTGGCGATAAAGTCCCCGAAGTGTTGGGACTGACGCAAGATGGTAAAGAGTTGAAAATGAGCGATTTTGCATGTCGTAAAGTCGTGCTGTATTTTTACCCGAAAGACAATACGTCGGGGTGTACGGCCGAAGCGTGCAGTCTGCGCGACAATTTTTCGGCCTTGCGCGCACACGGCTGCGAAGTGGTCGGAGTCAGCACCGACAGCGCGGCGTCGCACACGAAATTTATTCAGAAAAATGCCTTGCCTTTCGACCTGATTGCCGATACCGACAAACAGTTGTCGGAAACGTTTGGAACGTGGGGCGAAAAAACAATGTGCGGTCGAAAATACATGGGCATGTTGCGCACAACGTTTTTGATTGACGAAAACGGCATTGTCGAAAAGGTATTTTTGCCCAAAGAAATTAAAACGGCGTCGCACGGAAATCAAATTTTGGAAATTTTATAAATTGCTGATTATGAGTAAATTAAGTCGAATTTTGTTGTTGGTAGCCATCGCTTTGCTGCCCACTTTGGCTGTGGGCAAAACGCCTTGTAAAACTATTGTATTGCGGTCCGAAGGCACCATCGAAGTGGCGCCCGATATGGCTGTAATAACAGTCGGATTGACTTGCTTGGACAAAAATATCGACGTTGTCAGAGCGTGCGCCGCCGAAAAATCGCACGAACTCTATCGGCAGTTGCAGGCGTTCGGTATCGATAGTGCCGACATTCAGACCACATCGGTCAGTTTGCGTAAAGCGTATCGGTGGGACAATGGTAAACAACTATTCGAGGGCTACGAAAATACGTTGGCGTATGCCGTTACGGTGCGCCAACTTGCCACGTTGGGCGAGTTGTATGCCGCGCTGCTGACCAACGAATACTTGTCGCTAAACGGCTTGCAATATACGCATTCGCAGATGGCTACGTTGCGCAACGATGCCTATATGCAGGCGCTTGAAAATGCTAATATGTTGGCTGATAGATTGTTGCAGGCATTGCCTGAGACGACAAAAAATATCGTGCGCGTGAGCAATGTCAAAATAGACGATGCTGCACCGGTGGTGGAGGAAGCGGCCGCCGATGTGGTTTACAACACTGCAGCGCGCCCGAAAGTATCTTCGGTGGCTGTAGGTAGCGGTGTGATAAACATTCGTGCCACGTTGTTTGTGGAATACGGCATCAAATAAAAATTCCGATTTCCTTTTTTTCAAAAAAAACAGCAGTCCGCGCTGATGCGTTCGGGCTGCTTTCTTTGTTGTATTTGTCTGTTTATCAAAATGATACGCTTGTTTGCTGCTGCGCAATTGTACCCGATTTGCGCAACGTGCCACCGGAATAGGAGCCGCCGTAGTAATAGGAGCCGACGTTGTATCCGCCGACATAATTGCCGCCGGTGTACACGGCATACGCACTGCCGGTGTTGATGGCATCGCTGCCAAACAAAAAGGATTGGTAGGCATTGGTCGCTTTGTAAACCATGACCATATTGCCGTCTATTTCGATGCCGAGCCATGTGTCGGCAGCCACAGATGCGCTGATGGACAGTGTGTTAATGTTTCCGGCGAACGTAGAACCGCTTTGCCCGCCTCCGGGACGATTGCCGCCGCCGCGACCTCCATTACCGGAACTGCCTTGCGCAGTCAATAACGTGCCACCCGTGAAAGTGCGCGTGCCATTGACATCGACAGCTTCGTTGGCACCGGATTGTTTCGGGCCGTTAGCAATCAGAACGCCGCCTGTCAGCGAAAAAGTGCCATTGCTATCGATGGCATCGCCACTGGTAACATTGGCTACCACGACACCGCCATCAATGTTAATCGAACTGCCGTCGTTTTGTTCGGTGCCGCCCGAAACAGTTCCTTTGGTCGCATTTATGGCATCGTCGGTAGCGGTGAGCAATACATTTCCGCCGTGTATCGTGATATAGACGGCTTCGATGGCTTCGTACGATTGGGCTACCGTCAGTGCGCCGCCGTTGATGACGACTGCACTATCGCTGTTGATGCCCTGACAGCCGCTGCTGTTGCCACATTGAATATGGACGGTGCCGCCATTTTGTTCAAAAAATTGGGCGCCGCTTTCGATGCCGTCGCTGCTGCTGACAATGGTGAGGTTACCGCCATTTATTCGGACATAATCGTTGGCGTGTATGCCATCGACGCCGGCGCTTGTTATGGCAATAGTGCCACCGTCGATGACGATGTAATCGTCGCTGCAAATGGCATGATGCGCTACGCTCGATATGGCGAGCGACCCATCACCCGAAACTATCAATTGCCCTTCGCTAAACAGGGTGGCTTTGGCATCTTCGTCGGCGGTGCCAAGGTAAGTGGCGGCATCGCACAACGTGTTGCTGCCAACGAGTTGCAGGTATGTGCATTTGCCGGTTTGGATATTGATTGCAGGGCTGTTGGTGCTTGTGAGATGTACGTCGGATAACTCTAACACAAATTTCGAGTCGCTGTATATTTTCAAACTGCCGGCGGTGCTTGTACCCGACACAATATATTTGATGTTTTTCGCTGTGGAGTTGATGGTTACCGCAGTCCCATCGGCTGTGATAGCGACGTTTGGATGGTCGTTTTCGATGCGTACGGTGGTGTTGTCGTACACGATGCGGATTGTATCGGCAATGTCTAACGCCGTTACAGGCAGGTCGTTGCCGGCTGGCAAATCGCCGTTGGTGTTGACCGGTTGGTCGTCGTTGCTGCATGCCGACAAGCAGGCTGCCAATAGTACGAAAATCGATAAGAATTTAGTTTTCATATAGTTAAATGTATTGGTGTACGGATTTTGATGACAAAAATAATGATATTTTTGCAATTGTGGTGTTTGTAAAACAGCATTTTGGTCGGTAAAAAGTGCGTGTTGGTCGAGAAATGAGCGGCGATGGCCTTGCGCCGATCATGGCACAAGGACTGATTGGTCGGCGCATCAGGCAAACATCAGCACCAACATTTGTGCGAACAATATACGCAGAAATGTAGCTAACGGATAGACCGTAGAGTAGGCTACGGCCGGTTCATCGGTGTCGGTGAGCGACGTGGCGTAGGCCAACGGTGGCGCGTTGGTGTACGAGCCGGCTATCAGACCGCAGATGGTGAAAAAGTTGATTTTCAGCGCGCGTGCCAACAAACCTATCAGCAGTGGTGGCACGATGGTTATCAGCAAACCACATCCCATCCACAAAAGTCCGTCGGGCGAGATGACGGTTTCGACAAAGCGGCCGCCGGATGCCAGCCCGACGCTGGCCAAAAACAGACAAATGCCAATTTCGCGCAGCATCAGATTGGCCGATTGCGTGGTATAGGTTATCAGTTTCAGTTTGTAGCCGAAACGTCCCAACAGAATGGCCACAATAAGCGGCCCGCCGGCCAAACCGAGGCGCACAGGCATCGGCATATTCGGAAAATAGATGGGAATGCTGCCCAACAAAATGCCCAACATGATGCCCAAAAATATGGTAATGATGTGTGGTTCGTTCAGACGTTTCAGGGTGTTGCCGAGCATGGTTTCTGCCTTTTTGATGTTGGCGAGCGGACCGACTACCATCACGCGGTCGCCAAGTTGCAGCACGAGGTCGGGATGCGCCAACAAATCGATGCCGGCGCGATTGATTCGGGTGATGTTCACGTTGTAGGCGCTGCGCAGATGCAACTGCCCGATGGTTTTGCCGTTCACCTGATTGCGTGTTACCACAATGCGGCGCGACACCATCGTCGATTCGTCGTCTTTCCACTCAAAATCAGCCGGTTCGCCCAACAGTTGTTGCAATTGCGCGGCATATACATTGTGTGTTACCACCAACAGCAAGTTGCCGGTGTGCAATACCGTGTCGGCGTGCGGTATGGTAACGGTGTTGCCGTCGAATAGGCGGGTGGCCACAAACTGATGGCCGTACATCTGTTTGACATCTAATAGTGTGTGTCCGTCGATGGCCTGATTGCTGATGCGGAAGGTGAGAATGTCGGGTTTTTCTTGTCCTTGCCGGCGCGACAGCAATTCCGCCTCTTCGGCTCTGGTGTCGATGCGGCACAAAAAACGCAACAACATCATGGCGACGATGATGCCTAACACGCCTAACGGATAGGCAACGGCATAGCCTAAACTGATGGGCGGAATGTCGCCCTGCAACGCTCCGGTGGCCGATAGTTGCTGCAAGGCTTCTTGGGCAGCACCAAGGCCGGGCGTCGAAGTGACGGCGCCCGACATCACGCCGACCATCATGGGCATATCAATGCGGGCGGACAGCATCTGCTGTAGCCCCACGGCCACACCGACACCCAATAAAATGGTACAAAATGCCAAACCATTGAGCCGCAAACCGCCGGTTTTGAACGAGGCAAAAAAGCCGGGACCGACCTGTAAACCAATGGAAAAGATAAAAATAATCAGGCCAAAATTGCGCAAAAAATCCAACAGCGTGGCATCGACCTGAAAGTGCAGATGACCGGCCAAAATGCCGATGAACAAGACAAATGTTACGCCCAGCGAAATACCTTTGATGCGTATTTTGCCCAACAACATGCCCAGCACTATGATGGCGGAATAGATGATAAGTGTCTGTGCAACAGTGTTTTCTGTTATGGTCGATAACCAAGAAGTCATTGCTGAAACGTATGGCTTAAATGAGCGTGCAAAGGTACAAAAAATGTGGCGAATAACAAGATGTCTGCCCGAATTTATTAAAAATGTTAAAATAGGGCATACACACGCTGTTTTTTTATATTTTTGCACGCAGTAATCGTACGAAATCTTGTCGGATATGGAACTTATTGTGTTGTCGATAGTGGGCGTCGTGGCCGGTTTGCTGTCGGGGTCGGTCGGGTTTGGCGGTGGCATGATTTTGTTGCCCGTCATTACCTATTTTTATGGCGTCGAAGTGGCAGTGCCGGTATCTACTATTGCGCAGTTAATCAGCAACTTGTCGCGCGTGGGCATGGGCTGGAAGTCTATCGAATGGAAATCGGTGGGGTGGTTCTTGTTGGTGGCATTGCCATGCACAGCGTTGGGCGCATTCGGATTTGCTGTGGTCGATAAAGTGTTGATGACCAGGTTGTTGTGTGCCGGTTTAGTGCTGTTTGCCTGCCTTAAAATCGGCGGTAAAATCGTTTTGCCCAAGTCGCGTCTGACGATGCTTGCGGGCGGTGCGCTGACGGGCGGATTGAATGGGCTGCTCGGTATTTCGGGGCCGTTGAGCAGTGCGGTGTTCCTCTCGCTCGACCTGCTGCCTGTAGCCTACATCGCCAGCGAGGCCACTGCCGCTGCCGCTATGCATGTGGTGAAAATTGTGGTTTACGGCAAACTGCAACTGATGAATCTGACTATTTTTAGCGAAGGGCTATGTATCGGTGTAGCTATGATGGTCGGCAATTTTATGGCCATGCGGTTTATCCGACACATCAACAAAAAGCGTTACCAAAAAGTGGTGGCTGTGCTGATGATTGCCGTTTCGATATTCTTGTTTTTTTCGGTACACAAGTGATTGATTATGAGCATTGAAGTTGTATGAAATACGTCCTAACGTATCGAATTTATTATCCTATTCTGTTGATTCGTTCATTCAGTTCCCGAATCTTGTCTATCAACTGACTGAACGGCAGTGACTCCCCGTAAATCATGGTTTCCTTCATCACCTCATAGTCCTTCTTCCATTCCTCCATAATGTTTTCCGGAGGAACTATCCGCAAGGTGGCAGGCTGCAAGGTGTCATAGTCGAATCTCTGCAACCCGATGAAAGTGCGGCGATGGTCGATGACCGACTGATAGAGCGCTTTGTCCTGCAAGGCTTCCTCTGCAATCGGCGTATCCATCATCTGGCCGATGTCGTAAAGGTGTCTTGACATACGTTCGGTACGAATGTTCTCTTTCGGCTTGGCAAATTCCTCGTGCAGCAGGAACACCTTTTCAAGGAATGTGCGTTGCGGCAGCACGGCACGGACTTCAAACTCTTTTTCCGTGAATGGAGCCTTTGTAAAGACCTCGTCGATGAACGACCGCAGTTTGACGGGAGTGACCGGCTCGCTCATGGAACGGCCACTGACCTCAAGAATAACCTTGGGACGGATATAGGTGTTGTCTTCAAATGCGGGATGATAGGCTACCTCGATGATTTCGGGGTCAGTTGTCGTCACGGGGGTGATGTTCACGGACACCGTAAACGCATCCTTAGAAATGCCGTCCCGGACGAGTTGCTCCGCCAAGTCATATTGCAGCCTTTCCCTGACAAACGAGCAGGAGGCGCGGCGCAGTTTGTCGCTTATCTGAGTTTTCGACAGCTTGCCGCTGAAACCAAGATATTCACGGTCTATGGCAATATCGGCATCCTCGGACATTCGGCTGATAAGATGCCAGCATTTGCTCAGGTTGGTACCACCCTTGAAGGAGATGTGCTCCGCATAGGGCAAAGCGAACAATGCCCGCAAGACTGCCGTCACCCACCAGTCTTTTTCGATTATCTGAAGGTGCAACCCGTTCTCGGCTTGCACACGGCGTATGATTTCCTGTCGGTCTTTTACGGATAAATCTGCAAAATTTCTTCGAGATTTTCCACTGCGCTCGGCAGAGTCAAAATCCATTTTGCCTCTGCTCTTACTTGATTGAAAATTCATATCTGTGAGAGTTTCTTGCGCACCCATATCGGTGCAAGTTGAATGTCCTTCTGATAGTCTTCCTCAGTCACATGTTCAAGATGTTTCCTGATGACGGCCATCTGTTCTTCGGTCACATTCTGTTCGCCAATCTCGCGCATGGCAGTCACGATAAGCTGCATCAGGGTAGAGCGGAAAGCGAAAATTCGCATTTCCGACGTATGCTTGAACAGGATGCCCTTGCCTTTCCCGATAGATACGCGACGTCCGGAACCATCCGTAACAAACACGACATTGGCCGGAATCTGGGTGGATAGTCCCAGCTTGTTCAATACGTATGCTCCGGTAGGGGCAATCCTTACTTTGTCGCGCTTGGCGATAGCTTCGGCAATCTCTTCAATGGAGGGCGGTATGATGCCGCTGCCCCATTTCCTGTCCACTTTCGGATAGCAATAGATGCCCTGGGCCACACGCATAAGGTCGCCCGCACGGCACAGACGAACCAAGGCCGACCGTACCGCATCGGAAGATGCGGGGTGAAAATCATCGGGAAAGAAGAGTCTTCCCCTTTTGGATTTCTCCACTCTTCTTTTTATCTCATTATAAACGCTTTGCGCTGCCATTTATTCTTTAATTTTGCCACAAATGTATAACAAATTTGTGACATGAACAAATATATTGCTCATTTTCTTTTAAGGACATACGTTTTTTTGCGGACGGACAGGCCTAAATACACAAAAGCCGTGGCTATTGCCACGGCTTTGTGAGTTATAGGTGTATGTGTACCGATGCGTTATTTAACGGCGATTTTGGTGGCTTTGGCACCGACTTTGACGATGTAGATGCCGTTGCTCAGTTGACCGTTTTGCTCGGTTACGTCCATGCCGTTGATGGTGTAGATGCGACCTTGCTCGGCGCCATAGATGCGGCCGCTGTGAGCATAGATGTTCGACATCTCAACACTTTCGATAGCGGTGGTGCTGCCTTCTAATTTATAATCTGTAACAGATTTCACACCCGGATGATTCAAGTAGGCTTCGATTGTACCATATACTTGAACTTTTTTACCAATATTTGAAGCGTTGTCTTTCACATTTAACGCATCACGAATTGCACCCGAAGGCAATTGTACCGAAACCATATTGGCTATCTCACTTTCAGTGCTTGTACCGGCGATGGCTAAATTAGTATTTATTGTATTATCAATGGCAGAACCATCTGATTTCATACCACCCATAATATAACCTTCAACCCAAACAGATTCCGATGAAACTTGTAATGCCAATACATCTGCCACAGTCAAGGGATTAGCTTGTGTACCTTCGTTGTGTATGATTGTATATTTAGCACTTACAATATTACTTTTCTCGGCGCCTTTGATAGCAATGGCCTTGATAGTTGTGGTTTCAGTAACTGAAATAGCACTTTCGTACAAGGTTTTGGTATCGTCAGGGTCGCTGCCATCCAACGTGTAATAGATAGATGCACCATCAGTTACGCAGGTCAATTCAACAGATTGATTGCTCAGATAAGCACCTTCCGAAATAGAAAATGCCGGATCTTCAACGGCAACAGCTATAACTTCCTTAAATTCAACCGAATTTACCCACACAACGCCATTCTTTGTAGTAGTATTATGACATTCAAAGAACACTTTGTAATACGAATCAGCAGCCCATTTGCCTGTAACGGTTGGAGCCAATTCTAAAGATTGTGCAGTTTTGGCGGTCATAACTCCACCGGTTACTTTTTCGATGAGTATGGAAAAAGTTGCATCAGAATAGACCTCTACCCCCCACACATCACAACTACCATTTGTAAGATTTCCAGCATTAAAATTTACAACAATTTTATCAATTTGTTTGCTGATTTTAGGACTTTTAATGTAACCGGTGGTTGCTTTATCTGTACCACTCGTTCCACTTTTCGCTCCAAATTTCATATAGTCCCATTGGCTATTATTATTAGCAGCATACGCTAATGTATAATCTCCATACGACCATTCGGTGTCATTGTAAGCTGTTCCTCCTGCCGTCTTTGCAGTGAAATCACATGTGGCTACAGTTACGTCGGCTGCACTCACTGCCATTGTAGCGCATAACGCTGCTACCAAAAAAGTTAATTTTTTCATAGTAAATAAAAATTTAAGAAGTTAATAAAAAAGTTAGTTTCTGTGTTTTTATGCGGTTTGGTAGCAGCCTATTGCGCCACGAAACCGGTGGTTTATGTTTGTACGGCAAAGATAAACTTTTTTGTTGAACCAAACAAATAAAAAGGGTGTTATTTTTCGGAAAAGTGCAAAATAGTGCAAAGTGTAAAATGGAAGCGTGCAAAAGTTTCAAAATCCAAGAATTTAAGGGTTTAATGTTTCAAAGTTTAAGAGGTTAAGAGTTTAAGAGTTTAAGAGTTTAAGGTTGTTCGCGTATGGTTCGTAGTTTTCGTAGTTTTCGTTCTACCTCCCAAACCCTCCTAAAGGAGGGCTTCAAGTCCCCTTTAGGGGATTTAGGGGTAAAAATCTAAAATCTATATTCTTACATCTTGGTTCTTTCATTTCTTTTGCTTGACCAAAAGAAACGAAACAATTTTGCGATTGAGCGAATACAAACGAAAATTTATTTTCGGTTTGTTGAGCGTGAGCAAAATCAAGAATTAAAGAAAAGTCAAGACTATGGCGGCTGCGTTGCCAAAAATTTGTCGTTTCGGTGTCGGCTAAATCAAACTCGCTGCGCTCAAACAGTGATTTAGCATTTCGACACGCTCAACTCGATTTTTGACACACCCGCCAAGGTCGAATTTTAGTTTAGTCCGATTATAAAAAGAGCCACGGCTCTACGATGTTTTCGGACTCCCCCTTTAGGGGGTTGGTGGGCTTAAGAAAAACCACCGGTTTCGTGGCGCAATAGGCTGCTACCAAACCGCACAAAAACACAGAAACTAACTTTTTTATTAACTTCTTAAATTTTTATTTACTATGAAAAAATTAACTTTATTCTTGGCAGCGACAATGTTCAGTAGTTTGTCGTTTGCTGCGTGGCAACGGGTTACAACCGTTGAAGATTTATTGGCCGGTGGCACGATGATTATCGGTTATGAGGAAACTGCTAATAGCGGTGTTATTGTACCTATGCGTGCAGAAGGATCAGCCTCTACAACCGCCGCAGGCTATATGTACTCCGGCACAACCGCAAGCAAATCGGGAAGTGGTACAATTACGATGTCCTCATTGTCAGAAAGTGCTGCTTATGAATTAACGATTGTACCATCGACCAGCGTAACTGGTGCTATTTGCATCAAGATTGGAGATAACTTCTTGGGAAATACGAACACCAAAAACAACTGCAAGTTGTTTGCGGAAGAAAGTGAAACAACTGCATTTACCCCAACCGTTGGAACAAATGATGTATTTACGTTGAAAATTACAAAAAATGCAACTTATACTACGTTGCAATATAATGCTACTAGTAATTCTGAACGTTTTGCAGTATATGGTGGAACACAAAAGAATGTGGTCATTTACAAAAAAGTAGATAGTGACGTTGTTTTGACTCCATCCATCAGTGGTGAGGCAGATTTCTTGACCAGCACATCGGTAACAATTACGGCAGAAGCGGGTTTGAAAATTTACTATACTATCGACGGCACAGAACCCACAACAGCTTCTACTGAATACACTGCACCTTTCGACTTGACCGCTACAACTACCGTTAAAGCCATTGCTTACGATGCTGCCAAAGCCAAAGCCAGCAGCGTAGTTAGCAAAACGTTCACTAAAAAAACATTACAATCTTTGGCCGACATCGACTATTCCACCGATGGTACTGTAGTCTATCTGTCGCCTGTGACAGTTGTGTATGTAAATGGTAAAAGCATTTATGTAAAAGATGCAAGTGGCGTAGGACTTGTTTTCGGAACGTTGGCATTGAAAGCCGGTGATGAAGTTTCTGGTTTGGTCGTTACAACAAAAGTGTACAAAGCACTTCCTGAATTGGAACCGCAAGTAACGATAGAGGAGTTGAGCATTACGGCCGGAACAGCACCAGCGCCCACCGAAGCCGCAGCAGTACCTGTTGCCGACGATGTAAACAAATACCTCTTGCTTAAGAATGTATCTTTTGCTGCTGATGCAGCAACCAAAAGCGGTACCAGTCTGCAAAACGTTACGGCATCTTTCTTGGGTGAAGATTTAATTCTCCGTGATAACTTTGGCGTGGTTGCTGATGGGATTATCTCAGCAGGTACATACGATATTGAAGGATTTGTATGTGTATATAATACAACAGTTCAATTCTATCCTACAAACTTGACAAAAATAGGCGGCACCACCGCTATCGAAAGTGTTGAGATGTCGAACATCTATGCTCACAGCGGCCGCATCTATGGCGCCGAGCAAGGTCGCATCTACACCATCAACGGCATGGACGTAACCGAGCAAAACGGTCAATTGAGCAACGGCATCTACATCGTCAAAGTCGGTGCCAAAGCCACCAAAATCGCGGTAAAATAACACGTTGAAATTATCAACGCAAATTTGTGGGGATGTCGCAGCAGCGGCGTCCTCACTTTTTTTCTTCAAAGCCCCAACGGAAGTATTTGTGCTTTCAACTCGTGTAAATTTTGCCCTTCAACAAGCGACACAAGCAAAAAAATGTCCCCTTCTCAAGGGGACGAGGAGCGTAGCGACGGGCGGGGTTCTTCAAAGCCCCTTTTGTACAAATTATTGAAAAACGACCTTGGCGGGTGTGTCAAAAATCGAGTTGAGTGTGTCGAAACGCTAAATCGTTGTTTAAGCGGTAGCGAGTTCGATTTAGCCGACACCGAAACGACAAATTTTTGGCAACGCAGCCGCCATAGTCTTGACTTTTCTTTGTTTCGTTTCTTTTGGTCAAGCAAAAGAAATGAAAGACACTTGCGCTTGTGCAAAGCAATGACCGGAGAAACAACAACGGAGCGCGGGAAACTCCGCACTCCGTTGTTAAGTTGCCTGTTTGTAAGGCGAAATTATCCGAGCATCGTCAGCAGAATGCCTGCGGCCACAGCCGAACCGATGACACCGGCCACGTTTGGCCCCATGGCGTGCATCAGCAGGAAGTTGCCGGGGTCGGATTCCTGACCCACCTGTTGCGATACGCGCGCAGCCATCGGCACAGCCGATACGCCTGCCGAACCAATCAGCGGGTTGATTTTCTCTTTCGAGAACAAGTTCATGAATTTGGCCAGCAACACGCCGCCTGCCGAACCCAAACCGAAGGCTACAATGCCCATGCCGAGAATCATCAACGTTTTTACATTGAGGAACGAATCGGCGGTGGCCGTAGCGCCCACGGTCAGACCGAGGAAAATCACTACAATGTTCATCAACTCGTTTTGCACCGTTTTGCTCAAACGTTCCACCACGCCGCATTCGCGCATCAGGTTACCGAGCATCAGGCAGCCTATCAGCGGGGCTGCATCGGGCAAAATCAGTGCTACGATGGTGGCCACCATGACGGGGAAGATGATTTTTTCGGTTTTCGATACGCTGCGCAACTGTTTCATGCGTATGGCGCGTTCTTTTTTGGTGGTCAGCGCACGCATGATGGGCGGTTGAATCACCGGTACGAGCGCCATGTACGAGTAGGCCGCAATGGCAATGGGACCGAGCAAATCGGGCGCAAGTTTCGAAGTCAGAAAAATGGACGTCGGGCCGTCGGCACCACCGATGATACCGATGGAGCCGGCTTCGGCTTCGCTGAAACCGAGCGCGTTGGCTGTCAAAAAGGTGATGAAAATGCCTAATTGTGCCGCTGCACCGAGCAACAAACTTTTCGGGTTGGCAATCAGCGGACCGAAATCGGTCATGGCACCTACGCCGATGAATATCAGACACGGATAAATGCCCGCTTTGACACCGATGTACAGAATGTCCAACAGACCGCCTTCGCGCATAATGGCACCGTAGTTATGGAACATCGGGCTGTTTTCGTCCAAAAATGCCGTCCACAACTCGGAATGGAACAGACCGGCACCGGGCAGGTTGGTCAGCAACATACCGAATGCGATGGGCAGCAGCAGCAGTGGCTCATATTTTTTCGCAATGGCTAAATAGAGCAGGAAAAACGAAATGAGCAGCATTACCACTACGCGCCAATCTTGGGCAATGAGGGCGAAACCGGTGTTTTGCAAAAAACTTAAAATATCATTCCACATAGGTTTCGCGTTTTTATCCGAGTACAACTAAAACATCGTCTTGCATCACGCTTTGTCCGGCGCTGACCATGATGGCCGTTACTTTGCCGTCTTTTTCGGCAAGGATGTTGTTTTCCATTTTCATCGATTCGAGTGTCAGCAGCACATCGCCTTTTTTCACATCGGCGCCAACGGCTACGGCCACTTTTACTACCGATCCGGGCAGTGGCGACACCACTTTGTAACCGCCTGCAGGGGCTGCCGGCGCGGGTTGCGCTGCCGGTTTGGGTGCTGCGGGAGCAGGTTGTGGTGCGGGTTGCGGTTTGGGTGCCGGGGCTGCGGGTTGTGCGGCTGCGGCTACGGCAAATTCTATCAATTTGTCGTCCTGCATCACGTTTTGGCCGGGTGTTACGAGTACTGATTTTACAACGCCGTCGGCTTCGGCCGAGATGTTGTTCTCCATTTTCATCGATTCCATGGTGAGCAGCACGTCGCCTTTTTTCACGCTTTGGCCGGCTTCGACGAGTACGCGCACGATCGATCCGGGCAGCGGCGATGCAATGAATTTGACGCTGCTTGTAGCCGGTGCGGCAGCGGCAGTGGCTGCCGGCGCTGCTGCCGGTTTGGCTGCCGGACGTGTGGCTACTTTCTCCTCTTTTTCAATCTCGACAGTGAACGGCGTGCCGTTTACTTCGAGTTCTGCTACGTTGTTTTCTATCTCATTTACAGACACTTCGTATTTGTGTCCGTCGATGACGAATTTGAATTTTTTCATCGGATTATTTGACTAAATTGTTGATACCATAAATTTTTGAATTCCACGGCGAATAGCGGCGCTCTACCTTTTTGATGGTCATAACGTGCGCTTCGTTGTCGTGTACGTCGGCATAGTACAAATGCAGTGCCAAAGCAATGGCGGCTGTGGTGTTTGCCGGAAGATTGACAAGGACGGTTTCGTCGTGTTTAATTTCCGATTTCTCTTCGGTGTGCACTACTTTTGGTACGCGTACGCGCGGTTTCATGATGATGCCGAACAGTTTGAGTACAAGCACCAAAATAAACAGCAGGCATACCACCAAAGCAAAACCGATAAGCGTTACCATCCAAATGTGAGGCCAATTTGCGGTTGCGGATAAAAGCATCATATTGTTCAATGTTTTTTTAGTGATATTGTTCTATTCGGTCGAAAGTCGCTTGCCGGTCTTTTTCACCCGACAAGCCGACTTTTTACCCGTCGATGTTTTACAGCGGTATGTTCGAATGTTTTTTCAACGGATTCGTCAAACGCTTGGTCTGCAACGTTTTGAACGCACGAATAACGCGGAAACGCGTGTTGCGCGGTTCAATCACATCGTCGATGTAGCCGCGCGATGCCGCTTGATAGGGGCTGGCAAATTTCTCTTGATACTCGGCCTCTTTTTCGGCGATGAATTTTTTCTTTTCTTCCGGATCTTCGATTGCTTTCAGGGTTTTGGCTTCCAATACGCCAATGGCGCCCGATGCGCCCATGACGGCGATTTCGGCATTCGGCCATGCGTAGCAGTAGTCGCCGCGAAGTTGTTTGCAACTCATCACAATGTGCGAACCGCCATACGATTTGCGTATCGTTACCGTTACTTTCGGCACGGTGGCTTCGCCGTAAGCGAACATCAGTTTTGCGCCGTGGTCGATGATGCCGGCATATTCTTGACCGGTGCCGCAGAGGAATCCCGGCACGTCAACAAGGGTCAGAATCGGAATGTTGAATGCGTCGCAGAAACGGACAAAACGGGCGGCTTTGCGCGAAGCGTCGCAGTCGAGCACGCCGGCAATCCAACTCGGTTGGTTGGCGATGATGCCGGTCGATTGACCGTCGAAACGTGCGAAACCGCAGATAATGTTTTTCGCAAAATCTTTCTGCACTTCCATGAAATCGCCATTATCGACAATGGTGTTGATAATTTGTTTCATGTCGTAGGGCATGTTCGGGTTGGCCGGCACGAGTTCGTTCAGGCTGTCATCTACACGGTCGATGGGGTCGGTGCATGCCACGAGCGGCACCTCTTCCATGTTGTTTTGCGGAATGAACGAAATCAGACGGCGCACTTGTGCGATGGCATCTTCTTCGGTGGCTGCCACAAAGTGTGTAACGCCCGATTTGGTGGCGTGTACACGTGCGCCGCCCAAATCTTCGACCGACACATCTTCGCCGGTTACCGATTTCACAACTTTCGGGCCGGTGATGAACATGTACGAGTTTTGCTCCGTCATCATGATGAAGTCGGTGAGGGCGGGCGAGTACACGGCGCCGCCGGCGCACGGACCGAAAATGACGGATATTTGCGGAATGACGCCCGAAGCCAAAATGTTGCGTTCGAAAATTTCGGCATAACCGGCCAGCGCGCAGGCGCCTTCCTGAATGCGGGCACCACCCGAGTCGTTCAACCCGATGACAGGAGCGCCGAGTTTCATGGCCATATCCATCACATGGCAGATTTTTTGCGCCATCGTTTCCGACAGCGAACCGCCGATGACTGTGGCATCTTGTGCAAACACAAACACGAGGCGACCGTCGATAGTGCCGCTACCCACGGCAACACCGTCGCCGAGGAACACTTTTTTCTCCATGCCGAAGTCGGTGCAGCGGTGCGTGAGGAACATATCGACCTCTTCGAAACTGCCTTCGTCCAACAGCATATTTATGCGTTCGCGTGCCGTGTAAGCACCTTTGGCGTGGTGTTTATCGACGGCTTTTTCGCCGCCGCCGGCATACGCTTCGGCACGTTTGTCAATCAATTTTTTCAGTTTGTCTTGATTACTTACCATAATTATTTTGAATTATTTGTTGTTGCAAGTCGAAAGGCGTGGAAACGTGTTCCACACCACAAACTTTGTTCTAATTGTTCGAATGTTATTTCGGTTGTTCGCACAATTCGGTGAGCACGCCGCAGGTCGATTTCGGGTGCAGGAATGCAATCATTAGATTTTCGGCCCCTTTGCGCGGGGCTTTGTCGATGAGTTGCAAACCGGCTGCTTCGGCCTCTTTCAGGGCTTCTTCGACGCTCTCGACATTGAATGCCACGTGGTGTACGCCGCCGCGGCCGCCATTCTTTTCGATAAATTTGGCGATGGTGCTTTCAGGGCAGGTCGGCTCGAGCAATTCGATTTTCGTTTCGCCCACTTTGAAGAAAGCGGTTTTGACTTTTTGGTCGGCTACCTCTTCGATGGAGTAGCATTTCGAACCGGTAAGCAGTTCAAAAAACGGAATTGTGGCATCCAAACTTGCAACGGCAATGCCCAGATGCTCGATGTGTGTAGGTTTCATAATGATTTCTGTTTTAGTTATTTATGAAAAATTTATCTGAATATTTTCGCTATTTTCCGATGGCGCTGTTCGGTCGGGCAAAGATACTAAAAAATCTTGTGTTTGACAAACATCGTTGGTCGGTAAAGTTATCAACACGCACACACACACCAATCTGACCACCCGTTTTGCCGTGGCGGTCGAGGTCGGTGCGCCTATGTGCGGGCGCGCTGCCGTGTGCGGTTTTATTGTTTTTCTAACTCGTTGAGTATCTGCGCTACTTCGGCGTCGAAGTCGGCACGCAACTGTTTGTAAAAGCCTTTCACATTGCCCGGCTCAGGGTGGTTGGCGCGTGCCAAAAATTCGTTGTTCAGCGCAGCAATGCGTTGTAGCAGTTGCAGCCATGCGCTGTGGTCGATTTTTTGCAGCAATCCGTAGGCGATGTATGTTTCGCCAACGAGTTCCGACGTGATGCCTTGAATGCTTTTTTTCAGGTGTCTGCGGTTAGCCATGATGTTATTTTTTTAGGTTAAACAGAATTTTTCGCAAAGATAATCGTTTTTCATTAAAGTGGAATCGTTTTTTTGTGTAAATTTGCCGAAAATTTATTCGGCGGTGCAAAAAGTCTTTGTTTCGAAGGATATGAATAAGAAAATTTACATTGTGGCGGCCTGTGTATGGGCTTTGTTGGCAACGGCTTGTGTCGATGAAAAATTTACCGACGACCCGACGGCGGTGTTGGCATTTTCGTGCGACACCTTGTCGTTCGACACCATGTTTACAAATGTGCCTTCGCGCACGTTGTCGTTCTATGTGTACAACCGCAACAATAAGGCGTTGAACATTTCGTCGGTGCGACTTGGCCGCGGTGGCGAGTCGTACTTTCGCTACAACCTCGACGGACGTATTCCGCCCGAAAACAAAATGCTCGAAAATGTGGAAATCAAGGCCAAAGACAGTCTGTTTGTGTTTGTGGAGATGACGGCCGACCAAAATAATGCCGATTTTCCGGTTTACTATTTAGATTCGATGCTGTTTGTAACCAACGGCGTAACGCAAAATGTCAAATTGGTGGTGTATGGGCAAGATGCCATTGTGCTCGATGGTTATACGCTCACCAAAAACACTACGCTGACCGCCGAACGACCTTATCTGATTTTCGATTATCTGTATGTGCCAGAGGACGTTACACTGACCTTGGCGGCCGGCACACGGCTCTATTTTCACGACAAAGCCAATCTTGTGGTCGATGGGCATTTGGTGGCACAAGGCACCGCGGAGCAGCCGGTGCTGATGCGTACCGACCGTTTCGACTGCATGCCCGATGAGGATCGCACACCTTACGATTATATGCCGGGGCAGTGGGGTGGTGTCTATCTGCAAAATGCGCATGGCCGCCATACGCTGACGCATACGCACATACGCAGTTGCGATGCCGGCGTGGTTGTCAGTGGCACATCTATTGCGCAGCCATCGCTCACGCTGACAAATTGCATCTTGCACACGATGACGCAATACGGACTTTTTGCCCAAAATGCCAACGTCGAAGTGGTGAATTGCGAACTGTCGAATTGTGGCACAGCCTGTTTCTATCAGTTGGGTGGCGAGGCCTATGTGGCGCACACGACTATTGCCAACTACTACACATGGGGCACGCGTCAGGATGTGGCCATGGTCATTACCAACTATTATGTCGATGGCAATTTGCTCTATCTTTTTCCTGTCAAATCGGCGGTAGTCGAAAATTCGATTGTGTTCGGCAATCAGAGTCGCGAAATAGCGTTGCTGCGCGATACCATTACCGATGCTGCCTACAACGTTACCATCAGCCACTCGTTGCTCAAGTGCCGCCAACAGACCGATGCTTACTTTGTCGATAACTATTGGGCAAATTCGCAAAATCCCGGTGCCGATGGCGTTTATCATGCCGATACAGTGTTTGTCAATACATCGATTCGCGACATTGCGCAAACCGGCTATTACGATTTTCATTTGGCCGACCGCTCGAGTGCATGTGGCAAAGCCGATGTGGCCGTGGCCGAGCGTTTCCCAGCCGACATGGAAGGCAAAAATCGCTTGGCTGATGGCGCTCCCGATTTGGGCGCATACGAAAAATAGTGTGAGTGAGCATTGATGGAGGTGTAGAAATATGGATGCACAAGTTTTTTGGAATGTTATCGGACAATACAACCAACATACAGTGGTTGTGCAAGTTATTTTGTTGGCGTTGTTGGTTGTTGCTGTGGCGTTGTCGTATGCCGGCAAGGTGGCATGGGCTGCCAAAGCGATGTTGGGCATGGTCAATCTTTTTATCGGAATAGTGTTTTTCGGGTACTATGGCACACAACCGATACAAACCTATTTTGCATTGCCTTTGTATATACTTTGCGGGGTGTTGTTCTTGTATGAATGTGTTTGCCACAAATCGGATGTGCCGGCAAGGCCTGGCGCCTTCCAAATCATCTTGCTGTTGCTCTATGGTTTATATCCGCTGATTTCTGTGTTGTTGGGAAATCGTTTCCCGCAAATGGTTACACACATTATGCCTTGTCCTGTGGCGTGTTTGAGCCTGGTGGTGTATGCAGGCTACCGACAGAAAAACAAAATATTGCTTGCCTTATTAACATTATGGGGATTGACGGGCGTTAAATCTGTGATTTTTGCGGCGTACGAAGATTTAATTCTTTTGATATGCGGTATCTATGGCGTCTATTTGTTGATAACGGAATTTAGAGGTAAACATGCTTAAACGCTTTGCAGCGATATTGCTTTGCTTGTTGCCGACTATCGTGCCGGCGCAAAATGTGTTTCGCGTGATGGAATACAATGTCGAAAACTTGTTCGATACGCAACACGACACCCTGAAACACGACGACGAGTATCTGCCCGGAGGCATTCGTGGTTGGAACTACGAACGTTACCGCCAAAAATTGGCGCATATAGCGCAAGTGGTTGTGGGCGTTGGCGGCTGGAATCCGCCGGCGTTGATTGCATTGTGCGAAATTGAGAATGGCCATTGCTTGAATGACCTGGCACGCTATTCGCAGTTGAAACAACTGCACTACAAGGTGATTCATTACGAGTCGGACGATGCGCGTGGCGTCGATGTAGCATTGCTCTATCAACCGCGGCAGTTTAAGCCGATAAATTCGCGTCCCATTCGTTTTGTACTGCCGTCGGGCAAAACCACGCGCGACATTCTGTATGCGTGCGGCGCATTGCCAAATGGCGATACGTTGCATCTGTTTGTCAACCATTTTCCGTCGCGCTTGGGCGGCGAGTTGGAGAGCGAACCGAACCGCTTGTTTGTGGCGGCGCAGTTGCGTGCGGCGGTCGATAGTGTGCAGGCGATCGATGCCGATGCACTGATTATGATCATGGGCGATTTCAACGATTATCCCGACAATCGCAGTATGCTCGAAGTGCTTGGAGCACAGCCTGTTGCTGGCGATTCTGTGCCCGCCGGCCAACTCTACAACCTCACCTATGCGTTGCACCAAAGTGGCACTATTGGCAGTTATCGGCACGACGGCCAGTGGGGCATGCTCGACCAAATGGTGGTGTCGGGCGCATTGCTGAATGGTAGCCAGGCCACACGGACTGCCGCCGATGGTGTGCAGGTGTTTGCTCCCGATTGGTTGCTCGAAGCCGATAAACCGCTCGGTACCAAGCCGTTTCGTACTTATGTCGGCATGCGGTTCAATGGCGGGTATAGCGATCATCTGCCCGTGTATGTCGATGTCGAGATGCAGCAAAAATAGGCGCGCGCTCCTCCGAAAAAATCATTAACATAAAATGTGCCGATGTCGGAAATAATTTCTATCTTTGTGCCACTGAACAAATAAAGTTTTTTTGATTTATGGCAAAAAAGACCAATGCAGCGCGTCTGCTCGATGCGCACAACATAACCTACGAACTCATTCCGTACGAAGCCGGCGAAGTGGAGTTGGGCGCCGTACATGTGGCTGAACAAATAGGCGAACCTATTGAACGGGTTTTCAAAACGCTGGTGTTGCGCGGCGACAAAACCGGCTATTTCGTCTGTGTCATTCCGGGCGACAAAGAAATTGATTTGAAACTCGCCGCCAAAGTGTCGGGCAACAAAAGTTGCGCACTGATTCCCGTCAAAGATCTGCTCGGACTCACCGGCTACATCCGTGGCGGTTGTTCGCCTGTTGGCATGAAAAAACACTTCCCGACCTACATACACGAAACCTGTCGCCTATTCCCGTACATCTGTGTCAGTGCAGGTATGCGCGGTTTGCAGATGCGCATTGCTCCCGACGACTTGGTGCGAGCGGCCGATGCTGTCGTGTGCGTGTTGTTTTGAAACGGTTTGTTGCACATTTGACAAAAAAAGTGTAATTTCGCAACCGCAAAACACAAGTATTGAATCATGGTTGTAAAAGTATTGCTCGAAACACAGTGCGCCGGCTGCAAAAACACGCTCGACGCCGTGCGCGCGGTCGTGCCGGCAGGCACAACGGTCGAAGCGATAACCGACGTAAAACAGATTTTGGCTTACAAAGTGTGGCGTTTGCCGGCGGTGGTCATCGACGAAAAAGTGGTTTCGACCGGTCGCAATCTGAATGTCGAACAAGCCGCCGCACTCGTGGCCGCCTATAATAAATAGTGTGTAATGAACGTTTCTGAAATACTCAATCTGTCGGCTTCGCCGTGGTGGGTTACATTTTTGCTGGCCGTGGTGTTTGCGCTCGACCCGTGCGCCATACTCACCAATATTGCTGCCATCGGCTTTGTCAGTCGCGATTTAGAAAGCCATAAACGCGTGTTTATCAATGGTTTGTGGTACACGCTCGGGCGCACGCTCGCATTTGGCGTGCTGGGTGCGGTGCTGATGTTGTTGCTGCGTGGCGGCGCCGACATTTTGCACTTGCAGGATATGTTTGCCGAATATGGCGAATTGCTCTTGGCGCCTTTCCTGATTATTATGGGTGCGCTGATGTTCGTGGCCGATTTGCTGCCGGCGTTGGGTGGCAACAGGCTGGCCGACAAGGTCGAAGGGCGCATCAAACCGAATGCTGCCGGCGCGCTGCTGCTGGGCGCAGTGTTGTCGTTGGCGTTTTGCCCGACCAATGCCGCCCTCTTTTTCGGCATGGTGGCGCAACCGCACATCGCCGTGTGGCACATCGTGTTTTTTGCACTTGTGGTGGCGTTGCCCGTGCTGGTTGTTGCGTGGATTCTGGCGTTCAGTTTCGACAGCATCAGCCGTTTCTACGACAAAATACGCCATGTCGGCAAGTGGTTTCGGTGGAGCGTGGGCGTTTTGTTCGTCTTGTTGGGCGTGTTTTTTCTGATAGAACACCTGTTGGAATAATTTTTCGTAAATTGTCCCCGAAAAAGTTGCATAATTCACAAAAAAGTCGTACCTTTGCGCCGCTTTTCACGGAAGCATCCGTGTGATGGGAAATCAAGCCCCAACAATGCTTGAATTTTGAGTAACACATTTTTTTACAAACAACAATGAAAACATTTGAATTGAAAGGCGAAGTTCGTAACGAACTCGGCAAAAAAGCCACCAAAGCCCTGCGTGCGCAAGGATTGGTGCCCTGCGAACTCTATGGCGTGGGTCAAAACGTACACTTTGTAGTGTCCGAAGCAGCATTGCGCAAACTGATTTATACGCCCGACATCTACCTCGTTAATTTGGAGGTTGGCGGCAATCAGGTTTCGGCTGTGATGAAAGAGATTCAGTTTCACCCCGTATCGGACCGCGTGCTGCACATCGACTTCCTGCAAGTGCTCGAAAACAAACCGATCGTCATGGAAGTGCCGGTACGTCTCGAAGGACACGCTGCCGGTGTGCGTGCCGGTGGTAAATTGAGCCTCGAAATGCGCAAACTGCGCGTGAAAGGTCTTGCCGCCGCCATTCCCGAAAAACTCGTCATCAACATCGACGACCTCGGTTTGGGCAAAACCATACAAGTGAAAGATTTGCACTTCGAAAACCTCGAACTTTTGAACGGCTTGCAAAGCGTAGTTTGCAGCGTGAAACTGACCCGTGCCGCCATGGGTAATGCTGCTGCCGCTGCTGCCGGCAAATAACTCAAACTTTTATGAAATATCTGATTGTCGGCTTGGGCAATATGGGTTCGGAATACGAACACACCCGCCACAATATCGGTTTCGACACATTGGACGCTTTTGCGGAAGCGTCCAATGCTGTTTTTGAAACACGACGCTACGGCGATGTGGCCACTTGCAGCCTGAAAGGACGCCAACTCGTGCTGCTCAAACCTTCGACGTACATGAACCTGAGCGGACAGGCCGTGCGCTATTGGTTGCAACAAGAGAAAATTCCGGTGGAACAACTCTTGGTGGTGGTGGACGATTTGTCGTTGCCGGTGGGCGCGCTACGCCTGAAACCGAGTGGCAGCGACGGCGGCCACAACGGTCTGAAAAATATTCAGCAACTGATTGGTACACAGCAGTATGCACGCTTGCGCTTTGGCATTGGCAACGATTTTCCGCGCGGCGCGCAAATCGACTATGTGCTTGGGCGGTTCGCACCCGACGAGCGCGCCGCCTTGGAGCCGCGTTTTGCACAAGCGGTGGAGATGATAAAAACCTTTTGCTTGGCCGGCATACAGACTGCCATGAATCAGTATAATAATAAATAGGGTGTCGGTCGGCTGAACCGGCACTTTATGTTGTAAAACATCTTTTGGCTCGCCATGGGCTGAAAGATGTTTTTGTTTGTCGGTAAAAGCGGGCGTTTTGTCGATAAAAAGATGTTTTTTGCTGTTTTGATGAAAAAAAATGCCAAAAAATGGCATATATTAAAATAAAAATTTGTAACTTTGCGGCGTGTTTTGATTATAAACCGTTGGTTTTTTAACATTAAAACGTGATTTATGAAAGTAGAATGTAAAAATTAGGATTTTAACATTTGAAATCGGCACTTGATGGTGATATTTTAATTTAATTTCTTAATAACTAACCTAAAAACAAAAAACAGTATGAAAAAATTTTTTTCAGTTTGGTTTGTGGCGCTGCTCTGCGGCTTTACTACTGCGGTGAGCGCCTCGGTGACGGTTACCCTGAATTGCGAACCGTCGGATGTTTCTATTTCGGGCTTGACGCCGGACAACGGCTCGTGGGCAAAAGGTGAAAATACATGTACCGTGAGTTATGGCTCTGCATATATGAATGTTAGCACAAGCCTGACGGACAAAGTGTTGGATGCAGCGATAACATCTTCCGGTAGTACAACCCATAGAAATAGTACAAGCGGATTATATAGTGTTTATGTTCAGGATGGTGCCTCTGTGGTGATTTCGTTGTATGACGTCGAAACGCTACGCACGGCTACCTTTACGCTTAACGTGGCCGATGCCTCTAAAGTTCAATTATTCCGTTCCGATAATACGGAAGTAACATTGGCTAATGGCAATAACACGGTCAAGTTTGCCGATGGTAGTCACGAAAGTGAATATGCAGAAACATCTTTTACTGTAAGAACCAGCGAATCTGATGTTTTATTGACTTATAGCTCTTCGAATTTGGAGCCGACGTCTAACTATAGTACTTTAGGGTCGTTAACTTTTCCCGCGAAGGACGGTGCTACGGTGAGCGTGTCGCTGTATAACCTTGACGACATCCGTACAGCCTCGGTAACGGTGAATGTAGATGACCCCTCCAAATTGTCTGTGGTGCGTGGCGGTCGCTCGATATATTTTACCGAACAAAATAATAATACAATCAAATTTGTATCCTCGCATTCGAGCGGTTATACAGAAAGCAACTTTACGTTTAGCGGCAACGGCAATTGGTACACATTGAAGAATGGTGACAACACGTTGTCTTCATTCTCAAGTAATTATAATTGGACGGCAACCAATGGCGCTACGGTTGATGTGGTGTTTGCAGTGCCCGATGTGAATGTGTCGGTGAAATTTGAAGGTACCATCGATGCTTTCTCGAAAGTAGAGGTGGATGGTGTAGAAGTAGATAAAGCAAGATGGAGTGCTGACGATTATACGGTTAAATTGGGGGCACAGATTACTTTGTATGGCGACCATATGAATTACACCTTGAACTCGTTTTCGTTGAACGGAACGGTATCGTCGGATATACTCTCTTCCTTGAATTCTGGTAGTTCTTATACCTTCAGGGTTGCCAGCGAATCTGCTTATACTGTTAATTTGTCGGCCACGAAATTGGAACCATTCGATATTTATCTGACCGTTAATCATCCGGAAGTGTTCTCGGTTTCGTCGTCTTCTGATGGGTCGTCACCATACGAACAGGTGGTTGTTAATGAGGCGGAACCCAATAGACTGAAGGTTACCTTGCCGGGTAAAACGTCGTATGTGTATTTTAATGCATTGGATGGATGCTCGTTCGATAGTATTAAAGATGGAGCCGGAAATCCTATTTCGTGCTATTCTTCTCCTGTTACTATTAATAAGCCTGCGGCTGATGCTGAATTTTCTGTTTGGATCAACAAACCTGAACGTCCCGATACGTTGTATGTTTATTTCGATTATCCGGAATACTTGTCTGGTGGTTATGTAAGTAGGAATTATAAGAATGTTATTGCATTCCAATATTCTTACGAATCGGGTGCTGCAGCCCATAATGAACAATATAAAGGGTGGAATAAAATAGCCTTCGATCCGGCTACAGAAAGTAGTTTTTATATATCTTTGTATGGTTATTATGCTTATATCTATCATAATGGTGTACAGAAACCAGGTTATTATGGTCCGGAAACATCATCGTATGGTTTTACAGCAACCAATAACGATTCGATTGTAGTGAACATATTGCTTTCGGCTTCGTTTAATATCGCCGGTTCGGCAACGGTTAATATGGTATCGCCGGCCGATGTCGATCCTACAAAAACATTCTATGTGGCACCTGAAACTGAAGTGCAATTCACCACTAACGGCTCGTCGGTTCAGGTAAATTATACTGATGACATTGTGGCTGATGGCGATGGCGTTTATACGGTAACGGTTTCCAGCAATAACACAAGTATTGCAATTGGCGCACCGACCACCACAGCCATCGAAGCGGTTACCATCGAGAAACCGCGCAACAACAACGTATATACGTTGCAAGGCATTCTGCTGATACAAAATGCCAGCGAGGCGCAAATCAACGCTTTGCCATGCGGTTTGTACATCATCAACGGCGAAAAGCGCATCGTTACCAATCGTCGCTAATTGCAGCAACGGATAGATGTCATTATTGAAAGTTTAACAAAGAAGCGGCGTGCAGGCGTGGTGTGCAATACATTGCGCCTGCCGTTGTTATAGCAGCTATGGTTTATTAAAAATAGGTAACAGATGAGAAAAATTGTTTTTTTTGTATGTTTCGCCGGTTTTGCGTTGGCATCTTTGGCGCAGTCGGCTTTGGACATAGGCAGCCGTATGGCGTTGCGTCATTTGCGTGCCTCGTCGTCGGTCGAGGTCGATAGGGCAACGGGCAAGTTGCGCACCGTGCGTCGTGCATCGGCGGACAAGTATGTTTGTGCCATGCTGTCGTTGGACGAGTGCGCGTCGTTGGATTCGTTATCGGCGGCCGGTGTGGTGGTGCATGCGCAACGCGGTCGGGTGGCCGTGGTGTCGCTGCCGCTGTCGGCGGTTGAGCGTGTGGCCGCTTTCGAAGGTGTTCGGCGTTTGTCGCTGTCGCGCGAGGTGCAGCCCAAAAACGATGTGGTGCGCCAACTGATCGGTGTCGATAAAATTCACGCCGGCGAGGAGTTGCCGTCTGCCTATACGGGTCGCGGGGTGGTTACCGGCATTGTCGATGGCGGTTTAGACCCGAATCATATCAACTTCCGCAACGCTGACGGCACGAGCCGCATCCAATTTTTGAGCCACATTGTGTATTCCGAAACGTCGTCGCTTGGTTATGTCGAGAAGGATTACACGCCCGACAACATCGCCAAATTCACCACCGACGACGAGGAGTCGTTCCACGGCACGCACACGCTGGGCACCATGGCCGGCGGCTATCGCGGTACGGCACAGACGGCGCAGAAGAAAAACGAGTTTGCGGCTACGGTGGCCGATATGGATTGCCCGTTCTACGGCATGGCTTACGAATCGGACATAGTGGCCTCGTGCGGCACGCTGCAGGACGGTTTCATTGCGCTCGGTATAGAAAATATTTTGAACTATCGTTACGATCACAATCAGCCGGCAGTCATCAATTTGTCGCTGGGCAGCAATCTTGGCTCGCACGACGGCAAAAGTATGTTGGGACAATACCTTGCGTTGGCCGGCGAGGAGGCCATCATTTGTGTGGCGGCCGGCAACGAAGGCGATTTGCCCATAGCGTTGAGCAAAACATTTACCGAAGGCGACACCGTTTTGCAGACCTTCATCTATCCGCGTGTAGCGGTGGGTAGCTATCAGAACTTGCGTTATGGCGGCATCGATGTGTATGGCAACGACACAACGCCGTTTTTGCTCAAAACGGTGATTGTCAATAAACAACGTCCGTTTGCCGACCCGACAATTCTGGTACCCATCGGCGAAAATACCGAAAACGTGCCGCTTTATATTGCGTCGCCCGACTATATAGAAAGCAGCGACGACAAAACGAATTCTATTTTTACCAAAGCGTTCAACGGTTATGTGGGCGCCGGCTCCGACATCGACGACGATGCCCAACGCTATTATTGCAAAATGGATTTTTTTACGTTTGACAACACCCAAACCAATGCGGCCGGCAACTACATTTTGGGATTTCAGGTTGTGGGCAAGCCCGGCCAACGCATCGATTGCTATATCGACGGCGCGTTCAACCATTTCGACGCATACGACCTCGAGGAGTATGGCTGGTCGGACGGTTCGTGCAACGGCTCAATCAGCGATATGGCTTGCGGCGACAATATTTTGGTTGTCGGTTCGTACAATTCGCGCGATTCGTGGGGTTCGCTCGATGGCGGCATTTATGGTTATCAGGGGGCGTTTGCAGGCAACGATGTAACGTCGTTCACGTCGTTTGGCACGCTGATAGACGGCCGCAATCTGCCGCATGTGTGCGCTCCGGGTGCAGCTGTGGTGTCGTCGAGCAGCAGTTATTATGCATCGTTTGAAAACTTGCAGCCCAACGCCTTGCAGGCCAAATATGTCGAAAGCAATCGCACCAACATTTGGCATCAGTCGCTCGGCACGTCGATGGCCACGCCGGTAGTAACAGGCGCCATTGCGTTGTGGCTCGAGGCCGACCCAACTTTGACAATCGACGATGTGAAAGATATTATTGCCACGACGTCGCAAGTCGATGCCGATGTGCTTGGCACGAGCGGCAATCCGTTGCAGTGGGGCGCCGGCAAGTTCGATGCTTATGCCGGCCTCAAAGAGGTGATTCGTCGTGCTTCGACCGGTCTTGAATCGGTGCCCGAACGTTTGAATCGTCTGCTGATTGCGTCGCCTGATGCGCGGCACTTCAACTTGTTCCTTGGTGGCGCCACACATATCAATGCTGTGGTGTATAATACTGTGGGACAAGTTGTTATGACTGCTGAGTCGTCGAACGACGAACTGCATTTAGATGCGTCGTCGTTGTCGGCAGGCGTGTATGTTGTGCGGGTGAATGGCACGCATGCGCAGTCGATTGTGGTGCAATAACCAACATAAAACAATAATCAAAAACATTATCAATATGAGAAAATTTATGTACAGTTGGGCGGCGACCATGGCTTTCGTCGCCGTGTTGCTGGGCCGGCCGGTGTCGCTGTGTGCCCAGACGGAAAGCAGCGAACCGTTTTTGACGTTCCGCACCACGTTGTACGAGACGGCCGGTGCGCAAAACGCCTTCTCCATGGCGATTTCGGCCACCGACACGATTTATATCGATGTGGATTGCGGTTTCGGCAAATCGGAATGGGAAATCGGCAAATCGGAATTTAGCGAAGACTCGCAAAGTTTGGAAGGCACGCTTGTAACGGGTACCGTGTCGAGCGCCGGCGTGGTGAAACTCTATGGCGATGCGTCGAAAATCGACTATCTGAACCTCGATGGCTGCTACATCGAGAGCATCGATTTGTCGCAACTGACCAATTTGGAAATTCTGAGTATGCAGCACAACCTGCTGACGGCGCTGGATTTGTCGGCCAACAGCAAATTGCGCGCGTTGTATCTGACCGATAACCCGTTCAGCGCCGAATCGCCGCTGGTGATAGGCGACAAACCCGAGTTGATGTTGCTCGAAATAGCCCAAATCGATTACTTCGATGGCGCACAATTCGACTTGACGAAATATCCGAAGATGCAATCGCTCGATGCGTATCACAATTTTGGCGTAACGCACATCGACCCGACCAATTGCCCGAACTTGTTGCGCCTGACGCTCGATTTGACGAATGTCGAAACGCTGGATGTGAGTCAAAATCCCAATTTGCTGATTCTGAATATCAGCGATACGCGCATCAGCAGCATCGATGTGAGCAACAACACCAAGTTGCAGCAACTCTACTGCACGCACCAATCGGGAACATACCATGTCGGGACAAAATTGGACAAACTCGACCTGACGCATAATCCGAATTTGATTTATCTGTTCTGCTCGGCCAACAACCTCAAGGAACTCGACGTGTCGAAATGCACGCTGCTGCAGACGTTGTATGCCGACAAAAACTACCTGACGGAACTCGATTTGTCGGCCGATACGAACCTCGTGAATGTGCATATCAATGACAACTATCTGAATTTTGCTACGTTGCCGTTCGACCCCGGCTATTGGAACGAATATTTCTATCAGCCGCGCATGATACCGACCGCCTTGTCGTATGTGGAAGGCACGGAATTGGATTTCAGCAGCCAAGTGTTGCGCGAAGGCACCACCACCACAGCGGCGTTGTACAGCATTTCGGAGTTGAATCCCACCACATTGACGCTGCTCGACGAGAGTTATTTCGAATACGCCGACGGCAAAATAACGCTCAAAAAAGCACACTCCGACAGTTTGGTTGTGGCGTTCATCAACAACAAATTCCCTGAAGCGGTGCTCTATGCCGGCCACTTCAAAGTGAAGACCGCCGACGATTTCGGCAAGCCAGACCAAGCGTTCAGCATGAAGATGAGTTCGGCCAACGAGCCGCTGAGTTTCTCGATAGGTTTGGCAGGCGCTACGCCCGAAAATCCGAAAGAGTGCTATCTGCAACTCGGCAATTCCGACACGTTCGACACCATCAAAGTAACGACATCGCATTTGCCGGTTACGCCGAATGTAAATACCAAAACGGCGTATATTTTCACGGTGTATGTGCCCGAAGGCGTGTCGGTGTCGGCACTTGGCGTGAATGTGCCGCTGAACGGCATCGACTTGACAAATTTGGTAGGGCTCGAAGAGTTGAATCTGGCCAATACCGGCTTGTACACCCAAAGTCTCGATTTGAGCAAAAACCGCTTGCTCCATTCGCTCGATTTGAGCAACAATAATCTGACGACCTTGTCGCTGGCGGGCGTAAGTACCTATTTCAGCAAAAATTTGCTGGAAAATGTCAATGTCAGCAACAACCAACTAGAGGAATTGACCTTGCACTATGTGCTGGCCTTGCGCCATCTGGACATCAGCAACAACCAATTGTCGAAAGTCGGTTTTGCCGACCGCGACACGGTGATAACCATCGACTTTTCGGACGCCGACAACCTGATTTCCATCGACTTGTCGAACAACGAGTTCACGGAGTTGGACTTCACGCATTGCGAACAGTTGCAAACCTTGCGCGCGTCGAACAACTTGCTGACTTCGATTGTCTATCCGGCGACGAACAACATCGATACATTGGCCATCGACGGCAATCGGTTTACGCTGGCTACATTGCCGGAGCAGGGTAGCTTGAAACAGTACAAATATGCGCCGCAAGCCGATATTCAGATTGCGACCAAAGGTCCGTGCACCGATTTGTCGGAACAAAATCGTACCATTGACAGCAATAATACGGTGTATGTCTGGAAAAAGACCGCAGACGGTACGGTATTGACCGAAGGCACCGATTACACCATCGACAAAGGTTTTACGCGCTTTATCAATACCTCCGTCGATACGATTTATTGTGAAATGTCGCATCCGAGTTTCCCCGATTTTGCGGACGATGACGTGCTGAAAACGACACCGATACTTGCAGCCGGTATGCCGACTAATGTGTTGGCCACATTCAAAACCACAACCGATGGCGAGGAGGTGAATTTGTCGCTGGCTGCCGGCGACGATAGCGGTATTGCCATCTATTTCGATTGGCAAGGCAACGACAATCTGACACAGTATTTGTTGGGTTCGACTTATCGTTTGTTCTCGGCTACAACTAAGGCCGACACCGAGGTTAAAGTGTACACTTACGAACCAGAGGAAGCCATTACCGTGTTTAGTATGAATGGTGCATCGTTGTCCTCGTTCGATGGCAGCCGACTGAACGACGCCATCGGCTTGACGGTAGCCAACGCCGGCTTATCGTCGATAACGCTGCCGACCAATACGGAAAAATTGACAGATTTGAACCTGTCGGGCAACAACCTGAAAACGGTTGATGTGTCGGCTTACAGCAACCTCTTTTGGCTGATGCTGAACGACAACGACTTACAAACGCTCGATGTGAGCCAAAACAAGCAACTCGGCATATTGTCGGCATCGGGCAACCAACTTGGCAGTGTGGTGTTCGACAATCCTGCGATGTGGAGTTTGGATTTGTCCACCAACTATTTTGAGCAAATTTCGTTGGATGGCGCACCAAACTTGGAACAGGTAACGTTGTCGCACAACTACTTGTCGCAACTCGACGTGTCGAAACTGACACACCTGAAAGCCTTGATCATTAACAACAACTTCTTCACATTCAACACATTGCCGCTGCCGGCATATATGGTGTATGTGTATGCCAATCAGGCGCCTGTCGATGCTTCGCTTGTCGATATGACCGTGGATTTGAGCGAATATTTTGAGGTCAATGGCGACACGACCGTTTATCGCTGGTTCCTTGATGTGCCGGTGATTAACGAAGAAGGCGAACTCGAAGGCGAAGAGTTGGTCGAAGGAGTGGAATATACCATCGACGATGGCGTAACCACCTTCCTGACAAGTGTTGGTGAGGTAATGTGCGTGATGACGAATGCCACATTCCCGAATCTCTATCAGCACACCAATTTGCTGGATGTAACCACCGGTCTCGAGGTTGTAGCGGCGGATGATGCGCCGGCGTCGGTTGTTGTGCGCGACCATGCGATTATCATCCAAACGTCTGCTGCCGGTGTGGCGCAAGTGCGTGTGTACACGGCCAACGGTATGTTGTTGCGCACGGCCGACATGGCCGCCAATGGCGAAGTTGTTTTGCCGAATATGGCTTCGGGCGTTTATGTGGTGATGGTAGGCGACTGTGCCTACAAAGCCTTAGTGCCGTAAACCGCAGCCCATCTGCCCAAAAAAATCTCCACTTTGCAGTGGAGATTTTTTTGTTTTGCACTATTTTGTTTTGCACTTTGCACTATTTTTAACCCTACCCGGCTGCGCCGTACTCTCCCTGCCTGCCGGTAGGCAGGGGAAATGTCGCGAAGCGACAAAGGGTTCTAAAACTGCAAAGTTTTTTCGGGCGGGGTTCAAACAATTAGAAGTGAGAAATGAGTAGTGAGTAATAAAAAAATGACCTTGGCGGGTGTGTCAAAAAAATGAGCAATTAGTAGTGAGCAGTGAGAAATGTAGGGACGCATTGAACTTGCCTACCATAGGTAGGTGCGCTTGCCTACCGCAGTAAAACACCTCCTTTAGGAGGGTTTGGGAGGTAGAACGCAAACAACGCAAACAACGCAAACAACGCAAAATACGAAATTTACGAAAACTACGAAAAAAACAACCTGAAACTTTGAAACATTAAACTTTGAAACTCTTAAACTTCCTAAACTTTTCAACTTTTTCACTTTTTTGCACTCTTTCGTTTTGCACTTTGCACTATTTATACTATCTTTGCAACGTATTATCATATATGATAATGTATGGTTGTTGCAACTTGTTGATTTTCAATGTATTTTATAAAATATTGATGGTGTTTACATAAAAAGGACTAATAAGAACCAAAAAACAGCAGTCGTTTCCGGAAAAAAATTATTTTCTTTGCAGAGCGATTTTTGGAGCAATCTCCATGATAGCAACATTTTTATGTTAATCTTTTGACAATCCTAAAAACTAAAATCTTTACAACCGATGAAAACAAAAATTTTTACCCTGTTTACTGCACTTACGCTTGGTGCCGGTACACTCTTTGCAGCCTTTCCCACCGCTGCCGTTGATGACATTTACTACACGTTTTATACTGAAGTTGCCAGTGTTGTATCTGGTCCTTCAACATCCTATGGGAATTATAGAGGCGATGTCGTCATTCCTGAAAGTGTAACCTATAACGATAAAACTTATCCCGTAACGCGTATTGAAACTGCGTTCAAGGGTTGCAGCAAGTTGACGTCGGTAACGCTTCCAAACTCGATAATAAGTCTTTACGATTATTCATTCTCAGGGTGCAGCGAGTTGACGTCGGTAACGATTCCAAACTCCGTACAAAATATCGGAAAGCATGTGTTCGATGGTTGCAGCAGCCTGACTTCGGTGGTTTGGAATGCTAAAAATTGTGTTGATATTAGTATTTCTTCTTCTATGGGCGATGTACCTTTTGATGGCGCTTCACAAATGACTTCCTTTACCTTTGGCGATGAGGTGGAACATATCCCGGCATACTTGTGCTACGGACTGTCGAAGTTGACGTCGGTAACGATACCGAACTCTGTAACGAGCATCGGAAAGAATGTGTTCAATGGTTGCAGCAGCCTGACGTCGGTAGTGTGGAATGCCAAAAATTGTGCGGATGTTAGTAGTGAATCCTATGCACCTTTTTATAATATTCGTGCACAAATTACTTCCTTTACCTTTGGCGATGAAGTGGAACATATCCCGGCATACTTGTGCGATGGTATGTCGAATTTGACTTCGGTAACGATTCCAAACTCCGTAACGAGCATCGGGAGTAATGCGTTTGATGGTTGCAGTGGACTCACAACGACTAACTACACCGACAACATAGCAGGATGGTGTGGTATTACATTTAAAAATCAGGGCTCAAATCCAACAACTTATACACATAACTTGTACATCAACGATGTAGAGGTAATAGATTTAGTGATACCGGATGGTGTTGCAAATATTAAAAATTATGCGTTCTACGGTTGCAGCGGTTTAACTTCAGTAACCATTCCGAACTCCGTAACAAGTATCGGAGAGCAGGTGTTCTTCAATTGCAGTAGTCTGACTTCGGTAACGATTCCTAATTCAGTAGAGAGCATCGGAAATTCTGCGTTCATAGATTGTACAGAATTGCGCGCAGTAACGCTATCGAATAGTTGCAAAACAATAGGAGTCAGTGCTTTTGCTAATTGCAAACGGCTCATAGAAATAAACAGTCCGGCAGAACGCGTACCCGATATAGAAGAACTTACATTTGCGGGTGTATCGACCACGGCTATGGTGCGTGTGCCGTGTGGCAGTGTAGAACTCTATAAGGCATCGAACTATTGGAATGTTTTTTCCAATATTTCGGGAGCAGACCGATTCAATTACAGTTTCAAGTCGAATAACGAGAAAAGCGGCACGGTTGTCATAGTCAAAGAGCCCACCTGCACTGATTGGACAGCCACCATACATGCTTATCCTTATCAAGGCTATGAATTCCTTGGCTGGAGCGATGGTGTACAGGATAACCCGAGAACTATCTTGGTAAATGGCGATATGGCACTGACTGCGCTATTCTCCGGCGATAATGTCAAAATAGATGTCATGGCAAATAACGATGCATACGGCAGCATAACCGGCGGTGGCATTTATCCGATTGATGAAACTATCACGCTCACGGCCACGCCGAATGCCGGCTACTACTTCGTGCAGTGGAGCGACGGCAGCAAAGACAATCCGCGCCAAGTAGTTGTAACACAGAACAGTACGTTTACTGCCGAGTTTGCACTCAAGCAATTTGCCATAACTACGTCAGCCGAAAATGGCGCAGTAACAGGCGCCGGCACGTATGCTTACGGCACTCAAGTGGAACTCAAAGCCACGCCGAATGCCGGCTACTACTTCGTTCAGTGGAGCGACGGCAACAAAGACAACCTGCGTCAAGTGGTTGTTACTCAAGATAGTACATTTACGGCTGAATTTGCGTTGCAGCAATTTACCGTGAGCACAGAAGCCGAAAACGGCACGGTAACAGGCGCCGGCACGTACGCTTACGGCACCCAAGTGGAACTCACAGCTACAC
>JBJECE010000021.1:0-52460 GCA_051870755.1 Paludibacteraceae bacterium | reverse complement strand
ACGGCACAGTAACAGGCGCCGGCACGTATGCTTACGGCACCCAAGTGGAACTCACAGCCACGCCGAACACCGGCTACTACTTCGTGCAGTGGAACGATGGCAATAAGGATAATCCGCGTCAAGTGGTTGTTACTCAAGATAGTACGTTTACTGCCGAGTTCGCGTTGCAGCAGTTTACCGTGAGCACAGAAGCCGAAAATGGCGCAGTAACAGGTGCCGGCACGTATGCTTACGGCACCCAAGTGGAACTCACTGCCACGCCAAAAGCCGGCTACGAATTTATCAAGTGGAGCGACGGCAACAAAGACAACCTGCGTCAAGTGGTTGTTACTCAAGATAGTACATTTACGGCTGAATTTGCGTTGCAGCAATTTACCGTGAGCACAGAAGCCGAAAACGGCACGGTAACAGGCGCCGGCACGTACGCTTACGGCACCCAAGTGGAACTCACAGCTACACCAAACGCCGGCTACTACTTCGTTCAGTGGAGCGATGGCAGCAAAGACAATCCGCGCCAAGTTACAGTTACCGGTAATGCAACCTATACCGCCGAGTTTGCAGTATGTCAATCGGCCGAAACGCTTCTTCAAGTTACCATCGAGAAGGGCGAGAGTTACACCTTTGCCGGCCAAACACTCACAACCAAAGGTACTTACGTCGATTCGCTGCATACGGCTACCGGCTGCGACAGCATCGTAACGTTGGTGCTCAACGTCCACGTTACGCCGCAATATACACTGAAAGTATTGAGTGAAAGTACCGGCAAGGGATTAGTATCGGGCGGCGGCACATACGATGCCGGCAAGGTGGTAAAACTCGTAGCCGATGCCAACGAAGGATTTGAGTTTGCGCGTTGGAGCGACGACAATACTGAAAATCCGCGTTGGGTAACCGTTAGCAAAAACCAAATTCTCAAGGCTTATTTCGACACTTTGTGCTCGGTCGAAGCACAAATCGTGGTTGGAACTGCAGTTAATGCCAATGCAGGCACCGTTGCCGGGACGGGTTATTTCCATTGCGGCGACGAGGTTCAACTGCAAGCAACAGCCAATACGGGTTACGCCTTCTATCGTTGGTATAACGCCGAGTTGGGCATCGCAGACACCAATAATCCGGTTACACTGCAGGTGCCGAATGGTACTGTTGTAACGGCCGTTTTCCGAAAAGCCAAGAAAACCACTACCACAACCCGCTCCGCTTCGGCGATGGTCAGTGTTCAAGACCGTATGGTCTATGTGCAAAACGACGAACCGATCAATGTGCGCATTTACGATATTATCGGGCGCACGCTGTGTGTTGCGAATCATATTGTGGACTATATGGTCGAACTGAAATCGGGCAGTTACATTATCTGTATCAACGATGAACGCGTCAAAATCGTTATTCCTTAAATAAAAAAACTCAATTTATTAACTTAAAAATTTATCTTATGCGTAAACTGACATTATTTTTTGTAGCCTGTTTGACAAGTGCTACTGTGTGTGCCGGCAATCTCCGTGCTCACCTCAAAACCGTAAACTACGATGCCGACACCGTTGACATCACCGAAGCCATTGACTATGTGCAGGCCGATTATTATGGTTCGGACGAACAACACTTTTTCACGTTCGGTGTAATGAACTATGATGAAGAAATACCTTGGTTAGTACTTGATATTGAAGCCCCGGCTAAAGATAAAATTGCAGGTACCTATTCCAATGGCGTAAACATTGAGTTGCCGTATAGCTACTTTATCATCAGCGATGTGGACACCATTCAGTTGACCAAAGCGGAGATGACAATCAAATGTGTGGACATTTCGCTCGGCGAACCGGTTTATAAAATAAACATTACCGTTGATGGCGAAAACGGAAAAGTGTACATTTGCCATGTTACCATGTCCATTTCCGCTTATGATGCCGACGAGAACCCTTACTCGTTCACCGACACCAAAACGCCGGAAACGCCGACAGCCATTACTTCGGCTGCAGTGGCAGGCCTCTACACGCAAGCCGGCCGCATCGTGTGCGAGGGCGAGTTCCGCATCTACGACCTGCTCGGCCGCGATGTAACGCGCTTAAATGGCTCACTGTGTGGTGTTTATGTCGTAAAAGTTGGCGAGGCTACACAAAAGGTTTTGGTAAAATAAAACTAGAACATAGAGCATAGATTTTAGAATATAGAGTAGGGACGTGGCGCGCCGCGTCCCTACAATTAGGAATGCGGAGTGAGGAATGGTTTCCTTGCTCCGCAGCCTCCCAAACCCTCCCTGCCTACCGCAGGCAGGCCTAAAAGGGGGAGTAGGAATGCGGAGTGAGGAGGTTTTTCTTGCTCCGCGTTTTGTTTTATTACCCCTAAATCCCCCTAAAGGGGACTTATAGCCCTCCTTTAGGAGGGTTTGGGAGGTAGAACGCAAACAACGCAAAATACGAAACATACGCAAACAACCTTAAACCCTTAAACTCTTAAACTTTGCAACTATTTTTAACCCTTTGTCGCGAAGCGACGGGCGGTTAGCGTAATGCTTTGCCATGGTCGTCAATCAGGGTGCCGAAGTGGGAGTCGTATTCGCCAAAGGTCGCAAAAAATACATGCTTGGTTTGCGCCTCAATGTCGTTGAACAGCGGCGGCGTGAGTATGTGGTAGTGTTTGTCCATCAAACCACGCTTGCCGTTATAGTCCACATAGATATAGCAGTCGGTTTCGGCATAGATATAGTTGTCGATCTCATCTTTTCGGCCGGTGTTGTATTCCAACGGTTCGATGCGTTTGTAAATAACTTGATACATGAGGTTGCCTGCGTAATCGAACAGGTGTTGAATGCCGTTGTACTCTGTAGCGATAAGCCCTTCGGACCAATCGACTGCGATATCTTTGTACGCACCGCGCAAAATCGGTTGCAAATTGAAATCGTACACGATACATTCATTCCCTAATTTAGTATTGTACAAACGCTGCTGGTAAGCGGTTTCTATGGCCGAATATATCGGCTTGAGTATCCAAGTGCCGGCAGTGTCTATCAATCCGACATGGTCTTCATCGACAGACAGCACGAGGCGGTTGTCGTAGAACAGATACTCGTATTGATGGCGTGTGGCGATGCCGACCGTCGTTACTTGCGACCCATCGCGGCGAAAGATGAATAGTGAATCATTGCGGGACATGACGCCACGATTGCACGCAAATTGCCACGCTTTGTCATACGCCAGCGGTGTAATGAGTTCGGCGGTGTTTAGGTTGATGAAAGCACGACGATTGTTTTTTGCCAAAATGCCGATGGTGTCGCCACTTGGCACATGCAACCAATTGATGCTATCCACAAGAATTTTGCCTGTCGTAGGATTGTAAATGTGCGCACCGTGTTTATAGCGCAAGCCATTGCGACCGATTTCTTCGCCGTAGAGACGCGTTGTGATATTTGTTTGAGATGTGTGACCGCGGCGTATCGCATAATAAATGCCGATGCAGAAGACTATTGATAACCCCAAAACGATACCTATTGTGAAGGGACGATTTTTCAAATAGGTTTTCAAACGTGTCCGAGTTTGTGCGAAAAAAGAACTAAATAATTTCATGATAAATACGATTAAAATGTTACTTAAAATGTGATTTTCGCAGCAAAGGTAAGCGTTTCTGCGTGTGATTGCAACGCTTTTCGGCATGGATGTACAAAATAGAAAATAGCATGTACAAAATTGCTTCGTACACGCTATTTGGTACAAACACGAATGGCGCTATTATTTCGGCCAAACGATGAAATTGATATTTTTGTACGGTTTGGTATCCCAAAGTCCGATAGCGGTGCTGTTGCCTGCTGTGTCGATGCACCAGCCTATGGCATTGCTGCCAACGAGGTAGATGGCATGTGTAACGCCAAGGTCAACAAGCGCTTGCGCGAAGTCGTGTAGCGACTCGGTCGATTGACTTTCGACTACGGCGATATGTGTGTCGATGTCGCACAGCGCACGTCGTATCGATTTGTTTTTCAACTCGTTTTCGACAAGTTGCCCATTATCAACCAATGGATATTGTCTGAAAAAATCGCCGTTTTGTTCGGTGGCTTTCTCGAATAGTGGCGAGTTGTCGGTTACGCCTACCATTACATGGCCGTCGATGATGGCGCAAAAACCGCGTTTGCTTAATCCTCGGCTCAACGGCTCGCCGCGTAGTACAAATGCGCCTACAATTTTCTGATTGTCGGCACGAATGTCTGCCGCTTGAAACATGAGAATATGTTCGTCGTGATGCGACACGACATCAAAGCCTACCTCTAAATGCGGCGTGCTGTGCAACGGCACATAAATGCGTAGCGGAATATCGTTGATGGTCATGTCGCGAGTGGCTGTTGCACACGCAGCGATGGTGTCTAAACTTTTCAGCCAACCCTGAATGGGATGTTCTGGCTGTACGAGCGTATTTTCTTGTTCGAAAACGCCGCTTTCAAACGTGTCGGATTGGTCTGTCGGCCATAGCAACCATGCCGCTATACCGCCGGCGGCAAGCAGTAACAGCGCGACGAGAATAAACCGCCAATGAAAACCTGTTGATGGTTGCTGATGTTCGCTCCCTATAATGCGAATTTCGCTGTCGGATATGTTTTCTTCTTTCATCATAATTTCTGTTGTTCAATAAGTTCTTTAAGTGCTTTCAGCGCCTCTTTACTGGCCGACAGCGTGTAACGATTTTGCTGCGCATCGACAAGTATCAGTTGCTGTTTCTGGACGTGAATATAATATACATAATTTAGGTTGATAATCAGGCTTTTACCGATGCGTACAAAGTTTTTGCTTGCATCAGACAACTGATCGGCTATCATTCGTTCGAGTTGCCCTAATTGGAAAGTAACTAACCGCATTTCGCCGCCTGTTTGGAAAAAATTGCAATAATTGCCATCGGACGAAATGTACAAAATATGATTCGCTGCCACGCGTAGCAGGTCATTCGATGTCGATATGATTAAATGCGTATTATTGGTCATTTGGATAAATTAACAATGTAAAAGTACTGCTTTTCGAGGAAATAGACAATACTTTTTGGCGGATTTTGTATCAAATAGGCTCCTTATTGTACGAAATGGTACTTTGATGTGTTCGGTTACACTAACGTGCAACTTTGGATGCTATCATTTCGGCGCAGCGCTCGCCGTCCATAGCCGACGAGGTGATGCCGCCGGCATAACCCGAACCTTCGCCGGCCGGGTAGAGACCACGCAGTTGCACATGCTCGAGTGTGTCGGCATCGCGCGGAATGCGCACCGGCGACGACGACCGACTTTCGACACCGACGATGACGGCTTCGTTGGTCAGAAAACCGTGCATTTTGCGGTCGAATCCTTTGAACCCGGCTTGCAGGCGTTGCCCGATGCGCGGTGGCAGCCATTGGTGCAGCGGCGACGAGATGATGCTCGGCAAATACGAACATTTGGGCAACGAGCCTGATGTACGATTGCCGACAAAATCGGCCAAACGCTGTGCCGGCGCAGTTTGCAGGCCGCTGCCGTGGCACTCGTAGGCCAATCGTTCCAAATCCATTTGAAAATGCAGACCGCACAAGTCGCCATAGCGCGCATATTCGATCAGGTCTTCGGGGTGCAACTCGACTACGATGCCCGAGTTGGCAAATGGCGAATTGCGGTGCGAGGCCGACATGCCATTCACTACAATCTGCTGTGGTGCCGTGGCCGATGGCACGATATGTCCGCCGGGACACATGCAAAACGAATAGACGCCGCGTCCATCGACTTGTTGCACCACATTGTAAGCGGCTGCCGGCAGATACGGATTGTGTATGGCGCTGTGATATTGTATGCTGTCGATGAGTGCTTGCGGATGTTCCACTCTGACGCCCATGGCAAAACCTTTGGCTTCGAGGCGCAACTGCTTGCGGTGCAGCAATTCGTAAATGTCGCGTGCCGAATGTCCGGTGGCAAGTATCACATTTTCAGCCCGAAAGGTGTCGCCGGCGGCTGTCTGTACACCGCAAACGCGGTCGCCGTCGATGAGCAAATCGGTTACACGACTATCGAAGTGAAATTCGCCGCCATTGTCCACGATTGTTTGTCGTATATTCTTGATTATCAGTGGTAAACGGTCGGTACCGATGTGAGGATGTGCTTCGTATAATATGCTGTCTTGAGCGCCGTGTTGATGAAAAATTTCAAAAATGCGTTGTGTGTTGCCGCGTTTGTTGCTGCGTGTGTAGAGTTTCCCGTCCGAAAATGTGCCGGCACCGCCTTCGCCGAAGCAATAGTTCGATTCGTCGCATAGCGCAGCGTTGCGATTGAGTTGTGCGATGTCTTTTTTGCGTGCCGATACCTCTTTGCCGCGTTCAAGCACGATAGGGCAGAGGTCGCACTCTATCAGTCGTAGTGCGGCAAATAAGCCGGCCGGACCGCTCCCGACGACAATCACGCGTTTCTTGCCCGCTACATTGTGGTAGTGAAATGTATTCTCGTAGCGAACCATCGGTTCGTCGGCAGCGAAGGTGCGTATTTTCAGCAGTACCAAGGGCTGTCGACTACGAGCGTCAATGGATTTTTTAACAATTTGCACATGTGCGATGTCAGATGTGTCGCGTTGCAGTAGTTGCGCGGCACGGCGTTTGATGGCATTTATGTCGGCTGCTTCTTCGGGCGTAAGTGTCAGTTGAAGTTCGGTCATGGCGTTGATGTGTAATTGCGATGCAAAGGTACGCTTTTTTGGCGGATAAATGATAAAATATAACGCGATATAACGCATATTTCACGATAAATTGTTATCTTTGCACTTTATTAAAAACTGCGAGAATGGTAGAAATCGGTGATACCGTGGTGAGTTTCGACTTGTTCGAGCAGCAGTTTTGCTGCGATTTGGGCATTTGTCGCGGGCAGTGTTGCGTCGAAGGCGACAGCGGCGCGCCGCTCGAAATGGACGAAGTGGCAGAGTTGGAGGCGGCGTTGCCTGCCGTTTGGGACGATTTGTCGGCTGAAGCTCAACGCGTTATCGATGAGCAGGGCGTGGCGTATGTCGATTGTCAAGGCGATTTGGTTACCTCCATTGTCGATGGGCGCGAGTGTGTTTTTGCTTATGTCGATGCTGCCGATGGCGTGTGCAAATGCGCCCTCGAAAAGGCTTGTCGCGAAGGCAAAACGCAATTTCTTAAGCCTATATCGTGCCATCTGTATCCGGTGCGATTGACCCGCTACAAGGATTTTACGGCAGTGAATTATCATCGGTGGAATGTGTGCGCTTGCGCCGAAAAACAGGGGCATGCGTTGAAACTTCCCGTCTATAAATTTCTGAAAACGCCACTTGTCAGACGTTTCGGCGAAGCGTGGTATGCCGAATTGGAAGCGGCTGCCAAAGCCTACGAATCGGCCTTTCGGCATCGTGATACGTAAAAATGGTTTTTGACAACAAAATTTGCACGTTACACCAAAATATTTTTGATCTGCACAGATGTCGTATTTTGAGATTTGTTTGATTTCGGTCGGGTTGGCTATGGATTGTTTTGCCGTATCCATCGCGAGTAGCGTGGCGCATGGGCGTTACGATTGGCCGAAAATTCTGCGTATGGCCGTTACGTTTGGCTTTTTTCAGGGCGCAATGCCTTTGATTGGTTGGTTGGCCGGTGTCGGTTTCGCCGAACAAATCGCCAAAATCGACCATTGGTTGGCATTTGGCATCTTGGGCTTTTTGGGTGGCAAAATGATGGTGGAGAGTTTGAAGAAAGAGACTGCCGAAACAGATAACCAAACGCCTTTCGGATCGTTGAAAATGCTATTGTTGATGGCCGTTGCCACCAGCATCGATGCGTTGGCCACCGGACTGATTTTTGTGCCGTTAGGCCAATTGATTTATCCTGCTGTCGGCATCATCGCATTGGGCAGTTTTTTGTTTACGCTTGTCGGATGTGTCGTTGGCGTAACGTTTGGTAAACGTTTTACGTTGAACGTGGAGTTCATTGGCGGCATCATTTTGTTCGGCATAGGCCTGAAAATTTTGATAGAGCACTTGGTAAATGGCTGTTGAGAATAGCTTGTTATGGATATCATTCATCTGAAACATCACGAGATTGATTTTCGGCGCTGGGACGCAACGGTCGCTTCGGCAATGAATAGTCTGCCATACGCGTTTTCGTGGTATTTGGATGCCGTTTCGCCGCAGTGGGAAGCGCTGGTTTTTGCTGATTATTCGTATGTGATGCCGTTGCCGGTTAAACGTAAATATGGCGTAAAATATGTGATACAACCGCGTTGGACGCAGCAGTTGGGCGTTTTTTCGATACAGCCGGTTTCGCCGGACACCATTCGGGCGTTTTTGCGCAAAATTCCTTATTTGAGTTACGATTTCAATCTGAATTTTGGCAATGTATTTGGTCGGCCATTGCCGAATGGTATCATTTCATTGCAGCAATCGTATGACGAAATTTTCAGACACTTTTCGCAGAATACGCGTCGTAATATTGTAAAAGCCGCAAAGAACGGATTGCAGATTCAAAGTGTTGATTATCAGGTGTTAGTGGATTTTTGGCGCAGCGAAAATGGTGATAAGCCACAGGAGTTGGCGGATAAATTGTCGCCATTGTGTGCTGCTGCCGCTGAACATCGCATAGGGCATTTCTACGGCGTTTATACAATTGATAATGAGCTTGTTGCAACACTTATGACATTGGAAACGGTACAGCGTATTGTTTATTTGGTGCCTACCTCCAATCGGCGTGGTAGAGCATTGTGCGCCATGTTTTTTTTAGTGAATGAGTTGTTGAAACAGCATGCCGGCACAGCGCGCCTATTCGATTGCGAAGGCTCGTGCATTCCCGGCGTGGCACGGTTCTATGCCGGTTTTGGCGCACAGTCGCAATCCTATTTTACAGTGAATCGTTGTCGGCCGCAATGGTTGGTAAAACTACTACATCGATGAAAGTCCTATTCCTTGCTGCATGGTATCCTACTCCGAGAGACGCGATGGCGGGACTTTTTGTACAAAAGCACACCGATGCTCTGCGTCGTCAAGGGGCAGATGTCCGAGTATTATATTACGAGAGCACAGGCATACGATGGTTGAGAGATATGTGGCAAGGATGGCGGCAATTGCACAAAGAGTGGGGACTTCCCGACGTCGTGCAGATGAATGTGCTGGACAAAAACGGACTCTTGGCACTCTACCTCAAACACCATTACCATATTCCTTATTTTATAATTGAGCATTGGTCGGGCTATCTGCCTGCCAACTTCGCTTTCCGTGGAGGTTGGCATGGACTTCTTATGCGACATATTGCAAAACAGGCAAACGCTATCATGCCGGTAAGTAATGTGCTGAAAAATGCCATGCAAACCTGCGGCATAGAGAATGCACATTGGCAGAAAATCAACAATGTAGTGGATGACTTTTTTTATCAACCTTACATAAAAGAACCTCGCACAAAAAAACGTTTGCTACATGTGAGTTGCTTTGATGATAAGGCTAAAAATGTCAAAGGATTGCTGCGCGCTATTCGAAAGGTAGCAGAAGGTCGCCAAGATTTTGAATTGGTACTGATAGGTACAGGAATAGACTATGAGGATATTAAACTCTACGCGCGTGATTTGCATTTTCCAAATTCGATGATAACTTTTACGGGAGAATTACCTCCTGATAAGGTCTGTTGGTGGATGCAACAGTCTGATGCTTTTGTGCTATTTTCACGATATGAAACATTTTCTGTTGTGTTAGCTGAATGTCTTGCTGTAGGCTTACCAATAGTAACATCGCGTGTGAATGGTATTGCAGAGAGTCTCGGAGCTGACTTTGGCACCGTGGTAGATGTAGAGGATGAATTAGCTCTATCCATGGCGGTTAACGATATGCTCGACCATTATCAAGACTACAACACCCCACAAATTCGTGAATACGGAACACAATACTCCTTTGAAACCGTAGGGCGACAACTTATTGAAATATATCAGAGTCGTTTGTCCCAATAGGCGTGGTTACGCCTTGAGCCGTTTTTCGTAGCGATACACTAAATGACGGAGCCAAAGCAGTTGGGCAAAAATAAGTAGTGCACCACCGCAACTATACAGAGCAACTGCCATTGTGAAGTCGTTGTAGCCGATGCCGACGATTACGCCGATGAATCTGATTGCAATCAGACCAATTTCAAATGCCAAACCAATATGTTGTTTTTGAAAAATGTCGGACAGATAACATATCGGTGCAACCATTGCTGAAAAAAACAGCCACGGCAACATTAGTCGAATATACTCGCCGGTGAGGTCCCAACCTGCGCCAAGTAGCCATTCGGTCAACCATGGCAGTACGAAATAGAGCACCACAAAACTCGGAATCACTATCACTAATGTGTTCTTGACAAATTTGCGGAAAAACGGCAAAATGCTTTGCCGGTTTTGGACCTGTTCCGATGTGCGTTGAAAAAAAACCTGATACAACGATCCGGAAATCATATTGATCGGACGAAATGCCAAGGTGAGTGCCATCCCGAAATAACCGATTTCGGCCAACCCGAAAAATGGAGTCAATAATAAAATCGGTAAATTGCCACTGAGATTGTTAATCAGTGCGCGCGGCAACGAGAATTTCGGAAAATTGGCGTATTGTTTAGCCATCGCGCGACAATGTTGCTTGTCGAATACAAACAATGGGACGATGTCGCGTTTGAAATGTCGGCAAATGCTTGTTGTTAAGGCTATTATCGGGCCAAGTATAGTGCTGACAATCAAGCCGCTGCGCAACCAACCTGCGCAACCGAATCCGTATTTGAAACCGGCGTTGCCAATGCTTTGTGTGAGTTGGTAGCCCGAAACTGCTCCAAATTGTTTGTGGCGTATGTACCAATAGTTGAGCAGTGTCCAAAGCCCCGAACAAAAGACAAACACACACATCAACGGGTAATAATCCGCTAACGCAGGCGCCTTGAATAGCCGGGCAATCTGCGGACTAAATACGGCAGATATGGCGCAAAGAATGGTAATCCCAATCAAGATGCCAAAGCCGATGTGAAAGCACCCACGCGCATCTTCTTCCCGTTTCGGCAACACGATGGCGTACTGATACTCTGCGGTAGAAAGAAGTAACAAAACCCCGCCGATGCTCAAAAAAAGATTCAACAATCCGAAATCGTCAGGCGTGTACAGACGCGTCAGTAGCGGATATACAAGCAAGCCTATCGCTTGTGCCACGACATTGGCCGACAACAATTTTGCGGAATTTTTTGTCAATTCCGATTTGGCTATGCGTTGTATGGTGTGCCTGATTTTCACGAGTGTTGTTGGCGTTGTGTCAGTACAAGGATGGTCCAATCGTTGTCGCTATGGCAAGCCGTGCATTGCAGTTGGCACGTGTCGGCCTGCGCTTGCAGCGATGGCACATCGGCACTGTAGAAACCGCTGATTATCAACGTGCCGCTGTCGGTTAGCATGGTGGCGTATGCGGGCAGGTGTTCCAACAAAATGTTACGATTGATGTTGGCTAAAATCAAATCGAACTTGCCGTGTGCGACGGTTTCGATGCTGCCAAGGCGTATGTTTACGCCGTTTATGCCATTCAGCGCACAATTGGTGTCAGTGTTACGCACCGACCATTCGTCAATATCGACGGCGGTAACGGATTTGGCGCCGCGTTTCATGGCTAAAATCGACAGAATGCCGGTGCCGCAGCCCATGTCCAATACAGATTTTCCGGCTAAATCCGTGTTTAGTAACTCGCTGATAACCAGCCTTGTTGTTTCGTGATTGCCGCTTCCGAAGGCTTGCTGCGGGTCGATGGTTATGTCGTATTCGTACGGATGTGGCGGCGTGGTGCGCGTGTTGTGAATGCAGCATCGCCCATCAACATCGATGGGCGCAAATGCGTTTTGTTCCCACGTGGCGTTCCAATCGATGTCGGGCATCTCGGCAATGCGGTAATCGTACGCCAACGCCATGGGCAGTGCCGCAATGGCAGCATGCATGGCCGTTTCGTCGAATAGGGCGGTGGGGCAGTAGGCCGTTATGCCGTTGGTTGTCTCTTCGAAACTATCGAAATGAATTTCGGCTAAAACGGCTATCAGCACCTCGGCCATTGGTGCGGCATCGCCTTGCAAACGGAATGTTACTTGTGTGTATTTCATCGTGCCGACAAAGTTACATATTTTTTTCGTAATGCCGACAATACGGGCGTAAACCGCACTCCGTGCATTTTGGTTTGCGTGCCAAACAAACATACCGACCATGCAAAATCAGCCAATGATGTGCTTTGGGAATGAGTGGCGTGGGTATGTGTTTGGTGAGTTCGCGCTCGGTTTGTAACGGATTTTTAGAGCCGGTGGTCAGCCCCAAACGTTCGGATATGCGAAAAACATGCGTATCGACGGCCATGTGCGGCTGACCGAAAATGATGGACGTTACCACATTGGCGGTTTTGCGGCCGACGCCGGGCAGCGTTTGCAGTTGCTCGACCGTATCCGGTACACGACCGCCAAACTCGCTGACAAGTTTTTTGGCGATGCCTGACAGATAGTTCGCTTTGCTGTTCGGATACGATATGCTTTTGATGTCGTCGAAAATGGCTTCGACCGACGCGGCGGCCATGGCTTCGGGTGTCGGAAAATCGGCAAATAACTTGGGTGTTGTCAGATTTACACGTTTATCGGTACATTGTGCCGACAATACAACCGCAATCAGTAGTTGGAACGGCGTGTCGTAATGCAATTCGCTTTGAGCCACGGGCATGTTGGCCTCGAACCACGCAATGATGTTTGAATAACGTTCTGCTTGAGTCATAGTGCTGATTTTCTGATAGTTGATTCACGTACGCGCATATCGCGTAATTGTCGAACAAGGAATAGGGCGGCAAGCAGCACCGAGGCGCAATCGGCTATCGGGAACGAAATCCATACACCGCACGCACCGAGTGAACGCGGCAGCAAAAACAGCAACGGAACGAGAAATAAAAGTTGGCGCGTGAGCGATGTGAAAATGGCCAAGGGCGCTTTGCCTATGTATTGGAAAAAATTGCCGGCTACAATCTGAAAACCGACCAGCGGGAAAATGGCCATAATAATGTGCAGCCCTTGTGCCGCAATGGCAATGATGGCTTGCTCGTCGTGGCCTTTGCCTTGGTCCACAAATAGTTGGGCTATTTGTTCGGGCATCAGTTGTGCCAAACCGAAACCAATCGTGGCTACACCGACCGCGCAACCGATGGTGCAAAACAACGCCCGACGGACACGCCCGAACTGCTCGGCACCATAATTATAACCCACAATCGGTTGCATACCTTGGTTCAAGCCTTGTATCACCATGATGAACAACAGCAATATGCGGTTGGCTATGCCGTAGCCGGCTACATAAATGTCGCCTACATTCGGCAATCCGCCTACAACATCGTAACTGCCTGTTCCACCGAATTTTAGTAACGCATTATTGACGAACGCCGCTACCAACGAGGCGCAAAGATTCAGCAAAAACGGCGCAAGACCGATAGACAGAATGGCACCAATTATTTTCCACTCGAAATGCAGCGACCGCCGACTGAAATGAATATAACTCTTGTGCGAACAAAAATGCGATAACGCAATGCAAAATGCTACAAACTGCGCAATCACCGTGGCGGCTGCCGAACCGCGAATTCCCCAACCGAACTTGAATATGAACAGCGGATTCAATAACAAGGTGATAACGACGGTGGTCAGGGTGATGAACATCGATTTGCGCGGATAGCCCGACGAACGTATCATTTCGCTCATGCCGAGATATAGATGTGTGATGACATTGCCTGCCAAAATAATCTGCATGAATTGACGCGCATAGGTCATGGTTTCGTCGGTGGCGCGCCCGCCGCTGAACAACACCAAAATCGGGTCGAGAAACAGCAACATCACCAGCATCACTATCAACCCGATGACTACATTGAGCAACACCGCATTACCCAGCGTTTTCTCGGCAGCCATCTTGTTGCCTTCGCCAAGGCGCAACGAAATGGTGGCGCCGGCACCAACGCCAACCATAGCGCCAAAAGCCGAACCGATATTCATTATCGGCATCGTGATGGCCATGCCTGCAATGGCTGCGCCACCCACACCGCGCCCCACAAAAATGCTGTCGATAATGTGGTACAGCGACGACGACGCCATGGCAATAATCGCCGGCAACGAATATTGTAACAGCAATTTGCCAATCGGCTCGGTGCCGAGTTTGTCGGCGTTCGATATGGTGGCCGTTGTGCTCAGAAGGCTTCTTTTTTTCGTTTTACAAAGAGAGAGCACCAATCGTAGTGCTCTCTTCCGGAGTGTTTTACAAACAAGGGGTTTATCCCAGATAACTTTTCAAAATTTTGTTTTTGGCGTTGTTGCGCAACCGCCTGATGGCTTTTTCTTTGATTTGGCGGACACGTTCGCGCGTCAGGGCAAACTTGGCGCCAATCTCTTCCAACGTCATCTCTTGACAGCCTATGCCGAAAAACATACGGATAATGTCGGCCTCGCGTTCGGTCAGCGTTTCCAACGCACGGTCTATCTCCGTCTGTAGCGATTCGGTCATCAACGTGTGGTCGGCTACCGGCGAATCGTCGTTTACCAATACGTCGAGCAAACTATTGTCCTCGCCTTCCACAAAAGGCGCATCTACCGAAATGTGTCGTCCCGATACTTTCAGCGTATCGGCTATTTTGTCAATCGGAATATCCAACTCCTCGGCCAACTCTTCGGGCGAGGGACGGCGCTCATTCTCCTGCTCGAAACGCGACAAGGCTTTGTTTATTTTGTTGAGCGAACCGACTTGGTTCAGCGGCAAACGCACAATGCGCGATTGCTCGGCCAACGATTGCAAAATGGACTGACGAATCCACCATACCGCATACGAAATGAATTTGAAACCGCGTGTCTCGTCAAATTTCTGGGCGGCTTTTATCAAGCCCAAGTTACCCTCGTTGATCAAGTCGGGCAGGCTCAAACCCTGATTTTGGTACTGTTTGGCCACCGATACGACAAAACGCAAGTTGGCACGCGTCAATTTTTCGAGAGCAGCACGGTCGCCCTTGCGGATGCGTTGCGCCAACTCGACTTCGTCTTCGACCGAGATCAGTTCCTCGCGACCAATTTCCTGCAAATACTTGTCGAGCGATGCGCTCTCGCGGTTAGTAATGGATTTTGTGATTTTTAGTTGCCTCATTAACTCCTGATTTTTAGTTCGACATCACAAATAGGCGTAATAAATACACACTCAATACCGACGTTTCGAAACGCCGATATTAAGCGTGCAAAGATACAACTTTTTTCGGAGAAAAACAATAGTTTTGGTTAAATATGCTTAAAATCTAATATTTTACTGATATTTAACGACTTATGTACTGTTAGTTGCCCAGCTCCGACAAAAATTTAATGCGAATCAATCGTATTTCCGGCTCGGTGTAGTCGTCTTCGCCAAGGTTGCGCAGCGCGTCGGCTATGTTGTCGGACTGCGCTTGGTTTTTGAAATAATCGAAAGCTTCGTCGATGCGTTCTTGGTCCATGATTTCGCGCAAAAAGTAGTCGATGTTGATTTTTGTGCCCGAATAGACGATGCTGTCCACTTCGTCGAGCAGGTCGTTGAAGTCGAGTCCTTTCGATTCGGCCAAATCGTCGAGGGCTACTTGGCGGTCGATGGCTTGTATGATTTCGATTTTCAGGCGCGATTTGTTGGCAACGGTACGCACACGCAGGTCTTCGGGGCGCTCTATTTCGTTTACATCGACGTGTTTGCGTATCAGGTCGATAAATTCTTGCCCGTAACGTTTGGCTTTGCCTACGCCCACGCCGGGAATGTTTTGCAATTCTTCGATGGTGATGGGGTAGGTGGTGGCCATGGCTTCGAGCGACGGGTCCTGAAAGATGACGAACGGCGGCAATTCCATGCGTTTCGAGATTTTTTTGCGCAAATCTTTCAGCATGCTGAATAGGGCGGGGTCCATCGCACAGGCCGAACCGCCGCGTTGTGGTGTCTCTTCAAGGTCGCTGGCGTATTCGTGGTCTTTGGTGATGGTGAACGATTTCGGATGATCCAAATATTCCTTGCCGGCCGCCGTGAGACGCAATACGCCGTAGTTTTCAATCTCTTTGGCGATGTATCCGTTTATCATGGCTTGGCGTATGACGGCGTTTAGCAGCGCCACTTCGTCGCCGGTGACGGAGCCGAAGGCGTCAAGTTCTTCGAGATGATACGATTTGATGTCGGCAGTCTCTTTGCCGCTCAAAATGTCGATGATGACTTCGGCTTTGAATTTTTCTTTGCAGGCGGCAATGGTTTCGAGCACGGCACAGAGCAGTTCTTGCGCTTCGACCTGTTTTTTGGGATGCAGGCAGTTGTCGCAGTTGCCGCAGTTCTCTTCGGTGTACTCTTCGCCAAAGTAATGGAGCAGCATCTTGCGCCGGCAGATGGACGATTCGGCGTACGCGGCCGTTTCGTTGAGTAGTTGGCGGCCTATTTCTTGTTCTTGAATGGGTTTGCCCTGCATGAATTTTTCCAATTTCTGCAAATCTTTATTGTTGTAGAAGGCCAAACAGTAACCTTCGCCGCCGTCGCGACCGGCGCGGCCTGTTTCCTGATAGTAGCCTTCGAGGCTTTTCGGTATGTCGTAGTGAACCACATAGCGCACGTCTGGTTTGTCGATGCCCATGCCGAAAGCGATGGTAGCTACGATGACGTCCACTTTTTCCATCAGGAATTTGTCCTGATTCTCGCTGCGTACCGTCGAGTCGAGGCCGGCGTGGTAGGGCAGAGCAGGTATGCCGTTCAGTACCAGCGATTCGGCCAATTCTTCCACTTTTTTGCGGCTCAAGCAGTACACAATGCCCGATTTGCCCGATTGCGATTTGATGAATTTGACCAACTCCTTATCGACGTTGGTGGTTTTTGGGCGCACTTCGTAATAGAGGTTGGGGCGGTTGAACGACGATTTGAATACGGTGGCGTTGGTGATGCCGAGGTTCTTTTGTATGTCGTGCTGCACTTTGGGCGTGGCGGTGGCGGTCAGTGCAATGATGGGTGCGCTTCCTATATCGTTGATAATCGGGCGAATACGCCGATATTCGGGGCGAAAGTCGTGTCCCCATTCCGAAATGCAGTGTGCTTCGTCGATAGCGTAGAACGAGATTTTGATGGTGCGCAAAAAGGTGATGTTTTCCTCTTTAGTCAGCGATTCGGGCGCCACATACAACAGTTTGGTTTTGCCGCTTTTCAGGTCGGCTTTCACCTCTTCGATGGCCATTTTGTTGAGCGATGAGTTCAAAAAATGGGCGACGCCGTCTTCTTCGCTGAAATTGCGCATGGCATCAACTTGGTTTTTCATCAGTGCAATCAGCGGCGAAATGACAATGGCGGTGCCGTCGAGCAGCAACGAGGGGAGTTGGTAGCACAACGATTTGCCGCCGCCGGTCGGCATCAATACAAAGGTGTCTTTGCCGTCCAATACGTTTCTGATGATGGCTTCTTGGTTCCCTTTGAACCGGTCGAAGCCGAATTTGTTCTTCAATTCTTCGGTAAGAATCGATTTTTTAGCCATAAAATTATAAAATTAAAACCATTTTATATACAAATGTCAAGTTGCATAACAACTCGAACTGATTCGTTTGTGTTTGCTAATATGCTGAAAATCAGTATTAAAAGTGCGATTCGCGGTCGCAAGGCGAATGCCGAAAAGCCTCGTGGCTAATTTTGAACAAATTTATATACAAAAAATTATTCGCACCAAATTTTTTTGCATAAAAATGCAGAAAATTTTTTTTGTGCAAAAAAAATGTATTTCTGTGGTCGATGATGCCACTTTTGTCGAAAAAAATACATATCTTTGCAAATTAGAATTATTTGAAACGTGATATTTTGTCAAAACGATGCTTTATCCGCTAAAATTCAGACCGATATATAAAACAAAGTTGTGGGGCGGCAGCCGCTTGCAACGCTATTATCGGCATGACGCATCGGGCGCGGCCGCTGTGGGCGAAACGTGGGACGTGTCGGCTGTGCGCGACAACGAGTCGGTGGTCGAAAACGGATTCCTGGCCGACAATACGTTGCCCGAACTTATAGAGGTGTATTTGGGCGATTTGGTGGGCGATGCCGTGTACGAACGCTACGGCAACGATTTCCCGCTGTTGGTCAAACTCATCGACGCGGCGCAACACCTTTCTATACAGGTGCACCCGAACGACGATATAGCCGCCGAACGACATCAGAGTTGGGGCAAAACCGAAATGTGGTATGTGCTCGACGCCGCTCCCGACGCCTTTATCATTGCCGGTTTCACGCGGGCAGTCGATAAGGCCGAGTATTTGCAACTCGTAGCCGAAAACCGCTTGGAGGAGGTGTTGCAGAAACACCCTGTCAGCAAAGGCGACGTGTTTTTCATACCGGCCGGCTGTGTCCATTCGATAGGCGCCGGCTGTGTGTTGGTCGAGATTCAGCAAACGTCCGACGTTACATACCGCATCTACGACTACAATCGCACCGATGCCGATGGCAAACCGCGCGAATTGCATACCGATTTGGCGGTCGATGCTATCGATTTCGAACATTGGAAGAACGAAAAAATAGTGTTGCCGCATCAGCACAATGCACTGCAATCGGTGGTGCAGTGCCCGTATTTCACGACCAACATGATGGTGCTGACCAAACCGCAGGAGTACGATTTGGCACCAATCGATTCGTTCGTGCTGCTCACCGTGATCGAAGGACATGTTACCTGCCGCTACGGCGACGATTACATTACGGCCGTCGATGGCGAAACTGTGCTGATTCCGGCCGAAATGAACGAATTGCTGCTGGTACCTGCCGGCGAAGCAAAATTGTTGGAAACGTATATTGCATAAACATAAACATAAACAGTACAAAAATCAAACTCAATATTAACCTTAAAATCTTCAATTTGTATGAATGACGAACTGAAACAAGTGATGGCCAAAGCCCAAGAGTGGCTCGATGGCAATTACGACGAGGAAACGAAAGCCCAAGTGCGTGCGATGATGGAAGCCGACGACAAGACGGAACTCATCGAGTCGTTTTACCGCACATTGGAATTTGGCACCGGCGGCTTACGCGGCATTATGGGCCCGGGTTGCAACCGCATGAACAAATACATTGTGGCACAAGCAACACAAGGTTATGCCAACTATTTGTTGAAAGTACAGAAAGAAAACGGCTACAAAAATCCAGTGGAGCAGGTGAGTGTCGTTGTGGGACACGACTGCCGCAACAACGGCCGCATGTTTGCCGAAACGGTGGCTGCCGTGTTCTCGGCCAACGGCATCAAAGTCTATCTGTTCGAGAGCCTGCGCCCGACGCCGGAAGTAAGTTTTGCTATACGTCATCTCGGCTGTCAGGGCGGCGTGAACGTTACAGCATCGCACAACCCGAAAGAGTATAACGGCTACAAAGCCTATTGGGAAGACGGCTCGCAAGTGCTGATGCCGCACGACGCCGGCATCATCGCCGAAGTGAACAAGGTGAAAATGGAAGACGTAAAATGGGAAGCCAACAACGATTTAATCCAAATCATCGGCGGCGAAATGGACTACGACTACATGATGGCCGTTAAGTCGGTCATGATTGACCAAGAGGCTATTTTGCGCCAAAAGGATTTGAACATCGTCTATACGCCGCTGCACGGCGCCGGTCGTCAGATTGTGCCGATGTGTTTGCGCAGTTGGGGCTTCCAAAACATACACGTTGTGCCCGAGCAGATGGTTATCGATGGCAACTTCTCGACGGTGGTTTCGCCGAATCCGGAGAATGCCGAAGCCATGACGATGGGCATGAATTTGGGAACGAAGTTGAATGCCGACCTCGTGGTGGCCAGCGACCCCGATGCCGACCGCATCGCTATCGTTTGCCGTAACGACAAAAACGAATGGGTCATCATCAACGGCAACCAAACGAACATCATGTATCACCACTACATCATTAACAATATGAAAAAACTCGGCAAACTTCGCCCCGAACATTATGTTGTTAAAACGATAGTAACCAGCGAGTTGATTCGTAAAATTGCCGACCGCGAAGGCGTTACACTGACCGACGAATACACCGGTTTCAAATGGATTGCCAACCGTATTCGCGAGTGGGAAGGCACACGCAAGTACATCGGTGGCGGCGAGGAGTCGTTCGGATTCCTGCCTTACGATGCCGTGCGCGACAAATGCTCGCCGTCGGCCATCTGCCTGATTTGCGAAATCGCTGCCTGGGCTAAAGACCACGGTATGTCGCTCTACGAATATCTGTTGAGCATCTACATGGAATACGGTTTCCAACGCGAAACGACTATCAATGTGGTGCGTCCGGGTAAATCGGGTGCCGAAGAGATCAAACAAATGATGGTGAACTACCGCGAACATCCGGTTACCGAAATTGCCGGCAGCAAAGTGGTGAAAACCAAAGATTTCCAGACGTTGAAACAGCGCGAACTGAAAGATGGCCGGTGGGTCGAAAGCGATATTGTGATGTCGCTCAATGCCACCAGCAATGTGTTGCAATATTTCACCGAAAATGGTCTGAAAGTGTCGGTGCGCCCATCGGGAACGGAGCCGAAAATCAAATTCTATTTCGAGATTCCGGCCGACATGCCCACACCGAAAGATTACGACAAGGCTACAGCCGAAGCCGAGGCGTTGGTTCCGGCCATCAAAGCAAGTTTAGGTATCTAATCGATTGGAAATCAATAACCAAAAAGCACTCTGTCCGATAAGGGTAGAGTGCTTTTGTTTTGCGGTGCGATATTAAAACATCAATGTGTAAATATCAAGTGGCGTGTGATGTTGGTGCCATCTGGCTTTTGCCCATCCCAACGACTCAAATGAAGTTCGTTGTCGGTAACGGACACAATGTCGTAGGTTATTTTTGTATCCGACAAATCGCCGTTGGCAAACACTAAATTGCCGCCCGAGATGGTCAGTTTTTTGCCACTGACCGACCAACGCAACTGCTGATTGCCGTCGGTGCCCAAAAATCCTTTCTCGTAACAAGTGCCATTGGCATTGAATTGCATCCAACCCGACGTGCTGCCGTGGTTGTCGAACATTTGTCCGCCGGCTACTTTGTACACTTGCAAGCCGCGCCAGCGTTTGGTCAGCATTTGCGTTGTGGTGTTCGATGTGCTTTGTGCCGATGTCGATGATTGGTTCGAAGGCGCGAATATAAAACATCCGGTTTGCCCGGCGCATATCAGCGTAAGGATAATAAATTTAACTATCTTTTTCATTGTACTTTCATATTAAATCTAGTAAATTCGCCTAAAAATTGATTATAGACAACCCACATACGCATGGCTTCGCCGATGTCGCCTTGGCCTTTGATTTGATGTACATGGTATGTGGCTACGGTTTCGTTGGTGGCCATATCGACCACATCGATGTCGCCCATCAAAATGATGCCGCCGGCCTTGCCAACACCAAACAGCGCAGCAGCGGTGCTGCCAAAATCGATGCCTTTGACGTGAAACGTGATAAGGTAATCCGGCGTGTCGGTGGGCGATGCCAGCCGCATACGTTTTCTGTTCATCACATTCCAATTTTTGAAGAAACGTTCGTAAGCGAATTCTTGCAGTCCCGGCCAATCTTCCAACGAATCGTCGCCGCGGGCGGCAAGGTACTCTTCGAGCGGTAGTGCGCCTTCTTTCAGCGCGCCTTTCGAAATTTCGCCACCATAGCAATCGTCGTAGTCGAACACAAAGACGGCCGTTTTGCCCGCATCCTGAAACATATAGTTATGTCCCGACGTGAGCGTGATGTTTTTCTCGCCGGCATAGGCCAATACCGACATCGCGATGATGATGCTTAAAGATAAAAATTTTTTCATAATCGTGAAAATTTGAAGTGAAACATTATTTTGCAGAGTCTGTTATTTTGCCCACAACGCCATCGTTGTGATTGTAGTAGTTGCCGTTTACCTCGCTGTGCTTTCTGAACGTGCATTCGCTCCATTTGTTGTAGTCCAAATCTGCACGCACAATCAAAGTTTTGTTTGTCAGTTTGATGATTGTCAATGAGTTGACGACTTCTTCTGATGGGTCGTCGTCAATGTAAAGTTTGTTGCCGCTTACGCGGAAAGCGTGTACCTCGTCGATTACTTCGGAGGTTTTGCCAAGGGTCATCACGTTGTCTTTCCAAAACGTGAGATACATTTTTTGTACTTCTATGTCGTCGCTACTATTGGTGTACGAGGTCAGTTCCCATTCGCCGTACAGATAGTCGGGGTGAATGTCGTCGCTAAAGCAGCAACTTTGTAAAGCCCCTGTTAGGAACGGAATCAATAGTAGTGCAGCACACATTTTGCCAAACAGTCCTTTGTGAGTGGGGTTGGCTTTGGGATAGAACGAAATGTTTTTCATAATGATTTTTTTTATGTGTAAATAATTGCAAAGATACGCTTAATTTTTATCATTCGCAAGAAAATGTGTTACAAAAAAAAACAGGTGAATTTGACCGCCGCTTGTTGGCTTACAAATGGTTTTTGGGGAATTTGGCAATTTTTTTGTGTAAAAATTTGGTGGTATCAAAAAAAAGTTGTACCTTTGCACCCGCAAACAAGCCCAGATGGCGGAATCGGTAGACGCGCTGGTCTCAAACACCAGTGGAGCGATCCATCCCGGTTCGATCCCGGGTCTGGGTACAAAAGAAGGTTGCTAACGTATGTTGGCAACCTTTGTTTTGATTTTGCAGGGAAACACTATATTGAAACCGGTGTTTGTTTGCGCGTTGTTCGCGCTACCACCCATATACTTACCTCGTAGAGGCAGTAGAGTGGCATTGTAACCAGTAGAAGTGTAAAAATGTCTGCGGTGGGAGTGATGACTGCGGCGAGAATACACAAGACGACAAACGCATGCTTGCGGTACTGCGTCATCATTGGTTTGTCTATTATACCTAATTTTGCCAAGAAATACGCTACTATCGGTATTTCAAATAGAATGCCCATCAGCAGCGACAGCATTAACAGCGTGGAAATATACGACTTGAGTGCAATCTGATTGACTACTGCCTCCTGCACCTGATAGGTACTTAAAAAGCGAAATGCAAATGGGAAAATAACAAAGTAGTTGAGCAATACGCCCAGCGCAAATAGCACAACTCCGAAGAAAATCAGCAACATAGAGTAACGCTTCTCCTGCCGATAGAGTGCCGGAGCGACAAATCCGTACAACTGAATCAGGAGATATGGGAATGCCACGATACAACCCATAATCATCGCTACTTGGAGATGCACCATAAACTGCGATGCCAACTCCGTGTTTATAAACTGCGCTTGGAAATTTCCCGGACAGAGCGATGGCCAACCTATTCGTTCTGCTATTTGGCACAACCTACTATAGAGTACAAAGTCCGATTCCGATGGAGCAAACAGCACGGCAAATAGTGTGTCTTTGAAACAGAATGCTCCTATTGTACATACCGCCCACACCGTCAAGCAACGGAAAACCACCTTTCGGAACACTTCCACATGCTCCCAAAAGGTCATTCGCTCAGACTTGCTCTCCATGGTGTTCTTCTGTAGGCTGTGAAGATGGTTCTTTCTCTGGTTTCTTTACCTCTTCTTCCATCTCGTTCATACCTTGTTTGAACGACTTTACTCCCTTGCCCAAACCATGCATCAGTTCAGGAATTTTCTTGCCGCCGAATAGCAACAATACTATTAGCACAATAAAGATTATCTCAGGTGCTCCAATCATAAGTAACATATTATCAGTAGTTTATGGTTAATAAATAATGTAAATAATAACCAAGTCCCCATATAATAACAAGGCATCCGGCTACGATTATAGCTGCACATGCTCCTACTTTATTTATTTTGCCGCCTTGTCGCCAGAGCCAAATAGCTAGCCATAAACTCAATCCTATTGATATGAGGCTTAGTATAGCCAATAGAATAATTGTGCTCATAATGGTGTAATAAGATTAATTTCACAGGTGTCAAAATTAATTTCCCAAGTACCACCATCGCAGGATTCCCACTGGTATTTTTGTGCCATTGTGTCCCACCAATGTTGAAAGCGAGTGCCTGTTTCGCCCATGTCGCGTACCAGTTTTTCATACAGCTCGCTGTTGTCGGCGGTTAATATTTTTGCCAATTCGTTTAGTCCGTTGCGACGTTCAAAGAGCGACTGAATCTCGTTTTTCTCTTCAGGGGTTACCTGACCTACTAATTTCTTCATGTTTTTTTAATATAAATTACTTTTTTGTATATATTCTATTTTTTACCATTCTTCTTTTACATCAAATGGATCGAGATAATCTATTTCTTTAATTTCGGGCAATCCAAGACCTGCCTCGTGCAGTTTGATTGACAATTCACGAGCTGCATTGCGCTCAATATGCGATAGCACACACTGTTGATGACTTGGTGTATTATTATCCCAAGTCAATTTTTGATTTAGCCAAATACAACGATGGCAATGATATGCATCACAATTGCGACACAACGGAGCATGGTCGAGTTGCAACAATTGTTTATTGGGTATCTGCAAACCTGCCTCCAAATCTCCGACGGAACGCGATGCGTCTTTTGTAACATGATTCATCTTATTAGACACGCCTTGTTTTTCGTCATAGTAGAAAGCGGGGCACAAATAAAATTTACCATTAGGTGCTATCGTAATATTGCCAATTCCTGCTTCGCAGTTGTGCATTTCGGTAAGTTGCAGACGGTCTGTAATGATATTTACTTGCGTTTGTTTCTGCGACTTGTACAAATTTACAAGTACTGCATTCAGCGTGTCAAGTGCTTTTTTGTATTCGTCTATTTGTACGTCTTTGAACGATTCTATATCTACTAAACAAATGTTTAGACGTTTTGCTTGTGGCAAAAGAGCTGCCAAATCGTATTGCTTCGCAATAAATTCGGCTACTGATAAACGCAAAACTACGTTATCCGACGAAATGTGTTGTGGCACTTCATTCAGGATTTGGACCTCACGACCAATTTTTACGTGGTCTATACTCTCTATTGCCTCGTTGTATTCTGCTGGCAATTCGTAATTTGGATAGACAAATTGAATCATCAGGTTTTCCTTCATACCAAATAGAATAGCCTTCTTCAAGGTTTCTAATGGCATTAAATTACGCTCTTTGAGTGGATTTTCGGCATGGCAGTAAGCCACACTCGTATCGTCAAGTAAAATAACAAGATATTGCAAATAGGATTTCATGGCTTAACAATTTTCAGATTTAATTTCTGGATGATTTTTCTCAAATTCTTCGCGTTTACCTTCGAGTTCAAGTTTGCGATATAGCTTATTCCAATAATAATTATTGGCGCGTACATGTGCTTTGTGCATAAGGCAAATAGCTGTAGCACGCTGGAACACCGTGTGTGTATCGGCAGCATCGTAGTTCTCACCTTGGCACCATGCACAGCCTTCAGCCACTTCGCAATCTACACACTCGGGGGCGCTTTGCGTGCAACGGTCGAGCGTAAGGAATGGGCGCAATTTGTTTTCGTCAATGCCATCATGTATATTGCCAATAATCCACGCCTCTTTGTCGCGCAACGAGTACTGCGCAAAGCGCGTGCAGGGGTAGAAATTGCCTGCTGCGTCTATCGACAGCATCTTGCCTGCCCCACACCAGTTTTGATTCTGTAGTTTGCAATCGAGCGGTTTACCCATATTTTCCGAGAAAAAAGAGCAAGCGTAGTCGATATACTTTTCGCCGTCAATTATTTTGTCGGCTAACTCCATCAATTGTGCTTCGAAGCGCTCATCATCGCCTTCGGCCCAAACATCTTCGAATACACAATTGATATTCACTTGATGTATGCCCAAATCGTACAGGTGCAGCACCGATTCGCAGATGTACGGAATGTCCGCCGACGAAATGGTTACTTTCGTTCCGTCGCTGGGGAACTGACTTTGCCACAGCGGAATGTTGCGCACAACGTCGTCGTACGAGCCGCGCTCCGAATTTTTGTACACGCGGTTGAGGTCATGTTTGCGGCGCGTGCCATCTATAGTAATGCCTATACTTAGGTGCGAACGGTTTTTCTCTATAAACTTTTGCACTTTTTCAGTATGGTAATTAATGCCATTAGTAGTGAAATTAAATCTAAATGAATTAAACCAATGGTGGTTTCGTTTATACATTTCAATTTTGATATAGTCGCATATTTGGTCTATCAAGTCTATTTCCAAAAATGGTTCACCGCCTATAAAATCCCAAATAACACTCTCGTAAGCAAATTTTTTATCATATTCGTGATCAAGTACATAGTCTATAGCAGCTTTAGCTACCTCAAATGGCATACGCTCTTTTTTATTTTTGCCCACTAAATAGCAGTATTTGCAAGCCAATTGGCAATCTTTAGTCACTATAAAAGTTATGTTTTTTGCAATACCTAACCCCCAACCGTCAATATTGTCTTTTACAAGTCCCATATATTATTTTATAAATTTAAGACTTAAAGGGGCAAGATCTTGCCCCTTTAAAAACGACTAATAGTAGCCTTTACAGCCCCCTTGACAACCACCACTACAACTAGAAGCACATTGGCCTGTGCATGGGCCAGTACAACTACCTGTACATCCAGAGCACCAATTGTTGCATCCTGTCATTGCTTTTGCATCAATAATAGGTAAATTGGCAGCTACTACTGCACCAACTACAGGCAAAGCCGCTTTTGCTGCCTGCTTGAAGAACTCTCTACGCGATTGGAGCTCTTCGTTTTCTTTTTTGTTTGACATAAAACTTAAGTTTTTTTGCTCACCAGCCTCCCAAAGCAAGCGTTTTTTTATAAAAATGTTTAGAAAAGAGCACATAAAAAAAGCGTGGGAGTCTGTACTTGTTACTCGTCCCACGATTCAAGGCCTTCGCATTGCCCAAGCAGTAAGTCGAGCAACGCAGAAGTCCACGCTTAGTGTTGTACCATTGTGTAATACAACACACCGTAGCCATCTACTGTTGCTTCGTTTCTACCGCTTTTCCAAAAGTTGCGAAGTTTTGAATCGTCGAAACAAAGCGTCAAGTAAACGCTTTCAATATATGTCTTGTTACCCACCCGCTTGCCCTAATCGGACTTCTGCGGTGAATAACGTGGCAAAGATAATACTTTTTTTTGAATATGTATAATAGAAAGGTGTGAAAAAATGTAAAATTTTTTACATTACGCCAACAAACCGGCAGCGCGGAATAGGGTAGCGTAAAAGGCGGCTTTACGTTCGAGCGCCAACGGATAGGCGCGCGAGGAGGAGGGCATGCGGTAGAGGCGCACGGCATGGCGCGGACAATCTACATAAGTTCCTACGGCCGGCGTGGTGCACTGCAGTTGGGAGGCAGCCGTTTCGGCGGCTTTTTCGCCCGTTACGGCAACGATTTTGCAGCAAGGAATTTGTGCCAAAAGTGTTTCGATGTCGGTCGGTTCGACTATTTCCAAAAATTTGTCGGAGGCGTTGCCTTGCAACCGTCGCACAGCCGTGGCAGTGTCGTATAGGGCAATGCCGATGTCGGTGCAAAAGGCCGTGATTTTGTGGTAGTCGAAACCCTTGGCGTGCGGCAGAACGAAATGATTTTTGTCGCCGAAAAAGAGTAACCCGACGATGCGCCACATGTCGTTCTGAAAATTCGGATAGTAAAAGTCCATCGACCAACGTGCGCGCGGCGGCGGAAAACTGCCGAGCAACAGAATTTTGGCCGTCGGCGGCACGAATGGCTGCCACGGATGGCGTTCGACAGGTATGGTTGCCAGAGTTGTCATGGCGGGTCAGAAACCCCAATCCGAAGGTTCGCACGCCGTTTTGTCCACGTCCACTTCGGGGAAGAAAGTGAAGCCGGTGAGTTTTTCGATGTCGGCTACCGATTTGAGGTACGATTTGTTGAGCGAGCCTGTGGCGGTGTGGCTAATCCAAAATCCGACGCATTTCAACTCGTCGCGGGTGGCTTGATACACGGTTTTGTGTGTGTTGCCTTTGCACGTGCGCAACAAGACTTTATAATAGTGTGTAGGCACAGGATATTTGCCGGCGTATTTGTCTGTGTTTTCCCAATGCGCACCCGTTACGACATAAATCGTGTCGTTGCACATATAGCTAGAACTGCGTACCTTGTTTTCGAGGTCGAGCCAAATGCCGCTGTTGAAGTTGTAGGCTTGTGGCGTCATGTTCGACATGTAGAATGTTTGCGTATTCAGTTCTTCGTTGGCGGTGCGGTCGGCCGATGGTATCTGATGGCCGCGCGAATATCCGCTATATGTGCTTCCTGATGCTTGTAACGAACTGACTATCAGTGGGTCTTGTGGCCATGCTCCTTTGTGAGTGGCATCGTATCGTTGTGTAGAACCGATATAACAAGCATGCAGCGGATAGGCTATCCAACGTGCGGCATATTTCGTCTTGTCGAAACAGATGGAGTAGTTGCGCACTTGCCGATTGCTGAGCGTGGCTTCGTGTGTAACGTAGATGTAATTGCTGTTGCTGACCTTTTCGGGCAGTTCGGGCAAGGCCGGAAATGGGCCGTGATCCACGTTGGCCCATGGGTCAAACTCCTCGCAGCCGCATACGGCGACGGCCACGACAAAGAGAATCAAACGAAAAGAGCGTTTTTTCATGATATTCAGGTCGTTTTAAGGCGATTTAGCGCAGTTTGGCGCCTATTTTTTCTTCAAAATTCTTGATCAGACGTTGCATGATGTTGTCTATCTGCTTGTCGGTCAGTGTTTTGTCTGCATCTTGCAAAGTGAAACTGATGGCGTACGATTTTTTTTCGGCTTCGAGATTTTTGCCTTCATATACGTCGAACAGACTGACATTTTTCAGCAGTTTGCGTTCGGTGTCGTAGGCAATGCGTTCAATTTCGGCAAATTCCACATCTTTGTCGATAAGCAAGGCCAAATCGCGTTTCACTTCGGGATATTTGGCGATGTCGCGATAGGTGATTTTGTGCTTGGCCGACTCTTTGAGCAATGGTTTCCATTCCAAATCGGCGTAGAATACCGGCGTGTTGATGTCGAAGGCTTTCAGTTGGCTGTCGGACACGATGCCGATGGTAGCCAAACGTTTGCCCGACATGGTGCGCAGATACAAGCCTTCGGAGAGCAATGCGTTGCCGAAGTTTTCGGTGCGCGTGTTTTTCGGGTCGATGCCCATGCGGCGGAATATGTTGTAAACGTATGCTTTCAGTTCGTAGAACGAGGTTTTCTCGTCGGGGCGTAACCATGTTTGCCGGTCGCGTTTGCCGCAAATCCACAATCCGAGATGATAACTTTCGCTGTATGGCGCGAGTGCATCGTCGGCGGTGCGCTTGTCGGCATGGTATTGGTAGCAGTTGCCAAATTCGTAAAATTTCAAATCGGCGTTTTGGCGGTTGCTGTTGTGCGCAATGCTCTCGAGTCCGCCAAACAGCAACGTTTGGCGCATCACGCCGAGGTCGTTGCTCAAGGCGTTGATTACACGCACGCAGTTGGCGGCCGGATAGGTGCTTTCGTCGCCGTAATAACTGCATTTGGTGAGCGAGTTGTTCAGTATTTCGTTGAAACCGCAGGCGGTCAGTTGTTCCGAAATCAGGCGTTGCATCTTGGTGCTGTTCGGGCGTTGCGAGTAGGCGATGTTCGATTTGAGCGAGTCGCTGAAGTCGATATTGTTGTAGCCGTAGATGCGCAAAATGTCTTCGACGACATCGACGTCGCGTTGCACATCGACACGGTAGGCCGGCACTTGCAGTGTGTAGCCGCTGTCCGATTTGGCCACGATGCGCATTTCCAATCCTTCGAAAATGGTTTCGATGGTGCTTGTCGGAATGGCTTTGCCGATGAGCGTGTCGATTTTTTCGCGCGTTACTTCGACGGTGAAGTCTTCGATTTTATTCGGATAAATGTCGATGATGTCGCTGGCAACTTGTCCGCCGGCAATTTGTTGAATGAGCAGGGCGGCGTATTTCAATACATAGATGGTGTTGTTCGGGTCGATGCCGCGTTCGTAGCGGAAACTTGCGTCGGTGTTCAGCCCGTGGCGCCGCGCCGTTTTGCGAATGGTAACCGGATTGAAATAGGCACATTCGATGAAAATGTCTGTCGTATCGGCGGTTACGCCCGAGTCGAGGCCGCCGAACACGCCGGCCATACACATCGGCTCTTCGGCGTTGCAAATCATCAGGTCGTTGGCCGAAAGTGTGCGTTCTACGCCATCGAGCGTGGTGAATTTGGTGCCTTCGGCGCATTTTCTGACCACGATTTTGCCGCCTTTGATTTTTGCCGCGTCGAATGCGTGCAGCGGCTGCCCGAATGCGTGCAGTACATAGTTGGTGGCATCGACCACATTATTTATCGGGCGCAAACCGATGGCATTCAAACGGTCTTGCAGCCATTTGGGCGATTCGGCGATATGCAGTCCGGTGATGGTCAGGCCGGCATAGCGCGGACAGTCGGCGGCGCTTTCCACCTCGACTGGAATGGTCAAATTGCGATTGTCGATTTTGAACGCATCGACAGCCGGTTTGTTGAGCGTAACGGCGTGGTCGTGTGCTTTGAAGTAGGCTGCAGCATCGCGCGCTACGCCGTAGTGCGATATGGCATCGGCGCGGTTTGGCGTGATGTCCACTTCGATGATGGTGTCGTCCTCGACGCCGAAATAGGTCTTGGCCGGTGTGCCGACAGCCGTGTCGGCGGGCAGTACCATGATGCCGTCGTGGCTTGTGCCAACGCCGATTTCGTCCTCGGCGCAGAGCATGCCGAACGATTCGACGCCGCGTATTTTGGAACGTTTGATGGTGAAACTTTCGTCGCCGGAGTAGAGCACCGTGCCTATCGTTGCAACGATGACTTTTTGACCGGCAGCCACGTTTGGCGCGCCACAAACGATTTGTAGCGGTTCGCCCGTGCCGATATTGACCGTCGTAACGTGCAGATGGTCGGAATTTTCGTGCGGAACGCAAGTCAGTACTTCGCCCACAACCAAGCCTTCGAGGCCGCCTTTTATAGTTTGCACCGTTTCTACCGAACCAACCTCTAAACCGATGGAAGTCAATATTTTACCAAATTCGACGGGTGTAACTTCGGTGTTCAGGTAATCTTTAAGCCAATTGTATGAAATGTTCATGTTGCAATGATTTTTTGTTCTAATTTTTCAATCTTGCAAAGATACAAAAAACTTTTGATATAAATGCACAAAATGCGTTTTTTTGCATTTTTTTGCCTCATCTGACGACGTGTCGAAACATGTTTTTTCTGAAAAAAGTATGCTATTCGCTCGCGCCATGCGCTCGATGTAACGAAATTTTTGCGTAACTTTGTGGCGAATATTCAGAACAAATAACATTTGCCTATGTACCAAGCATCCGATAAAATGTGCGATTTGATTCGCGGCAATCACGAGTCGTTGCAGGTGTTGAGCCGTTTTGGCTTGCCGCTGGGCTTTGGCGACAAAACCGTTGCCGAAGTGTGCGCCGAGCAACATGTGCACACACCGACTTTTTTGGCGGTAGTCAACTATAAATCGTTTCCGGCCGGATTTGTGCCGCGTGCCGACGAGGTGTCGCTCGATACGCTGATGAATTATCTGAAACGTGCGCATGTCTATTTCCTCGATTTTTGTCTGCCGATGATTCGGCGAAAACTGATCGAGGCTATCAATTGCGGTACCGAAAACAATAAAATTGCCTTCTTGGTCATTCGTTTTTTCGACGAGTACGCGTTGGAAGTAAAACGCCACATGGAACACGAGGACAAACACGTGTTTACCTATGTGGCAGGCTTGCAAAAAGGTGTTCGCACCGGCGACTATACCATCGAAACGTTTGCACGGCAGCATCGCGCGGTCGATGATATGCACATCGAAACAAAATTGATAGAACTGAAAAATGTCATCATCAAATATTATCCTTCGACGGTGAGCAACGAACTGCTCAATTCGGCATTATTCGATATTTTTACATGCGAAAACGACCTTGCGCAACATTGTCAGATCGAGGACAATTTGTTTGTGCCGGCAGTGCGTCTGCTCGAACAGCAATTTCCGCCGTCGGCCGCCGCTGGCGATGGCACGGCCGCCGATGCGCCCGAAAGCCTGAGCGACCGCGAAAAAGAAGTGCTTGTCGAGGTTGTTAATGGATTGAGCAACAAGGAAATAGCCGAAAAATTATTTATCTCGGTGCATACCGTTATCACGCATCGCAAAAACATTTCGCGTAAACTGAACATACATAGTTCGGCCGGTTTGACCATCTACGCCATTGCCAACAAGTTGATCGATTTGTCGGCGTTGGATTTGGGCTGATGGCGCGGTACTATTGCAGCAGGTCGGCGCAGCGGCTCTCGTCGTCGAATAGTTCGACGGCTTGGTGCAGCCATTGGTCGAAACGCAATCCGTAGGCAACGGCACCTTTTTGAAAGTAGTAACGTTTGACGATTTCGGCTCCCAAAAATTCTTCGATGTCGTGTCGGAAACGGCGCAAATCGCGGTCGATGTCCGGTTTTAGCGTGTTGGCCAACTGTGTCAGCAGGGTGTCGGCATCGGCAGCATAACCTTCGGCTTCTACCATTTGACGCACTTCGTTGAGCATTTGGGCGCTTTGTAATTCGTAGGTGAAGTTTTGCGCTTTCACATAGTCGATAAAGTCGTCGTATTCGGCATCGGTCAGTGCGAATTGATCGGGTGCAGCAATGGCCTTGTGTGTGCGCACATACGCGGTGGCGTAGTCGAACAGCAGGTTTTTGATGTAGAGTTCATAGACGATGTTTATGTCGTCACGTCGTTTCAGGGTGCTGTCGGGCGTGATGCCGCCGCCATCGCGCACTTTGCGTCCGTTGCGTGTTGTAAATTCGTGCGTCAGACTATCGGGAATGCGCTGAATGCTGCCATCGTCGTTGCGTTTGGCGTAGTCGATGGCTTGTACGCAGCGTCCGCTGGGAATGTAGTATTTGGCCGTCGTTATTTTGACGTGGGTTTTGTGGGGCAGTATGCGCACGTTCTGCACCAATCCTTTGCCGTAGGAGCGTTCGCCTACCACGATGGCGCGGTCGAGGTCTTGCAACGCGCCGGCCAAAATTTCCGATGCCGATGCCGATGCCGAGTTTATCAGCACCATCAGCGGCAGGTCGGGGAATAGCGGTTCGCCGGTGGTGGCGTAGTCGTAGCAACTTTGCGGTTGTAGGCCTTTGGTGCTGACTATTTGCGTATGGCGCGGCACAAACAGACCGGCAATGTTAACGGCTTCGCTCACTAAACCGCCTCCGTTGTTGCGCAGGTCGATGATGAGTTTGCGCATGTTGTGATTTTTCGTCAGGTCGATGACGGCATTGCGAAATTCGTCGAAGGCTTTGTCGGTAAAATCGCGCAAGGCGATGTAGCCGATGGTGTCAGTCAGCATGCAGTAGTATTCTACCGGTTCGATGAGTATCACTTCGCGAATGATTTTTTTGCGTAGCAGTTTTTTTTCGCTGGGGCGTTGCAGCAGCAATTCCACTTCGGTGCCTTGCGGTCCGCGCAGCATTTGACTCACATCGCCGGTTTTCAGCCCTTTGGTGCTTTTGCCGTCCACTTCGACGATGATGTCGCCGGCGCGTATATCGTGCCGTTGTGCGGGCATTCCTTCGTAAGGTTCGGCTATCAGAATATTGCCGCCGTGTTGGCTGATGATGGAGCCGATGCCTCCGTAGGTGCCTGTCGTCATCATTTTCAGGGCATCGTTTTCCGATTCGGCGAAAAACGTGGTGTACGGATCCAATTTCTGCAGCATATAGTTGATGCCGGCTTGGCTTATCTGTTCGTAGTTGATGGTGTCCACATAGTTGATGCTCAACTCGCGCAGCAGGGCGTTGTAGATGTCCAAACAGTTGGCTATGCGCGCGTATTTGTCTTGAGCGTGCACTCCGATGGCGCACATAAGGGCTAAAGCGTACGTTGCAATTCGTTTCGTATTCATAGTTCGTAGATGATTTTTTGTTCGTTGTTGTTTGGTTAATTCAGTCCGCGTTGTGCCTTTATCTCTTCGTAGGCTTCGTGTACTTTGCGGAATTTTTCGGCCGCTTTTTTCTGCACCTCTTCGCCTAATGTATTGACACGGTCGGGGTGATATTTCATCGCCATTTTGCGGTAGGCTTTTTTCACTTCGTCGTCGGTGGCATCGGCTGTTATTTCGAGCACTTCGTAAGCCCAAAGCGGATTCGCTTGCCGGCCAAACATGGCTTTGATGGAGGCTGTGTCGGCTGCCGATACGCCTATCAACGCGGCAATCTGTTCCAACATTGCCGATTCGGCGGGGGTGCATACCTTGTCGGCATACGCTATCTCGAACAGCATGTGCAGCAATTCGCGTTTGGCACCGGCCGTCATACGCATGCCCACCTGACGGGCTATCGGTTCTATCTCTATCTCTTGTTGCAATATCTGTTTCAGCAGTTGCAGAGCCTCGAGCACGGTTGCTTCGTCGAAGAGCGTCAACAAAAAGCGTTTCACTACATTTAATTCCGATTTTTTGACGATGCCGTCGGCTTTCATCACTGCCGCTTGCAGCACAAGGAGCGACATGACAAAATCGGATTGTGTGGTTTGACTTTTGCGTTGGTGCGTGTTTGGGTCGGTAGTGTCGATGCGCCGCTGATAGGTGCTGCTGCTGTTCGAACTGAATATCGAGGCCAATGCCACACCGATAATGGCGCCGAGCGGACCACCTAACGCCCAACCGATGCCTCCTGCAAATAGTTTACTGAAAAATCCCATGTTCTTTTTATTCTCCCTAAAAAATGTTGTCTGTTATGATTTGCTGCGCATGAGCAACCGGCGACGCACAAAAAACGTCCACAAGAAAACTGCAACGACGGCAAATATTTTCGATACCATATAGTGTGTATGCAAACAATCGGTCAGTAACCACATTATCAGCAAATTGAGTGCCAAACCGCCGGCGCCTATCGCCGTAAACAGCGTAAATTCGACCACATGACCGCGTTTGCCCGAACGCCCGAACACCCACGGCGAAATGCTGAACAGATAGTTGGCTGCACCGCCGCACAAACTCGATACGACCGACGATACCAAGTAATGAATGCCGACATATTCGGTCAGCAAAAACAAACACGCTGCATCAATCATGTATGCCGCCATTGTTACCATCGCGTAGCGCACCATCAGTGTCGATAGGCGGTCGGTTGGGGTACAAAACAGATTGTTCAAACGGCTTTTCATGCGCACTGCTTTTTGCCTGCAAACGAAAATACAAAAGTACAATTTTTTTTTCAAATCTGTGCTTGTGGATAACTTTTTTGCCGAAAATTTTTGCGAATACGAAAAATCACTTACTTTTGTAAATTAAAATCGACAAAAACACTTTTGCATCATTACTATGAAAATCTACAAAGGACATATCCTGTTTACCGCCAATCCCGACAAATTCGACATCGTCGAAAATGGCTATATTGTGGTCGAAAATGGCAAAATTCGCGAAGTGTGCGCCCACTTGCCGGAGTCGTTGCACGAGGCCGAAATAGTTGATTTTGGCGACAAACTCATCATTCCGGCCATGAACGACCTGCATGTGCATGCGCCGCAATACCGCAACATGGGCATGGCCATGGACATGGAATTGCTGCCGTGGTTGGACAACTACACGTTCCCCGAAGAGACAAAATATGCCGATGTGGCCTATGCCGACAAAATGTACCGGCGATTTGTCAAACATCTGTGGAAAGTGGGCACCATGCGCACCGTGGCGTTTGGCACTGTACACAAAGCCTCGACTATCCGCCTGATGCAACTATTCGAACAAGCCGGCATGGGCGCCATGGTTGGTAAGGTGAATATGAACCGCAACTGCCCCGATGCCTTGTGCGAAACGGTGGCCGATGCCGTGGCTGACGACGAAGAACTTATCAACACATGGAACGACCCCGACGGATTGGTACACACCATATTGACACCTCGCTTCGTGCCGAGTTGTACGCCCGAAATGCTGACCGAAATAGGCCGTTTGGCACAAAAATACAACATGCCTGTGCAGTCGCATTTGTCCGAAAACAAAGGCGAAATAGCTTGGGTCAAAGAGTTGGAACCCGAATCGACCTGCTATGGCGATGCCTATCGGCGCTATGGCCTGTTCGGACAAACGCCTACGCTGATGGCACACTGCTGCTATACGGCTGGCGAAGAGCTTGAATTGATGTGTAAAAATAGGGTATTCGTAGTACATTGTCCGCTGTCGAATTGCGATTTGGGCAGTGGCATGGCGCCCATTCGCACCTTTTTACAAAATGGCATTCCGGTGGCGTTGGGTTCCGACATTAGCGGCGGACACCACTTGTCAATGTTCCAAGTGATGGTTTATGCGGTCGAAATTTCGAAACTCCACTATGCGCAGAGCGACAAGCAAATGGCGTTCCTCACCTTGCCCGAAGTGTTCTATTTGGCCACCAAGAGCGGCGGCAGTTTCTTCGGTCAGGTGGGCAGTTTCGAGCCGGGATACGATTTCGATGCGCTGGTCATCGACGATGCCGAACTCAATCACGACAACTACACGTTGGCACAACGTCTCGAACGTTTCATCTACATCGGCGACGACCGTCAAATCGTGCATCGTTATGTGCGTGGCAACGAGGTGTGCGAGCCGGCGTGGTAAACGAGATTTTTTTTACACCATAAATAAAATATAAACACCATTTCTATGAAACGCTACTTATTTTTCTTGATGTGCACTGTGTGGTTGGGTGCGGGTTATGCTCAAGATTTTGCCGTTGACGACGATGCAACCATTCCCAATATGGGTGTCGTGTCGGTCAAAACCAAAGGCCAAGGCGGCTTCCCGACGGGTAAAGTGTATGTGGCCGATGCCAATAAACACAAATTGTCGGCTGACGAGTGGAATACGTTTTATCAATGTCTGTCGCTCTGCTTGTTAGATGCCGGTTATACGATTACGGCGTCGGAAAAGGAGGCTGATATTATTTTGACCAGCGAATTGTCGAAAGTCGATACTACAGCCATTCATATCGACGGCGAGAGTGCCACCTATATGCTAAAGTTGTTGCCCATCAGAGTAGGCAAGGCGACCAAAAACCCGTTGTTGTACAACATTCGCACCATCGTGTCGCCCGACAATGGCTGGAAAGACGTTTTTGTCTATACCTTTGCTGCGTTGTTGGACAACGAGATTCTGTTCACACCGCATGATGTCGATTTTTGGTTGTCGTTGGACGATGTCGAATTTCGCGAATTGTTGTCGGTCAAAATGATGCAGCGGATGGCCGATTAATCATATTTTTTGAACAATTATGCTACAGGGAAAACGTATTTTATTGGGAATATCGGGCGGCATAGCAGCCTACAAATGCCCCGAACTGATACGGCAGTTGATGGCCGAAGATGCCGAAGTGCGCGTCGTGTGTACGCATAATGCACTCAATTTTGTAACTATTTGCACCTTGCAAACCGTGTCGCGCAACAAAGTGTACAGCGAAGTGTTCGAGCCGGTAACAACATTCAATCCCGAACATGTGTCGCATGCCGATTGGGCGGATGTGTTGCTGGTGGCGCCGGCTACCGCCAACGTTATCGGCAAGTTTGCCAACGGCATTGCCGACGATGCGCTCACGACCACTTTTTTGGCTTTCGATAAACCGGTTTTCATCGCACCGGCCATGAATAGCCGCATGTACGAACATCCGATTGTACAGCGCAATATTCGCGAACTGCGTGCCGTCGATGTGCAATTCATCGAACCGGCATACGGCGAATTGGCGTGCGGTGTCGCAGGCAAAGGACGTATGGAAGAGCCGGAAAATATAGTGTCGTTTCTTGATGCCGCCTTGGATTGATGTTGCATGGGAAACGCATATTGATAACGGCAGGGCCTACGTACGAACGCATCGATCCGGTGCGTTTTATCGGCAATTTTTCGACCGGCAAAATGGGATTCGCCTTGGCCGAGGCGTGTGCCGAATGTGGTGCCGAAGTGCTGTTGGTGGCCGGCCCTGTGCAGTTGTCGGTGGCACATCCGCACATTCAACGCATTGATGTGGTGTCGGCCGCCGAAATGCACGAAGCGGTAGTGGAACATTTCTCCGCATGCGATGGCGCCATACTCTGTGCCGCCGTCGCCGATTTCACGCCGATCACCGTGGCCGATACCAAACTGAAACGCCGTGCCGATATGCTCACCATTCGACTGAAGCCAACCCAAGATATAGCGGCGGCACTTGGCGCACGCAAACGCAGCGACCAATTTTTAGTGGGGTTTGCGCTCGAAACCGATAACGAAGAACAGCACGCTTGGGACAAATTGCGCCGCAAAAATTTCGACTTTATTGTCCTAAACTCGCTGAACGACAGCCAAGCATGTTTTGGCTACGATACGAATAAAATAACCATACTGACTGCCGCCGGCGAACGTATGGCATACCCGTTGAAGGCCAAAAACGAGGTGGCGACCGATATTGTTCAACAAATTGTAAAAATTGTTGTAAAATGAAAAAAATAATCGTCTTGATAGGCCTGCTGTTGGGTGTCGGCTATGTGTCGGCACAAGAGTTGAAGTGTACCGTTACGGTCAATTCGTCGCAAATACAAGGTACCAACAAACAGGTGTTCGAAACGCTGCAAACCGCCTTGAATGACTTTATGAACAACTATCGGTGGACGGATTTGGTGTATGGCACCAACGAACGTATCGAATGCACGTTTTTGTTCAACGTAACGGCCTACAGCGACGATATGTTCACCACCACCTTGCAGATTCAGGCACGCCGACCGGTGTACGGCACATCTTATACAACACCTTTGTTCAACTTCAAGGACAACAGCGTCAATTTCAAGTACATCGAGTTCGACCCCATCGAAATCAACAACAATACGTTCGAAAACAACCTGACAGCCGTTTTGGGATATTATGCGTACATCATTATCGGGATGGATTTGGATTCGTTCGGCAAATTGGGCGGAACACCGGCTTTCCGTACCGCTGAACAGATTGTAACCTTGTCGCAAAGCCGCTCCGACTCGGAAGGCGATGGTTGGAAAGCTTTCGACGACGACAAAAATCGTTATGCGCTGATAAACAACCTGATGGACGAGCGTTTCCGCAAATTCCGCGAATATTATTACGAATATCATCGCTTGGCATTGGACAATATGGCCACCAATGTCGATAATGCGCGGGCGCGTATTGCAGCCGGTTTGCCGGTCTTGCGCGAACTGAATCGCCTGAATCCCGGCGCTATTGCCATCATGGCATTTCTCGATGCCAAAAACGACGAACTGATAAGTCTCTTCTCGTCGTCGAAGGCATCGGCGCAAGAACGCAACAATGTGTACAACATACTCATGGATGTCAATCCGGCGTTGAGTACACGATACGATGCCATCAAACCATAAAAATGTTTACAAAGACCATTGTCGCGTGCTGAAAAATCTGAAAATACAAAATTATGCGCTGATAGAACATCTCGATATCGATTTTGAATCGGGATTGTCGGTCATTACCGGCGAAACCGGCGCCGGCAAATCCATCATCATCGGTGCTTTGGCGCTTGTGTTGGGGCAACGTGCCGATACCAAAGCCATTCAAACCGGCAAAAACAAATGTGTGGTCGAAGCCGTGTTCGATGTGTCCGATTTGGCGTTGCAGCCCTTGTTCGACGAGTTGGACATCGACTACGACAGCGAGTGTATTCTGCGTCGCGAGATACTCGACAGCGGCAAATCGCGCGCATTTGTCAACGACATGCCGGTCAATCTGCAACAGTTGCGCGCTGTGGCCAACCGCTTGCTTGACATTCATTCGCAGCACGAAAATTTGTTGCTGGGCGAATCGGCATTTCAACTGCAAGCGCTTGATGCCGTAGCCGAATCGCACGCCGAAGTCGAAACCTATGCCCGACAATATCGGACGTACAAAGAGATAGGCCGACAACTTGCCACTGTGCAGCAAACGGCTGACGCATGGCGTGCCGACCGCGACTATGCGCAGTTTCAGTACGACCAACTTGCTACGGCCGATTTGACCGACGACGAACAAGAATCGTTGGAAAGCGAACTGCAAACCATGAATCACGCCGAGGAAGTTAAAACGGCCATTGCGGCTGCTTTGGCACGCCTCGACGGCGAATCGGTAGGCGTCAACGAATCGCTGCGTGATAGTTTGTCGTCGCTGCGGCGCATCGAACCGTTTGTGCCGCAAATGGCTGATTATGTGCAACGTATCGAAAGTGCACTCATCGATTTGAAAGACGTCGCTTCCGATTTGGAAATCAAACTGAACGATACGGATTTCGACCCGCAACGCAAAGAGTTTGTCGAAAACAGACTCGACTTGATTTATACGCTGGAACAAAAACATCATGTCGCATCGGTGGCAGAATTGCTGCAGTTGCAATCGGATTTGGCCGAAAAATTAGCGCGCATCGATGGCTTTGATGCCGAAATAGAAATGCTGCGCAAACAACTCCACGAGGCCGAACAGCATTTGACGGTCGCGGCCGAACGTTTGTCGGACAAACGCCGCGCAGCCAAAACCGATTTCGAACGCATCGTTACGGCGCAACTGACCGAATTGGGTATGCCGCATGCCAACTTCGTCGTAGCCATGACTGATACCGAGCAATTTTTACCATCCGGTCGGGATAATGTCGAATTTTTGTTCTCGGCCAATAAAAACGCTGCACCACAACCCATTGCGCACACGGCTTCGGGTGGCGAATTGTCGCGTTTGATGTTGGTCATCAAGGCACAAATTGCCAATCGGACACAACTGCCCACCGTGGTGCTCGACGAAATCGACACCGGCGTATCGGGCGAAGTGGCTCATCGTATGGGTCTGATAATGAGTAATATGTCGCAAGCTATGCAGGTGCTGACAATTACGCATCTGCCGCAAATAGCCGCCAAAGGCGCTGCACATTATAAGGTGTATAAACACGACACGGCCGATGCCACGGTTACCAACATCGTGCGGCTGACGGCGGAACAACGCGTGCAGGAAGTGGCCGAAATGTTGAGCGGCAAAAATCCGTCGGAAGCCGCCATCAGTAACGCGCGCGAATTGTTAAAACTTGTGTAAACCTATGGAAACGCTCAAAAAACCTTATACGTTCGACAGAGTAGTGCGGCTGCTTATCGCTTTGACGATAGTGGGCGCCGCCTTGTGGTTGCTCAACCGCTTGAGTGCCGTGCTGTTGCCGTTTCTCATCGGGTGGCTCATCGCATATATGCTTTATCCGATTGTGAAATTTTTTCAGTACATGTGCCGACTAAAATATCGCTTGGTCGCCGTATTTGTTACGTTGTGTTTGACGGCCGGCCTCATCGTTGGTGCGTGTTGGCTGATAATTCCCTCGCTGATAGACGAATTTGCCAAAATGGGACAACTATTGATGCAATATGCCTCTCGTGCCGATACGGATTTTGTAACCGACGATGTGATACGCTGGTTGGCCGAACGGCTGCCCGCAGTCGATTATCAGCATTTGCTGACGTTCGACAATCTGACCGCTGCGGTTGCAAAGGTGGCGCCACAATTTTTTAATGTACTGTCGGGCACATGGAAAGTGTTGGTCGGCATGTTTGTGGCCGTAGTTATTTTGTTGTACGTCATATTCATCTTGATAGATTACGAAAAAATAAGCGAGGGTTTTGTGGCGATTATTCCGCTGAAATATCGTGCGTTTGTGGTAACGCTCCTGCACGACGTCGAAAGCGGTATGAACAGCTATTTTCGCGGGCAGTCGCTCATTGCCTTGTGTGTCGGCATCTTGTTCTCCATCGGTTTCAGCATTATCGGCTTGCCCATGGCCATTACGATGGGCTTGTTCATCGGCGTGTTGAATTTGGTGCCTTATTTGCAGACCGTCGGGTTGATTCCGGTGCTGTTTTTGACCATACTGCGCTCGATGGAAACGGGGCAGAATGTCTGGCTGCTGATTCTCTCGGTCGGTGTGGTGGTTGTAGTGGTGCAAGGTCTTCAGGATCTGCTGCTTACACCAAAAATCATGGGAAAATTTATGGGGCTGAAACCGGCCATCATCTTGTTGTCGCTGTCGGTGTTTGGTGCCTTATTCGGCGTCGTTGGCATGATTATCGCTTTGCCCATGACTACCTTGTTGATTTCGTACTACAAACGCTATGTTTTGAACACCGCACAAGGCGAAAATGATGCAAATGCACCAAATTGTACAAAAAAATAGAAAAAACTTTGCAGAATCAATAAAAAGTTGTATCTTTGCAGTCCCATTTGTGGGATTTTGTTTTCATAATTGTTATTTTTTTAATTCACTTATTTCTATGTATTTAGACGCAGAGAAAAAGCAAGAGATCTTCGGCAAATACGGAAAGTCTAACACTGACACTGGTTCTCCCGAATCACAAATCGCATTGTTTTCCTACCGTATTGCCCATTTGACGGAACATTTGAAGTCAAATCACAAAGATCATAGTACAGAACGTTCGTTGAGAATGTTGGTTGGTAAACGTCGTCGTTTGCTCGACTACTTGAAAGAAATCGACATCGAACGTTATCGTGCTATCGTTAAGGAATTGGGTTTGAGAAAATAAACATCTTATCCCATTTCGTAGCAACGACAGAAAGCATTCCCCGATTCGGAATGCTTTTTTAATATGTCTGTTTAGACATTTGGTCGGTCGCAAAAAATATAGTAATTTTGCAATTTAGAATTTATAAACACATTCATGGTATGCACTTCCTGTATAATATAGGTATTCGTCTGATGCAAGGCTATGTGGCATTGGCATCGGTGTTCAGTGCCAAACTGCGTGCGCGCCATCGTGGCGATGCGCTTGCATTCGATGCGTTGGCGCAGTGTCGTGGCGAGCGTTATGTGTGGTTTCATGCCGCCTCGTTAGGCGAGTTCGAACAAGCACGCCCGATGATTGAACGCTTACGCCGGCAGCAACCCGAACGCAAAATATTATTGACGTTTTTCTCGCCATCGGGGTACGAAATTCGCAAAAATTACGCCTGTGTCGATATGGTGTGTTATTTGCCATTCGATACGCCGGCCAATGTGCGGCGTTTTCTGGATTTGGTCAATCCATCGCACGCCATATTTGTGAAATATGAATTTTGGGCAAATTATTTGTTGGAACTGCATCGCCGGCAAGTACCCATTTATCTGATTTCGTCCATTTTCAGAGAAAAACAGATGTTTTTCAAACCGTATGGCGGATTTTTTCGATCGTTGTTGCACTGCTATACACGCATTTTTGTTCAGGACGAAGCCTCGAAACAACTGCTCGAAAATATTGGCGTAGAGCATGTTACGGTGGGCGACGATACGCGTTTCGACCGTGTGGCCGACATAGCGGCTGCCGCTCGACAGTTGCCTATAGCCGAAGCCTTTGCGCGCGATAGCAAAGTGTTGGTAGTCGGCAGTTCGTGGGAACCCGACGAAGATTTATTGGTGCGCTACATCAATGCCAATCAGGATATTTGCAAAATGATAATTGCGCCACACGTTGTGTCGCCGAAACACATCGCAAGTTTGTGCGAAAAACTGCGCTGCAACTTTGTGCTGTACACGCAAACCACTCCCGACGAAGCGGCCAAAGCGCATTGTCTGGTGGTGGATACGATAGGTGTGCTGTCGTCGTTGTATCAATATGGCCGTGTGGCCTACGTTGGTGGCGGCTTCGGCGTCGGCATTCACAATACGCTCGAAGCAGCTGTGTGGGGCGTTCCGGTTGTGTTTGGACCGAACTATCACAAATTTCGCGAAGCCCGCGATTTGATTGCGTGTGGCGGCGGATTTGCAATCCACTCCTATCGGCAGTTGGAAGACTTGATCACAGCCTTGTTCATCGACCACGAAGCGGCACAGCGCGCAAGCGATTATGTCAAGCAGCATGTGGGGGCGACTGATACAATTTACGGCATGATTTTCGAACAAAATAAATAACAAACATAGTATGGAAAAAAAATCGTATGATTGGAAGTTTGCACAAGTGGGTGGCGTTACACGCGTAAAAATCGAAACAGGCGACGACATCGCGCATTTGCCCGAACTCGATCAAAAATTGTGGACAGTGTTGAGTTGTCCGGTCAAAGGGCTGGAAATTGATGAGAAAACCCTCGAATTTATGGATACCGACAACGATGGAAAAATTCGTGTGAACGAAGTTGTCGAAACCACCAAGTGGCTCACATCGGTACTGAAAACGCCCGACCTGCTGCTCAAACAAGAAGGACGCATTGCCTTGAGCGACATCGATTGCAGCACCGATGACGGACAGAAACTCTACAATTCGGCCAAACAGATTCTGAAAAATTTGGGTTTGGACAAAGAGGACATCGCCTTGGCTGATACGGCTGACAGCATCGCTATTTTTTCCAATACGAAACTGAACGGCGACGGCGTTGTTACCGCAGCATCGACCGACGATGCCGAACTTCAAGCCGTGATAACCGCTTGCGTGCAGACCATTGGAGGCACGCCCGACCGGAGCGGTGTCGATGGCATCACTGCCGAACAAGTCGAAGCCTTCTATGCAGCCTGCGAGGCATACGCAGCATGGCAGGCCGCCAAGTGCGAATTGCCCTACGGCGACAATACCGAAGCCGCGCTGGCTGCATACACGGCGCTGAAAGATAAGGTCGATGATTATTTCGTGCGCTGCCAATTAGTGGCGTTCGATGCCGATGCTTCGGCCTTACTTGACGTGTCGGCCGAGCGCATGGGCAACATCAGCGATAAGAATTTGGCCGGCTGCATGGACGAAATCGCGACCTATCCGTTGGCGCGCATCGGCGCACAAAATGCACTTTCGCTTACCGAAGGCGTTAATCCTGCGTGGATGAATAAGTTGGCTGATTTTAAGCGACTGGTGGTTGATGTTGATTTTCCTGCCGCTGAGGTGTTGACCGAAAAGGATTGGCAGGCTGTTGCCGCCAAATTTGCACCGTATTTGGCGTGGAAAGCGGCCAAAGCCGGTGAAGTGGTCGAATCGTTGGGCATGGCAACCATCGAGGCCGTGCTGACACAAAACCGCAAAGCCGATTTGCTCGCACTGATAGACGCCGACAAAGCCTTGGCCGCCGAAGCCGCATCAATACAAGCGGTCGATAAACTGCTGCATTTGTGTCGTGATTTCTATGTATTGATCAAAAATTTTGTTACGTTTTCCGATTTTTACTCGCGTAATCAGCAGCAAAAAGCCATTTTTCAGGCCGGAACGCTCTACATCGACCAACGCAGTTGCGACTTGTGCCTGAAAGTGAACGATATGGCTAAACACAACCTGATGGCAGCAGCCAGCGGCATGTTTTTGATTTATTGCGATTGCTATTCGAAAACCAAAAATGCAACGATGCAGATAGTAGCCGTGATGACAAGTGGCGAAGTCAATAATCTGACGGTCGGTAAAAATGCTGTTTTCTACGACCGCGCAGGGTTGGATTGGGACGCCACGGTTACAAAAATTGTTGATAATCCCATCAGTATCGGACAAGCATTTTGGTCGCCATATCGCCGGATTTCGGTGTGGATTGAAAACCTGATAAACAAACGTGCCGCCGACAAAGATTCGAAAATGATGGCCGATGCAACGGACAAACTCTCCGCTATACCCGAAACGAAACCGGCCGATGGTGCAGCAGCGCCGGCGCCTGCGTTCGACATTGCCAAATTTGCCGGCATTTTTGCTGCGTTAGGCATGGCTTTGGGCATGATTGGCACGGCATTGGTGAGCGTGGCCAAAGGGTTTGCCGCCCTGACTTGGTGGCAGATGCCGTTGGTGTTGCTGGGATTGTTGTTCCTGATTTCGGGCCCGTCGATGATAATGGCCGCCTTGAAGTTGCGAAAACGTAACTTGGCGCCGCTGCTCAACGCCAATGGTTGGGCTGTCAATGCTAATGTGCTGGTAAACATATTGTTTGGCGCCACATTGACCAAAATGGCCGTGCTCCCGAAACTGAAATTGCAAGACCCTTTTGCACGCAAAGGCATCCCTTTGTGGCGCAAAATTTTGTACATCGTTCTGGCTGTGCTGGTAGTGGCAGCAGTGGCGTATTTGGTGTTTGTCTATGCTTGCCCTGATGCCGCCGAAACAACCGTAACTACTTGTGCTGCAACCGATTCGCTGACAGTGCAATAATCTGCGCGTGGCAGTGTGCCATAGTATCAGGCCGTAACTCATTGACGAGTTACGGCTTTTTTTGTAGGCAAAAAATACCTTTTTTTTGACGTAAAATTTGGTGGTTTGCGAAATTATTTGTAATTTTGCACCATCAAACAATTAGGGTGGAGCGCACCTTGCTTCATCGTTTGCAACCCCTTTTTTTGAATAGCATGTATTTGTGGCATGTTTATTGTATGCCATATTCGTAGTCGCTTATCACACAATTCTATTTTTTTTATGTATAACATTTTGCAATTAGAAGAAAAATCGCAAGAGGAACTTTTGGCGATAGCCAAAGATTTGGCCATTAAGAAAGCCGATACACTTGATGTACAGCAATTGAAATATGCCATTTTGGATCAACAAGCCATATCGAAAGCTGCGCAAGCCGCACAAAATCCGCAACCGCGCAAACGGCAGCGTATTGGTGCCCAACGCAAAGCTGTGGCTGCGGCAAGTGCCGTAGTCGAAACGGCCGGCGAAAATACGCAGGAAACCGTTAAAGTGGTGCTGAATAATCCGAACAAAAAACAGCCTCAGAAGAAAAAGAACAATAAAAAAACAAGCGTAGCCGACCCCGTAGTTGCACCGGCCGTGCCTAAAACCGAACCGGTGGTAGCCGAGGCAACGCCGCAACCGATGCAGCCGAAGCCTGACGCACAGCCCGAAACCGCATCGGCGCCGAGCGATGTGCAGCCGAAGCCTGCCGAAAAACAAGCGTTGCCACAACCTTCAACGCCAGAACCGGCGGCGATAGAGGCACCGGTCGAAGAACCCGAAAAACCGCAAACACATCAGAATAATCGCCCGAAAAATAATCCGAATGGGCGAAACAGCGCGCTCGATAGTAACGAAAAACCATACGAGTTCGATGATATACTCATTGGCACAGGCGTGTTGGAAACCATGCCCGATGGATACGGCTTTTTGCGGTCGGCAGATTACGACTATTTGTCGTCGCCCGACGATATTTATGTGTCGCAGTCGCAAATCAAACTCTTCGGACTGAAAACCGGCGACACCGTCGAAGGCCCGATTCGTCCGCCGAAAGAGGGCGAAAAGTATTTTCCGTTGGTGCGCGTTACAAAAATAAACGGTTTTGCACCAGAACTTGTGCGCGACCGTGTGCCGTTTGAACATCTGACGCCGCTGTTCCCCGACGAAAAATTCAAATTGACAACCGGCAAAAACGACTCGCTGTCGGTGCGTATTGTCGATATGTTTGCACCGATAGGCAAAGGACAGCGTGGCTTGATTGTCGCCCAACCGAAAACGGGTAAAACGGTGTTACTCAAAGAGTTGGCTAATGCAATTTTGGCTAACAATCCGGAAGTTTACATGATAATTTTGCTGATAGACGAACGTCCCGAAGAGGTAACCGACATGGCGCGCAGCGTTAAGGCCGAAGTGATTGCTTCGACGTTTGACGAATCGGCCGACCACCATGTCAAAGTGGCCAGCATGGTACACGAAAAAGCCAAACGTTTGGCCGAATGCGGACACGATGTCGTGATTTTGCTGGATTCCATCACGCGTTTGGCGCGCGCATACAACACGGCGCAACCGGCATCGGGCAAAGTGCTGTCGGGCGGTGTCGATGCAAATGCGCTGCACAAACCGAAACGCTTTTTTGGCGCGGCACGCAACATCGAAAACGGCGGCTCGCTCACCATCATTGCTACGGCGCTGACCGATACCGGATCGAAAATGGACGATGTCATTTTTGAAGAATTTAAGGGCACGGGTAACATGGAGTTGCAACTCGACCGCAAATTGGCCAACAAACGCGTATTTCCGGCGGTGGACATCATGGCTTCGAGCACGCGCCGCGACGATTTGTTGCAAGACGCTTCGACACTCAACAAAATGTGGATATTGCGGAAATATCTGGCCGACATGAACTCGATGGAGGCGATGGAGTTCCTGAAAAGCCGACTCGAGCGCACCGACAACAACGAAGAATTTCTGATTTCAATGAATGACGAATAATTGACTGATTATTAGTTAATTGAGCGGCTTTTTTGCCGACAGGTCAATGGCGGGTTTCGTTTAGAATGAAATCCGCCATTTCTTTTATTTTTTTGAAACCGGCGCGCCGTAATGGCGAATGGCAGAATCGTTTTTTGAATTGCGAGGCCGAGAGGTGTGCCCAATCCAATTCGAAAAAATCAGCTGGCGGCATCAGTTCGGGCGTGTGGTGCGGTGTCGCTTTTTTGTTCCACGGACAGGCGTCGAGGCAGGCATCGCAGCCAAATAGTTGTCGCCCGCATTGCGCCTTTTCGGCATCGGTCAGCGGCGTGCGCTTTTCGATGGTCAGATACGAAATACATTTGCGCGCATCTAACTTCTGTGCTCCGATAAGTGCCTTGGTAGGGCAGGCGTCGATACATTTGGTGCAACTGCCGCAGCGGCTGCCGATAGGTTGGTCGTAGTCTAACGGCAGCGTGGTTATCAGTTCGCCGATAAGCGTGTACGAACCGATCTCCGGATTGATGAGCATGCCGCTTTTGCCTATCCAGCCGAGGCCGGCACGTTCAGCCCAGCGACGTTCGAACACGGGCGCGCTGTCGCAACAAATCCGGCACTGCTGTGTGGCGCGTGCATCGATAAACTGCTGTAATTGGCGCAATTTATTTTTTATAACAAAGTGATAATCAGTGCTGTATGCGTATTTGGCTATCTGTGGTTGCGTACTGTTTAGAACGTGTGATGGTGCGTAGTTCATCAGCACCACCACGACCGATTGTGCGCCTTCGAATAGGAGTTGCGGGTTGGCGCGTTTGTCGGCATAGTGTTCCATATAGGCCATTTCGCCATGAAAATTGCCGGCGAGCCATGTGTGCAGATATGCAGCGTCGTCGGGCAGATGGCAGGCTTGTGCAATGCCGCAGGCATCGAAACCGAGCCGCAACGCTTCTTGTTTTATCTCTGCGGCGGTAATCAAGGTTTGGCGAGTTGGCGTTCGATGGATTGCTGCAGATTGTCGGCGTTCAAATCTTTGCCGGCTACGATGTCGCCGTTGCGGTCAATCAGAAACCACGCCGGAATGCTTTGTACGTTGTACGACAGCAGATATTTGCAGTTGGGCGCATTTTTGTCGCGCACACAAACCCACGGCACCGCGCGTGTCTGTTCGAGCCAAAATAGTTTGTTTTCGTCGAGCGATATTTGATAAATTTCGAATCCGGCGGTGTGGTACGCGTTGTATAGTTCGCGCAAAAACAGGGTGTGCGTGGTGGCTTGTTCGAGCGCGTATGCCGAAAAATCGACAAGCACCACTTTGCCTTTGAGCGACGACAGTTTGACATGTTCGCCCAAGCGGTTCGGCAATTCGATGTCGATGGCGCCGATGAGTTCGGCGTCGGTTTGCAGTATGTTTTGCGCACTGATGGCGCCGAGTACGTGCTGTTCGAGGCGTTTGGTGCGCGGATTGTCGGGCATAAATACCTTGTAGGCCGTAGCCACGGCACCGATGTAACTGCGGTCGAGGCGATTGTCCACTTGGAACAATTGTATGCCGTTAACCATTTGGTTCACAGCGTAGTATGCGGCTGTCGAACGCGTGTCGGACATGACGATTTGGCGTGCCAGCGTTTTGTGTTGCTCTATCAGTGTCACTATTTCGGCGTTGTCCCAAGTGTTATTGGCGTGCGCCGCATTGACGGTGCGTTGAAGGTCGAAACCGGAATTGCGCAACTGCTGTATTTTTTGTGAGTTTTCGGAGTTGGTGACGGTGTAGTCGGTGGCAAAGCGCTTTTTTTGTCCCGCGATACCGATAGTCTCGCACGAGTCGATGGCAAAGACGATGCTTTCGCTGTCGATGCGCAGCCGGTAAAATTCGGGATACTTCGGCTGGTCGGCACTGAACGTGAACCGCCCGTCGGCAGGCAGCACGGCGCAGTCGATGAATAGGGTGGCTGAGTCGGTGATTTCCTCCAAATACAACGTGTCGCCGGCGGCAGCATCGATAGTGCCTTCGACAGTGAACTGCGGTGCGCGGTGGCAGGCGTTGAAAATAAGCAAAGTGCTGATTATGAGTAAATTGTGATGTTTCATAATGTTTGTTGTTGATTACCAATTTTTATACGGGTGATTGATTAGGTTAGCGTTGTAGTAGCGCTGGTCGTCGCTAACTTCGTCGCCTACGAACGCAGGCGTGTCGAACGGAGTATCGATGGCCGGCAACTCCAATTCGGCGACGACCAGCCCTTCGTTTTCGCCGTGAAATTCGTCGATTTCCCAACACAAATCGCCGGCGGGGTAGCGGTAGCGCGTTTTGTCGATGATGGGTTGTTGGCAGATGTTTTGCAGCATGATTTCGGCGTCGGCACGCGGAATTTCGTACTCGAATTCGTGGCGCGCAAAGCCTACTGCCTCGTCTTTGATGGTCAAAAAGGCACGCTCGCCGTAGATGCGCACACGCACAATGCGTGTTTTGTCGTTGCAGATGTAGCCTTGCACGATGCGTATGCCGTTCGCCGTGTGCTTGTAGTCGTCGCCGATGACGAGAAATTTGCGTTCTATCTCTATGGCCATATTCGTGTGGTTTGATGCCGATTTTCTGTCTGCAAAGATACACGATTTTTGCCGAATATAAAATTTAATGATAAAAAAATGCGAAAAAATTTGGCGGGTAACAAAAAAAGCACTACCTTTGCACCGCAAAACCGAAAGGAGTTGTGGTATTGCCTAATAGTATAATGGCTAGTACACCGGTTTTTGGTACCGAGGATCCTGGTTCGATTCCGGGTTAGGCAACAGGTTAGTAAGCGAAACGATTGATTTTCAGTCGTTTCGCTTTTTTTTGTGCCTTTTTTGTTGATAGTTCGAAAAGTTTGTTGTAACTTTGTGGCGAATAATCGAAACATAAACGACAAAAAACATTGTTGCCTATGAAATAGAAGCACGAACCATTCGTGTGCGCATCTTGAAACAGACATATAAGGAAATAGCGTTATAAGCAAAAAACTTGGACACTGAAATCTGGACAATTTCATGTTCTCCCGAGGGTAAGCTCACGACGCTCACGTTTCACAGCGTGGGCTTTATTCGTAGTTGGGAGAATGGTCCGTCCAGAACCGCAGTGTCCGATGAAAAAGCAAAGCACCACGCTCTTTTTATGCGCACACACCAACCCATTTTTTCTTTCCGGTGCTGCGGATCCATGCCGAAAATCCGATAAAAACAGAGTAGGCACACCAAAAAAATAATAAAAACACTATGAACAATTTAATTGAAGTTGGAAACATTTACTGGGGAAAATGTCGTGAGAACGAAGTTCATCCTATTGTCATTTTGGGTAAACACGATGGCGATTACGAGGCTTGTATTATAAGCCATGGTGCGCCAAAAGATTCGCCTATACCCAATGTACCTATGCGTGCGGAACATTTTATCAACGATCCTGATAAATATCAGGTTGTGTTTGAAAACACTTATTTGGTTCCTCTGCATCTGATTAAGGCAAGCGAATTGATAGATTTTTCGCAAGGAGTTGTCGGAAAATTGTCAGACGAAGGGTTACAATTTGTACACTCCCAAATTGATCATTTGGTACCGCAGACATGCCCGATGTCTATCCAACAATTTGCGAAATCGTTTCGGGTAAAATAGGCATCGGACAAAGACAAACAGCAACCCAAAAACACCTCTGATGAAAAAAATAGCAAAAATCAAGAGATTTCGGGTTACTTTTTGCCGATGAATGTCATTAGTATGACAGAGCACACAACAAATGTGTGTTTCAAACAATTTATTTTTTTTACAATTTAATTTTTTATTACAATGAAAAACTTAAAATTTTTTGCAGCCTTGTGCTGCGTGGCAGCGGCCTTTGCCGCCTGCGAACCGCAAAACGGCCCCGACAATGGGCAAAACGGCGATAACGGCACTGCCGCCAACACCGAAAACGGTTACGAGTGGGTGGATCTCGGTCTGAGTGTAAAGTGGGCAACCCACAACGTAGGTGCTGTGCGCCCCGAAGGCTACGGCGACTATTTTGCTTGGGGCGAAACCGAGCCAAAATCTTCGTACTCGAATTCGAATTATTCTTATTCTGCAAATCCGTCTGTTTTACCATTGGATAGAGATGCTGCCCGTGCCAACTGGGGCGGTGCGTGGCGTATGCCTACCAATGCCGAATGGACGGAACTGCGTGAAAAGTGCGCATGGAAATGGACGGATGATTATAAGGGTATAGGCGTTCATGGTTACATAGTAACCAGCCTGACCAATGGTAATGCCATCTTTCTCCCTGCGGCGGGCCTTCGCGACTACGGTGACTTGGGCTTCGCGGGCTACGACGGCTACTATTGGTCGAGTTCGCTCTACACGGACTACCCGGGCCACGCGTGGTTCGTGTACTTCTTCTCGGACGGCGTGGACGGGTTCTACAACGACCGCTACTGCGGTCTATCCGTCCGCCCTGTTCTTTAAGGGGAATTTTACCTCGTTTTCGTCGGCAGGGAG